>WRFN01000005.1 GCA_009778785.1 Betaproteobacteria bacterium | reverse complement strand
TTTACAACCCGAAGGCCTTCTTCACTCACGCGGCATGGCTGGATCAGGGTTGCCCCCATTGTCCAAAATTCCCCACTGCTGCCTCCCGTAGGAGTCTGGGCCGTGTCTCAGTCCCAGTGTGGCTGATCATCCTCTCAGACCAGCTACCGATCGTCGCCTTGGTAGGCCTTTACCCTACCAACTAGCTAATCGGACATCGGCCGCTCCCATAGCGCGAGGTCTTGCGATCCCCCGCTTTCCTCCGTAGAGCATATGCGGTATTAGCCAGTCTTTCGACTGGTTATCCCCCACTACGGGGCACGTTCCGATGCATTACTCACCCGTTCGCCACTCGCCGCCAGGATTGCTCCCGCGCTGCCGTTCGACTTGCATGTGTAAAGCATGCCGCCAGCGTTCAATCTGAGCCAGGATCAAACTCTTCAGTCTAATCTCTGCTTGATAAACTCATTCGAAATCAGTTAAGACTGACCATCTCTCGACGGTCACACTTGCGTTCTTCGTATGAGTACTACTATTTTCTTTAAAACCTGCCCGCTCATCAAACCCTGCCGACTTGCGCCAACCGGAATTTGCTTTGCAGGGCATAGCAGCACCCACACCTATCAATCGCCATCTTCTTAAAGAACCGCCACCGAATCAATGTTTCAGCGGCGAAGAAATGGGATTATGGCACACCTAATTTTCTTTTGCAACACCCCTGACACAAAAAAGTTAGGACAATGTAAAAACACCGATAAATCAAGCCACAACCAGCCGCCGACGGGCTTACATCCCGCCGACCTCATTGCATTGTATGATGGCGCTTGGGCGGGATGGAACGCCCGCACCTATTTTTTTATCATGACTCTGCCGCCCGCTTCGCCCCCTCTGCCCTTGCAGGAAGCCCCCGCGCCTGCTCCTTTTGATATTGCCTCAGGCCGTTTTCTGGGCGGGTTGTTTCTTTTGTTCGTCGCCTCCTTATTCATAGTAACGCTGGCCTATCTGGTCTGGACGCTGCCGGGCGCGTGGTTTTCCCGCGCCCCCGTCAAAACCTGGTCGGCATCCGACATCAAGGCAACCCGTGGCGCCTTTCTCGGCGCGAAGAACGGTCAGGCGCATTTCACGCCCGAAACCAACGGGCTGGCGGTGCTGGTGGTCAACGATCATTTCCCGGCGCGCAACTATCCTGTCTTGATCTGGACGGTTTCCGACCTTCCCGACGGCGCCGTCGCCAAACTTTTATGGCGCACCGATTACGCGCCCAACACGCAGAATCAAATGGATGTGGTGGTTGAGAACGGCCGCTTGCTGCCGATCACCGTCGCCCACGAAAGCGGCTGGGTCGGCAATGTGCTCAGTCTCGCTCTGGCGCTGCAATTACCTGCGCCGCAACCGTTTACCGTAGAGAGCCTCCGCGCCCATTCGATGGACGCGCTCGAAACGTTGGGACTGCGCATTAAAGAGTGGAACAGCACCAGCGGCTGGCGCGGCACTTCTTTTTTTCAACTGAACGATCCGAGCGCTCTTCCGTTAGCGTTGCTGCTCATTGCTACCTTAGTGTTGCTGTTCGTCGGCGCAGGCGCGCTGCTTCTCTGGCGACGCTGGAACGATCGTCTTCTCGACTTCCCGCGCACCATGCCGCGCTACTGGCTCTATAGCGGAATGGCGCTCTTCTGTATGGGCTGGCTGGTACTCGACCTTCGCTGGACGACACAACTGACGCAGCAAGCCGCGCAAACGTGGCAGACTTACGGCGGCAAAGATTGGACACAAAAACATCTGGCCGCCGAAGACGGCGCGCTCTTTGCCTTCATCGAAAAAGCGCGCGCCGAATTGCCGGCGACCTCGACGCGCATTTTCATCATGGCCGAAGCGGCTTACTTGCGAAGCCGCGCCGCCTACCATCTTTATCCGCATCAAGTGTTCTACGATCTCAATACAACGCAAGCGCCCGCCGCGCTGCGCCCCGGCGATTACTTGCTCGTCTTTCAACAACGCGGTGTTCAATACGATGCCGCCGGAAAAAAACTTCGCCTGCCTTCCGGCGTCGAGCTTTCCGCCGACGCCAAAGTGATCGACGCGGGTTCCGCCCTTTTTGAGTTGACACCATGACTTGGCTTCTTGCGCTCATTGCTTTGCTCTTGCCGTGGTTGACCGGCGTCGCCTTGCTGTACGCCGTTTCGGCGCTGATGTCGCCACGTCATGCTGCGCGCACTGTGATCAACGCGCCGGGAGAAATCGCCTGGCACTTGGGCGTCGGCGCTTTTGCGGGCTATTGGTTGGTAACGTGTTTGATGCGCTTGTACGCGCTTCTCGGCGTTCCCTTCGGCTTCATCGTGATCGCGCTGCCTTTGTTATTGATCGCCGTGTTGGCGGCTTTCATCGGCTGGAAGCGCGCGCCTCTGCAAAACCCCAGAGCGAATTGCCCTATCTGCCCGCTTTCCCAATGGACGCGCTACCTCTTTTTTGCGCTTCTCGCTTGGCTCGTCTTGCGCTTCGGCTTGCTGTTTTTTGAAGTGTCGCTGCGCCCGCTCTTTCCGTGGGAGGCTTCGATTCAATGGGCGTCGAAAGCGCATGTCTTCTTCGGGCTGAAAACCATTGCGCCTTTCGGCGACAGCGCCGCTTGGCTTGGCGGTCATGTTTATTTCGACAACGCGCCGAACCTTCCCGTTACCTTGCCGCTGTTGCAAACGTGGATGTGTCTTGCCATCGGCGAATGGAACGACGTGTTGATGAACCTGCCCTGGTGGAGCATGTTGCTGGCGCTGACGCTCGCTGTGTTCGGCTTCATGCGCAGTCAGAGCGTCGGCGCTTTCGCGTCACTGATCGCCGCTTGGCTCGTCGCGTCGCTGCCGCTCATCAACACCCATGTCGCGCTGGCCGGTCTGCCCGATTTGCCGCTGGCCGGCGCTTATACTTTGGCAGCGTTGTCGCTGGTGCGCTGGGCGCACTCCAAACAATGGCGCGACTTGCTGGGCGCGGCGCTCTTTGCGCTCATCGCCGCGACTTTGTGGCCGACAGCTTACTTGTGGCTGGTGTTGTTACTGCCGGCGCTCGTCTGCATTCTTCTTCCCAAGACCACGCGCCCTTTGGCGCTGGCGCTTCCCGCCGTCACCATCGCGGGACTTTTGATGTTGACCCAAGCGGGCGCGTCGCTGTCGCCCGCGCTGGCGAGCCTTCACTTCGACGCCGATCCCGACACCTGGTTGACCCGTTTCATCACCGAAGAAAACTGGCACCTTCTCTGGCTTGCCGCGTTAGCCATCACGGTTATTGGATGGCGCGAGAGCCTTCAAAACAAAATCGCGCCGCTGTCTCTCATTGTGTGGGGCGGCATGCTGATCTCGATGACCATTATCGCGCTGCCGACTCTTTTCTCAGGGTTGTTCGGCGCGATCCAACCCGAGCGCCTGTTGCTGACCACGGCGCCGCTGCTGCCGCCGTGGATCATTATCATCTGGCGTCGGAAGTTTCGGACGGAACTTTCTGACACGCCCCAACCGGCTCAAACTCCGTAAGAGCGGCTTTCTGCCGCCCTTACGCCTGCGAACCCAACACCTCCGGCGCTTTCATTTCAAGCGCTCGAAGATATGCCTCTTCGAGGTGTCGGCAATGCTGCGCCATATCCACCAAAGGCGAATGCTCCAGCCCGCGCCGTATCCCGGCGCGCACGTCCGCCATGAACGCGCGATCCTCACTCAAGCGCTTGGCGATTTCGACGTACTCTCTGCCGCTTTGCGCGATGGTCCGCGTTTCGCCCAAGTTTTTCAGAATCGAATACGTTGACCGCTCGCCGTGACGCCGCCCGACCAGCGTGATGATCGGCACTCCGGCGTTCAGCGGTTCCAACGCGCCGTTCACGTTGCCGTAAGGCATCGTATCCAATACAAAATCAATGATGGCGTATCTCGCTTGCCGCAGCGCCTTGTCCGGCGGCGGCGACAAAAAAAGATAGCGATCATCACCAATGCCCGCGCTTCTCATCACGTTTTGGTAAGCCGGAACATAAGCCGAAGCCGGCGAAAGCGGCGAAAACACCAGCTTGGCTTTCGGAATTTGCTCCAGCACCTGCCTCCACAACGCCATGCATCTTGCCGACATTTTCTTCGGCGCCACAAACGCGCCGATCAACACCGCATCTTGCGCAATGCCCAAAGCGTCCCGATGATAAGGGTGTTCCGCCGCGGCTTCAATCCGCACGTAAGGGTAAACGCACCCTTGCATCGGTAAAAATGTTTCGATCTGATAAGACTGCATTTCCGGCAAATCGGCATCGTGGTCGGTCAACTTGAAATCGATGGCCGACAAACCGACCGTCCCCGCGCTCGCCACATGCGTGATCAGCACCCGCGCCGGTTTCAATGCCAGAATTTCCGGCTCGGCGCCTCCGGTATTTGCCGATAAATCCACCAGAATGTCGAGATCGTCGGCGCTGATTTGATTTGCCAGTTCACGATCTTCTGCTCTTGGCAAAAACTGAAAATGATCGGCAAGTTGCTGGAATTGCTCGGTGACCGAATCCTGCCGCCCGTTCAAAGAATAAAAGAACAGCTCAAATTTTTCTTTGTCGTGGTGTTGCACGGCCTGCCACACCATCCGCCCCATCACATGATCCCACAAATCCGCCGACAAATAACCAACGCGAATTTTCCCCGGCCTTCTTTTTTGTGCGCGTGGCAACGTCGCTCCGAACACCCGTTGCATCGCCGCATCGTAGCTCTTGGCCAAACGCAGTGAAAGCTCCGGCTCGATGTCGAAAGACAAAAGCTGAAACAACAACAAACCCATCACGTCGATCAGTTCGGCGTCGTTTTCCGCTTTGAAAATCCCTCTTCGCAAACCGTCGAGAAAAAAATCGACGCCCTTGAAATCACCCATGAATTGACAAGCGTCCAATCCCTGCGAAGCCATCGCGATAGACTGCGGGCAATGCGTTTGAAACTGCCTAAAATTCTCAAACCACTCTCGCAACTTCCCGCTCGCCGCCAGAATATTGCCCAAAAGCGTGTAGGCGCTAACATGCTTCGGCTGTTTTGAAAGCACATACCGGTAAGCGCGACTTGCCGCATCGAGTTGCCCTTGTTCACGCAACAATTGTCCCAAATTAAAATGCGCGTTCAGCAAATCCGGCTCGAACAAAAGCGCCCGCTGATAAGAACGCATCGCTTCTCTCTGCTGACCGCTTCGCTGCAACACATTCCCCAGATCGAAATGCACTTCGCCATTCGTCGGCATGGCCAACAAAAGGTCTCGGAAAATCGCTTCCGCTTTCGCGCTTTCGCCGCGACGCACCGCGATTTTTCCCGCCATGTGACGAAGCCCTGGCGCTGTCGGCATCAGCGACAACCCTTTTTCAACCAGCGCTTGCGCTTGTTCAGGATTTTCTTCGAGCAAAAAGTCGGCCATCGTTTGAATCGGTTTGGCGTAGCCGGGCAATGCAACGACGGTATGTGAAAGATGTTCGACCGCTTCCTCTTTGTTGCCGCTGTCGCGCGCCAGCATTCCCGACAAGTAATGCAACAACGCCATCTCCGGCTGATCGTTCAACAAAATTTCGTCCGTCGCGCGCGCAGTTGCCCAATCGCCTTGCTGATGCGCTTTCAGCGCTTCATCTTTTTTCTCGATGAATTCACGCGCCGAAAGCATCGCCGACGGCGGCAAATTCCGCCGCATCAACGTCAACGCATCCTTCACATCCTGCGCCGTTTTGAAAACACGATTCCACCACGACAATCCTTCCAGCCCTTTTTGCTCTTCGACAAACGCCCACACCTGACGCGCCGGTCGCTCGATGAAAAACGTTTCCATCGACCAGGACATTCCGGCAAAGTCGATCAACATATCGTAGTCAAACAAATTCAACAGCATTGCCGGAGATGCCGGAAGCGAGCGCACAGTTTTTGTGCCAGTCGCTGCCACCGCTTTTGCTTCAGCGTCAAGAAAAGTTTGCCACGGCGCCGCGTCTCCCAACACCCAGACATCGAGTTCATCAGGCAACGACAACAACGTCGACAAACGCTTTTTAACATCGTCGCTGCTTTCGCTCCACGTCGGCAACAACCACGACACCCGCAACTTTTCCCCGGCCGTGCGCCGCTGCCACTGCAACGGCAACACTTCGGTTTGCTGTTTTCGTCTGGCGTAGATCGCTTCCTGAATCTCGCCGTACCATTGAAAAAAGGCTTTTGCCGCATCGATACATCCGACCTGCCGCAAGACGAGCGCCAGCGAACGAATGCCGTCGCTGTCCTGCTCTAAAACGCCTTCGTCGAAAAGCGCTTGCGCTTTGTCAACATAAACCGCGCGCTGATACGGTAACAACAAAACCTTGCTCAACATCGCCATTCTCAACACCGGCGGCCAAGAGGCTTCCATCGCCAAACACTTTTCAGAGAAACGCTGTTTTGCCCTGGTCATCGCGTTTTCCGTCGTCGCATCTTCCACGGCATCGCTCATGTTCAAAGCGCTTGCCAGCGCCCGCGCAAAAGCCGGATCGCAAAAAATGGCTTGACGTTCTCCCGCCCATTGTTCCAGCTTTTCCCACTGCGCCGCATCGCCCCGCATTGCCGCCGCGATCGCATTCAGCGTTTCCGCGCGCGGTTCATTCGCCTGAACTTTGAGCACCGCGGCGGCGTGCTCCGCCGCACCCGTCACGTCGCCAAAGAAAAGCCGCACTTCGCTCATCGCTTGCAAACAAGGCAACGCGGCCGGATGCTTCGCGTAACCTTGCCGCCAAACCGCATACGCTTTATTGACATCGCCGAGTTCCCACCAAACGCTGCCAAGCAGAAAATACGCTTCTTGCGAAGAAGCCGGTTCTTTGACGGCCATCTCGAAACACCAAACAGCATCCGCCAACATTCGCTGCGCCCGATGTTCCTTGCCGCGCGCCAACCATTGAACTTTTTCTTCCGCCACGAACCGTTACCTCCCGATCATTCTTTTCAAACCGTCAATCACTCGCCGCGGCAGAACGGCATGCAACGCACGCCCCGCCAACGTTCGCCGAAAACGCGGCAACCATGAGGGTTGCTGCTCCGCATTCGCTTCGCGCGTCGCCGAAACGTGACCCACATAGCCCAACGCATCGCGTATTCTCGACTTCGCAAACGTCGGTCTTTCCGACGTGCGCGGCGGCGTTGTCGCCAACGCTTGCGTATAACACGCCACCGTCGCCGCCACCATCGCTTCCATCGTCGGCAACGGAACACCACGCGCGCGCATGGCTTTTTCCTGCAACGCCTCACGTTCGTTAGAACCGAGAATCGCCAGAATGCGTTGCAACATCAGCGCTTCGTCCGCCCACTCCGCATCACTCATGATCCAGCCGGCATCGTTCGCTTGCATGCGCTCGGCCAACGCGCCGAACGGCGGCACCAACGCCGGTCGCCCGGCTTGCCATGCTTCAGACAGCGTGTAGCAAAACGTCTCCGGCCCCGCCGAAGGATAAAGCACCAGTTTCACATCGTAATAATCCATCAGCGTCGGCAAATCGTTGGGCGCATAGTAGCTGTGTACCAGAAAGCGTCCGTCGTCGCTTTGCCAGGGGCCGTGCTGTCGATCGAGATAACCGATCAAAACAAAACGCACCGCCGCGTTCGCCTCTGTCGCCAATGCCACCAAACGTTCCAGGCGACGCGCGCCTTTGTCCGGCCCCACCGCGCCCAACACCGCTACCGTCGGCCATTGCTCATCCGCAAACACCAACGCGCTCAAGCCACGGGAAGGAACCGGATTCGCCGGGATCGCATGTTCGATCCGCTTCACCTTCGCGCTCGGAAAATAACGCTCAAACATTTCTCCGGCCCAGCGCGACGGCGCAATGATGAAACTCGCTTTTTGTACAAAGGCTTCGTGCGCTTGCCGCCATGCCGAAATATCGATAGGTGAAAAACGCTCCTTCCGTCGGAGACAGCGCTGGCAAAACGCCGCATCCGCTTGCCCGCCGCAATACCGCTCGTCAGGCCCCAAAAACGTAATCAGCGGACACACAAAGCTGAGATCGTGAATCGTATAGCCGTAGGGAATCAACAACTTCGGCAACGCCGACAAAAGACCTTCGCGGCAACCGGAGATATTGTGCGCATGAATGAAGCCAACGTCCAGACTTCCGCACAACTGCTCGATAAACGATTCCAGCGATTCATCCTCGCAGCGCGTCACGCCCAGTATGGCGGGCTTCATCCCGTCTTTCATCGCCAGCTCGATCTGCCACTGATCGTTATCGATGATGGCAACGTAGTGTCGCCAGCCCGGCGGCGAATTTTTAATCAACTGTCGCGCATGAAACTCCGTGCCCCCTTCGGTGCTTCCGTCGTGCGTATGAAAAAGGTGAAGCACCGCTTGTTTGGGAATGTTTGCTTTATCTTCTTCCAGTTGCGCCATCACCCGAAGAGATCGTAACGGATCGCGTTCGATGAATCGGCTGACAACATCGAGATACTCGGGATGCTTGTCGAGCAACACCGCCATGTTGCGCCCGCCCAATTCCTGTTTTCTGCCCTCGAACGAGCGTTCGCCGAGATGGACGACGAAAGCGTCATCGCACAACACATTGCGAAACCCCGCCTCTTTCGCCCTCATACAAAAATCGTTTTCTTCGCCATAACCGGCGCCGAACGCTTCGTCAAAAAAGCCGATGTTGTCGAGTGCCGCGCGTTTGATGTAAAGACAAAACCCGACGCCCGTCGGAATATCGGGGTAAGACGGCGCCGCCGCCCGCGCCAACGCCGCGCGAGTCGGCTCAGGGTCTTTCCCTTCCGGCCAGCCGTTGTCCATGCAGAAACGAGGGTACGAACAAATTTCGGCGTTATTTGAAAACGGCGTCGCCGTGCCGATGCGATCCTCCGAAGCAACGCAACGCCGCAACGCTTCCAGCCAACCGGTCGTGACAATAGTGTCGGAGTTGAGCAAAACGACATCGCGTTGCGAAAACTTCATGCCTCGATTAGCCGTTCCCGTAAAACCGAGATTGACTTCATTGCGCAACAATATTCTCTGTGGCACGTTCTCTTGCTGCCAGCGTTCAAACAATTGATCGATGGCAGGAGAAGGCGAAGCATCGTCAATCAGAATCAGGCGATAATCGCCGGAAGTTTTTTCCAGAACGGACGCCACGCATTGCTCAACATCCGCCGCCGCGTTGTACACCGGCACGATAATATCGACGCCAGCGGTTGCCGACAATTTGGGAGGCGTTTCTTTGTTTGCCGGCGCTGGTGACGCCGCTTCGGGTTGCGCCAAAAAACGCTGCCGTAAACGCGAAAGAGGCAAACGCAACCACCCCTTCAAACTCTCTCGATAACGCAAGAGCGCCTCTTTTTCTTGCAGAGAACACTCCAACAGCTTGATTTCTCCATCACGCTTCTGAAGCTTTCCGTCTAACAGTTGCAGCTTTTCCGCCTGATCTTCCAGATTCTTTCTCTGCTTCAGCGCCAAGCCGTCGAGCCGCAACACTTCCGCCGACTGAAAATAAAGTCGCTTGAGTTCTTCTTCGCCCGCATCCGAAAACAGCGACAATTCGGGGATCGACGGCAGCGCCGCCTTCTCGCTCCGTGCCGCCACCACCAAAAAATACTTGGCCGCCGGCAATTCCGCCGCCGCAATTTTTCCGTCCTTCTGTTGTTGCCACACTTGCGCTGACGTTGCGCCGCTCACCGAAACCGGTTCGCGCCAAAGCGTCGAACCGAACCACAGCCGCTGCGACAACCACATCTGCGACGGAAAAAACGGCGTCAACAGATCATCCAACTCTTTTCGATCCATCTCATAAACATGGAACGGATTGGGCGGCGTTCCCGGCGGCGAATACTCGGGGCGATTGGGTGACGACAAAATCAAAATACCGTCCGGCGCCAGCACGCGCGCGAATTCTTCGATCATCGGCGCTTGCAACGATTGCGGCAAATGTTCGATCGTTTCAAAAGAAACGATCACGTCAATGCTGTGATCTTCCAACGGCAGCGATGCCGCCGACGCTTGTAAAAACCGAAGGTTGGGATGTGCGTTGCCATAACGCTCTGACGCATGTTGCACCGCTTCGTCGCTGATGTCGATGCCGGTCACCGACAACGCGCTCGCCGCCAGCAAGGCGCCGCCGTAACCTTCGCCGCAAGCGACATCGAGAACGCGCCGTCCGCGCGCCAATGTTTGCGCAAAGGCGTAGCGATGCCAATGCTCGTAAACGATCTCCCCCGGAATGCCCGGAACAAATCGCTCGCCGGTGAAATCAAGCATTGACGACATAGCCCACCTTGATGGCCGATTTTACATCTGCCTCTTTACAAACCTTCATCACTCTTTTCCCAAAAAGATTTTTTTCATCGGTATGCCGATCAATCCCAAACAAACCACACTGGCGTGTACCTCGATCATGAGCGCATCGTGTATCCAGTGGTGCTGGATGTTCTGTTCCTGTGTGCCTTCGGCGATGGAAACGGCGATACTGTACTTGTCTCTGGGCATGATCGGCATCCGAAACTCAAAACGCGCTGTCAATATTTCTCCCGGTTGCACTGACAATTCCTTGCCCTGATAGGAAAGATAAGTGTTATCGGCAAACACCGATTGCCCCAAGCGATCACGAAAAAGAAAACCAATGATAGGGCGCGCTAACTCTTGCTGAGCCTGCGTGCGAATCTCCAAAACCACGTCTTCACCGCCCACCAGCCACGCCAGTGGCCGGCTCATTCTATCGAGAAGCCGCACCGAAACAATTTTGGCGCCGCCCGCGCCGAACGCGGGACGATCAGGATCGAATTGCAAAATCTCCATCTCGTTGCGAAGATTGGACGCATTGATGAGCGGCTCGCGCGCGTCGCGGTATTCGTCGCTTGTTGATGTTCCCGCCGTTTGCTCGGTCGCTGTTTCCGTTACCTCTTCAACCGCCGCCGGTATTTCAGGAACAGCGCACAGCGCGGCGAGATAACTCTCCGAAACTTTTTTCGGGGTGCCCATCATCACCATTTTGCCGTGATCGATCCAAATGGCTTTCTTGCACAAATTGATCACCGCGCCGATGTCGTGCGTGCAAAAAAGCAAGGTTCCCTTCTCCATGAACTGGCGCAAAAAGCGCATGCACTTCTGCACGAAATACGCATCGCCGACCGACAACGCTTCGTCGATTACCAAAACATCCGCATCGACGTGCGCGATCACCGCGAACGCCAAACGCACGAACATCCCGCTTGAGTACGTCTTCACCGGCTGCTCGATGAATTCGCCGATGTCCGCGAACTCGCAGATGTTCTCGAAACGCGCGTCGATTTCTTCGCGGTTCAAACCGTACAAACCGGCAGCAAGATAAACATTCTCCCGCCCGGTGAATTCGGGATTGAAACCCGCGCCCAACTCCAGGAGCGCGGCGACGCGTCCTTTCGCTTCCGCCGTTCCTGTCGTCGGCGTCAACGTGCCGCAGATCAACTGCAACAACGTCGATTTACCGCTGCCGTTGCGCCCGATGATCCCGATGGTTTCGCCGCGCCGCACCTCAAAAGAAATATCGCGCAGCGCCCAGAACTCTTGGAAATATTGTCGCCGCCCGCGCATCAACATTTGCAGCAAACGATCGCGCGGTCGTCCGTAAATCTGATAACACTTACTTAAATTTTCGACTTTGATCGACACTTCAGAGGACATCAGCGAACCCCTTTCGCGTCTTCTGGAACCACGCATAACCCAGCCAGGCAATGGCGATACTGCCCAGCAACAAAAGAAAATACATTCCCCAAGACGGCACCTGTCCGAAAATCAAAACGCCCCGCGTTTGCTCGATAATCAACGCCAGCGGATTCAACAACAACACCTTCTGAAAACTTTCGGGTAGCGCCGAAGTCGGATAAAAAATCGGCGACAAAAACATCAACACCGTCGTGATTACGCCGACCACCTGCGCCACGTCTCGCAAGAACACGCCCAGCGAAGCCAGCAACCAACTGAATCCGGCTGTCAAAAAAAGAAGCGGCAACAAAACGATGGGGAAGAGCAACGCCGTCAATGGCGGTACCCCGAAGAAAATCGCGTAAAAAAGAAGCCACGCCAGCAAGCCGACAGCACAATGAAACAACGCCGTGCCCAACGTCACCACCGGCAAAATCTCCAGCGGAAAAACCACTTTTTTGACGTAACTCGTGTTGGCCAGAATCAAACCGGGGGCGCGATTGACGCACTCCGAAAAAAAGTTGAACACCAGAAGCCCCGCAAACAGAATCAATGCGAATTCCGTTTTTGAATCACTGCCCGTATTCCAGCGCGCCTTGAAAATCACGCTGAAAACGAACGTGTAAACCGCCAACATCAACACTGGCAAAAAGAACGACCACAAAACGCCCATCACCGAACCGCGATAACGCCCCGCGATCTCGCGCACGACCAGCGATTTGATCAGGCTTCTGTTTTTCCAGAGGCTGCTGTACAGGTTAAACATGTTCAATCAGCCTGTGGGATGGGAAGAACGCAAGCGAAATTCATCTTCTTGTCTCGTATCTCATGATATTTTTTGCGCCGTCCATGCTGTGTATTTTACACACTCAAAAGAAAGATGGATTAAGGTCTGCGCCCTTAACCGACAGGCGCCGCATGATTCGGCTCAACATGCAATTTCAACCCAAGCGCCTGAATGACCCGCATCACCGTGGAAAACTCCGGATTGCCCTCGGCGGAGAGCGCTTTGTAAAGCCCCTCTCTCGCCAGCCCCGTATCGCGGGCAAGCTGCGCCATGCCGCGCGCACGGGCAATATCGCCAAGCGCGGCGCGAACGAGGCTTCCGTCGCCGGGATCTTCCTCGAAACAGGCATCCAAATAGTTCTGCAAGTCTTCATCTGTTTTGAGATGTTCGACAACATCCCAGCGACTAAAACCTTTCGGAATTTTTCCCATGAGTTACTCCTTCCAACCTTGCGCCAGTTCGATCGCTCGCTTGATGTCGGCCTTCTGTGCCCTCTTCTCGCCACCGCACAGCAGGACAATGAAATGAGTGTAATCCATAGATTACAATGCGTCAAGCGCTTTGGTTAGGGCGCAAGAGCAACGCCGTCCACAACAGTCAAGGCATAAGAAAAGGGCGGCAAAATGCCGCCCCTGTACTCTTCTCTGCAAGCCTCATTTATCGCTTTTTGCGTCGCTTTTCACATCTTTTTTCATTTTTCCGCTTTCTACTTCCTTGACCAACTCCAGAAGTTTTTCGCGTGAAATCGGCTCGACGTACAAAGCGTCGATCTCCTTCTCATTGAGAACCGTCGTGGGGTCGTTTCCTGCTTTGTCCATCTCGTCGTTCATGTAATCCTGAACGAACTTCTGCTTTTGCTCATCCATGATCTCTTTTTTGACTTCCTCGAAAGGCCGCTGCCTCGCTTCTTTTTTCCCTTCGAGAAGAATCAAGTGCCAGCCGAATTTCGACAGCACCGGCTCGCTCACATCGCCCACTTTCTTGAGCGCAAATGCCGCCTTGGAAAATTCGGGAACCATCTGATCGGAGGAGAACCAACCCAGTTCTCCCATTTTGCTTGCCGATCCTTTATCGTCAGAAAATTGTTCGGCAACCTTGCCGAAATCTTCTCCCGCCGCAATTTTCGCTTTGACTTCCTGCGCCAGCTTCAACCCTTCTTCCTCGCTGTAATTTTTGAGGCCGAAAAGAAGATGCTTGGCCTGAATCTGCTCCGGAATTTCATACTTTTTCTTGTTGGCAAGATAAATCTCCTGCGCCCGCGCCGCGTAATCCGCTTCCTTCTTCGCCCAAGCTTCTCCCGCTTCCTGCTCGATCTTATCCATGCGCAACTTGGCGTAGAGCTTGTCGTTCTCCGAGGCGAGCCAGGCTTTTGCCTTCGCATCCTGATCGAGCTTGTCGGCGCGCGCCTGCGCCGCCAGCGTTTTGTCCCGCAAGAGGCGCGACAAAATCTTGATGATCGACTTCTGATCTGTGGCAAGCTGGGCTTTCACGTTATCCGGAAAGCGCGAAATCGCCGCTTCGTAATCGCTCTTCCTCACTTCTGCCCACGCATTCTTGGCGAGCAGAGGATCATCGTTTTTTTCCTGCGCCCACAGGCTCTGGCCGAGCGTCATCAAAAAAACACTGGCCAGCCCCACCATCAGTTTCCGACAAAATCCGTTATTGCAAAACATTTCTTTTACCTTTCCTTCTTTCAAAAACATTTTGATTCAACAAAAACCCCG
Organism: Betaproteobacteria bacterium; assembly: GCA_009778785.1. Lineage (GTDB taxonomy): Bacteria > Pseudomonadota > Gammaproteobacteria > Burkholderiales > Casimicrobiaceae > UBA931. The sequence continues at coordinate 104,543 of WRFN01000005.1, read as the reverse complement.
CTTTCGCGGGGTCTTCGCCATGCGGCTTGACAGGCAAGAGAGTCTTACTTGGAAGCATTCATCGTTATCAGTATAGGACATGATCCGACAAAACATGAAGTGCTGCCATCCTGATTCTTGTTCCAGACATTGATGTAATACGTCTTTCCGGGAAGCAGAGTTGGATAGTTATAGCCAGTCATTGTCACATACTTTTGATTCAGATAAGAAGCGTATCCCTGAATCATCGGCGCCGTATCGCCCAAATAATCGCGCCCGGATCTGGTATCGCAAGCGGTCTTCGATATGGTGATAAACCGAGTTGTCGGGCTTCCGCCATTCTCGCTAATCACAATGGAATTCGATCCCAACACAGCATCCGTAGGGACCGTAACTTTCGCGACGACAACACCCGTAGAGCCAGAGCCGCCGATCGCTACCCCACCCCACGAAAGATTCAAATTTGTCACCACTGCAGAGCCACAGTCGCTCGGCGGCGGTGTGCCTCCCGTACCGCTTACCGTTACCTGTTTCGTAATGGTAACCGGGGTGGCTGTGCCGTTATAGGCAGTCATCGTGACGCTGTATTGAGCATCCGCCGTTCCGCTGTTCGTCGGCAGTTTCACCGTTGCCGAAGTGCTAACAGAAGATTGTGTACTGGAAGACTGAATATAGCTGGTAGGTCCCCAGACATAGCTCGTTGCTCCCGATGTGCATCCACCTGTCAGGGCAAACGGCCCTCCCGAACTGTCAACCGTGCTCTGTCCCGAGATCGTACAACCCGTAGGCGAAGAGTCTCCTCCGCCAGTACCATTATGGCAACTAAGCACCCCGTCCAAGAAATCAAAATACGTCGTACAGCCGGGGTCGGTGTACATTAACACTCCACCGGTCGGGCCGTTGTACGTGACAGATGCGGCATGCGCCATCGGCGTTACCGCGAAGAAAAACAAAGCCAATGCCGACAACCCCCATGCCGACAAAGCCATACGAAAACGATAAAATAATGAGACCATGTGGCACCCCTTCTGTGGGAAAATTTAAATACTATTTTTGATTATATCCTGTTTTTCCGATAGGGCTTTAATGCGTCGCCGTCGGATATTTGCTTATTTGTATGGTGGTGTAACCCTGTCACAGTCGGGAAAACGTTGCGCAAGAATTTTTTCCGTAGCTCGTCATGTTTTTCTCCTCTCTCCCCTTGTGGGAGAGAGGTCGGGAGAGAGGGGTATGCAACGCAACGAAAACCACCCCCTCTCCCTTTATCCCTCTCCCACGAGGGGAGAGGGAAGCGGTTGTCGTAGGGGCGGCATCCCCTGTCATTCCCGCGAAGACGGGAACTTCGCGGGGCAGGCTCTGCCGCCCGTAGCGCAGCGACGCGCCGGTGCCGTTATTCCCGCGCACGCGGGAATTCAGCGACCCATCCACATTATTTTTTTCGCTATCGTGGCCTTGTCTGGTACGAAGAGCACGACTCCATAGGATGATGGTTACAGCGCAACGGTTGATTGACTCGTGTATCAGTAATAGTGATGAGTGGACGGACTGGATTCCCGCCTTCGCGGGAATGACGGCCCACCCTCACGCCCTCGGCAGGCGTGTCCACGTCGTGCTCTTTTCCTCTCTCCCCTTGTGGGAGAGAGGGGTATGCAACGCAACGAAAAACCACTCCCTCTCCCTTTATCCCTCTCCCACGAGGGGAGGTCGTAGGGGCGGCATCCTGCCGCCCCTGTGCACTTCGATTCAGATCGGAGCCAATTCCCGCAACACCTTGGGGTGACGTATGGCCACGGCCAATAACGTCTGCGCCGCGCCCGACGGCTTGCGCCGTCCTTGCTCCCATTCTTGCAGGGTACGCAATGACACGCCCATCATGGCCGCAAATTGTGCTTGCGACAGCCCCAATGTCGCGCGCGCAGTTGCCACCGTTGGATACACCACGCGCCCTTGACCGGTCTTCATTTGTCGTACTGCCGTCAACAGTTCCTTTCCGATGTCGCGTTTGGCATCGCGTTCTAAAAGTTCTTTTTCAGTTTTCATCAATCAACTCCTTGAGCGCCTTAAGCGTATGTGCGGCAATGTTGTCGCGTGCGCTCTTGGCGTAGATGGTCAAAAGCCAGATTTCACCGTTGGCAAGTCGGTTAAAATGAATCACCCGTACGCCGCCGCGCTTGCCGATCCCGGAGCGGCTCCAGCGAATTTTTCGACAACCGCCCGAGCCTGGAATCACGTCACCGGCGTCCGGATTGGCCGCCAGCCACGCACAGAACGCGCAGCGCTCATCTTCGTCCCAATAGTCTGAGACCAAGCTCTGAAAGAGCACGGTTTCGATAACAGTATGCATAAGCTAGATTGTACGTCATTGACGTATGTTGTCAAGGCTTACTGGAGCGGCGGCAGGAGAGAGTTTGCCTACGCCCGGACACGCTTTCCCTACAAACAGAGGGGCTGCATTCTTCATTCATTCGTACCGGAACGGGCGGCGGGATGCCGCCCCTACGTCTCCCCTAGTGAGAGAGAGATAGAGAGGGTAAGGTACAACTGCAAGTATTGTGTTTTGCTTCAGGCGCAAGCCGCGCCAGCGCGCAGCGCAGCACCCGTGCCGTCATTCCCGCGCACGCGGGAATCCAGCGGCCTTATTCCACAAGGGGCTAGAGGAGAAAAACATGGCCTTATCTCCGCGGGGAGAAGGATTGCGGGCGGCAGGATGCCGCCCCTACGTTGAATCAAAAACATTGCGGGCGGCAGAATGCCGCCCGTACGACATCCGCCCCTGTGTTGTGAATGGCGCGATGCTTATAGGCGAAAAAAACGGAGGCCGAAGCCTCCGTTTCTCATCAAACAAGCAACAATTTCCTCGTGCCCGATTACGGCGCGATATCTTTGCTGAAGCGATGCGCGATACGACCGTCGTAGGTTGCCCAAACGTTCAGTCCGCCGTTCGTCAGCGTGCCGTTGTTGAATTGCTGTACAGCGAAACCAACCATCGGCAAGCCCGTGTAAGTAGCCGAAGCTTGGGGAATTATGTTGCTAGCTTCCAAATCTACTTGCGTGGTAGCACCACCAACCAACGTATGTTTGCCAGTAGCAATTGTCGCGGTCGGAGTGAAGTCAAACAACGTCCAGCCATTTTCGAAATCAACCGACAAATTGACTCTGTTGCTCGCATGGAACAACGACGGTGTAGTCGACGAACCCTTTCCGAACGTCACGACGTTAGCTTCCCAGCACAACGCAGCCGGTGCAGCAGTCGGCGGCGGCGGCGAGAAAGTTCCCGGTCTCGACGTCGTTTGCTCTTCACGGTTGTAGGTGGTAACACCAACCTCGTCGCAGGCGCCTTTCGCTCCAAAGTCATTCTGGAAGAGCGTGTAGCCTTGCTTCAACGGTCTGATGCCTGCTGCGGTGGGAGCATTGTAATATTCCCTCTTGGTCGGCATCGTGACGACCCAGTCGGTCTTCGATGCCGTACCCGCATCCAACACATACTCGTTATAGAGCTTCGCATTCATCAACACCGCCGAAACTGCGTCAGCATTGCTAAGGTTGACCGCATTTGTCCAATCCGTGATCCACACGTTCGTCTTATCTACAACGACCGAAGTTTGTGGCTCAGCAGCGGCCAAAGTCGGCTGAATGCTGCCCGAAACCGCCCAGAGGTTGTCCCCAGCGTTCAGTAAATCAACGTAGAAGCCATCCAGCGCCACGGCTTCAAACGCCACGCCCTGAGCTTCAGTCGGGTTGATCAGCGTCATGCCGCCGAACAAACCGCCCGTACCAGTGGTCATATCCGTGGCGACCCAACCCGGAGGATTCGCGCCGTTACCACCGTCTGCAATCGCGCCGCAATTCGGCGGAACACCGTTAACGTGCGTAATGGCAGTGTTGATGCCGCCATTCGCCAAATTACTCGGAAGGATGTCAGCCATTTCGATGACTTCGGCGTAACCTTCTTTGGTGCGATTAAGCGTTTGATCTGCTGCGTCACCCGCATATGCGTAGTTGACAAAATCAGCGCCATCCGCCGGAATCGCCGGCCATGTGCACGAAGTGTCTTTCGTGTACAGCGCCGCGCCTTCACCCTTCGGGAGAATCATGCCCGTCCAGACGTCATACTTCGACAGGTACAGGTTGAAGTCCAGAACTTCTTGCGAAGCCATGCCTTCGAGGAAGCGAACCTTGACCGCTTTGCCCACGCTCGACGAGTTGACGACCGACATCAGCGAGTTGAACGCATTGCCATCGCCGCCATCACGTACGGTGTAGTACGGATAAATCAGCACTTGGCCCAAACCATCCGGGTTCAGGCTCACGGCTTGCGCCGATCCAACCATACCCATCACGCCCAAGCCCGTCAATGCAGCGAAGAGCGCTTTTTTCTTAAATGTATTCATAGAGAAAACTCCTATAAGTTGCTATCTAAAGTGATCACTTTAAGCCCAACAGCAGAGCCATTTTATTACATACTTCCGTTTCTTACAAACCTGATCCCGCAAATAAAACCCGACTCCGCCCCCTTTCTGTCTCATTTTCGTAACACCTGTCCCCGTTTTCCCTCATCAGCCCTCATTTTTCATTTCTCCGAAGGGCTGAACCACGCCTGGCCATCCTGGAAAAGCCATTTTTCTCCCGCCGGGGTCTTGACATCCTTGAAGTTTTTGTAGTCATAAGTCAGGAAAAACTTGACGGTGCAGGCATTGTCCTCGCATTTGGCTTCCTGAACTTCCACCTTTTTGAATTGGCTCTGGGCAAAGTAGGCGGCAAACTGCTCCTCGGTTCCCAGTTTCCGGGTGGCCGGGGAGAGATAGGTATAGGCCTTGGCGTAATCTTTGGCGATCATGGCATCCCACCGCTCTTGGGCACGCTTTTTGACGATCTCGGCTTGCTGCTCGGGGGTTAGCGCTTGCGCCGCGCCGGAGGATGCTTCCGGGGAGGAGGTGGTTGCGCAACCGGCCAGCGCCAGCAGGGCAACCAGCCCGACGGCTATGATTCCCTTTCCCATCAGTGTTTCTTTAATGTCTGAAAATTTCATGTTTCTCTGCCAGTTTGCTTAAAAAAGAGGAAGCATAATCAGCGGCTCCCGCTTCGTCAACCGTTGTTTGGTAACTGTAGGGGGTAATTTCCCTTCTGGGAGGGGTGAACGCCGAAGGCGGGCGGGGTGGTCAAGGGATAACGTGACGGTACGCCGCACCCTGCGGGCGGCAGAATGCCGCCCCTACGGAAGACACGGAGCCCTATCCGCGCGCAGGGCACAGCGTGCCGTACCTTGCGGGCGGCAGAATGCCGCCCCTACGGTGAGGTTGTGTTTTTGTCGGGCGGTTCACGAGCCGCGCCTGCATCCCGCTATGCCCAGCATTACACCATGCGGCGCACCCTGCGGGCGGCAGAATGCCGCCCCTACGGTACGGTTGTGTTTTTGTCGGGGCGGTTCACGAACCGCCCCGACGGTCACACGGAACCCTATCCCCGCGCAGACAATGAAGGCACGACAGGCAAAACCCTCACTTGCCGTCATTCCCGCGAAGGCGGGAATCCAGCCCACCCATCCACATTATTTTTTTCGTTATCGTTGAAGGTACGATAGGCTTGTCGTCATTCCCGCGAAGCGACGTGCCGTACCTTGCGGGCGGCAGGATGCCGCCCCTACGGAATACACGGAGCCCTATCCCCGCGCAGGCAATGAATGCACGACAGGCAAAACCCTCACTTGCCGTCATTCCCGCTCGTCCCCGTCTTCACGGGAATGACGGCTTTTTTGTTTTTTTGTGTCCCCTTCGCCTGCGCGTCGTTTCGTGGGGGCACGGCGTACCTTGCGGGCGGCAGGATGCCGCCCCTACGGATACACGGAACCCTATCCCCGCGCAGGGCACGGCGCACCGCCCCTACGGTGAGGTTGTGTTTTTGTCGGGCAATTCACGAACCGCGCCTCTACGGAAAAACAAAAGGGCGGGTTTGAAGCCCGCCCCTACCTACTATGATATAACCCTCTTTCTCATCCCCCACCCCTCCCTGCAAGCAGGCAAGGGGAATGGAGGAATTTGGTTTTCAAATCGAACCGCTCTTGCCGTCGTTGTCGTTGTCTTTTTCTTCCTCGCGGCGCTCGCGACGGATCAGATCGGAGGGCAGCGCTTTGCTGTCTATTAAAAACCCTTCCAGATTGTCCATCCGGTAACGCAGATCCTGAATGACCGCGCGACGGGTTTCTTCGCTGTCAATCACGCGTGGCGTCAGGAAAATAATCAATTCGGTGCGCGTGTTGCTCCAGTTTTGACTGCCAAACAGCGCGCCTAATACCGGAATTCTCGAAAGCCCAGGAACGCCGCTGGTACCAGTAGTTTTGTCGTCGCGAATCAAACCGCCGATCACCATGGTACTGCCGGACGGCACCATCAACTGCGAGGTAATCGCACGGTTCGTCAGCGGCGGCGCAGCGCCTTCTCCGGGCGGGGGCCCCGACTGCGCGCTGAATTCGATATCAGCTTCCATGGTGACGTTACCGCCTTCGTTAATGTGTGGCTTAATTGTCACGATCGTACCCGGGCTGACGTAATTCCAAGAAGCCGACGGATATGACCCGTTATAACCACTAGTGTTATTGGGATCATAGTACCCACTTATGTAGGTGGTGTTCTGGTACGGAATCTGATTAGTGATCTCGATGTGCGCCTCTTGATTGTCCAGCGCGGCAATGTGCGGATTGGCCACCACTTTCACATTAGTAAAAACATCGTTCGCTGTAAAGAACGCTCCAAATTTGTCCCGACTAATGAGTAAGCTAAAGGCGTTAGCCGCAAGGGAGCCTGTCGCCGGGCCTGTCCCAACAGTAGAAGAGCGCATTGACGGAACAGCATTCTCAGCAGCCCCCGCCGGTAGTTTGTTAGCCGATCCTGAGAAGAACCATTGAGAACTGACATCTATTGCATCTGACAACGTCACTTCTGCAATTGTCACTTCGATCACGACTTGCCGCTGCGGAATATCGAGTTTTTTGATCGCTTGTTCGGCCAGCGCGTATTCGGCCGGCGTTGCCACGATCAGGATGGCGTTGTTGTCTTCATCGGGAACGACTTGAATGTCTTGCGCGATGCCCATGCCGCCGCCGGAGATGCCTACCGCCGGAACGGCGCCGGGACGATTGGTTGCCGCCGTTGTTCCGGGGCGATTCGTGCCGGTTGTTGTTCCGGTGGTCGTGCCGGTTCGATTCGAACTAAAAGAACCAAACCCCCCCGAGGAGTTATAGGAGGAACCGCCGTAAGAAGAGCCATAACCGCTTGTTGACCGACCGGCAGTGCTCGTTGAACCGGCTAAGCGACCGCCGCCCATGGTGACGGCTGCCGTTCCGGGCGCCGTAGTCGGCCCCTGCGTGCGCGTCGGCGCGGTGTTTTTGCCGGTGAAGGCTTGTTGCAGCAGCGGCGCCAATTTTTCGGCGCGCGCGTAGCGCAGCGAATAAACGTAGAGACGCGGGACTTCAGTGTTGTCGTCCGAATCGAATTTTTCGATCCATTTTTTCACTTCGTCCAACTGGTCGGGCTGTGGGGTGACAACGAGCAGCATGTTCATCCGTTCGATCGGGATGAATTTCATCGCCCCCAGCATCAGCCCCATGCCGTTATCGCCGGCCTGCGCGGCCATGAGGTCTTGCGACAACCCTTTTACATCAACGTTTCGCAGTTTGAACATGCCGACGGACATGCCTGCCATCCAGTTGATGTCGAACATTTCGACGGTGTCGATCAGGTGGCGCAATTCGAGTTCGGTGCCGGAGAGGATGACGAGGTTGCGCACTTCGTCGGCGCGCAAGCTGGATTGCGAATCTTTGGCGAAGGGGTCAAGGATTTTCAGCATTTCCTTCGCGCTCACGTAGCGCAACGGCACGATTTGCACGGAAAAACCTTTCGGCAACGGACGCTGTGAATTGCCCAGTTGCGGCGTGGCGCTGCCTTTGAAGCCCATCGCAGCGGGAAGAATTTTGTACACGCCCGCTTCTTGGATCATGGTGGCGTTGTTCATGCGCAGCAGGGTTTCGAGCGTGGCGTACAACGAGTCGCGCGGAATGCCGGAAGAGGTGCGGATGGTCACTTGGCCGTTGACGGTGGGGTCGATCAAATATGCTTCGCCGAGGATGTCGCCGAGAATGTTGCGGATGACTTCACGCAAATCGGCGGCTTCAAAATTCAGCACGATGTTGCCGCCGCCTCTGGCCGAAGGCAACGCGGACGGCGCGGTAGGCGGCGCTGTCGGGGTTGGCGGACGCGGGGTCACGACGGACGACGTGGCGGGCGGAGCAGGTGTTCCGGCGGCGGGTGGTGTCGGTGGCGTTACTGGCGGAACGGGCGTTACGACAGCAGGTGGTGTGGTTGCCGGTGGTGTGACGGCGGGCGGCGGCGTTGTTGCAGCAGGCGGCGTGGGCGTCGCGCCAGCGGCGGGTAGGGTTGCCGCGCCTTTGGCAGGCGGTGTGGCCGTCGCACTTTTCGTTGGTTCTGCGCGCAGGGGGTGGCCTCTTTTGGCAGGGGTCGCGCCCTTGGCCGCCGGGGTGGTCGTTGTGGCCGCGCCTTTGGCTGGAGTTCCCTTAGCTGCCGGGGTAGTTGCCGGGTGTGCCGAAGTTGTCGTCGGATGTGTCGCTGGGGTTGCCCCTTTTGTGGCCGGAGCGGTGGTCGGCGGAGTCGTCGCCGGTGGTGTCGCGGGCGGGGTCACCGCGGGCGGCGGAGTCGTACCGCCCTTGATCGCCGGGGTGATAGGCAGACGCGCCGGAGTGGTTGTTGCTCCCTGGGCGGGCGGCATCGGTGTTGCCGGTGTTGCCTGCACCGGCGGGGTCGGCGTGACCGGGGTTGCGCCTTGAGCGGGTGGGGTAACGCCTCGGGTTGCCGGAGGCGGGGTTGTCGGCACGGCGGTCGCGCCTCGGGCCGGCGGCGTAACCGGCGTGGCGCCCTGCGCAGGCATCGGCTGCCAAGGCGTCTGGCCTTTGACCATGATGCCGCTGCCTTTGAAGACCTTCGTCCGATCATCGTCTTCGGTCGCGCCGGTTTTGACCCGATCGACCGTTTCCGCCAAGCCCTGCGAATACGGCATTTTGCTGCTTTTGATGACCTCCGCCGTGCGAGGATCAACGCCAACCGAGGCATCTCCCCGGTTGGTTGACGCGCAAGAGGTCAGCAACAACACCCCTGCGCAGCAAAGCAACGCTTGCAGTGCGCTTGTTTTCAAGTTTTTCCCATGGCCCATAAAAAACCTATCGCCTTTCAATCCGCCACCTTTTATCAAAAATCTTTTCATCGTCTGCCCGCCGCTTCTATTCGCTTGTTCAGCCCCCGACTCTCAGCGGCCTTTGCCCTACCGGAGCGGGTTGTGGCACGGGCTGCCCTTGTCGCACGACGGGTTGCCCCGGCTGCGGCGGCTGCCCCGGACGCTGTCCCGGCTGCGGCGTTTGCCCCGGCAAGGTGGTCGGGGTGATCGCGCCTTTCGGACCGGTTGCCACTTTCAACTGCAATTCTTCTTCCTGCCCACCAGCAGTCAGCACCACTTTGTCGGCAGTGACAACGGAAACTTTCATCCCGTCCACCATGTCGCCCACGCGCACGGTTGTCGGCTTATTGTCCTTGGCGTTGCGCAGAAACGCAATACGGGTCTGCCCTTGAATCGCCGTACCGGACAGGATGTACAGGCCACGATCGACTTTGTTCGCCCCGGCGGTGGCATCAGACGGCGGCGCCGGCTGCCGAGTCGGCGTGAACAGTGGCCGGTTGACGGTTTCCTTGCGAGCCTCCAGCGGGTTTGCCTTGATCTCCGGCAGCAGGGCGATTTCCAGCGGCTTGATGGTGGCCGTCGGCTCAGGTTTCTGCTGACGCATCCGCCGCCCCCAATCCAACTCCAGCCCTAGAGTAATCAGCAACAGCAGCGCCAGCGCGCCGCCGATAATGGACAAGGTTCGCAGGCTCATCATGATGCGCCCCCGCTGCTTTTGTCGGGACTTTTTTCGGCGCTGCTTTTATCACCGCGATAAGCCCAACTCATCACTTCAATTTGGGCGTTGACTTCCGGCTCTTGCCCGGCCGCCGGTTTGAAATCGCGGTTGGCGTTGACGGGACGCAGGGTCAGGCTGTCAACGACGATGTAGGGCGTTTGCGTTTCCAGTGTGTAGATCACCTTTTGCAGGTTAGGCACGGAGGCGAAAAACTGGACATTAACGGCGATTTTCTGGAAATCGCCATCGTCTTTGGGGGCGATGTTCTGGCTGGTGGCAATGCGTCCGCCGCTTTTTTCGATGGCCGAACGCACTTGGTCTTCCAACTCGGCGCCGGCCAGGTTGGCGGCGGTATTTTTGAGGAAGAAACGGCGGCCGTTGCGCTGCTTGACGGCGTTGAGCGCCGTTTCGACTTGCGGCTGCTGCGCGAGCAGACGTTTGGAAACCTCCATCGTGCGGCGCTCTTTGGCGATGGCGTTATCGTAGTGGCGATGCAACATCACTGTCGGCACGACGATGGCGGCGAGCACGGCAATGAGCACCAGCGCCAACAGGAGGGCGGCGATGACGCGCGACTGAGTGGGAGTCATTCTGGCGCTCATTCTCCACTCTCCTCGGCTTCGTGAGGTTGATCCGCGCCGCCTTCGTCGCCTTCGATGATGTCGCCACCGACATCGGGCGCGGGCGGTGGCGGCGCGGCGGCTGGTGCAGCAGGCGCGGCGGCGGGCGCAGGACGATTCCTCGCTCCCCGCACCGCTCTGGGAGCGACGGGTGCGGCGGACGCGGCCGGCGCAGGCGCGGATGGCGGCGACGTAGCGGCGGGTACAGCGGGAACTGCGCCAGGCACGGCAAGCGTAGCGTCGGGCACAGCGGGCGGCAACGGGGTAATGGGGCGCGGCGGCGGCGCTGTCACAGGCGGCGGCGCGATTTTGCCTTCAATCATCACGGCCACTTTTTCCCGTTCCGGCGATTTTTTGATCTGCGCGCCGATATCGAACATTTCCGCCGTACCGCCGCTGCTGGTTTTAATCGAGGTAATCGGCGAACGCGGCGCGGCTTCGGAGACCAGCCCCGAATCTTCCAGCAACGCCACTAACCGGCTGGCATGCGCCGACTCGCCGCGTAAAAAGACCTCGTGACGGGTTTCTTTGCTGCCTGTCGTATTCTTGATTTCCATCTGCGTGAGCCAGGTATCGTCCGGCAGCAGTTTGGTGATTTCGTCGAGTACGTGCACCGTCGATGGGTACATGCCTTTTTTCTCGGGGACGAAATCGTAATCGGCCACCAACTGATCGAGTTCATTGCGCACGCGGGTGACGACCATCGCCTGCGCTTGCGCCTCGTCGGCTTGTTGGTGCAACTTGATGACGTAGGAGCGCTTTTGCCCGATCGGCAGGGCGATCGCCGCCAGCAGCAGCAACACGAGCAGCGCCATGCCGCCGCCAATCGCCCAGCGTTGCCAAGGCAGCCACGACGGGCGGTCTTCGGTCGGCAAAAGGTTGAGTTTGGAGTTGACATTTTCGGGCGGATCCACCAGCAGCGCCACCACTTCGGCGCCTTCTTCGCGCAACTCCGTCATGATCTTGTCGGCGTTGACGCGCTGGGTAGCCGCCAGCACGACTTGCATTTCGTTGCGCTCGGGGTTGCGACTGATGACTTGCGCGTCGAAGTACAGCTCGTCGCCACGGAACGGGGTGTGGCGGTCGAGGTCGTAAGCCAACGCTTGCTTCAGGTTTTCTTCGAGCGCCATCGGCAAGGTCAGCGTGCGCCGCAAAACCATCGTTGAGGGCATCAGCAACGCCACCGGCGACGCCAGCCTCGCGATCGCTTCGCGGACGCGGTCGTCCGGCTCGGTGGTCATGTCGAGAACGGTTTGTTTCACCCGCGCCGCACGGTTGTGCGCCAGACTGGGCGTCCACAACTCCCACTGCGTTTCGCTGGTTACCACGACGGGCAGCAAGCGCCGATGTTGCAGGCGCGAACGAACCGTCATCGGCAAAAGCTGCACGAGTTCGTCCCGCCACCAGCGCCAGAAGTTGCTCGCCGCAGCGGTGATGCCGTTTTGCAAGGTGGCCGTCAATGTTGGCACTCGGAATCTGCCCCTGAAAACTGATGAAAATAAAACATTCTACCTGCCCCCCGTGTATTGCGCTATCTCTTACGCCCTCTCCGCATCATTCTTTGCGCCGGTCGTTGCATCTGCTCTCCATCGCGCCATGTGTTGATGTCATTCAAGGTTACATGACTATGGCGCGGTTGGGCGGTTTTCAGCCCTCTCCCCAAAGCAACGCGATAAATGGCCGCTTCGGGTCGCCGGTGCGGCGGATCACGGCCTTGCGGGTGAACTGCGTCCCGTCGTCCATCGTCACGGTCGCCTGAATCCGCCAGGCCGGCGAGCGCCCGCCGCCGCCCCCCGGAAACAGCGGCAATGGCTGGTGGCTCATCAGCGCGTCCTGTCGGCGCGCCAGATAATCATCGACTATCGCGGGGGTGACATTGGGGAACGACAGCAGCACTTCGCGCGGCGCCGTTTGCGGGTTGGCGCCGGATTGGCGGGAATTGACCGTCAAAAATGGGGAAACCCGCGCGTAGAGGTCAGGCGTCATCCCCAGCACCATGCCAACTTCTTCGACTGCCCCGAACGGCGCGTTGGCCGGAAGGTACGGCAGTCCGGCTTTTTTGTAGTCGCCGTCCTGCGCGCCGGTGAGTCGCTTTTGCACGCTGTCGGTGCGCCAATTGGCCATCGAATCAATCAGATACATCGCCGCCGCTTCATCCATCCCGCCCACGTTCATGAACAGCCCTTTCAGTAGCATGTCGTTGCCGGTATTGATGTCGATGAACGCGCCTTCATCAACCGCCACCACTTCGATCTGGGCGCCGTCCTCCTGCCAAGTGTGCGACAAGCCATCGGGCTGCCAGGCATCCTGCGCCACCATTCTCGGCGTTGCCAACTCGTAAACCGTCCGTTCCACCGCGCCGTTGGCCAGCCAGCGCGCCGACGCCACCGACACGGAATTCTGCGTCGCCAGCGCTTCGTTGCGCATCGAAAACGCAAAGCCGCCTGCGATCACGGTGAGCAACACCGTCGTCCACAAAACGATGATCAATGCGATGCCGCGCTGCCGTTTTAATCTCTGCCTCATACTCCCCCACACTTTCCGGCGGCCTCGCTCCACGCCCGGCAACCCGCCTCCATGCCTTTACGCATTTCGGCGTAAAGCGTCGGCCACTGGGTGCCGTTTTCCAGCTTGACATCCATGCGGATCATCTGCGGCAAGCGCTGCGGGTCTTTCCAGTCATTGCTCCACTTTGGCGTCGCTTTGATCGCTTCGCCGGTGATGCCGTAGTATTGAAACGCCACGCTGTCAACGCGATCCGCCAGCACCGACCACTGCTTTGCCCAATCACTCAACGCCGTTTTTTCGCCGGTGTTGGGAATGGTGTGTTCCAAGATCAACTGGTTGTGCTGGCCATTACGCACGACATGCAAGCGCCACGCCCACAGTCCGCCTCCCTGAACTCGGGGCGGCAAGGCCGATACGTAGATCAACTGGTCATGATCGCCTTCAAAAATCAGCGGAAATTCGAGGGTTTTGCGCTGGCGCAACGGGTGCGCGTTTTCCCACTGCGCCCGCAAAAAATCCTGAACGGTTCGGATCGACGCTGCGTCGTCGGTGCGCTGCTCGCCCACATCAACGCTCTTCCCCGCCGTGCGAAACACGCCGAACAGCGTCGCCGAAATCAGCGACAACAGCAACAACGCGATGATCAGTTCGACCAGCGTGAAACCTTGTGCGCACGAGGGAAAATTGCGTTTCATCGTCTTGCTCACGGTTGCCCCGGTTGTTCGATCTGGCTGATCTTGAGGGTTTCCAGCGCAAACGTCCGGTCTTTGTTGGCGACGCCGGGGAAGCGCACGTCCACCTCCAACCGGAACATCCGGTAGGTCGGCGATTCCGCCGGTTGTGAGGTTTCGCCTTCGAGCGCCGGCGGATTGTAAGGCTCGACCTTCAACGCCCACTGCACGTCGCCGTCCCGACCGTTGGCCGACATCGCGCGCAACGGCTGCATCACCGACGCCTGCGCCAACTGATTTTGCGCGACTTGCACGGCGCGACTCCATGCGTCCGCCGACGCGGCGTTGTTCATCGCGCCGCCGAACAGTCGAAACAGCGCGGTGCCGACCAGCGCCAATACGACGAACGCCACCAGCACTTCAAGCAGGGAAAAGCCGCGCTGTGAGGTTATTCGCTGCATCATCATTCCAGAATCGCCACGCGACCCGTCAGCCAGTCAACATCGACTTCGTATTTGCGATCGCTGTCGTCGCCGGCGCTCACGGTGATGCGGCCGCCGTTGGAGCCGCCGTCGGGAAAGAAGCGAATGCCGCCGACCGTGTCGCTGATTTGATCGGATTGCGCTGTAAACAGTTTCAACACGATGGCTTCCGGCAATTTGACTTCGCGCGGGTCATCGTCGAGTTTGAAGCGGTTTTTTTCGAGATCGATTATCAGCATGGTTTCGCGCCGCTGCGTCACCGCTTCCGCCCGCACTTGCCGCGCCGCCGCCGCCAGTTGACGGGCAGCGCCGCGCAGTTCGGTATTGGACGGGCCGCTGCCGAGCAACATCGGCAAGGTCATCGCCATGATGACCCCCATGATCACCAGCACGATCATCAGTTCCAGCAGCGTAAAACCATTCGCTCTCGCGCCGCGCTTGCCGCTGTGCGCAACACGACGATGCGGCAATACCGCTGAAAGGGTCATCGCCAAACCACCGCTGCTACTGCTGGATATCGGCGCTGGAAATCTCTTTGCCATCGGTACCCGACGAAATCACTTCATAGGGCGCGCCATTCTTGCCCGGCATCGCATATTTGTATTCGTTTTGCCACGGGTCTTTCGGCACTTGATTTTGTTTCCAGTAAGGGCCGTTCCAGCGAGCAAGCCCCGACGGCGCAGTAATCAGCGCCTGCAAACCTTCCGATTGGGTCGGATAGCGGCCTACTTCAAGTTTGAACAAATCGAGTGATTGCCCGATTTCCTGAATCTGGATGCGCGCCGCGTCGGCCTTGGCTTTTTCACCGCGTTGCAGGAAGTTGCCGGCAACGACTGACATGATGACGCCCAGCAAAACCAGCACCACCAGAATTTCCATCAGCGTGAAACCGCGCTGCCCTAATTTCCTTAACTGTTGCACTTTCATCTGTTTCTCCATTTTCCGATGCTAACGCACGAGATCGTTCATTCCGATGATGCCGAGCATGATCGACAGCACGATCAACAAAACCATCACCGCCAGCGACAGGATCATCACCGGCTCCAATACCGCCAGGAAACGTTTGATCGCTATTTGTACTTCCCGGTCGTAGATATCGGCAATGCGCATCAGCATTTCTTCCAAACGTCCGCTTTCTTCGCCGACGATAATCATTTGTGTCGCCAGCTTCGGATACAGGCCGGTATCGGCCAGCGGCTTTCCGAAGCCGCGCCCTTCGCGCAAATTCACGATCACGCCTTCGAGAACCCGCGCCATTTCCATGTTGGTCATCGTCTCTTTGACAATCGTTAGCGCCGACAGCAAGGTGACGCCGTTGCCGACCAGTGTTGCTAATGTTCGGGCAAACCGCGCGGTTTCAATGCGAGTGACGACATCACCAATCAACCATCGCCGCAATATCCAGGCATCCCAACGCGCCCGCGTTTTCGGGTTTTTGAGAAAGCCGCGTATCGCGCTGCCGATCAGAAAAACGGCGATCAGCGCTGCCCACCACCAGCCTTTCATGAATGCGCCCAACCAGACGACGACTTGGGTCGGGATCGGCAACGCCTTACCCGATTGCGCGAAGGTGGCCTCGAACTGCGGCACCACCATAATCAACAGAATGACCACCGACAATGCCGCAACGATGACCAGAATGATCGGGTAAATCATCGCCGATATGACTGTTTCACGCAGTTCCTTGTTGCGCTCCATCGTGTCGGCCAGCCGCGTCAACACCGTGGAGAGTGCGCCGCCGGCTTCGCCCGCCCGCACCAGATTGATGTAGAACCGTGTAAACACATCCGGGCGTTGTTCAAGCGCCTGCGACAAGGCGCGCCCGCCGCGCACGTTATCGCGAATGCCTTGCAGCAGCGCGATCAGCGGCGGCGCTTCAGCCAACGCGATCAAGGTTTCCAGCGCGCGGTCGAGCGGCAAGCCAGCGCGCAGCAGCGTGGCCAATTCGCGCGTCAACGACATGACTTGATCGCGCGTCACTTTCCGGCTGGCAAAAAGGCCGACGCGTTTCTTGCTCTTGCTCTTTCCTGCCGCCAGATCGGCGGCGCTGCCCAGCGCAATCGACATCGGCATCATGCCCTGATCGCGCAAGCGTTCGATCACATCCATTTCGGTCGGCGCGTCGATCACGCCCGTCGCAACCTCGCCCCCGGATTTGACGGCCTTGTAGCGGTAAGTCGGCATCGCTCTTCGTTCCTGTCGTCAATCTTCGCGGGTTGCCCGCAGCACTTCTTCGATGGTGGTGACGCCGGCCAGAGCCTTGCGCAAACCATCTTCGTACATCGTGGTCATACCGTCGGCGATGGCCTGTTCTTTGATTTCGCCGGAGATGGCGTGTTTCATCACCAGACTGCGAACCGTGTCAGTCATCAGCAGCACTTCGAGAATACAAACGCGCCCCATGTAGCCGGTGTTCGAGCATTCCTTGCAGCCCTTCGCATGCCACATCGTGATGTCTTTCTGCGCTTCCGGCACCATCCGTCGCAAGCCGAGTTCATCGACCATTTCCGGCAAGACGGTGTACGGCTCTTTGCAGTGTTCACACAAGGTACGCACCAGCCGCTGCGCCTGAATGCCGATCACGGTTGAGGTCAGCAGGTAATCCTCCATCCCCATGTCGAGCAGACGGTTGACGGTGGAAGCGGAATCGTTGGTGTGAATGGTGGACAGCACGAGGTGGCCGGTCAGCGCCGACTGCACGGCGATCTGCGCGGTTTCGAGGTCGCGGATTTCGCCGATCATGATGATGTCCGGGTCTTGCCGAACGATCGAGCGCAGCGCGTTGGCGAAGGTCAAATCGATTTGCGGCTTGACCTGAATCTGGTTGATTCCCGGCATCTGGTATTCGACCGGGTCTTCAACGGTCAGAATCTTCACGTCCGGCTGGTTGAGCCGGTCGAGCGCCGTATAAAGCGTGGTCGTTTTACCGGAACCGGTCGGCCCCGTCACCAGCAGAATCCCGTTCGGCTGCATTAGCGCCGTCAGGAAACGATCCAGCGTTTTTTCGGAGAAGCCGAGCTTGTGGAAATCGAGCGCCACGCCGCCTTTGTCGAGAATCCGCATTACCACCGATTCGCCGTGCATCGTCGGCACGGTGGAAACCCGCAAGTCGATGTCCTTGCCCTGCGTGCGCAAACGGATACGACCGTCCTGCGGCAACCGCCGCTCGGCGATGTCGAGATTGGCGATGATTTTGACGCGCGAGATGACCGCCGCCGACAAGCGTTTGGGCGGCGATTCGATTTCATGCAGCACACCGTCGATCCGGTAGCGAACGATCAAGCGATCCTCGAACGGCTCGATGTGAATATCGGAGGCGCGCATCGACAGCGCGTTGGTGATAATCAGCGATACCAGCCGGATCACCGGCGCTTCCGACGCCAAATCCTTCAACTGTTGTACGTCGGCATTCAGCCCGAACTCGTCGGTCTCGATGCCGATGTCGCCGACGATCTGGCCGACCGCCGAACGCCCCGCCCCGTACAACCGCTCCAGCGCCGTTTCGATTTCCGACGGCAGCGCCACACGCGGCGCGATGTTTTTGCCGGTCGCCATCTTGACGGCGTCGATGGTGTACGTGTCGCTCGGATCTACCATCGCCAGCGTTAATTCGTCTTCGTGCTCATGCAGCGGCAAAACTTTGGCCTCGCGCAAGAAGCGCGTCGAAATCCGATCTTCGAGAATCGGCAGTTCCGGGAACTGATCGGCGCGCACCAGTGGCACCTTGTACAGCCCCGCCAGCGCTTCGGCAACATCGAGCGGCGCCACCAACCCCAGCGTAATCAGCAGATTGGCGAATTTCTCATTGGGCGTGTCCTGGAACAAACGCTGGGCGCGCTCCAGCGCCATCGGGTCGAGCTTGCCGCGCGCCACCAGCGCCTCGCCCAACAAGCGCTCGGGCGGATCGGGCTGCAGCTCGGGTTCGGGCGCAAAAGTCGGCTCACCCTCATCATCTTCGTAATCGTCAACCTCGTCGTCTTCAACTTCTTCGACTTCCGGCGCAACGGTAAACTCTGGCTCCGGCTCCGACCAAGCGGCAGGTTCCGGCTCGGTTTCCGATTCAGTTTCCAACTCCTCAAACTCCGGCGACGGCTCGGGAATCGGGATCGGCCAAGGATGGTGCTCCGCCTCCGTCTCTTGCGAAGGATCGAAGGCGACCCATCTTTCCTGTTCCGACGCCGATTCCGGCTCCAGTTCGTGCTCGGGGCCAAACAGTTGGCGGGTTTCGGGTTCGTTTTCCGGCTCCGGCTCGGCTTCTATTTCATGATCCGGCGCCATCGGCTTCCCGCCCTTCGGCTGCAACAACGCCACGAACTCTTCCCGCGCCTTGCCTTCCGACGGCGCCTCCGGCTCAGTTTCCGGCTCCGGCTCGACCAGTTTCCCGGTCTTTGGCTTCAGCGACGCCACAAAGGCTTCCCACTCTTCGTCTTCCGGCTCTTCTTCCGGTTCCGATTGGGAGATTTTTTGGGCTTCCGGTTTCAGCGACGCGACGAAGGCTTCCCATTCCTCGTCCTCTTCCGAGTTTTCCGGTTCGGTCTCATGCTCCGATTCGACCGGAGGTTCGGCTTTCGACTTCAACGTCGCAACGAAGTCTTCCCATTCTTCGTCGGGCTCTTGATCAAATTCTGCTTCCGACGCCAGTCCATGCGACGACGTTATCGGTTGTTTGTCTTCCGGTTCGGCTTCCTGCTCAACTTCCGGCTCCTGCTCAGCTTCCGGTTCAGCCTCCTGCTCGGCTTCCGGCTCCATCTCAACTTTCTCTTGCTCCGGCTCAACCGGCAGTTCCATGACCGTCTCGGGGTTGAACGCCGACCATTCCTCGCTTTCCGGCTCTTTTTCCAGATCCTGCTCAACCGACGCTTCAACTTCCGGCGCGGGCGCGGGCGCGGGTTTGGATTTCCTCCACCTCAGCAGCGAAGCGAGCGCCGACAGCGGCCACCGTTTTTCCAGCGCCGAAACATGCGGCGGACCAGCCATCGGCTCCGGTTCATGTTTCAATTCAGCCGCTTGTTCAGTTTCCTGCTCGGCTTCGGCCTCTGGCGCCGCTTCGGGTTCCGTGATCGGCTCTGACGCTTCCGGTTCGGCTTCAAGCGCTTCTTCCGGCTCAAAAAATGACTCAGACTCGGTTTCGGGTTCGGTTTCCTCTTCTTGTTCCGGCTCAGATCGTTGCTCGACTTCCGATTGCGTCTCAACCTTCGGCCCGAACAGTTGCTCAACTTTCGCCATCAATTCGGGATCGGACATCAGCCAATTCTCTTCCGGCTCCGGCGGCAGTTCGAGCGTTGGCGACGAGGTCGGCTCCGACTCATGGATCCGCTCACGCACCGGCTCCAGCAACCGCTCCACTTCCGCGATCAAGGCCGGATCGGGCATGTCCTCATTGACCTGTTCCGGTTCCGGCGACGGCTCTTGCAACAATTTGGCTTCCGGCAGCGGCTCTTGCACCCGAGGCAGCCAAGGATGTTCGTCATCGTCATCAGTTGTCGGCGGCCAAGGGAGTTCGGCTTGCTTTTCTGCGAGGTGCTCGGCTTGATGTTCCAGCACTTCCATCAGCGACGGGTCGGGGGCAGGCCAGCCATCGTGTTCCTCCATTGCCGCCACCCACGACGAGGCGGCCGTCGGCTCTTCCGGCAACGGCGACGTTGGTTCCGCTCCCGGCGACGGCTCGGGGACGGCCGCCGCTTCTGGCGCAGGCATCATCACCGGCGCCAGTGTCGGCTCCCCGTCGTATTCTTCCTCGAACGGCGGCAGCGACAATGTCGGCTCAGGATCGTCCATCATCGACTCTTGCGATGAAGGGGGGGATTTCGGATTGGTTGTGGCTTCCTCTTTGGCACCCACGTCTGCACCCACCTTAAAAAAGAACGGATTTCTTAATTTTCGATCATAGCACGAAGCCTTGATTGCCATGTACCGTTATTTCACAGCCGGCGACGAAACATCCCGTCGCTTTGCCAACTTGCCAACGAAAAACGTGACGAAGCCGTAACATTTCGATCCTCTGCTACTGCCCGCGCTCCCTCAGCGATTTCCGAGTGTTTTTCTCAACGATTATCGAATCCCCGCAAACACTTTTCTTGCCGCCGCCAGCGTGGCTTCGATATCGCCGGGCTGATGCGCCGACGACACAAACCCCGCTTCAAAGGCTGATGGAGCAAAGTAAATGCCCTCGTCCAGCATGCCGTGAAAGAAGCGGTTGAAGCGCCCGACATCGCAAGCCATCACTTCCGCATAGGTTTCCGGCACACGATCAGCGAAATAAAGCCCGAACATGCCGCCTTCCGACGTTGCCGAAAACGCAACACCCGCCGCCTTCGCCGCTTCCTGCAAACCCTTGGTGAGCGCTTGCGCCGTCGCCGCGAGGCTTTCGTAGAAGCCGGGCGCGTCAGTCAGCGCCAGCGTTGCCATGCCCGCCGCCAACGCCACCGGATTGCCGGACAGCGTTCCCGCCTGATAAACAGGCCCCAGCGGCGCGATGCACTCCATGATCGCCCGTTTGCCGCCGAACGCCGCCACCGGCATGCCGCCGCCGATCACTTTGCCCAGTGTCGTCAGGTCGGGCGTAATGCCGTACCGTCCCTGCGCGCTCTGCCGATGCACGCGGAAGCCGGTCATCACTTCGTCGAAAATCAGTACCGCGCCGTATTGGCTGCACAGCGCCCGCAGCCCTTCGAGAAAGCCCGCTTTTGGCTTGGCCATGTTCATGTTGCCGGCAATCGGCTCGACGATCACGGCGGCAATCGCCTCGGGCGCTTCCCTGAACGCCGCCGTGATGGCGGCGAGATCGTTGTACGGCAGCACCACCGTATCCTGCGTGATCGACGGCGGCACGCCCGCCGACGACGGCTGCCCGAACGTCAGCAAGCCCGATCCGGCTTTCACCAGCAACCCGTCGCTGTGACCGTGGTAGCAGCCTTCAAACTTGACGATTTTGGCGCGACCGGTGTAACCGCGCGCCAACCGTAGCGCCGACATCGTGGCCTCGGTACCCGACGACACCAGCCGTACCATCTCCATCGACGGCAAGCGGCGGCACAGATACTCGGCCATCTCGATTTCGATTTCGGTCGGCGCGCCGAATGAAAGCCCGTCGTGCGCTTTGGCGTTCACCGCGCGCAACACTTCAGGATGGGCGTGGCCGACGATCAGCGGCCCCCACGAACCAACGTAATCGATGTATTGGTTACCGTCGGCGTCCCACAAGCAAGGCCCTTCTCCGCGCACGATGAACGGCGGCGCGCCGCCGACCGAACGAAAAGCCCGCACCGGCGAATTGACGCCGGCGGGAATGGTTTTCTGCGCGCGCGCAAACAGGATTTCGTTTTGAGACATCGTGCTTCCTCGATCGTTTTATCTTCAGGCTTTGCGGGTCGTTTTCTTGGTCGCTTTTTTGACGACGGTCTTGGCAGCGGCTTTCGTGGCTGTCTTCGCAGTTGCCTTCTTCGCAGTTGTCTTTTTAACCGCGATTTTCTTCACCGCCGTTTTCTTGATCGCCGCTTTTTTCGCTACCGTCTTTGAAGCAACCTTTTTCACCGCTGCTTTTTTCGCCACCTTCTTGCCGCCGCCGGCGTCTTCCTTCGCCGCCAGCAGCGCGAGCGCTTCTTCGAGCGTCAGGGCTTCGACGTTGTGCGATGCCGGCACCGTGGCATTCACGCCGTTGTGTTTGACGTAGGGACCGAAGCGGCCGCTGTAAAGTTCCACCGCCGCGCCGTCATCAGGATGCGCGCCGAGGCTGCGCAACGGTTGGGTCGTGCGCGCGCCGCGCCCGGTAGCGCCCTCGGCGCGCGGCTCGAATTCAAAGCCGATCTTGCCGTCGGATTGCACCACGAGATACGCCGAAAACGGTCGCCGCGTCCGCATTGACACGAATTGCAGCAACGCGGTTTTGCCTTCCTTCAACAACTTCTCCATCTGCTCGCGGGTGATCTCCCGTTGCAGGATCGTCCGTCCCGAGCGGAAATCGCAGGTTTTTTCAGCGCCGACGGCTTTCTCGCACACATAAGAAGTGCCGCGCTCGAAAACTCGCGCTTTGCATTTCGGACATTGGCCAAGCGGCGTTTGATCGCCGAAGTCCACCGCTTCGCCGTTGTCGCCGTCGTCGCCGTTCTCAAAATCAAACACGACTTCGTTGGCGTCGTTCATTTTCAGCTTCGCCGAAAACGCCCGTCCCAAACGGCTGCGAAAACCTTCGAGCGGGCCGATCTCGCGCGTCTTCAACAGAATGTCGGCCTCGATCGGTTCCAATTGCCGTCCGCCCATGATTTTCCAGAAACCGAAATCACAATTCTCATTGACGCACTGGAATTTTTTGTACCTTTCATGTACTTCGCCGCCACACTTCGGACACGGCTCATGCAGCGTCGCAAAGTCGCCGGGAATGGTGTCGCTCTCGTAATTCTTCGCCTGCCCGACGATGTGCTGGGTCATCTGGACAATATCGCGCATGAACGCTTCGCGCTTGATCTTGCCGCGCTCCATCTCGCCCAGCTTGTATTCCCACTCGGCGGTCAACTCCGGCGAGAACAGTTCGGGTACACCCAACCCGTGCAGCAAAGTCATCAGCGAAAACGCTTTCGCGGTGGGGATCATTTCTTTCCCTTCACGATACACATAGCGTTCCTGCAACAGGCCTTCGATGATCGACGCCCGCGTCGCCGGTGTGCCCAAGCCTTTCTCGCGCATCGCTTCGCGCAACTCGTCATCCTCGATAGTCTTGCCCGCGCCTTCCATCGCCGACAACAGCGTGGCTTCCGTGTAGCGCGCCGGCGGCCGCGTGACTTGCGCCGACACATCGACTTTTTCGGTCATCGGCTTCTCGCCTTTGCCCACCGGCACCAGCGACGCTTCGTCGCCCTGCGCTTCTTTGCCGTAAACCGTCAGCCAGCCGGGGCTGACCAGCACTTTGCCTTCGGTCTTGAACGCTTCCTTGCTGACGCGCGAAATGCGCGTGGTCAACAAAAATTCCGCCGGTGGATAAAAGATCGCCAGAAAACGACGCACCACCATGTCGTAAAGTTTTGCCTCCAACTCGTTCAACGCCTTCGGCGCCGCCAGCGTCGGGATGATTGCAAAGTGATCGGAAATCTTGCTGTTGTCGAAGATGCGTTTGTTCGGTTTCACCCATTTCTGTTTCAGCACTTCGTCGGCCAGCGTACCGTAGCTGTGGCTGTCGGCCAACACTTTGAGCGTCGCCTTGACGGTGCCGATGTAATCTTCCGGCAGCGCCCGCGCGTCGGTGCGCGGATAAGTCAGTACTTTGTGTTTTTCATAGAGCGCCTGCGCCAGCGATAACGTCGTTTTCGCCGAGAAACCGAAGCGGGAATTGGCCTCGCGCTGCAACGTCGTCAAATCGTAAAGCAACGGCGAATTCTGCGTTGACGGCTTCGACTCTTCCTCGACCGTCGCCGGTTGACCGAGACAACGCGCGGCGATGTCTTTCGCCTTCGCTTCGCCCCACAAGCGCTCGGCGCGCAAATCCGGCGCGTCGTCCTGCTTCTTGAAACCTTCATCAAACCAGCGGCCGGTGTATTCGCCCGCCTTTGCCTGAAACGTGCCGATCAACTCCCAATAATTTTTCGGCACGAACGCGCGGATTTTTTTCTCGCGCTCGACGAGAATGGCCAGCGTCGGCGTTTGTACCCGCCCTACCGTCGTCAACTGAAAACCGCCCGATTTGGAATTGAACGCCGTCATCGCTCGCGTGCCGTTGATGCCGACCAGCCAGTCGGATTCCGAACGGCAAGTCGCCGCATCGGCCAGCGGCTGCATCTCCTTGTCCTTGCGCAGCGCCTCAAAACCGTCGCAAATCGCCGCCTTGGTCATCGATTGCAGCCACAAGCGGAGAATCGCTTTGTCGGTTTTGGCGTAGTTGACGATGTAGCGGAAAATCAATTCGCCCTCGCGCCCGGCGTCACAAGCGTTGATGAGCGTCGTCACATCCTTGCGTTTGATGAGTTTCAACAGCGTTTTCAGCCGGTCGGCGCTTTTCTCGATCGGCTTCAGATCAAACTTCGACGGAATCGCCGGCAAGTGGGCAAAGGTCCATTTGCCGCGCTTGACCTCTTCCTCCTCGGGCATGCCGATTTCGAGCAAATGGCCGACCGCCGACGAGAGGACGTATTCGTCGCTCTCGTAATAGTCACCATGACGGGTAAAACCACCGAGCGCCCTCGAAATATCGGCGGCGACAGACGGTTTTTCAGCGATGATCAAATTTTTGCCCATGATGTCAAAAGAGTAATTGGGGAGGCGTGGGTTCTGGCGTGCGATAGTACGGAGGAAAAGCCGGTGAGGCAAGCCTTACCCGCATTTTCCCGGGCGGGGATGACGGGAGAGTTGGATTTCAGATGCTGTAATACCGCAGATTCTTGTTATGCCGTCGCCAACGCTTTTGCCGGCGGCTGTTCGTTTTTCATCGCCTGCGCCAGATCGTCGTTGGCCTGCATCGACAACCACGCCCGCGCCGAACTGACGCCCGCCATTTCCAGCCGTACCGCCAAATCCGGGCGTATCACCGCTCGGCTATTGAGACGCGCGATACAAACCAAAATTATTATGCTCAAGTCAACCATATTGATTACAATTCAAGGGATACGCCAAACGACTCACAACATGCGAGACTGTACAAATCACCCCTCGGAGCCATTGAAAAGTGAACCGCTCGCTGTCGGTATTGTTGCTTATGTTCTTTCTCTGCCCGTTGTTGGCAGCTTGCGCCGTGCGTCCTGATTTCGACGAAGCTGCCTGGAGAGCGCTGACCGCGTCCCGCGACGCCAGCCTTCTCTACGCTCCGCACCACAACGAAAACGGCTATTTCAATCCCTGGCTGCCGAAAGACGACCGCAAAGGCGGCGTTTGGTCGATGTGGCTTTCCGAAAGCGTCAGCGCGCCTGAACTCGATGAGGCCAAATACAGCGCCGTCGAAAACGATTACGCGTATCTGGCAAACCCCCGCGCCGACACTTTGAGTTTTGCCGGTCACGCCACTTTCATCATCCAGATGAACGGCGCCACCCTCATCACCGATCCGTATTTTTCCGGTCGGGCGTTCATCGTCAAAGACAAAGTGCCGCGCCATTTCGACTTTGAAAAAGTCCCCGAGCGCCCCATCGTACTCATCAGCCACAACCATTACGACCATCTCGACACGCCCTCGGTCAAGGAACTGATCCGGCGAAACGCAGTTTTCGTCGTGCCGCTAGGGCTGAGGGATTTTTTCATTGACCTCGGCGCCGCCGACGTTCATGAACTTGACTGGTGGCAAAGCATCACGTTGAACGACGTGAAGATTACCTTCCTGCCGGCGCAGCACTGGTCTCGAAGAATCGGGCAACCGGCGAACAGCACCCTTTGGGGCGCTTACCTGATTGAAGGCAGCCAACACATTTTCTTCTCGGGTGATTCAGGTTACTTCGTTGGTTTCAAGGAATTCGGAGAAAAATTTCCCGCGTTGGATTACGCTCTGCTGGGCGCGGGCGCTTATGAACCACGCTGGTTCATGCACTATTCGCATCAAAACGTTGAAGAGTTCTTTTTGGCCGCAAACGATCTGGGCGCCAAAGTCACGATTCCCATGCACTTCGGCGTGATTACGCTTGGCAAGGAATCTGTGCTTTATCCGCCCTATGAGATTGACCAGTATCTGGAAAAACACCCCGCTGAGAAAGAGAAAGTGCGGATCATGCGGGTGGGGGAACACATCATCATGGGAAATGAAAAATAAGTGGAAGTGAGCAAAAAATGAACAAACTGTGGTTGCCTCTGTTGGCGTTGTTTTTCTGTTGCTTCGCGCCGGTACAAGCCTACGCCATGAGCGAAGAAGAAAAAATCACGGCGCTGATCGCCTCCGTCAAAGACACGCCCGAAGGCACGCAGTTCGTGCGCAACGGCAAAGCTTACAGCGTCACCGAAGCGATCGACCATCTCAACTACAAATACGCAAGAGCGAAATCGAAAGTCAAAACCGCCGAAGATTTCATCAAATACGTCGCCTCGAAATCTTCCATGTCCGGAGAGGATTATCTGATCCGCTACCCCGACGGAAAAACAGCTACCGCCGAAGCGTTTTTCGCCGAAAGGCTGCGTAAACTAAAGAGCGAGAAGTAGTGATAAACGCACACGATCGCTCTTGACCATCACTTCCATCGACAGGCTGGGAAACGTTTCATGAAAGCGCTCATTGCTCTGCTGTTGCTCTTGCTGCCCGCCCTCGGAAACGCCGTCATCATCTCGGTAGGCGATACCGACATTGATATTCCGGCGCCGCCGGGTTACGTCGCCGTCACTCCCGAAATGAAGGCGTTGTACGAAGCCCAAAAGTTGTTTGTTCCCCCAACGAATGTTGAATTTATTTCCTTCATCCCGGAAACGGATGCGTCTTCTGCTCTGCGCGGCGAGATCTCTGGCCTGAACAGGACATTTTCCGTTCAAACCTCAAAAAATGCTGTCAATGTTTCAGCCTCCAATCATGATTTTCTCAAACTAAAAAATGCTCTGAAAACTCAAAATGATGAAGCTTTCAAGAAGATCGAGTGCCAGATTCCCGATTTTATGAAAAAGATCAATTCCGGCGTTTCCAGAAAATACGATGTCGATTTGGCACTTACCGTGGCTCAAATGGTTCCCTTGCCCGTTCACGACGAGGCGGATCGCTCGATCGCTTACTCCGCTTTTATCAAATACGGCTTCAACAATCCGTCCGGAAAAGCTTCCGCCGAAACAACTGCCGCGACGATAGCGTTCGTTCATATCAAAGGAAAAATCTTGTTTCTTTATTCCTTCGGTGAAGAAAACGACATCGAGTGGAGCCGGAACGCGTCCAAGCAATGGAGCACGGCGGTCATTTCCGCCAACCCCGGTAATTCCCTGACCTTGATCAACGAAGCCACCGGCTTCAACTGGGGTGAAATTGCTGCCAACGGCATTCGAGGTGCTATCTGGGGACTGATTGTTTACGCGATCATGGTCTTGATAAAAAGGCGACGGAAGCGTTGATTGATACCGTTCGCCTTGAGTGTATCTCTGCGGGCTTCGACAGGCTCAGCCCGAACGGTTGAGAATAAATCAGCGTTTCCTCGGAATGCCCGCCCTTACGCTTACAGAATGACGAGATACTGTACCGCCGCCAAAACGCGCCGTAGAATGGTCGATCTTTTTCGTTTCCCCTAGAAAATGAAGTCTTTCGCTGTCATCGGCAACCCCATCGCGCATTCTCGCTCGCCCGAGATTCATCTGGCGTTTGCGAAGCAAACCGGCATGACGATTTCGTACCGCCGCCTCGAAGCGCCGGTGACCGCCGACGATTCCGGTTTTGCCGACGCGGTTCGGGCGTTTTTCGCCGCCGGGGGCGTCGGCATGAACGTGACTGCGCCATTCAAAGATGCGGCTTTTCGCCTTGCTTCCGCCGCCAGCGAGCGCTCACGGCTGGCGGCGGCGGCCAACACGCTGACGAGCGACGGGCGGGGAAGCTGGCACGCCGACAACACCGACGGAATCGGGCTTGTCCGCGATTTGATCGGCAGGATCGGGCTGTCGCTGGCCGGACGGCGGCTTCTGATTCTGGGCGCGGGCGGCGCCACCGCCGGGATTCTGGGGCCGCTGCTCGATGCGCAGCCTTCGCAAGTGGTGTTGTGGAACCGAAGCGCCGACAAGGCGCAGCGCCTCGCCCGGCGTTTTGCCGCCGCTTATCCCGACGCAGCGTTGGAAACGGTTTCTAATCTTTCTCCCGCAAAGGGCAAGGGGTTTGACTTCCCCTTCGATCTCGTCATCCATGCCACCAGCCTGAAAGCAGGGGCGGGTTTGCCCGAGGCAGCGGTGAATGAAGCCACTCATGAAATAGCGAAGGCTTGGCCATGGTTGAAATCGTCATGCTCGTCCGATACGTTTTTTTATGACTTGAGCTACGCCGACGACGGAGAGACGCTTTTTCTGCGTTGGGTGAAGTCTTGGGCGAAAAGCCAAGATGGCAGGCGGTGGAGCGATGGCCTTGGCATGCTGGTCGAGCAGGCCGCCGAGAGCTTTCGGATTTGGCACAACTGTCTGCCGGAAACGACAACGGTTTTCGCGGCACTGCGCGCCAAATAGCGATTGCCTGTCGCCGACCCTGCTGTTGCCCTGCTTTTGCCATTCCCCCTTCTTTTCTCATGGGTTTTCGCCCCGCAGCAGACCAGCCCACCGTTTGAGCATAAGCTTTTTTGCATTTTTCCGCCCAATACTGGACAACTGGCGGCGATCTGCAGCAAACTTACCCTTTTCTTCCCCATCGTCGGCGCTGGTGAATCTGTTTTGCCCCGTCTTTCTTTTTGCAGTACATTTTCATACACCCGCTTTTTTATCAACATTTTGCTTGCAGTTACGCGGCGTTCGTATCATGATATGATTTTCACTCTTTTCCCTGTCGCATCGTTTCGACTAAAACATTGACCGTTATCAGCCAACCATGACCGCTTCCAAACTCTCTTCCGCTCCGCTCATTCTGGTGCTGCACGGCCCCAATTTGAATTTGCTGGGTAAGCGCGAGCCTGAGATTTATGGCCATGATTCGCTCGCGGATATCGACGCGCGCTTGCAACGTCTCATTAAAGAGACAAGCAAGGCCTCGCTTCTGTCGTTTCAAAGCAACAGCGAAGGCGCCTTGATTGATTGCATTCACGCTGCGCCGCAAAAGGGTGTCGGCTTCATCGTCATCAATCCGGGCGGGCTGACGCACAGCAGCGTTGCGTTGCGCGATGCGCTGACCGGTGTCGCGTTGCCTTTCATTGAAGTTCACTTGTCCAACATCCATGCCCGCGAACCGTTTCGCCATCGTTCCCTGCTGGCCGATCAGGCCGTCGGCGTCATTGCCGGGCTGGGCGCGCGCGGTTACGAGTTCGCGCTGATGTGGGCGCTCGAATATTTACAAAGAAGGTCTTGACCATGGACTTACGCAAACTCAAAACATTGATCGAATTGGTTGAATCATCGGGGATTGCCGAGCTGGAAATTCAGGAGGGCGAAGAACGGGTGCGCATCACCCGCGCTTCCGCCGCGATGGCGATGGCGCCAACCATGATGATGGCTCCGCCGCAGGCTGTTGCGCCGATGGCGCCGCCACCGGCTACCGCCGCTGCGGCGCCGGAAGCGCCGGCGTTGCCGAGCGGACACACGATCACCAGCCCGATGGTTGGAACGTTTTATCGCGCGGCGGCGCCGGGCGCCAAGCCGTTCGTTGACATCGGCAGCACCGTCAAGGAAGGCGACGCGCTGTGCATCGTCGAAGCGATGAAGCTGATGAACGAAATCGAGGCAGATCGTTCCGGGGTCATCAAGGCCATTCTGGTCGAGAACGGTCACCCCGTCGAATTCGGTCAGCCACTTTTCGTGATCGAATAAGCGCCGCGTTGCGGTCCTCTCGATGAAAGCTCGTATTTACCAACAAGCGAAGGATGGCTCGCGTGGCTGCTCGTAAACCCCCTCCCATGTTTGACAAAATTCTGATCGCCAACCGTGGCGAGATTGCGTTGCGGATTCAACGCGCCTGCCGCGAAATGGGGATCAAAACGGTGGTCGTGCATTCGGAAGCCGACAGCGAAGCCAAATACGTTCGACTGGCCGACGAATCGGTGTGTATCGGTCCGGCGTCCCCGGCGCTGAGTTACTTGAACATGCCGGCGATCATCGCCGCCGCCGAAGTTACCGACGCGCAAGCGATTCACCCCGGCTACGGCTTCTTGTCGGAGAACGCCGACTTCGCCGAAAAAGTGGAATCGTCCGGCTTTGTGTTCATCGGCCCCCGCGCCGAGACCATTCGGATGATGGGCGACAAGGTCAACGCCAAGGCGCAGATGACCCGCGCCGGCGTGCCGTGCGTGCCGGGTTCGGAAGGCGCGTTGCCGGAAGACTCGAAAGAAATTCTGAACATCGCCCGCCAAGTCGGTTATCCGGTCATTATCAAAGCGGCGGGCGGCGGCGGCGGCCGCGGGATGCGCGTCGTCAATACCGAAGCGGCGCTGTTGTCGGCGGTCACAATGACGCGCGCCGAAGCGCAAAGCGCGTTCGGCAACCCGACGGTTTACATGGAACGCTTTCTGGCCAACCCGCGCCACATTGAAATTCAAGTGCTCGCCGACGCGCACAACAACGCCGTCTGGCTGTCCGACCGCGATTGCTCGATGCAGCGCCGCCACCAAAAAATCATTGAGGAAGCGCCGGCCTTCGGCATTCCGCCGCGCACGCTGACGCGGATCGGCGACCGTTGCGCCGACGCCTGCCGTCGAATCGGTTATCGCGGCGCCGGCACTTTCGAATTCCTCTATCAGGACGGCGAATTCTTTTTCATCGAAATGAATACGCGCATCCAGGTCGAGCACCCGGTCACCGAATTGATTACCGGCATCGACATCGTTCAGGAGCAAATCAAGATCGCCGCCGGTCACAAAATGACGCTGCGCCAGCGCGACATCGTTCGTCGCGGCCACGCCATCGAGTGCCGAATCAATGCCGAAGACCCGGAAACTTTCGCGCCGTCGCCGGGACGCATCACCTCGTACCACACGCCGGGCGGCCCCGGCATTCGGGTGGATTCGCATGTTTACCACAACTACTTTGTGCCGCCCCACTACGATTCGATGATCGGCAAAATCATTTCCTACGGCGACACGCGCGAGCAGGCGATTGCCCGCATGAGCGTGGCGCTTTCCGAGATGGTGGTCGGCGGCATCAAAACCAATCTGGATTTGCATCAGGACTTGCTGGTCGATGAAAACTTCATCCGCAGCAATTACTCGATCCATTATCTCGAAGAGCGGATGGCGCACCGGAAATCCATGAAGTGAGTTACCGCGCTTTGCGTTTTGAGGCGGACGCGGCGCAAGCGGAGGCTTGGTCGGACGCGCTGCTCGATTTGGGCGCGTTGTCGATTGACCTGTCCGATCCCAATGTCGGCACCCCACAGGAGACGCCGCAATACGGCGAACCGGGGATGCCCGGTGAACCGTTGTGGCCGACTGTGCGCATCAGCGCGTTGTTTGCGGCGGCTTCCGACGGCGATGCCGCCCCGCTCTCCGATGCTTTAGCCGACACTGCCACCACCTTGCATTTCCCGTTGCCGCTGTTTGAAATCGCGCCGGTCGCCGAGCGCGATTGGGTACGCGAAACACAAGCGCAATTCGGTCCGATCGCCGTCACCGCCGATTTCTGGATTGTGCCTACGTGGTCAACGCCGCCCGCTGCTGCCCGCTATGTTCTGCGGCTCGACCCCGGCCTGGCCTTCGGCACTGGCTCACACCCGACCACGCAACTCTGCCTGCGCTGGCTGCGCGAGCATGTTCGTCCGTCGGACACCGTTCTCGATTACGGCTGCGGTTCCGGCATTTTGCTGCTGGCGGCGCGACTCCTCGGCGCGAACACATCCGCAGCCTTCGGTACCGACATCGATCCGCAAGCGTTGATCGCCAGCCGCGAAAACGCCGTCGCCAACCACCTCGACGCGACTTTCGTCGTGCCCGACCAATTGCCCGAGCGAACCTTCGATCTCGTCATCGCCAACATCCTCGCCAACCCGCTGCGGGCGCTGGCGCCGCTTCTGGCCGGACGCACCGCGCCAGGCGGTCGCCTCATTCTTTCCGGCATTCTGGAAGACCAGCAAGAGGAACTGTGCGCCTGTTATGCGCCGTGGTTCGAGATCGTTCCCGCGCAAACGCTCGATGGTTGGATACTGCTATCGGGCGTCAGAAAGCGCTGAGTCACCCCACCTCGGGCTGAGCTTGTCGAAACCCAAGCGATGTCCCGTTTGCCCTTCGACAGGCTCAGGGCGAATGGCTTTTACCGAGCGCGCCAACCTGTCCTTCTCTCCCGCGAAGAGAAAAAGGAGAATCACAAAAATAGTGAAACAAATCGTGCTTCCGTGCGTCAGCACTTGACGCTCGTGTTAAATTTATTGTTTTACGCTTTTCCGGGATCGCCGTCGTGATGACGCTAACTGCCGTTCTGATTCTGCTGGCTGCTTCGGTCGCGGCGGTGCTCGTTTGCCGGACGATCCAGATGCCGGCGATTCTCGGCTATTTGCTGGTCGGCGTGGCGCTCGGCCCCAACGGTTTCGCGCTGATCTCCGACAGTGAAGACGCCCGTCACCTGGCGGAATTCGGCATCGTCTTTCTGATGTTCACCCTCGGCCTGGAATTCAGCCTGCCGCAGTTGAAGGCGATGCGAC
The DNA here is from genome assembly GCA_009778785.1 of Betaproteobacteria bacterium. Taxonomy (GTDB): domain Bacteria; phylum Pseudomonadota; class Gammaproteobacteria; order Burkholderiales; family Casimicrobiaceae; genus UBA931. Next base: position 72,138 of record WRFN01000005.1, on the reverse strand, counting down.
GCGCCGTGCTGGGCCTGGGCGCGGCGCAGGTCGGCGTTTGCGCAGTCATCGGTCTGGTGATACTGGTGGCTCTGGGTTATTCGTGGGGCGCGGGTCTGGTGATCGGCGGTATGTTCGCGATGAGTTCGACCGCCATCGTCCTCAAAATGCTGATCGAGCGTGACGAGGTCAGTTCCGAATACGGTCGCAACGCCATCGCCATCCTGCTCTTTCAGGATTTGGCGGTGATCGGTTTTCTGGTGCTGATTCCGGCGCTCGGTCAGAGCGGCTGGGGTTTGGCGCTGGCGCTGGTGCTGGCCGTCATCAAAGCGGCGGTGGCGTTCGTGCTGATTTTGAAGCTGGGGCAAAAACCGATGCGCATCTGGCTCAACACCATCGCCCGCCAACGCTCGCCGGAACTGTTCATGCTCAATGTGCTGTTGATCGTGCTGGCGCTGGCGACGCTGACGTCGCTGGTCGGACTGTCGATGGCGCTGGGCGCTTTCATGGCGGGAATGTTGATCGCCGAAACCGAACACCGCCACATCGTCGAAGACAATATTTTGTCGTTCCGCGATTTGCTGCTCGGCCTCTTCTTCGTCACGATGGGCATGGCGATCAACCCGGGGCTGGTCGTTCGCAACATTGAAGTCGTGTTGCTGTTTCTGCTGGTGTCGTTCTTCGTCAAGGGTCTTGTCGTCGTGGGGCTGGCGCGTTTTTTCGGCGGCACCTGGTCGTCGAACGTGCGCATCGGCATTTATCTGGCGCAAACCGGCGAACTGGCGCTGGTCATGCTGACGCTGGCGAACGATTACAGCATTTTGCCGCCGTATCTGAAACAAACGATCCTGATGGCGATTTCGCTGTCGATGCTGACGGCGCCGGTCATCATCCGCATCTCCGAACCGTTCATACGCTGGTTTGAACGCTTCGACTGGCAGGAAAGCGCGGCGCGCATCATGAAGGTGGCGACGCAAAGCATGGTGTATCAGGATCATGTGATTATTTGCGGCTACGGCCGCAGCGGCCAGAATCTGGCGCGCTTGCTCGAAGCAGAAAAAATCGGCTTCGTCGCGCTCGACAGCGACCCCTTGCGCGTGCGCGAATCGGCGGAGGGCGTAGCCGTGATCTACGGCGACGCCAGCAACCGCGACATTTTGGCCGCCGCCGGTTTGAACAAAGCGCGCGCGCTGGTCATCACCTTTGCCAATACGCCGCAAGCGCTCAAGATTATCAACGTCGTCCATGCGACGAGGCCGACCTTGCCGATCATCGTGCGCACCTACGACGACAGCAATCTGGATCGTCTGCTTGAAGCGGGCGCCACTGAGGTCGTCCCCGAAATCATCGAAGGCAGCCTGATGTTGGCGTCGCATTCACTGCTGGCGTTGGGCATTCCGCTGCCGCGTGTGCTGGCGCGCATTCGCAGTGTGCGCGAAGAGCGCTACAGCCTGTTGCGCGGCTTTTTCCACGGCGTTTCCGACGCGCAGGAAGACGCCGAAGAAAATCTGCAACCGCGTTTGCGTTCCGTCGTGCTGATGGACGGCGCGGCGGCGATTGGCAAAACGCTGGGCGAACTCGACCTCGAAGAACTGGTCAAGGTCTCGCGCGTGCGCCGCGTCGGCAAAGCGCCCAAAGTGCCCGATGAAAACTGGCGCTTTGAAGTGGGTGACACCGTGGTGCTGCTGGGCCGTGCTGACGATTTGTCGTTTGCCGTGCAGCGCTTGCAAGAGGGCGAGCTGAAGGTTTGAAGGTTAGTGACCGTAGGGGCAGGTTTCAAACCCGCCCCTACGGATTCCTCCTACTTGTACACCCAGAACTTTGACAGCAAAAAACCGCACACGGCAAGCAGCGCGTCGCCAAACGGTTTGACCAGCCAGGCAAAGTAAAGCCCTTCCGCGCCTTCGGCCAGAGTGACGATGGCGGTGCTGGCGGCGGTAGTCAAACACCACATCGCGATGAAGCGCGCCAGATGGGCGGGGCGCAACTTGCCCTGCGTGGTGACGCCGAAGGTGTGTTTGCCGTTGAGCCAGAAGCCGAGCAACGCGCCGCTGACCCGTCCGATCAGGTTGGCGGGAACCGGCGACAAGCCAAGCCAAGTCAGCACGACAAAGCACAGCCAATCGACGACGAGTTGTATCAGGCCGAAGATGAGGTAAAGCGCGCTCTGGCGGGCAAGGCTCATGGCGCTGGTTCAAACACCGCCATCGACTCGACGTGCGCGGTGTGCGGAAACATGTTGACGACGCCGGCGGCGCGCAAGGCGTAACCACGCTCGTGAACGAGCACCGCCGCGTCACGCGCCAGCGTCCCCGGGCTGCACGAGACGTAAACGATGCGGCGCACGGCGTTTTCTGCACTGGCGTGCGGCAAGGCTTTGACCAGCGCGACGGCGCCTTCGCGCGGCGGGTCGATCAGAATTCTGTCCAGCGGCAACAACGGCGCCAGCGTTTCCGGCGTCGCTTCAAACAAGTCGGCGCAAACAAAAGCACAACGCGCGATCAAGCCGTTTCGATGCGCGCCTTCTGCGGCGCGACGAAGCAACGCCGGACTGCCTTCAATGCCGGTCACGTGCGCGCCGCTGCGGGCAATCGGCAGCGTGAAATTGCCGAGGCCGCAAAAGAAATCGGCAACGCGCTCGTTCGGTTGCGGATCGAGCAGCGCCAGCGCGCGACGCACCAGCACGCGGTTGATGTCGTGGTTGACTTGGGTGAATTCGGTCGGCGCGAACGGCAACGTGACGGCGAACTCGGGAAGCGAATAAGCCAGTGCCGAATTTTGCGGATGAAACGGGCGAGCGGTGTCCGGCCCGCCGGTTTGCAGCCAGATGGCGACGCCGTGGCGGTCGGCAAAAGCGCGCAACAACGCTTCGTCGTTTTCGTTCAACGCTTCGAGAATCCGCAGCACCAGAACGCAGGACAACCCGCTTGGCGAGGCGACTTGCAACGGCTCGCCGACGGCGACTTCGATCTGCGGCAAGCGATCACGAATCGACAACGCTTCAACCAACTCGCGCAGCGGCATCAACAACGCCGAAACCGTCGGCGGCAACACATGGCATTCGCGCATATCCGCAACGTAGGTCGATTTGCGCTCATGAAAGCCGACTAACACGCCGCCTTTTTTGAACACATGCCGCACCGACAAGCGCGCGCGGTAACGGTAGCCCCACGCCGACCCGTGAATCGGCGGCAACAGTTGGCCGGCGCGCACGTTGCCGATGCGTTGCAGCGCGTCTTCCAGCACGCGCTGTTTGGCGGCCACTTGCAGCGCGAGCGTGGCGTGCTGCAAGGTGCAACCACCGCAAACGCCGAAGTGCGGGCAGCGCGGTGTTACGCGCGCCGCGTTGGCAGTGAGCACTTGCTCGACGCGCGCCAGATCCCACGACGGTTTGCGTTTGATGATTTGTGCGACCACCGTTTCGCCGGGCAGCGCACCTTCGACGAATACGGTTTTACCGTCGAGGCGGGCAATGCCGCGACCTTCCTGATCGAGCGATTCGATGACGGCAGTGAAAGAAGACGAAGACGACATAAAGCAGGAATCAATCAACAAGAATTGGGCAACAGTTTAACTTTTTTTGCGGTTGTTGTTTTGGTATTGAATCCCCGATCCCTGTACAATGCGCGGGTTGTTATTCTTTTTCAAACGCTTCGTGAATCCCGCCTCAGACACCGCCGCCGACCGCTCGCCGCCGCTTGGCGCGCGCGCCGAACTTCTGGCCGGGATACGAGCGGAACTGCCGTTGCAGCTCGGGATCGTGCCGTTCGGGTTGATTTTCGGGGTGCTGGGGCTAGCGGCCGGCTTGCCGATCTGGGCGATCATAGCGATGTCGGTCATCATGCTTGGCGGCTCGTCGCAAATGGTTTTTGTGCAACTGTGGGCAGTGGCGGCGCCGTTTTCGGTAATCGGTACAACGGTCGGCGTCGTCAACCTGCGGCATCTGCTTTACAGCGCCGACATGGCGCCGTATTTGAGTTCACTGTCCTGGCGCTGGAAATGCCTGCTGTCGTATCTGCTGACCGACGAAGCTTACATGGTGGCGGCGCGGCGTTTCCGCGACGGCCCGGCCACTCCGGCGCGGCACTGGTATCTGCTGGGAACGGGCTTGACGCTGTGGACGGGCTGGGTGTCTTCAACCATTGTCGGCGTTCTGGTGGGGCGGGCGATTCCCGAAAGTTGGTCGCTGGAATTTTCCATCCCGCTGACGTTTATCGCGCTTCTGGTGTTGTCGGTGCGGCGCAAGAGCGAGCTTTGCGCGGCGATCGCGGCGGGCGCGGCGGCGCTGGCGTTGCAGTCGCTGCCGCACAAATTGTGGATTCTGGCGGCGGCCGCCATCGGGATGGCGGTCGGGCTGCTTGTGCATCGCTGGTCGGGTGAAAAATGAGCGAAAACATCGGGATTCTCTTCATCGTTATTGTGTGCGGGGTGCTGACCTTTTTGTTGCGCTTCTCGTTCATCGCCGGCGCCCGCTTTCTGCCGAAAAGCCCCGCATTGCAGCATCTGCTGCGCTATGTGCCGCCGACGGTGCTGGCGGCGCTGATCGCGCCGGACATTTTGATGCACAACGGCGAGTTGGCGCTGAGCCTCAACAACATCCGGCTGTGGGCGGCGCTGGTCGCGTTGATCGCGGCGTATTTCACGCGGCATGTGCTGGCGACCATCGCGGCAGGCATGGCGGCGCTGTGGCTTTTGCAAGCGGCGTTCACCTGAAAAGAGTCCCCGACATGGGTTGTCGGTCGCCGTCGGCAACCCGGCGGGTAAAATAACGAAATGCCTGTCCTTGCTCTGGAAACTTCCACGCATTGGTTGTCGGTCGCCGTCGGCGACGCGGCGGGATGGGTGACGCGCGACGTGGAAGTTGGTCCCGGCCATTCCGGGCAGATTCTGCCGCTGGTTCAGGAAACGCTGGCGACGGCGAGCTTGTCGCTGAAACAGCTTGGCGTCATAGCATTCGGTGCCGGCCCGGGATCGTTCACGGGCGTGCGCATTGCCTGCGGCGTGGCGCAGGGCTTGGCGCTGGGGACGGGTTTGCCGCTGGCGCCGGTGTGCAGCTTGCAAGCCATCGCCGAAGCGGCACGGTTGAAATTCGGCAACCTCGATCACCTCTGTACCGTCACCGACGCCCGGATGCGTGAGGTGTACGCGGCGGCGTGGCGTTATCGGGCGGGGGCGTGGGAGGAAATGCTGGCGCCGATGGTGGCGCACCCGGACGAAGCGGCGGCCTGTTTTTGGGAAACCGTCGAAAAAGTTGGGAACCAAGAAGCATGGGGTATCGTCGGCGACGGGTTGGCTGTCTATCCGGAACTGGGCGCGAATTTTTCCGGGCGCGTCGCCGACGCGATGGTTCGCCCGACTGCGCAAGCGGTGGGGATGCTGGCTTTGACGATGTTGGCGCGCGGCGCACTGGTGACGGCGGCCGAAGCCGTGCCGCTGTATGTGCGTCAGCGGGTCGCGTTGACCAGCGCCGAGCGGGCGGCGGGAGAAGTACTGTGAAGGCGCTGGACATTGACGCCATCGTTTGCCCGCCGGGATTTGCGCTGCGACCGATGGTGGAAAGTGATTTGCCGCAGGTTTTGGCCATCGAGCGGGAAGCGCATTTCACGCCGTGGGGAGAGCAAGCGTTTCGGGATGCCTTGACGATGGGCGACATCTTGCCGACGGTTTTGGCGGATATGGAAATTACCGGTTATGGCGTACTGAAAATCCTCTGGCGCGAAGCAGAGTTGCTCAACTTGTCGGTTGCCAAACCGTGGCAACGGCGGGGCATCGGGCGCTTTCTGGTTGCCGTGTCGTTGCAATCGGCGCTGCGGTATGGTGCAACGGAAGTTTTTTTGGAAGTACGCGATTCAAACGTGGGCGCGCAAGCGTTGTATCGGCAAATGGGCTTTGAAATCGTCGGTTTGCGCAAGGCGTATTACGCTTGCCCCGAAGGCAAGCGCGAGGACGCTTGGGTCATGCGTTGGCAGGGGAAGTGAGATGCAGCGAAACGAGATCTTGAGCGAGTTGGGGCTGACGGCATGGCGACTGCGTGGAACGACACCGTTCGCAGAGAACACACCGCAGGAACAGCAGCCCGAAACGCTACCGAAAAAATCTCCGGTACAAGTAGAAGCGTTTTCGGAGAGAAACACGGGGGGGCGCGCGCAACGCATCTCGCAGCTGTCGTGGGATGATTTTGCCGCCGATGTCGCTGCCTGTACGGCTTGCGGTTTGTGTCAAACGCGAATCAAGCCAGTGCCCGGGGTCGGCGATGTTCGCGCCCGCTGGTTGTTTGTCGGCGAAGGGCCGGGGGCCGAAGAAGACAAAAAAGGCGAGCCTTTCGTTGGACAGGCAGGCCGCCTTCTCGATCAAATGCTGGCGGCGCTCGGAATGAAGCGCGGTAACGACGTTTATATCGCTAACGTGCTCAAGTGCCGCCCGCCGGGCAACCGCGCGCCGACGCCGCAGGAAGCCGACGCTTGTCGCCCCTATCTCGAACGGCAGATCGCGCTGATTGCACCGAAGATCATCGTGGCGCTGGGCAAGAGCGCGGCGACATTGCTGCTGAATACCGATGCCAGCATCGCCAGTTTGCGCGGGCGCGTGCATCATTATCACGACGCGCCGCTGGTGGTGACTTACCATCCGGCGTATTTGCTGCGCGCTCCGGCGGACAAGGCGAAAGCGTGGGAAGATTTGGTGTTTACGAAAAAACTTCTGGCTTCCGCCGCAACCTGATTACAACGGTGGTCTGATTTTCGGTTTTTCCATCCCGATCAGGTGTAGCGAATCGCCGCGCGCCTGATTGCGTTTGTGTTTGATGATAATCAGGCACGTGATCACGAAGAGGAAAATACCGAACATCGCGATGGCGACGTTGACCGAAAGGTCGAAATAAAGCATCGCGGAGTACAGCGACAACATCACCATGCTGCCGATGTTTTCGTTGAAATTCTGCACCGCAATCGAGTGCCCCGCGCCCATCAAAACGTGGCCGCGATGTTGCAGTAACGCATTCATCGGCACCACGAAGAAGCCGCCCATGACGCCGAGCAGGATCAGCAACGGGATGGCGAAATGGAGTTGATGGACAAAGAGCATCACGATGATCACCACGCCCATCGCGGCGCCGAGCGGTAAAATTTTGACCGAGTTGCGCAGCGACACCATTTTGGCGGCGAGGATGGCGCCAATGGCAACGCCGATGGCGACAACGCCCTGCAAGTTGGTGGCTTTCGAGAGCGAATAGCCCAGCGAATCCGCCGCCCAATCCAGAACGACGAATTGCAGCGTCGCGCCAGCGCCCCAGAAGAGCGTGGTCGTCGCCAGCGAAATCTGCCCGAGACGGTCGCGCCACAACAGCCGGAAGCAGTGTGAAAATTCACGCACCAGAAAGAACGGGTTTTTGTTCGGAATGCGATGATCGACGCCGGTGTCGGGAATGAAGGCGTTGAACGCGGCGGCGATGAGGTAGCCGATCATGATGACGAGCATCGCCGCTCCGGCGGTGGAATGAATGAACGGCGGCATGATGCCGATCAGAAAGTGCGAAACGCGGTCGCTGACCAGTTGCCCGCCGATCAGCGTACCGAAGATGATCGACGCCACCGTCGTGCCTTCCATCCAACTGTTGGCGGCAACCAACTGGTTCGGCGGCAGCAACTCGGTCAGGATGCCGTATTTGGCCGGCGAGTATGCGGCAGCGCCGAAACCGACGACGGCGTAAGCCGCTAGCGGGTGCATACCGAAAATCAGGAGAAGACAACCGCCGAGTTTGATCGCGTTGGTAATCAGCATCACGCGGCCTTTGGGCATCGCGTCGGCGAAGGCGCCGACGAACGCGGCAAACAACACGTAAGACAACATGAACGCCCATTTCAACATCTGCTTCATCCACGAAGCGTCGTCCGGCAGGGATTCGTACAACAACGCAATCGCGGCAATCAAAAGCGCGTTATCGGCCAGCGATGAAAAAAACTGCGCCGTGATGATGGTGTAGAAACCGCGCTTCATCGGGAGAGTCTATGAAAACAAAAAGGCGAAAAAGGTGGCGCTCACGGCATCGCTTTCGCGCATCATTCCCAATGCAACCGGAACAACTTGTACTGCTTGTCGAACCACCGCCATTCGAGTTTGACCTGATAGTGCTGGGCGCTGTCAGGGATCAAACCTTCGGCGCCGGTCAGCGTGACGCTGGCGTCGGTACTGCCGATGTCGGCGGTTCGGTCGCCGACGCGGCTGTCTTGCGACAACACGACGATGCGAATATTTTTGTACCGCAGAAACATCAGCTTCATCGTCTGCCTGGCCCACTCGCGATCCTGATCCGCTTGCTGCCCCGAAAATTCGGGATGAAGCAGAGCCAGCACAGCATCGGCGTCCTTTTTTTCCAGCGCAGTCTGTAAGTTTTTGACGGCGGCGTTCAGCATCGATTGCCGATCGGTGCGGCTGCCGCAAGCGCTGACAGCAAGCAGAGCAATACACAACAAAAAGAAGGTGAATCGTTTCAGGGTCATGACGAAATTTCAGGGAAGCGAAAACGCTTCTTCCCGTATCATAAGAGGAAGACGGCAAAATGCCAACTGACAAACTGACCGAGCGGCCACCTGAAATGTCAGATGAAATGCGCCTTTGACGCGAATTTCATTGGCGCAACGCGGGTTCAGGCCTGTGCGAAGCCACCGCCGTCAGGCGGAGGCGGAATGCTTCGCGGCGGCTTTTTTACAGGCGCTCTCGTGAAGCTGCGTCAGCATCGTTTGCGCGGCGTTCGATAAGGTGTGGCCGCTGTGGCGAAGAACGCCGAGGCGGCGCTCGATGTGCAAGCCGGTCAAAAAAGGCGACGCCAGTGTGTTATCCAACATTGAAACCGGCAGTAACGACCAGCCGAGGCCGACCGACACCATCATCTTGATAGTCTCCAGATAATTGGTGGACAACACGACGTGCGGCTTGAGTTCGAGCGGCTCAAATGCATCTTCGATCAGTGTGCGGGTAAAGGTGCCGGATTCCGGCAAAATCGCCGGATGCTCGATCAGCATGAATGGCGTGATTTTTTTGCGCGCAGCCAGCGGGTGTCGGGGCGCGACGGCGACGCGCAGCACGTCCGTCCACAGCGATTCGGCCAACAACGGCGACGGGCATTTAAGCGGCAACGTGATGATCGCCAGTTCGACTTCACCTTGAAGAATGGCGTCGCCGGCGGCTTCCGACGCCATGAAGCGCAGATCGAGTTTGACTTGCGGCCAGGTTTCGACAAACGCACGCAGGATCGGAGGCAAGCGATGCAAGCCGACGTGATGGCTGGTGGCGATGCTCAAGGTGCCGCTGATCTGGCCGCTCAGGTTGGCCAGCGCGCGGCGGCTGTCGCCGATGTCGCGCAACAATTCCTGCGCGCGCGGCAGCAGCACGCGCCCGGCTTCGGTCAGCATGACGGTGCGTCCCAGCCGATCAAACAGCGTGACGCCCAGCGACGATTCCAGCGTCGAAATGCGCTTGCTGACCGCCGATTGGGTCAGGTGCAACTGCTCGGCGGCACGCGAGAAAGAACCGTGTTCGGTGACGGCGAGAAAAGCGGCAAGAGCGGTGGCATCCATGGATCGGTTTTCGGGCAAGCGCGAAAGAAAGCGCTGTTACCGTGAATCATAAATCAGCGCGTCGTTTTTCACATCATCCGCCAAACTGCGCGATCCATTTTTCCACATACGGCGGCACAGCTTGCGTGGCTGGCGCGTGAACGGTTTCGTCGAATAACGAAACATTCTGGCTCGGTTCGAGGTTGAGCTCGATGGTTCTGGCGCCGTGTCGCCGCGCTTCTTCGACGAAGCCCGCTGCCGGATAAACGTGACCGGAAGTTCCGATCGACACAAAGAGATCGGCTTCGGCCAGCGCTTGATAAATGCGATCCATTTCGAGCGGCATTTCGCCGAACCAAACAATATGCGGGCGCAGCAACGCCGGTGACGCGCAGCAGGTGCAGCGGTCTTCCTGCGTCAAATCGCCCCGCCATTCGACGACACGTCCGGAGCGTACGCAACGCGCTTTGAACAGTTCGCCGTGCATGTGGATGACGCGCCGACTGCCGGCGCGTTCGTGCAGATCATCGATGTTTTGAGTGACGAGCAGAAAGCGGTCGCCGAACGCTTCTTCCAGCCACGCCAGCGCCCGATGCGCAGCGTTGGGCTAAATGGCCGGATCGTGCAACTGTCGCCGTCGCTCGTTATAAAAACGCAGCACCATATCGGGATTGCGGGCGAACCCTTCGGGAGACGCCACGTCTTCTACACGGTGGTCTTCCCACAACCCGTCCGCCGCGCGAAAAGTGCGGATGCCCGATTCGGCGGAAATTCCGGCGCCGGTCAAAACGACGATACACGGCTTTTCTGGCGTGAAGCGACTCATGCTTTTTCCTCTTTCATTCTCCGGCCTTGAAATTATAAGCCGTCCGGATTCTTTCGACGACGTCCGCCGTCGGCCGAATGTGCGAAAGAATTTCCTCCATGCTCTTGTAGGCCATCGGCGATTCGTCCAGCGTGTTGCGATGCACCGAGGTAGAAAAAACATCTTTCATTTCGGCGCGGTATTCGTCCATGGACAAAACACTGAGCGCCTTGGTGCGACTCATCAACCGTCCCGCCCCGTGCGGCGCGGAGTCATTCCAATCCGCGTTGCCCTTGCCGACGCAGATCAGACTGCCGTCGCGCATGTTGATCGGGATGAGCAGGTGTTCTCCCGCTCTGGCGGAAACGGAGCCTTTGCGCAAGATCATCGCTTCAGTATCGATGTAGTTGTGGATGGTGGTGAAGCGATCCGTTTCGCTCACCGCCATTCCGTTCAAAATGACCTCCGTCATTGCCTGCCGATTCAGGGCAGCGAAGCGCTGAACGATTCGCATATCGTGCAGGTAATCGTCGAACAGTTCTTCTGAGACGTAGGCCAGGTCTTTGGGAATATCAGTAGCGGGTTTCAGGCGCTGGAGGCTTTCCTCGATTTCCTGTTCGCGTCCTTCGGTTTTCAACGCAATGATGGTTTCCTGCATCGCTTCTTTGGACGGGCCGCTCAAGCGATCAAAGGCTTGCTCCTGATACCAGGTGGCGACTTCCTGTCCGAGATGACGGCTGCCGGAATGCACGACCAGATACAGCGCTCCGTCGTCGGCACGCCCCACTTCGATGAAATGGTTGCCCCCGCCCAGCGTGCCGATGCTCAACCGCGCACGACTCACATCGACGCGCTCGGCGCAACGCAGTTTGTCCAGATCGACTTCCGCGTTCAGTGGGTGGTGGTTCTTGCGGATGCCGCGCCCGGACGGAATGCTCGCCCGAATCAAACGGTCGAGCCTCTCGAAATCCAGATCGCGCTCGGCGAGACGTACGGTTTCCATGCCGCAGCCGATATCGACGCCGACCATGCCCGGCACGATCTTGTCGGTAATGGTCATCGTGGTGCCGATGGTGCAGCCTTTGCCGGCGTGAACGTCCGGCATGATCCGGATTTTGCTGCCCGCAAATTCCTCGCGATCGCAAACAGCCTTGATCTGCTCAAAGGCGATAAGCTCCAGTTCCCCGCAATAGCACAGGGCGGTGTTGTGTTTGCCTTTAACTTTAATCATGGCGCTGCGCTCCTGTTTTATTTTTGCGTAAAAATAAAACGGGCCTCTTTCGAGGCCCGCTGCTGTTGGTGTTCCGTTAGAAACGGAATTTGTTACGCCGCCTTCTTAGAAGAAGTGGACCATACCGAGGATCAGACCTTGTTGGTCAACACCCGAAGTGACGTTTGCGTTACCGTTATGACCAAAAGAATAAGTCGCCTTCTTGCCATTGTCGATATAGACGTAACCGACATAGGCAACGGTCCGTTTCGACAATTCGTAGCTGTAGCTCAGTTCATACTGAGTAGCTTCGGTGTCTTTTCCGGCTCTGACGTTACCGACGTTACCGAAATCAGCACCTCTGCCTCTGTCGGCATAGATCACAGCGCCGTACAGTTTGCCGGCGCCGATGGGCACCGTCAAGCTACCGCCGACCAAGTTACGGGTCAGCGAGCTGGTTCCGGGAATATCATACGTCAAATATTCGTAAACCAACGCCGGACGGACGACGCCGAAGTTGTAGCCGGCCATCACCGAAACGGCTTGGTCGTTCAGGTTGACGCCACGCCATTCTTGGTTGGTTTCATAAACGACCGCTGCTTGCAGCCCGGCGTTGTCGTAGAACACGCCAGCGGTGCCGACCCAGCCGTGGTTGGCGGTTTCATCAGTCGAATATTGCAGTTTGCCGGTCAAGCCAGCGATGGTCGGCGATTCGTAGCGAGCCGCATTGGCGGTACGAGCACCAAAGCTGCCGTTCGCCCGGTTGTTCGGACCATCTTGGCCCCACAGAGCGCCGGTTTGCAGAATCGACGTCAGCGCGGTGTTGGTGTTACCGAAAACAGCCTGCGCATCATCGTACGGGGTCGTCATATAACCGAGTTTGACGGCACCCCAAGAGTTGCCTTGCAAACCGAGCCATGTGTCACGCGAAGCCAACATTCCATTGGTGCCAGCGTTGACGCCATCACCTTGGAATTGCGATTCGACTTGGAAGATCGCATTCAGACCACCACCCAATGCTTCGGTACCTTTGAAGCCGATACGCGAAGTGTTGGAGCTGATGCGGGTCAACTTGCCCAAGCTGCTATTGCTGGCAGAGCTGATGAAGTCCACGTCCATGTTGATACGGCCATAAATCGTAACGTTCGCAGTTTGTGCGTTCGCCAGCAACGGTGCGGCCAACAGGCCAGCAACAGCAATCGCGATGAGTTTCTTTTTCATGAAAATCTCTCCTCTAACAGATAAAATCGGCAAGGTTCAAGCGCAATACACTTGCCATCAGAAAAACCTTCTCTGAGATCACCGAGAAGTTACAGACATTGTGCCAAGAGCGGCAAGGCTGAGGCAAGCAATGGCGGTGGACTAAACAAGGTCTTACAGTAAGATGTTGTTCATAAGCAACAAGAGGTTCGGGAAAGTGCCGTAAACGCAAAGTGGCAAACAAGTAGAAGTGTCGTCTTATGGCCTTTCGATCATGAATGAATTTAAGGAAAATCAACCCGTCCAAGCGGTATTATGTGAATGGAAAGGCGATAGTGAGTATTGAAACGGACAATCTGATTTGCGGACTGCTGGTGGCGTTCCTGACCTCGGCGGCGTTGGGGGTCGCGTTGCGCAAATCTGTTGCATTTTTACCACACGCACAACCCAATGCCCGCTCGCTTCATGACAAACCAATCCCGCGGGTGGCGGCGCTGATGTTGTGGGCCGGTTGGCTGGCCGGGATCAGCTGGATTTGGTTGTCCGGCGCCATTTCGTTCGGTGATGCGTCATTCGCGGGAATGGTTCAACGCTTCATGATTTTGATGCTTTGCTGCTGGGTCGTCGTCGCTGCAGTTTCGTTTTTAGACGACTGTCGCGGCGTGTCGGCGCGCTGGCGCTTGCTGGCTCATGGGGCGGTGGCGCTGGCGCTGGTAGGGGGGTATTTGATGCTTGGAGCGGGAATGGGAAAAACGCTGGGGCTGGTGGCGCTTTTCTACAAACAACAAGAGGTTTTGTGGTGGGTGCTCGTTTTGGCGGCGGCGCTGTCCATTGTCTGGATGTGTAACCTGTTCAACTTCATGGACGGTAGCGACGGCCTAGCGGGAGCGATGGCGCTGTTTGGGCTGGCGGCTTACACTGGGGTCGGCTATGCCTGCGAGCTTTCATGGTGGTGGCTGCCGCTGCTCGGTATCGCAGCGCTGATTCCCCTGCTGGCGGTCAATCTGCCGCCGGCGAAAATGTTTATCGGCGATGTCGGCGCGGTGCCTCTGGGTTTTCTGGCGGCGGCGTTCGGCTGGTGGGGGGTCGTCGAACAAGCGTGGGGGCTTTGGTTTCCAACGCTGGTGTTTCTTCCTTTCATTCTGGACGCAACGGTCACGTTGTTGTGGCGATTATGGCGACGGGAAAAAATCTGGGAAGGACACAAGACGCATTACTATCAGCGGTTGTTGCAGATGGGCGCCGGTCATCGCGGCACCTTGGCGATTTATGCGGTGTTGATGGCGGGCTGCGCCGCCACGGCGGGGGTCTGCGCAACCCGGGCGCCGGAGCTGGGCGCATGGGCGCTGCTGGCATGGGTGCTGGTTCATTTGGGTTTCTTCGCGGTCATCGACTATCATTGGCGCCAACGAAAGAGGAAAGAATAAAAGCTTCATGATACGAATTCCCCACGGGCGAGCCTGGTTTGCCTTTTTTCACGATGCCGTCGCGGCGATGGTCGCTTGGTGGGCGGTCTATGGGCTGCGCTTCTCGTTGTGGTCGTTGCCGATGGATTGGGACGGGCTGCAGCGAACGCTGGTCTGGGTGATCCCGATGCAGGCGGTCGTTTGCGTGGCGATGGGCTTGTACCGTGGCTTGTGGCGTTACGCCAGTCTCGACGACCTGAAGCGGATCGTCTTGTCCACTGGCTTGGGCGCGCTGGCGATTCCGCTGGTGCTGATGCTGGTACAAACGCCGGTTACCGTGCCGCGCACGGTGCTGGTGCTCTATCCGATTGTGCTGACTTTTTTCATGGCCGGCAGTCGTCTGGTCTATCGGATGTGGCGCGAAGCGCGGCTGTTCAGCCCGTTGACGGCGCTGGGCGAGCCGATTCTGGTGCTGGGCGCCGGCGCCGCCGGAGTGCGGCTGGCTGAGGCGCTGGCGGGCAGTCGGGAGTGGCGCATCGTCGGCTTTCTCGACGACGACATCGCCAAGCGCCACCGTCGCGTGCACGGTGTGCAGGTGTTGGGCGGCATCGACGAACTGGCGCATTGGGTAAAGCGCTACAACGTCCACAAAGTCGTGCTGGCGCTGCCGTCGGCCAGCCACCGGATTCGTCGTCAGGTTAGCGAAGTGTGTTTGACGGCCGGAGTGACGACGTTGACCGTGCCGTCTTACGAAGACTTGTTGGCCGGAACGCAACTGACGACGTGGCGCAATCTCGATGTCGAAGATTTGCTGGGACGCGAGCCGGTGTTGCTCGACATGCCTGGGCTGGCCGATTGGCTGGGCGGACGGACCGTGCTGGTAACCGGCGCCGGCGGCTCGATCGGCAGTGAATTGTGTCGGCAGATTCTGCGTTACCGCCCCGCGACGCTGGTGTTGTTCGACGTTTCGGAAGCGGCGCTCTACGAAATTCGCAGTGAGTTGGCGTCGCACGAAACAAGCACCCAACTGATCGCGCAGGTCGGCGACGTGAAAGACGCGGCGCTGGTGTCGGCGCTGTTCTCGCGCTTCCGTCCCGACGCGATTTTTCACGCGGCGGCGTACAAGCATGTGCCGCTGATGGAAACCGCCGACAACGCCTGGCAAGCGGTGCGCAACAACGCTTACGGAACCTTTGTGTTGGGTCGCGCCGCCGCTGCCGCCGGCGTGGCCAAATTCGTTTTGATTTCGACCGACAAGGCAGTCAATCCCGGCTCGGTGATGGGCGCATCCAAGCGGTTGGCCGAAATGGTGTGTCAATGGCTGCAAAACGGCGCCACGCAGTTTGTGACGGTGCGTTTCGGTAACGTGTTGAACAGCGCCGGCAGCGTGATTCCCAAGTTTCAGGCGCAGATCGCGCGCGGCGGGCCGGTGACCGTGACGCATCCCGAAATCACCCGTTACTTCATGTCGATTCCGGAAGCGGTGGGACTGGTGTTGCAAGCGGGCTTGCAAGGTTCCGGCGGCGACATCATGGTGCTGGACATGGGCGAGCCGATTCGGATCGTCGATCTGGCGCGCAACATGATCCGGCTGTCGGGCGCCGATCCCGAACAAATCAAAATTGAATTCATCGGCTTGCGCCCCGGTGAAAAATTGCACGAAGAATTGCTGGCGGACGCGGAAGAAGGACGACCGACGCCGCACCCGAAAATCAAAGTCGCTCAGGCGCGACAAACGTCCGCCGGCGTTATTGAAGAAATCATTACCCGTTGTGAAGATCAACTGTCTAGCGATCCATTAAATAGCCAATTGCCCGCCCCCGAAGTGCTGCGCGAATGGTTGGGACGGTGGATTCCCGAATATCAGGGCGTCTCTTTCCCAGAGAGTGTCCCAAAGGACGTTTAGCCCTTGATCTTTGGCGTCCCAAAGTAGCACATTCATTGGCGCGCTGTCGTGTCAAATTTACCCAGCGAGCACAAAAGCTGTTGGCAGAATTTGACACAGTTTAAATAGGGCATAATAATCTATTAAAAAAACTCATCTTTTTTCAATTTTCAGGGGCTTCTCTATGAACATTTTTAAGGAAAAATCGCTCTACGTTACCTTGACCGGCCTGGTCGTAATGGGCTTGATTGGTTCAGCGCAAGCTGTGAGCCTTAACCCGGCCGGGTTGGGACAGGTTTTGATTTATCCGTACTACACGGTTCGCGGCGATGCGAGCGGTGTCAGAACATTTAACTCGTTGATTTCGGTCGTCAACAAGACAGAAGTCGGCAAAGCGGTCAGGGTTCGTTTTCTCGAAGGAAAGGCTTCGCAAGAAGTTCTGGACTTCAACCTGTACCTGTCGCCGCATGACGTTTGGACTAGCGCGATCACTCCATCCAATGATGGCAGCGGCGCCATGCTAAAGACGGACGACAAGTCGTGCACTTCGCCGCCGATTCCGGCCGAAGGTGTACAGTTCAGAAACTATTTATACATCGACGCCAATGCTGACCGGGAAGATGCGACGCTTGATCGAACCAAGGAAGGTTACGTCGAGATTATTGAGATGGCAGATATTATTCCGGGTACGAGCACAGAGAAAAATGTGACGCACACGAGAGTCAACAACGAATATAAACCGCTTGACTGTAACTGGATTAGCGAAACTTGGGGTGTGATTCCGGCATGGGTTGCCACCGATCTGACGACAGGGACGGGCGGCTTGTTCGGTAGCATGATACTGATCAATCCCAACGACGCGCAGGATATAGCATACGAGGCAGTGGCGCTGGATGGCTTTTTCAGCGCGCCCACTCCCGGGGCGAATCTCTGGCGCCCCTCCGGAACCATCGAGCCGGATCTGAATCTTGCCTCTCCGAAAATATCGACCGTTGTAAACGGAACGGATGAGTATATTACAAACTGGAATGAAGGTATCGATGCCGTCTCGGCGGTGTTGATGAATGCGTCAGTTTCTAACGAGTATGTGCTGGAAGATTCCGTTGCTGCCAAGACCGATTGGATCATCACGATGCCGACAAAAAAATATTATTACAGCGCCCCTGACTGGTCCAAGATCAGACCGCTTATTCCTGATTATCACCTCTTCCAGCGTGACTTTACGTCAGGCGGCGCCTGCGATGAGTTGATGATCGCGCAGTATAATCGCGAAGAGAGCAGCGCGAGAACAGATGATGCGGGCGGCTTCCCGGAACCTCCGCCAAAGCCACCAACAGCGCTGTGCTGGGGAGCTAACGTCGTAACTTTCGGGAAGACGTTCGATACGGAATCGATCTTCTACGCGCAGAATCGCTTCACGTTGCTGACGTCTTTTGACAATGGCTGGGCAGAGTTTACGCTCAGCAGCGACTCTCATTATTTGACTGCGACAGGAAGTACGCAACATATTGATTTGTCAACATCGCCACAGACCAATACAAACATCACCGGCTATGTGTATCGTGGCTTGCCGATGGTTGGTTTTGCCGTTCAGCAGTTCAACAATGGCGAAGTCTCAAGTACGGTGGTTCCGGGCGCAACCGTCTGGGCAAGCTATGCTGGCCGTATCGCGCATCACTTCGAGAAGAACATCGCTCTTCCGTGATGAAAAATCGTATTGCCCATTGAGAAACGAGAAACGGAGGCTTTGGCCTCCGTTTTTTTCACGACGAATCTTCTTTCGATATTCCCGCGGCCTTGGCAATGTCTTTTGCGTGGGATCAGAATATTTCATCATCTTTTTCCATACCAAACCAATGCCATTGCAACCGATACCAAAACACCCGCCAACGTCATAAGAAAAACGAGGGTATCTGTACGATGAGACATATGTTCAGGTACAATCACCACAATTGATAATAAAATATTTTCGTTTTCTCTTTTACTGGTGACGGTCATGGTGATGCCCGAAACACTTTCTCCCGCCCTCAAGGCCGATGTGCTCGCTGAGGCGCTGCCGTATATCCAACGTTTTCACGGTTGTACCATCGTGATAAAATACGGAGGCAACGCGATGATCGATCCCGCGCTCAAAGCCGGGTTTGCGCGCGATGTGGTGATGTTGAAGCTGATCGGGATGAATCCGGTGATCGTGCACGGCGGCGGACCGCAGATCGGCGAACTGCTCGAAAAGATGAAAATCGAAAGCGCCTTCGTGCAAGGCATGCGCATCACCGACGAGCGCGTGATGACCGTCGTCGAAATGGTGCTCGGTGAATTGAATCAGGAAATCGTCGCGCTGATACATCGTCACGGCGGACGTGCTGTTGGGCTGACCGGGCAAGACGGCAAACTGATTCGGGCGCGGCGGATGAAACTCAAAGATAAAGAAGGCGGCAGCGATCTGGACATCGGACTGGTCGGCGAGATCGAAAAAATCGAACCGGAGTTGATTGACTTGCTGGTGTCGCGTAACTTCGTGCCGGTCGTCGCACCGATCGGCATGGGGCAAGACGGCGAAGCGTACAACATCAACGCCGATCTGGTGGCGGGAAAACTCGCCGAACGGTTGGGCGCGGAAAAGCTCATCATGATGACCAACACGGTCGGCGTGCTCGATCAAAAGGGCAATCTGTTGACCGGATTGACCGCCGCCCAGATTGAAGCATTGTTTGAAGACGGCACGATTCACGGCGGCATGCTGCCAAAAATCGGCTCGGCATTAGAAGCAATCAAGCGCGGCGTCAAGAGCGCGCATATTATAGATGGTCGAGTTCCGCATGCGTTGTTACTGGAATTACTGACCGATAGTGGTGTAGGCACCAAAATTCACTCCGAAGCAGAGGGTTAAACCCTGCGGGGGGTTCGCGTTTGAAAGAAGAAGGTCGAGCGCGAAGGGCGGAGAGAAGTGAAGGTAGAAGGGAAATCAAAAAAAGGGGGAGGAAAATGGCAGGACGACAAGGAGAACGTCGCGACCAGATTTCGCAGACTTTGGCGAGCATGCTGGAAAATCCGCGCGTAGAAAAAATCACGACCAAGGCGTTGGCGGAGCAACTCGGGGTTTCCGAGGCAGCGCTGTACCGTCATTTCGCCAGCAAAGCACAGATGTACGAAAAGTTGATCGAGTTCATCGAAAACACGCTCTTTTCGCTCATCAATAAAATCCAATCCGACAGCGAAGACGGTTGCACGCAAGCCGAGCAAATCACTTCCATGCTGCTCGGCTTCGCCGAAAAAAACCCGGGGATGACCCGCGTGCTGACCGGCGAAGCTCTGGTGCATGAGGACGAACGCTTGCAACAGCGGATCAACCAGATTTTCGAGCGGATCGAAGCCTGCTTTCGCCAGTCACTGCGCATTGCGCAACTGGCCGAACAGTTGCCGCGTGAACACGATCACGGCGCCCACGCCTCGGTGCTGGCTGCTTATGTGACTGGTCGCTGGCAGCTTTTCGTGAAGACAGGATTCAAGCGCCGCCCGCGAGACGGTTGGGAAGCGCAGCGGACTTTTTTGCTGACCGCCTGCAACGGCGTGGCAACAACGCACTGATGCATTCAGCGCGTTCCTGAACACACCGCGCAGTTAGGGTTTCGCTTGAGGGCGACCTGCTGCCATCGCGTCGTCAGCGCATCGAACATCAGCAGACGACCGGTCAGCGGTTGCCCGATTCCGGACAGGAGCTTTAACGCTTCTGCCGCCTGTGTCGTGCCGATGATGCCGACCAGCGGCGCGAAAACGCCCATCGTCGCGCAGCGCGCTTCTTCGAGCGACTCGTTCTCGCCGAACAGGCAGTGGTAGCACGGCGATTCGCGCTCGCGCAAGTCGAAGACCGTTACCTGCCCGTCGAAACGAATCACCGCGCCCGAAACCAGCGGCACGCGCGACGCAACGCAAGCGCGATTGATCGCGTGCCGCGTTTTGAAATTGTCGGTGCAATCGAGTACAACATCGGCGGTGCGAACGAGTTCGTTCAGCGCTGCGCCGTCCATTCGCTCGTTGCGAGCGCGCACGGTGATCGTCGGGTTTATCGCCAACAAACGGTCGCGTGCTGCCGTCACTTTTCGCTTGCCGACATCAGCCGTGGTGTAAAGCATCTGCCGCTGAAGATTGGTCAGATCGACGTCGTCGTTGTCGCACAAGGTGATCGCGCCGACGCCGGACGCCGCGAGAAAATGCGCGGCGGGCGATCCCAACCCGCCGACGCCGACGATGACCGCATGCGCGGCGGCGCATTTTTCCTGCGCCGTCTGGCTCCATTCGTTCAGAAGCAGATGGCGGCTATAGCGAAGCAGTTGTTGATCGTCCATGGAGAAGTCGTGCCGTTGGGTCATGCGGTCGGCGCTTAGTGTATCCCAAAAACAGGGTTCCGTCCCCTCTCCCGCTTGCGGGAAAGGGTGTGCTCTTTCGACAAACTCAAACGATTCTTTGTCAAGAAAAAAGGGGGGTGAATCGTGCTTGCTGAAACGATTTCCCGGCGCGCTTGAACCGTCCTGTAAAATACGTCTGTTCTTCTCCTTTTTTCGTCATGCCTTTTTCTACCGACCACCCGCCGCGTCCAGCCTACACGCGAAGCGACTTTGAATTCGATCTGCCGCCGGAGTTGATCGCGCAGTATCCGTTGCCGGAACGAACAGCCAGCCGCTTGTTGCACGTCATTCCAAGCGTTGAAAACAACGCGCCGATGCTGGCCGACCTGACGTTCAAGGCGTTGCCGCCACTGATCGCACCGAACGATTTGCTGGTGTTCAACGATACGCGAGTGATCAAGGCGCGAATGTTTGGAAAAAAAGTCGGCAGCGGTGGGCGCGTGGAACTGTTGATCGAGCGTTTGCTGGGCGAAGATCGCGCGCTGGTACAGATGCGCGCGTCGCACCTGCCGGGCGCGGGTGCGGCGATTGCTTTGGCCTCTGACGCGCGCGCGCTGGTGCTGAGTCGGCAGGGTCGTTTCTTTGAAGTGCGCTTCGATGGAACGGGCGATCTGGTGACGTGGTTGAACGAACACGGGCAAATGCCGTTGCCGCCGTACATTCGTCGCGCTGCCGAGGACGCGGACGACGCGCGCTATCAAACCGTGTATGCGCGCGTGCCAGGCGCGGTAGCCGCGCCGACGGCGGGACTGCATTTCGATGAAGCCTTGCTGGCCGCGCTCGACGCGCGTGGCGTGCAACGGGCAACGGTAACGTTGCACGTCGGCGCCGGAACTTTTCAGCCGGTGCAACACGAAGATTTGTCGCGCCACGTGATGCACCGCGAAGTGTATGAAATTTCGGCGGCGACGGTCGCGGCGATAGAAGCAACGCGCGCGCGCGGCGGCCGCGTCGTGGCAATCGGAACCACCAGCCTGCGAGCGCTGGAATCCGCCGCCGACGCGGCGGGAGCGCTACACGTCGGGCACGGCGAAACGGCGTTGTTCATCACGCCAGGCTACCGCTTCAAAGTGGTGGATCGGTTGCTCACCAATTTTCACTTACCGGGTTCGACGCTGCTCATGCTGATCGCGGCCTTCGGTGGTTATGAAACGATGCGCGCCGCTTACGCGCACGCGATTCGCTCACAATACCGTTTTTTCAGTTACGGAGACGCCATGCTTCTGGAGCGTTCTCAAAAGCAGGGAAAGAGATAAACGACTCATGGAAACCGCCAACCACTTCTCTTTCGATGTTTTGCACACAGCAGGCCGCGCCCGTCGCGCGCGGTTGCGCCTAGCGCACGGCGTGGTGGAAACGCCGGCCTTCATGCCGGTCGGTACCTATGGCTCGGTCAAAGCGATGACGCCCGACGAATTGCTCGACAACGGCGCGCAAATCATTCTCGGCAATACGTTCCACTTGTGGCTGCGCCCTGGGTTAGAAGTGATCGGCTTGCATCAAGGCTTGCACCGTTTCATGAACTGGCAGAAACCGATCTTGACCGACTCCGGCGGTTTTCAGGTTTTCAGCCTCGGCGCCTTGCGCAAAATCCGCGAAGAAGGCGTGACCTTTTCGTCGCCGATCAACGGTGACCGCTTGCTGCTGACGCCGGAAGGGTCGATGGACATTCAGCGCGTTTTGAATTCCGACATTGTGATGGCGCTCGATGAATGTACGCCGTATCCGGCAACGCGCGAAGAAGCGGCAACGTCGATGGCGTTGTCGATGCGCTGGGCGCAGCGCTCGAAGAACGCGTTTGTTGACGGCAACAATCCGAACGCCTTGTTCGGCATCGTGCAAGGCGGCATGTTTGAAGATTTGCGCGACGAATCGTTGCAGGCGTTGACCGACATCGGCTTTCACGGTTACGCCATCGGCGGCTTGTCGGTCGGCGAGCCGAAAGAAGACATGTTGCGATTGCTCGATCACATCGCGCCGTGCCTGCCGGAAAATGCCCCGCGCTATTTGATGGGCGTCGGCACGCCGGAAGATTTGGTCGCCGGTGCCGTCGCCGGAATCGACATGTTCGACTGCGTGATGCCAACGCGCAACGCCCGCAACGGCTGGCTTTTCACCCGCTTCGGCGACATCAAGATTCGCAATGCCCGCTACCGCACCGATACCAGCCCCATCGACGAAACGTGTCTCTGCGACACCTGCCGTCATTACACCCGCGCCTATCTGCACCATTTGCAAAAAACCCACGAAATTCTCGGCGCGCGATTGGCGACGGTTCACAATCTGCATTACTACCTCGACCTGATGCGGCAAATACGGGAGGCGATAGAAGAAGACGCGCTGGCCGCGTTTGTGGCGCAGTTTCGGCAAGAGCGGGGAGCGGGTGTGTAGGGGCTGTTTTATTTCTTGGTCTTTCTGTAAAACCCATACGTCGCAACCAACGGAAAGCCCAGAAGCCCCACATTACTTGCGATAAAAAACAGCAAGCTCAGGTCTCTTTCCCACCAAAAGAAAAAGACAAAAAAGCCATACGCAACATAGGTAACGACAACGATGGCAATATAGAAAAAGATCACTTTCCATTCAAAAAAGCCCAGCATGATGAAAGCTATAACCACGGGCGCTAAAACAACCCCCCACAAGTTGGCAATGATGATTCCTTCGCTTCCGCCGTGTTGAGCCAAGGCCAGCCCCGGCGTCAGTGTCGCCAAAACAAAAACCAGCCATTTCTTCATCGCTGCAAACTCTTAAAGTCGCCGATGCTGCAACGCCGGCAGCCAGCGCCGCACTTCGTCGATTCGCGCCGGATCGACGACGCCGATCACCACACCCTCGCCCTGCGGCAGGCAGGACACGATTTGTCCCCACGGATCGATCAGCATGGAGTGCCCGTAGGTTTCGCGTCCGTTCGGATGACGGCCGCCCTGCCCGGCGGCAAGAACGTAGCACTGATTTTCGATAGCGCGAGCGCGCAGCAGAATTTCCCAGTGCGCTTGTCCCGTTGTCGCCGTGAACGCGGCGGGAACCACCATTAACGTCACTTCGCCGAAACGCCGATAAAGTTCCGGAAAACGCACGTCGTAGCAAATCGATAAAGCAACCTTTCCGCACGGCGCCTCGAACGCCACCGACGCAGACACATCTCCCGCTTCGATCAACTGCGCTTCGTCGTAAGATTCTTCGCCTTGCGCAAATTTGAAAAGATGAATTTTGTCGTAACGCGCGAGGCGTTTGCCGTCCGGCCCATAGGCGAGACAAGCGCTGCGGGCGCGGGTGTTTTGTGCGCTGCTTTTTTGTGAGCTTGCGCGAATCGGAACACAACCGCCGATCACATAAATGCGATGGGTTCGCGCCGTTTCCGAAAGAAAATGTTGTTGTACGCCGTCGCCGTCGTTTTCGTAAGCGGCCTGTCGCGCCGCCAACGACGCGCCCAACGTTCCGAAATATTCGGGCAACAACACCAGTTCGGCGCCTTGCGCCACGGCGGCTTCAATGCCGCGTTGCGCCGCGACGAGGTTCGCTTCCACTTCAGGAACGGAGATCATTTGCACTGCCGCAACGTTCATGTGGCGCATGGCGCTCTCCTAAGGCGTTTGAGTTTGATTCTCCGGCTTGCTCTCGGTCGCCGCCGAGGTTTCGTCGGGCGACGACCCTTGCAATCCTTCGCGCGTTTTTTTCTCGACGACCGGATCGTCCCACGATCCTTTGACGGTGTATTCGTAACTGAAGATTTTTTCGATGGGGTTGCCGAGAATCAGTTGCCCGACCAGCGCGCCGATGCCGACCGCCGCCGCGCCGACCGGATTGGCCATCAACAACACCGACGCACCCGCCGCGCCCACCGACACGCTGTCGGTCAAACTGGGCTGAACATACACGTTCAAATTCTGTGCCTCCTTGCTCAGATCCACCGTACCGTTGAGTTTCACTTTGGCGGACGCGCCGTTCATCTGCAAATCGGCGGTGCGCAAAATGCCTTCCTTGATGTCGATGGTTCCGGTGATCGCATCGAAGGCAAAACCTTCGCTGAATATATCGCGGAAATCGAGCGTGATCCGGCGCGGCAACGCTTGCAACGAGAATACGCCCAACAAGCGACCGATCCCCGGCTCGATGCGGGTGAAGTGTCCTCTGCCGACGTTCAGCGTCAAATGACCGTCGAGCGAGTTGATGTCGAAATCGCTCGGCGCCCCCTCCCAGGACAGCGCGCCGTCCAACTGCACATCGGCGGCGACCACGCTTCTCGGCACACCGAAATGATCGAGAAATTTTTCGGCGTCGTTGATTTTCGTTTCGATGTTGAGTTCGGTGCGTTGCGCTTGTCGAGCGGTGTGCCACCAACCGTTCGCCGTCACAACGCCGTCGGCGTTGGCCAGAGCGACGTTTTCCATGCGCCAGTCGGTGCCGCGCGGCTCCGCTTGAATCGAAAGTTGTCCCAGATTTTTTTCTTTGTAAGAAAAATTGTCAATCTTGAAGTCGATCACCGGCCACGGGTTGGCGCTGCCGGGAATCAACACCGTGCTGCGTTTGGCCGCATTTTTTTCATCCTTCACTTCGGCCAGCGCCAGCCGCGTGAAGTACCCCTTCAGGCGACCGTTGACCGCGCCGTTGGCGTCGGCTTGCTCCCAAGTCATGTTGCCCTCGGCTTCGCGACAAGCGAAGTTGATGTTCCACAGGTTTGTCGTCTTGTGCGCCGAAAGCTTCACCTCGTGCAGTTGTCGTCCCATCAGCGTGTTCAAGGTGCCGACGCTGACCTCCACTTCGTCGAGCGGCAATACATTGCCTTCCTCATGTTTGGGCAACGATTGATACAACGCATACCAAGGTTCAGTGTTGAACCGCGCCAGCGTGCCGCGCACCGACAGCCCCGGCGTGGCCGGCAACGCTACCGCCGCCCCGCGCGCTTCGCCGAGATGAAGCCGCGCACGCTCCAGCTTCCACTTTTCGCCGACGGGAACACTCTTGGCGACAACGGCCAACGGTGCGCTCGGCGAACGGTAATCAACGCGCCAGTGTTCTTCCTTGTTCGCCGTTTCCTTGCCGCTAACCGTCACCGCATCGTGCGCGATGCGCAACGGCGCGGTTGCATTCGCGCTTTTCCCCAGCGGTTCGGGCAAATCGATACTTGCTCCGACCAGCGACGAGGTCAGCACCCAATGCGTTCCCTTGTTGCCGCCGGCGTTAAAAGTCAGTTGCCAGGGCGTGGTTCCCGACAAACGCTCGAGCAACGGTTGCGCGTCGCTTTGCAAATCGTTGAGATGCAACTTGGCGAGATTCGCCGTTCCCGATCCCGTCAACGTGATGCCGCCGTCGCGCGAGGTCAGCGCGAGCGTTCCCGTCCCTCCCAGCGCTTCAAAACTCAAAGCGTCGGCTTTGACTTCATGTCCGGTAAAGAACACCGTGCCGCGCGTGTGCGACAACAGCGGTACCCCCGGAATGTCGAGCGTGTCGTCGGCCAGTTTGAAGCTGCCTTTGACCGCATTCGCTTCGTCGCCGCTCAATGAAATGTCGAGCTTCAACGCCAGCGCTCCGTTGCCGGAGGCTTGCGCGCCTTTGAACATGTGATCGAGCCAACCGCCGACGGGGCTTTGTTCGAGAAAATTCAGGTACGACATCAGCGGGCCGCTGGCCGAACCGTCGATGTGCAAGTGCGGCTGATGCGAACCGAGATCGGGAATCGTCGCGCGCGTTTGCCCCAGCGTCGTCTCGAAAATAGAACCGCGCTTGGCGGTGACGGCCATGGTGTTATTTTCAAAACGAAGATCGGCTTCCACGCCGTCGATGGCCGGCCAGGCCGGATCGTAAGCCAACCGCGCGCCCGCCACGTGCGCTTCGGCAACAAAGCTGCCTTGTTTGCCGTCGGCAAACGGAAAATGCTCCAGTTCGCCTTTCAATGTGACCGTGCCGCGATCGGCCGTGCCGCCCTTGAGACTCTCTTGCAACCAGTGGCGAACATGCTCGCCGGCCACGATCGGAATGTAGCGATAGGCGCCGCTGGCGGTGGCGCGCTGCACTTGCGCCGAGAGATCAGCGATGCCATCGCTGCCGTTGGCTTGCCAAGTTCCCTTGATCGTTCCTTCCACATCAGGGTTGGAAAAATGCAGCGCGTCGATCTGAACGACCAGCCCCTCCGGTTTGTGCATCCAGTGCACGTTGCCGCCCACCGTGTCCAGCGACAACGCTTCGGGAAACACGCGCGGAAGATCAAGCACAACCTCACGTCCCGCCAGCGTCAAACTCCCCTGCTGCTCATCGAGCGAAACGGCGCCGCTGATGCCGCGCAAGCCAGGGTAAGCGCCATACGCTTGCACTCCCGCGCCACGCACCGTGGCACGCGCGCTGTAATGAATCAATCGCCACGATGGCTCACTCGCTTTTTCGTTCGCTACGTTTTCGTTCTCGGCCTTTTTGTTTTCCGCGTTTTTGTTTTCTTCGCGCACGCGCTCCCAACTGCCGCTGCCGTTCTCCAGAGTCCCGCGCGCATCGAGTGCCGCCAGCGGCTCGCGCCAACCGTCCGGCAACGGCAACGACGGCAGCAGCCCGCTCAACGCCGACACGTTGAGCCGGTCGAATTCAAAGCGGCCACTCGGCGCTTGCGTCAACAACGTCGCCAGCGGCAACGGGGTGGCCGGGCTGAGACCTTCGAGCGTCAGCGATACATTCATCGGTTCCAAACGCGCGCCGCTCTTTTCGATGAAGGTCAAACCTTCCGTCGAGAAACTGAGCCGGTTGCGCTCCTCGCGCGCCGTGAAGCGGCCGCGAATTTCCTGCAACTCTAGCGGTGCAATAGCCGGTTCGGCGGCAGGCGCCAGAGCGGCCTTGACGTTTTGCAGCGCCATATCGACCGTTGCCGACACCACGCGCTGCTTCGACAACGTCACCCATGTTTGCACGTTACCCTCACCGTGCGTCATCGCAATCGGCAAGTCGAGCCATTGCCGCAAGCTGCCGAGATCTACGCGATCCAGCCGGACATAACCTTGCCAATCGCGGTCGAAACTGCGTTGCAGCAAACCGGCGGCAGCTTCGCCGCGCACCTCGAACGTCGCGCCCGTTTCCGATACCAGATCGCCGCGCAAGCCGAAACGGTAATGCGACAAACTTCGCTCGGCGCGAAAATCCATTTGCTCGACGACCAGCGGCGGCGCGCTGCGTTTTTCGTCGCGCCATTCGATAGTGCCACTGTTAATTTCGATGGCGCGTTGACGCAGAAGCCAGTCCACGAATTTTCCGCCGCTGCCGTCCCCGTCCTCCTCCGGCGAAGCCATCAGCAACACGCCGCCGACAAAAAAACGACCGGCAGTGTCGCGCCGCACGATGAGCGTCGGCTGGTCGATCCACAGCCGCTGAAAACGAACGTCCAAATGAAACAGCGAATTCCAGGTGTCGATTTGCGCGCCGACTTCCGGCAGCGCCACTTGCGCCTCGGCCTCAGCGTCGGAAGGCTCAGCGCCGGAGTCAGCGCTTGCTTTTGCCGCCGGAAAAATCTTCACGTCGCGCGCCGTCAATTGCGGGCGCCACCAATCCCAACTGGTTTCGAGCGTGCCGATGGCCACCGGCAAACCGATACGATCCCCGATAAAATTCGCCACTTTGCTCGGCTGCGCTTCCCATTGCGGCAACAGCACGAAACGAAGCACCAGCAAACCGATGATGAACACCGCCGCCAGCACTCCCACCGCGATCAGCACATACTTGAGAAACCGCAAGAAACGGAGAAGAATAAAAATGGTGCGGGAATTCAAACCTGTTCTCTCGGTGTTTGCGCGCAAAAAAACTTGCCCCTTCGGCAAGCCAGTGGATAATAATAGAATAGTGGGGTGATTGTACTCTGGTTCACCTGTATTTTTCGAGACGTGCGTAACCGCTTACAATTCGGCAACGTTTAACGACAACATTTTTCCGCTATGGATCTGTCTCAAGCTCTTTCTTTCAGCACCTACGCCCAGCGGATGGTGGCGGCGCGTCCTGAATACCGCGACACGTGGGAGACAGCGCTCGAAAAGCCGCTCGACTGGAACGCCGTCGTCACCCAGCCTATCGCAGCGGTTTTGTCTGCTTCCGGCGACGCCGACGCCCTTGCCGTTGTGTTGCGCCGCGCCCGCCAGCACATCATGCTGCACACGATGGCGCGCGACCTGACCGGGCTGGCCGATCTCGACGAAGTTTGCGGCAACATGGGGCGGCTGGCCACCGACGCCCTCAACGCGGCGGTCGCGCTGCATCAGACACAACTCGCCGAAACGCGCGGTTGGCCGCGCAACGCGGCGGGCGAGATTCAGCCGTTCATCGTCGTCGGCATGGGCAAGCTGGGCGGCGGGGAATTGAACGTGTCGTCCGACATCGACCTTGTTTTTCTCTACCCCGAAGACGGCGAAACCGACGGCGCCCGCTCACTCAGCAACCACGAGTTTTTCGTTCGTCTGGGGCAGCGCGTCATCGCCGCCATCGACGAAGTGACCGCCGACGGTTTCGTGTTTCGCGTCGATATGCGGCTACGCCCTTACGGCGACTCCGCGCCGCTGGCTATTTCCTTCGACGGGCTTGAACATTATCTGACGGCGCAGGGGCGAATGTGGGAACGTTACGCCTGGCTGAAAGCGTTGCCGCTCACCGGTGAGCGGCACGACGAATTGCAGCAACTGATCGCGCCTTTCGTCTATCGGAAATACCTCGACTTCGACGCCTACGAAGGATTGCGCGATGTGCGCGAACAAATCCGGGCGCAGGGCAAAACGCGCGGCTACGCGCACAACATCAAGCTGGGCAGCGGCGGCATCCGCGACATCGAATTCATCGCGCAAGCGCAGCAAATCGTTCGCGGCGGCCGCGTTCCGGCCTTGCAACTACGCGGCACCCGCGCCGCGTTGCGGGCGCTCGGCGAACGCGAGTTGCTGCCGAACGATGCCGTCGAAGACCTGCTCGCCGCTTACGATTTTCTGCGGCGAGTCGAGCACCGTCTGCAATACCGCGACGATCTGGCGACGCAAACCCTGCCGGAAGACGAAGCGTCTCGCACAGCGTTGGCGCACAGCATGAACTTCGCTTCTCTCGCCGCGTTTCAAGAAGCGCTCGGTGCCCATCGGCAACGGGTCGTGCAGCGTTTTGAAGCGTTGCTCGGTGACGACGATGCGCCCGCCACGCTTGCAACGTCAGCGCCTTCCGTTTCCGCCGCGTGGAACACGCCGGAGGCAACGGAGCAACTTCGCCAAACGCTGGCTGCGCATCGCTTCAGCGACCCCGCCGCTATCGCCGACCGCATCCTGCGCGCGCGCGAAAGCAAACGCTACGCCGCGCTGCCCGAACGCTCGCAGCAACGCTTCGATGCGCTGACGCAACAACTCATCGACATCGCTCCCGCCATCGTTTCGCCGCCGCCGACTTCAAGCGCCGCCGCCATCGACACTTTGTTCCTGCGCTTGTTCACGCTGCTCGAAACCATCAGCCGCCGCAGCGCATATCTGGCGCTGCTCTCCGAACATCCGCAGGCGTTGCCGACCCTCGCCCGCTTGCTCGCCGCGTCCTCGTGGGCGGCCGATTATCTGAACCGCCACCCGATTTTGCTCGACGAATTGCTGGCGCCGCAAGTGCTTCTCGCCGAACCCGATTGGCTCGCCTGGCGCGACGAACTGACGCAAATTCTGGACGCGCACATCGGCGACACTGAGCGGCAAATGGATGAACTGCGCCACTTTCAGCACGCCCAAACTTTTCGCTTGCTGGCGCAAGACCTCGCCGGACAACTGACCGTCGAACGCCTGGCCGATCACCTCACCGCGCTCGCCGATCTCGTTCTTGAAATGACCCTCGCCCATTGCTGGCGAACGCTGATGCCCGAAAACGCGCCGCCGCCGCGCTTCGCCATCATCGGCTACGGCAAACTGGGCAGCAAGGAAATGAGCTACGGCTCCGACCTTGATCTGGTTTTCCTCTATGAAGTCGGCGACGACGGCGACGAAGCCGTCGCCCGCTACACGCGACTGGCGCAACGGATGAACACTTGGCTGACCAGCACCACCGCCGCCGGCAACCTCTACGCCACCGATTTGCGACTGCGTCCCGACGGCAGCAGCGGTTTGCTGATCTCGCGTTGGGACGCTTTCGTCCGTTACCAGCGCGAAAAAGCGTGGACGTTTGAACATCAAGCGCTCACCCGCGCCCGCTTCATCGCCGGCGATAACGAACTGGGCGCCGCCTTCATGCGTGAACGAGCGGCACTGCTGCAACAACCGCGCGACATTGAAGTTTTGCGCCGCGACATCCTCGCCATGCGCGAGCGCATGCTGGAAGGGCACCTCCATTCGGACGCGCGCTTCGATGTCAAACATGATCGCGGCGGAATGGTCGATATCGAATTCCTCGTCCAGTTTCTGGTGCTCGCGCACGCCCACCGCTTCCCGACCTTGACCCGCAACACCGGCAACGTCGCCCTGCTCACCGCTACCTCGACGCTCGGCCTCATCACCGCCGCCGAAGCCGACGCCGCCATTCAGGCGTATCGGCTTTACCGCCGCCAGCAACATGCCGTCCAGTTACAAGGCGAAGATAACGCTCGCGTCGATCCGGCGCTTTACGCCCGCGAACGGGAGGCAGTTGTCGCAATGTGGAAAAAGAGGCTCGAAGAGGCGGGCTAGGAAGGCGTCGATTTGCTCCGTTTGCCTGAGTTTGTTGAAGCCCGAACGGTTGAATCGAGGTGCGTCAATCGCGTAGCGCCGGGAGAGGGTTGTAGGGGCGGCATTCTGCCGCCCAAAGAATGGGGTTACGAAGGGCTGGCTTCCCTGTCATTCCCGCGAAGGCGGGAACGAGCGGGAATGACAGGAAAATAACAACAGCGGAATGATGTGACGGCGTGGGCGCCATCTTTCCTCTGTGCCGAAACGGGCGGCAGAATGCCGCCCCTACGGCGGACGATCGAGAACGGTCGTCCCGACACTCCTCTCCCACAAGCAGGGGAAAACAAAAGGAGCGGGTTTGAAACCCCTTCTGCCCCTCTCCCCCGATCCATGCCGGACACGGCGCGCCGTAGTCCCTCATGGTAAACTACGTGAGTTTCTACGCGGGTTCCGTATGCCAACGGGAATCAGCGGGCAACGGGTTTTTGGGTCATGCGGTTCCGGGGCGGCTCGCCCGGGAGCCGAGTGGCCTTTGGTTATTTTGTTCAAAGGAGGTTTTTGTGTTCATTAGTTCCGCATTTGCACAAGCTACCGGGGATGCCGCGCAGCAAGGCTCATCACAGTACACGTCGATTGCCTTGATGGTTTTGCTTTTCGTCGTGATGTGGTTCGTCCTGATTCGCCCGCAACAAAAGAAGGTGAAAGAACATCGCGCTATGGTTACCGCGTTGCAAAAGGGCGAAGAAGTGGCCACGGCCGGTGGGGTGATCGGTCGCATCGTCAAGCTCGACGAATCGTCGCTGACGCTGGAAATCGCCAAAGATACGGAAGTTCTGGTGCAACGCGGCGCGGTGACGCAGTTGTTGCCCAAAGGCACGATCAAGGATTTCTGAACGTTGTTTTGTGAACGCCGCCGTTCTATCCGTTTCGATGTGCGGCGCGTTCGATTTTTTTGACAGGTTGCCCGACCTTTTGGCGGGATGCGCTGGAAGAAGCGCGCTTCGATCATGAACCGTTACCCTCTCTGGAAATACCTTATCATCATTGTTGCCGTGGCGCTGGGTGCGCTTTACACGGTGCCCAATTTCTTCCCGGAAGTGCCGGCGATACAGATATCGTCGATCAAGGCGACCATCAAGGTTGACAATGCGCTGTTGACGCGGGTGCAGGGCATTCTCAAGAATGCCAACATCGAGTACGGTGACAGCGTGGTCGATTCGGTCGGCATCAAGATCAAGATGCCGAACAACGACGCCCAGATGCACGGCCGCGATGTGTTGCAGGCAGCGCTCGGCGATGACGATTACACGGTAGCGCTGAACATGCTGTCCTCGACGCCGGCGTGGATGGAACACATCAACGCCAAGCCGATGGCGCTGGGGCTGGACCTTCGCGGCGGGGTGCATTTTCTGCTGCAAGTGGACATGAAGGGCGCGCTCGACAAAGCGGCGGATCGTTATTCGACCGACTTGCGGACATTGATGCGCGACAAGAAAATCCAGAATCGCGGCATTCTGCGCGAAGGTTCCTCGGTGGTGCTGCGCTTTCGTGACGCCGCCGCGCGCGATACCGCGCGCGACCAGATCGGGCGTTCCAACCCCGAATTACAGTTGACGCCGCGCGGCGAAGGCGACGATTTGCAACTGGTGGCGTCGCTCAATCCGTCCAAACAAAAAGAGATTCAGGACAACGCCGTCACCCAGAACATGGCAACGTTGCGCAATCGCGTCAACGAGTTGGGCGTGGCCGAGCCGATCGTGCAACAAGCCGGCGCGGATCGCATCGTCGTGCAACTGCCCGGCGTTCAGGATGCAGCGGCAGCCCGACGGGTGATCGGTCGCACGGCCACGCTGGAAATCCGGATGGTGAACGAAGAACCGGGCGTGCTGGAAACGGCGCTGCGCGGACAAGTCCCGTTCGATAACGATTTGTTCCGGGATCGCGACGGACGACCGGTGGTAGTCAAGCGACAAGTCGTGTTGACCGGCGACCGCATCAACGACGCGCAACCGGGCTTCACTCAAGACACCAGCCAACCGACGGTCAATGTCAATCTCGACAGCGTCGGCGCGCGGATTTTCAGAGACGTAACGCGCGAAAACGTCGGCAAGCGCATGGCGGTCATGTTGATCGAACGCAACAAAGCCGAAGTGATTACCGCGCCGGTGATTCGTGAAGAAATCGGCGGCGGTCGCGTGCAGATTTCAGGGGCAATGACGACGCGGGAAGCGAACGAAGTCGCGTTGTTGATGCGCGCCGGCGCGCTGGCGGCTCCGATGGAAATCGTCGAAGAACGCACCGTCGGTCCTTCGCTCGGCGAGGAACACATCAAGAGAGGCTTTCATTCGGTGCTGGGCGGCTTCATCGTGCTGGCGCTGTTCATCTGCTCTTACTATATGGTGATGGGGCTGGTGTCGGCCACGGCGCTGACGGTGAACCTGGTGTTGCTGATAGCGTTGCTGTCGGCGTTGCAAGCGACGTTGACCTTGCCGGGTATCGCGGCTATCGCGCTGACGCTCGGTATCTCGATTGACGCCAACGTGCTGATCAACGAACGGATTCGGGAAGAGCTGCGATGGGGCGCCTCGCCGCACACGGCGATTGCCTCCGGTTACGAGCGCGCCTGGAGCACGATTCTCGACTCGAACGTCACCAACCTGATCGCCGGTATCGCGTTGTTCATGCTCGGCAGCGGGCCGGTGCGCGGCTTCGCGGTGGTGCACTGTCTGGGCATCATGACTTCGATGTTCTCGGCAGTGTTCGTGTCGCGCGGCCTGGTGTCGGTGATTTACGGACATCGCAAGAGACTCGAAAAAATTTCGATCGGCCAAGTATGGAAACCGCCGGTTGAAACGCTGGCGGCCAACTTCGCCGCGCCCGACGGCGCGCGGACGCACAAGGCCGAAGCGAAATAACGGACAAGCGAAACAACTTATTCAGGAATAACGGATCATGGAATTTTTCCGGTTTACACACGACATCCCGTTCATGCGGCATGCGTTGAAATTCAACATTATTTCGCTGATTACTTTTTTGCTGGCGATTTTTTTCCTGTGGCACAAAGGCTTGAATCTCGGCGTCGATTTCAAAGGCGGCACAGTGATGGAAATCGGCTATAACAGTGCCGCCAATCTGGAACGCGTTCGTACCGCGATTGACACCTTGCATCTCGGCGAATACACCGTGCAGAGTTTCGGCACGGCGGACACGGCGCTGATCCGGCTGCCGCTGAAAGAAGGCGTATCCAGCGCGCAGTTGTCGGAACAAGTGATGGGCGTGTTGAAAGCAGACAACGCCGACGTGGTACAGAGGCGGGTTGAATTCGTCGGGCCGCAAGTCGGCAAGGAACTGTATCAAAGCGGGGCGCTGGCGTTGCTGCTGGTGGCCATCGGCGTCATCATTTATCTGGCGGCGCGTTTCGAGTGGCGCTTCGCCGTGTCAGCGATTACCGCTAACTTGCACGATATCGTAATCATTCTAGGCTTCTTTGCGTTTTTCCAGTGGGAATTTTCGTTGCCGGTGCTGGCAGCGGTGCTGGCAGTGCTCGGTTATTCCGTTAACGAATCGGTGGTTATCGCCGACCGGATTCGTGAAAATTTCCGCAAGATGCGCAAAGCCAGTGTGCCGCACGTCATCGACAGCGCGATCACCAGCACCATCTCGCGGACGGTCATCACCCACTTGTCCACCCAGTTGATGGTGCTCTCGATGCTGATCTTCGGCGGCGAAGCGCTGCACTACTTCGCGCTGGCGCTGACCATCGGCATCTTGTTCGGCATCTACTCGTCGGGTCTGGTGATGGCGCCGCTGGTGATGTGGCTTGGCGTCTCGCGCGAAAATCTGGTGAAACCGGAACGCAAAAAAGAAGGGCTGGAAGCCGAAAAAATCATGCCGTGAGCGGCGAATCAGAAAAGCCCCCTTTCAAAAGGGGGCACTCGCCTTAGCGGATGGGGGGGGTGAACAACAGCATTCGAATCATGACCATACCCCACTTTTCAAAGGGAGTTGGCTGTACAAACTTGGAACAAAACTGCCTTAAACCAAAAAACGCCAACCCGAAAAATCTGCCCGCCCGATGATTACCACCCTGCTCTTTTCCCTTCTCGCTCTCGACCAAACGCTGGCGAACTTCGTCGCGCAGTACGGGCCTTGGGTCTATGCGCTGCTCTTTGCGGTCATCTTCATCGAAACAGGCGTGGTGGTTCTGCCGTTTCTGCCCGGCGATTCGCTGCTGTTCATCGCCGGAACTTTGGCGGCAACCACCGAATTGGATGTTCACCTTCTGGTGGTTCTGCTGACGCTGGCGGCGATTCTCGGCGATTCGGCCAATTACGCCATCGGCCGCAAAGTCGGCAAGCGCGTTTACGGCTGGAAGGATTCGCGCTGGTACAAACGCGCGTATCTGGAACGCACCCAAAAGTTTTACGACAAATACGGCAACGCGACCATCATCATCGCCCGCTTCGTGCCGATCGTGCGTACCTTCGCGCCGTTTCTGGCGGGCGTCGTGGCGATGCCATACCCGCGTTTTCTGACTTACAACGTCACCGGCGGCACGCTGTGGATTTGTGCGCTGGTTTACCTCGGCTATTTCTTCGGCAACATTCCGTTCATTAAAAACAATTTGTCGTTCTTCGTGATCGGCATTGTCCTCATCTCCCTGATCCCGATTGCCGTCACCTTCTTCAAGGAACGGGCGGCGGCGAAAAGAGGACAAGGGTAGAAGGACGTAGGGGCGAGATTCGAACCCGCCCTTGTTTTTCCCTACTTGTGGGAGAGAGGTGTAGGGGCGGCGTTCCGGTTGTTTGTCCGAACGACTTTCCGGCAAGGCGGTATTCGCCGCAAACCGTAGGGGCGGCATTCTGCCGCCCGTTCCGGTACAGATGAATGATGGCGCCCACGCCGTCACGTTATTCCACTGTTGTCATTCCCGCTCGCTCCCGCCTTCGCGGGAATGACAGGGAATCTAGTTCTCGTGCCATCATTTTTGGGCGGCAGAATGCCGCCCCTACGCCTAAAAAATACCGTTCGGACTGAGCCTGTCGAAGCCCCCAATTCTTTTCCCTTCTCCCTACTTGTGGGAGAAGGGTGTAGGGGCGACCGTTCTCGGTCGCTCGCCGCAGGGCGGCATTCCGGTTGTTTGTCCGAACGACTTTCCGGCAAGGCGGTATTCGCCGCAAACCGTAGGGGCGGCATTCTGCCGCCCGTTCCGGCACAGATGAACGATGGCGCCCACGCCGTCACATTATTCCACTGTCGTCATTCCCGCTCGTTTCCGCCTTCGCGGGAATGACAGGGAATCCAGCCCTTCGTAACCCCATTCTTTGGGCGGCAGAATGCCGCCCCTACGCCTGAAAAAATACCGTTCGGACTGAGCCTGTCGAAGTCTCCAATTCTTTTCCCCTCTCCCAGTGGCCGAAGGCCGGGTGAGGAGTGTACAGGGCTAAACCAAAATTACGCTATCCGATCGGGCGAGAATTGGCTCTTGATTTATAGACAGAAGAAAAGGTGTAATATTTTCACATAGCGGAAGTTATGGCGAATATCTGCCTTACGCTTGCCGCGTTTGTTCGGCATGAAACCACTCCCCAACAATTTTTAGGAACATTCCCATGAAAAAATTACTTGCTTTCGCCGCTGTTGTCGCTGTTGTTTTGACCATCGCCGGTTGCGGCACTCGCGCATCAACGCGCCACGCCACAGATCAGCGGGAGCCGCCGCATAATGATATGGTGTGCATCCTTCGCGGCACACTGCCGGATACCGTCCCCGTCAAAGTATTGGGCTACATCAAGGGAAGCAAGCGCTCGCCAGGGAAAACGGAGGAGGTCTTTACCCGTATGGCCGATGAAGCGCGGAAAATGGGCGCGACCGCCATCGTTGACGCGAAGGGTAATCAGCACTTCAACATATGGGTGGTCGTGCGCCCTGTCGGGAACGGCACGGCGGTAAAAGTGCTTGATGATGATTTTGACTGCCTGTCGCACGGCGGTGAGTTTTATTAAGCACGGGTAGAATGAGCGGAGGGCAATCTCAACCCTTCCACCTTCCACTCGGTACCTCGATCATGAAAATCACGCAAACCCTCAAACTTGTTATCGTCGTTTTGTTGACGCTGGCGGGCTGCATGGGCGGAGGAATGTGCGCCGCCGCTGGCGGCGCTAGCGAACTCGCCTTTTCCGGCATCGGGAATCTCAAGGTCGAAGAAATCCCCTCTCCGAACGGCGTGATGCTTCATGTGCAAGGGCTGGATTTCAACAGCGCCCTGACCATTGAAACCATCACCCAGGAAAGAGCGGGCGATTCGTTGGTTCTTCATATTTTTCACGGTTTGGCAAAACCCGGCGCAACCGGTCGAATCGACGAGAAATTTCTCGTGCCCGCCGGGGTCACGAAGGTTTTTATCGAGAACACGCAGCATCAGATATGGCCGACCGAAAACCTTGAAAAAGAAGGCTTCGTTCATTTTCTGGATTTTGACGTTTTGACGAGAATCGGCATTTCTGAAGAGCAGATAGAAGCGTACGGAAAAAAATACACCATCAGCAAGCGGTGTTTTCTGGAAGCTCTGACCGGCGCCGTCGATGCCGACCAATACGATCAGCGAGAAATTCGGGCAAAAATCATTTTCAAGGACGAGCCGCCCGTTTTTATCAACCGGGACGCGATGACGCATCGCGCCGACCGGTTTGATCGCATTGACAAGGAAAAATTCAAAAGCTGTTTGAAACCTTTATCGGCTTCGCAAAACCGAGAGGCGCCCCAAAAGGCGGTAAAATAAAAAGTTCTCAGGACATCTTTAAGGACGGCATGGCCGTTGAACTGCGAGTGAAACTTCTATCTTCCATTCAAGTCATCGTGATGGCGGCCGGTCAGGGCAAGCGGATGGTGTCGCGGTTGCCGAAAGTTCTGCACCGGTTGGCGGGGCAACCGCTGTTGTCGCATGTGTTGACGACGGCGCGCAGCGTTGCGCCGCAAACGGTGGCGGTGGTCGTCGGCAAGGAAGGCGCGACAGTGAGCGCTGCCTTGCGGGAGGCGTTCTCTACCGCGTTGCCGAATCTGCTCTTTGTTGAGCAGTCGCCGCCGCGCGGCACCGGCGACGCGGTGCGGGTGGCGCTGTCGGCGTTGAATCAAAAAACCGCAGCAGAAATCACGCTGGTGATGAACGGCGATTGCCCGTTGATCGCCACGTCCGACATTCGGGCTTTGTGCGAAGCGGCGAGCCAAAATTCGCTGGCGTGGTTGACCGCGAAGACTTCCGCGCCGCAGGGTTTGGGGCGCGTGGTGCGCGACGCGCGCGGCAAAGTGCAAGCGATTGTCGAAGAACGCGATGCCGACGAAGCGCAAAAGGCCATCGACGAGATCAACGTCGGCGTGCTGGCGGCGCCGACGGTTTTGCTCAAACGCTGGGTCGGGGAACTGACGTGCGACAACGCGCAAGGCGAATACTATTTGACCGATGTGTTGGCGATGGCGGTGCGCGAAGGCGTGCCGGTGGAAACGGTGCAAACCGATGAGATCAGCGCAAAGGGCGTCAATGATCGCGCCCAACTTGCCGAAGTCGAGCGCATCGTGCAGCGTCGGCAAGCGACGGCGTTGATGCAGCAAGGCGTGACCATCGCCGATCCGGCGCGGTTCGATCTGCGCGGCACGCTGCGTTGTGGCCGCGATGTCAGCATCGACGTCGGTTGTGTTTTCGAGGGCAACGTGACGCTGGGCGACGAAGTGGAAATCGGCGCGCATTGTGTGCTTCGCCATGTTTCGCTGGCTGACGGCGTCAAAGTTGCGCCGTTCTCGCATCTCGACAGCGCCGAAGTCGGCGCGCAAGCGCTCATTGGCCCTTACGCGCGTTTGCGGCCGGGCGCGAAGATCGCCGAGCGCGCGCACGTCGGCAACTTCGTCGAAATCAAGGCAACTACCTTGGGCGCGGGCAGCAAGGCGAATCACTTGAGTTATCTGGGCGATGCCGAGATCGGCGCCAACGTGAACATCGGCGCCGGCACGATCACTTGCAACTACGACGGCGTCAGCAAATACAAAACAAAGATTGGCGACGATGCTTTCATCGGCTCGAACACAGCGCTGGTGGCGCCGTTGACCATCGGCAAGGGCGCCACCATCGGGGCGGGCAGTACCTTGTCCGAAGATGCCGAAGCGCAAGCGCTGACGTTCACCCGAACGCGGCCCATCGTCAAAAAGAACTGGTCGAAACCGGCCAAGAAAAAGGATTGAACCATGTGCGGAATCGTCGGCGCGGTCGCGGCAAACGATATTGTTCCGGTACTTCTGGAGGGGATCGCCCGCCTCGAGTATCGCGGTTATGATTCGACCGGTTTGGCGGTCGTGCATGCAACGAAAAAACTCGATCGCCTGGTGAGCACGGCGCGCGTCGCCGATCTCGCCGCGCAAGCGCGCGCCCGCGACATTCACGCAACGACCGGCATTTCGCACACGCGCTGGGCAACGCACGGCAAGCCGAGCGAAACCAACGCGCACCCGCACACTTCGCACAATGAAATTGCGCTGGTTCACAACGGGATCATTGAGAATTACGAAACGCTGCGCGAAGTGCTCAAGGCGGAAGGTTATGATTTC
Organism: Betaproteobacteria bacterium; assembly: GCA_009778785.1. Classification (GTDB taxonomy): domain Bacteria; phylum Pseudomonadota; class Gammaproteobacteria; order Burkholderiales; family Casimicrobiaceae; genus UBA931. Next base: position 32,485 of record WRFN01000005.1, on the reverse strand, counting down.
ATCACGCAAACCGACTCCGAAGTGATCGCGCATCTCGTTCACAAACATTGGCACGGCGACGCCAACAAGGATTTGCGTCGCGCCGTGCAGGCGACGGTGCGACAGTTGACCGGCGCTTACGCGATTGCCGTAATCTCGGCGCGCGAGCCGGGGCGTCTGGTCGGCGCGCGCTTCGGCAGTCCGCTGGTGATCGGCCGTAATGAAGACGGTTCTTATCTGGCGTCGGATGCGACAGCGCTGTTGTCGGCCACGCAGCGCATCGCCTATCTCGAAGAAGGCGATGTCGTCGATTTAACTCGCGACGCCATCGTTTGTTGCAACCGCAACGGCGAAGAGATCGAACGCCCCTTCATTCAACTTGAAGCGAGTGCGGCGCAGGCCGAGCTTGGCCCCTACCGCCACTTCATGCAGAAAGAAATTTTCGAGCAACCGCGCGCCATCGCCGATACACTCGAAGGTGTGGAGACGGTGACGCCGATGTTGTTCGGCGCGCCCGCGGCGGAAATTTTTGCCAAAATCGACAGCGTTTTGATTCTGGCGTGCGGCACCAGTCATTACGCCGGACAAGTCGCCAAACAGTGGATCGAATCGCTGGCGCAGTTGCCCTGTCAGGTGGAGATTGCCAGCGAGTACCGTTACCGCGACAGCGTGCCGAATCCGCGCGCGCTGGTGATCGTGGTGTCGCAGTCGGGCGAAACCGCCGACACGCTGGCGGCGCTCAATCACGCAAAAGCGTTGGGACACGTTCACACTTTGTCAATCTGCAACGTCGCCACCAGCGTGATGGTGCGGCAAACGGTGTTGCGTTATTTGACCCGCGCCGGCGTGGAGATCGGCGTGGCTTCGACCAAAGCCTTCACGACACAACTGGTGGCGCTTTTCCTGCTGGCGTTGACGCTGGCGAAAGAGCGCGGTCGCTTGTCCGCCGAAGAAGAAATGTTCTGGCTGCGGGCGTTGCGTCACTTGCCGTCGGCGATGCAAGCGGCGCTGGGGCTGGAACCGCAAATCATCGCTTGGGCGCAAGCGTTCACGCACAAGGCGCACGCTTTGTTTCTCGGCCGGGGACTGCATTTTCCGATTGCGCAAGAAGGCGCGTTGAAGCTCAAGGAAATTTCGTACATTCACGCCGAAGCGTATCCGGCAGGTGAATTGAAGCACGGGCCGCTGGCGCTGGTCGATGCCGGCATGCCGGTGGTAGCGATTGCGCCGAACAACGCACTGCTCGAAAAACTCAAATCCAACTTGCAGGAAGTGCGGGCGCGCGGCGCCGAGTTGTACGTCGTCGCCGATTTAGACAGCCATCTTGCCGCCGGTGACGGCCTTCATGTGTTGCGCGTCCCGGAGCACGCCAGCTTGCTGTCGCCGATAGTTCACGTCGCGCCGTTGCAACTGCTGGCGTATCACAGCGCCGTGATTCGCGGCACCGATGTCGATAAGCCGCGCAATCTGGCGAAGAGCGTGACGGTAGAGTAATTTTTATAAAGGAGGGGCGATGAATCTTCTTTTCATTCTCGATCCGCTGGCCGGGCTCAAGCCGTACAAAGATTCCAGCGTGGCGATGATGCGAGCGCTGGCAAAGCGCGGACACGCGATCTACGCCTGCGAAATCGGCGAACTGGCGGTCAGCGGCGACGAAGCAAAGAGCGAGGCGTCAGCAACGGCGCGAAAAATCGCGGTGTTCGACGACAACGCCCGCTGGTACGGCGAGGACGCGGCGACGCGAATGCCGTTGACGGCGTTCGACATCGTGATGATGCGCAAAGACCCGCCGTTCGACATGGAGTATGTGTACGCCACTTACGCGCTGGAATTCGCCGAGCGCGCCGGCGTGCGCGTGTTCAACCAACCGCAGAGCGTGCGCGACTTCAACGAGAAGATGGCGATTCTGCGCTTTCCTCAATTCATCGCGCCGACGCTGGTGACGCGACAACCGGCGACGCTGCAAGCGTTCATCGACGAACACGGCGACGCGATTTTGAAACCGCTCGACGGCATGGGCGGCGCGTCGGTGTTCCGCGTGCGCGCCGACGATCCCAACCGCAACGCGATCATCGAAGCGTTGAACGGTTTCGGCGCTCGCTCGGTGATGGCGCAGCGCTTCATTCCGGCCATCCGCGACGGCGACAAGCGGGTGCTGATCCTCGGCGGCAAAGTCGTGCCGTTTGCTTTGGCGCGCATTCCGAAGCCGGGCGAAACGCGCGGCAATCTGGCAGCGGGCGGCAGCGGCGTGGCGATGCCACTGACCGAACGCGAACGCGAAATCGCCGAAGCGCTGGCAGGGCCTTTGTGGGAACTGGGGCTGCTGATCGTGGGTCTTGATGTCATCGGCGGTTTTTTGACCGAAGTGAATGTGACCAGCCCGACTTGTTTCGCTGAAATCGCCGAGCAAACCGGCTTCAACGTAGCGGGACTGCTGGCCGACCGACTCGAAGAAATCGTCGCGGAAAAATGACGGCTGGTAAAAGGGGATGAGCAAAGGTCATGCTGTTGCGTTATTCCTGAAAAGCGACCGCTGACAAAACATTTTTTAAGTGCGCCTCATTCCCGACATCCCATAACCTGAGTTATCATGACCGCATGAAACCATCCGAAGAAAAGCAATCGGCCGAAGTCGGAGTCCTGTTGTTGATGCACGCGCCTCTGGCGGAAGCGTTCGTCGAAGTGTTGACGCACGTCTTGGGCAAGCGCCCGCCGTCTTGCGCGGCGTTGTCGGCGCAGTTGGGCGACAACGCCGATCTGCTGTTCGCGCAAGTCAAAGCGCTGGTCGAAGAGCTCGATCAGGGCGTCGGCGTGTTGATCTTCACCGACATCTGCGGCGCCACGCCTTACCGCGTCGCGCAACGACTGGTCGAGCCGCAACGGGTGGCGCTGGTGTGCGGCGCCAGTGTGCCGATGTTGGTGCGGGCGCTGACTTACCGTAAGGAAGGCTTGGAAGTGGCGCTGCAAAAAGCGCTGTCCGGCGGCTATCAAGGCGTGGTGTGCGTGAAAGACAACAAAAGCGAAAACGAGGGTGATTGCTGCGATGCTGCGCCGTGACGCGATCATTCCGAACAAGCTGGGGCTGCACGCGCGCGCGTCGGCCAAGCTGACACAACTCGCATCGCGCTTTCCCTGCGACATTTTCATGGAACGCAACGGTCGGCGCGTCAACGCCAAGAGTATCATGGGCGTGATGATGCTGGCCGCCGGTCAGGGCGTCAAAGTCACGCTGGAAACCAGTGGCGAAAAAGAAAGCGAGGCGCTCGAAGCGCTCGAAGCGCTGATCAACGATTATTTCGGCGAAGGGGAATGATGTTTTTGCTTTTTGGTCAAACATGACGTCCACTTTTTCGTTGCACGGAATCGGCGTTTCTCAGGGAATCGCCATTGGGCGCGCGTCCCTCATTTCCCATGCCACGCTCGAAGTGTCGCATTATGAAATTGCGCCCGATCAAACGTCGACGGAAGTGCGACGCCTGGAACGCGCCGTTCATGAGGTGCGTCAGGAACTGAACGTGCTGCGCACCGAGATGACTTCGGGCGACCGTTCCGAAGAAATCGAAGCGTTCATCGATGTGCACGAAACCATGCTCGACGATGAAATTCTCGCCGGCAACGTCAAAAACTACATCGTCGAACACGGCTGCAACGCCGAATGGGCGCTGGTGCAGCAAATGGACATCTGGGTCGCGCAGTTCGAGCAGTTTGAAGACCCGTATTTGCGCGAACGCAAGTTTGACGTGATGCAAATCGTCGAGCGCATCCTGAAGCGGCTGATGGGTCGTCCCGGCGCGCTGCCGAAAAGCGATGATGATTCGCACATGATTTTGGTGGCGCACGATTTGTCGCCGGCCGATTTGCTGCAATTCAAGCGTCGCCATTTCGTTGCCTTCATCACCGATCTCGGCGGCGCGACTTCGCACACTGCGATTGCCGCGCGCGGCCTCGGCATTCCGGCGGTGGTCGGCACGCGCCACGCGCGGCAAATGTTGCGCGACGGCGAAATGGTGATCGTTGACGGCACCCACGGCGCCGTGATCGTCAACCCCGATCATGCGATTCTCTCCGAATACCGCAAGCTGCAACAACTTCAGGAATCGCGGCAAGAAGCGTTGAAGACGCTGAAGCGGCGACGCCCGCGCACCCGCGACGGCGTGGAAGTGACCTTGCTGGCGAACATCGAAGCCTCCGACGATCTCGACAAAGTGCTCGATTCCGGCGCGCAAGGCATTGGCTTGTTCCGCAGCGAATTTCTCTATCTCCATCAAGACGCCTTGCCCGACGAAGACACGCAATTCGAAGCGTACCGCGAAGTCGTCGAAGGCATGGAAGGCCGGCCGGTAACGCTGCGCACCCTCGACCTCGGCGCCGACAAAATGCGAGGCGGCATCGACAGCCTGGCGCGGGTCGCGCCGAATCCGGCGATGGGCTTGCGCGCCATCCGCTTGTGCTTCGCCGAACAACCGTTGTTCATGACCCAGTTGCGCGCCGTGCTGCGCGCCTCGGCTTACGGCAAAATCAAACTGTTGGTGCCGATGTTGAGCGGCGGCGATGAAATTCCGCCGCTGCTGGCGGCCATCGAAGAAGCCAAACAAAAGCTCGACGAAAAAGGCATCGCTTTCGACCGCGCGCTGGAAGTCGGCGCCATGATCGAAGTGCCGTCGGCGGCGCTAGCGTTAGGCCCGTTCCTGCGACAACTCGATTTTCTCTCCATCGGCACGAACGATTTGACGCAATACCTGTTGGCCGTCGATCGCACCGACGAAGCCGTTTCCCATCTGTACAACCCGACCCATCCGGCGATGCTGCGCTTGCTCGCGCACATTTTGAAACGCGCTCATCAGGCCGAAGTGCCGATTTCCCTGTGCGGCGAAATGGCCGACGATCCCGAGATGACGTGGCTGCTGCTGGGGCTGGGGCTGCGACAATTCTCGATGCCTGCCACCGGCCTGCTGGCCGTCAAACAGCGCGTTCTGAACGCCGATGTCGGCGCGTTGCAAAAAGCCGTCGCGCGCATCGTGCGCTCCGAAGACGCCGACAAAGTCAAAGCAATGATCGAAAAACTGAATCGCGGGTAAAAGAAAAGGCAAACCAGGCACGGCGCTACGCGCCTTAGCCCATCCTGCCAATCTGAAAAAATCACCGCGAACGAAGAATGTCCGACAGTTCGCAGTCAAAAACCTTCATTAACCCTTCGATGACTTGCTGATTCCAGTGGCTCGCCTTGCCATCGATGAGGCGCCCCAACTGTGCGATGGAAATGGGGACGCCCGCTTGTTCCAGTCGACGAGCCAACTCTGATACCGAGCGAATCTCGCGCTCGGCCATCATGACGCGAACCCGCCAAATGATCCTTCTTTCAGGCTTGGGGTGTGGTTTCGACATGGCGCCATTGTAGGCGAGTTGCGCAAATACCACAACTTTTTTTCATACCATGCAAAATTTTTGCGGAAAAAGTTGACATGGCGCTACTGGCTTTGGCAAACTGCGCATCAATGGCTCAGGCGGGATAGCGCAGCGGCAGCGTATCGGGCTCATATCCCGGAGGTCGAAGGTTCAAATCCTTCTCCCGCTACCATCAACCTTAAGTGAACAGGAAAATGTATCTTCAGCAAATCGCAACATCGCAACATCGCTTGACAGGCCGCTTCGGCACGTCAGGCTTTTTTGCGCCTTTTGCTTTTGCGCAAAAACCCATGAATTCGCTCATGGCGTTTAATGCCTCGGTCCACTTTGCGTTCGGGTTTGGGTGGAAGGGTCATCGCAGATCATCCGGGGGAGTGACCATGTAGTCATTCCGTATCATCGAAAAGATACGGCTCCAAACAAGCCCGGATTAGCGAAAGCAGTTCGGGCTTTTTGTTTTTGGGCACCCGTGATTAGAAACATTTGAAGTTGATACGGCAATGGCAGAGCAGTAAGTAAAACGCCGGTCAATGGCTCTTTGACAATTCGGGAAGGTCATCTTCCGGCAGCAAGAAACGGCTGCCGGGTTTGCGGACATAATTCAGTTGGCAGAAGAAGCCTGACCAAAGTATGGCAGGTGAGGGTCGCCGGTTCGAGTCCGGCTGTCCGCACTCTTTTATTGCGGGGTTGGCATATAGGCTGTGCTCCAGCCTTCCAAGCTGGCTAAACGAGTTCGAGTCTCGTACCCCGCTCCATTTTTGCCGCTGTAGCTGAGACGGATTAGCGCCTGCCTGAAGAGCAGGAGAGGAACGTTCGATACTTTCCGGCGGCGCCAGTTTTCTGTAGCAACCAAGAGTAGCGGGAGTATGGCGTAACGGCAGCGCAGCACCCTTTTAAGGTGCCAGGTCTGGGTTCAAGTCCCAGTGCTCCTACCAAGACAAAAACGAAGTCTGTTTTGATGCGCACGAGCAAGCAAGGTGTGGGCGCCTGACTGTTAATCAGGAATGAGCTTGGTTCGATTCCAAGGTGCGCAGCAAAGCAGATTTCGGAAGGCATTCATCGCCTTCCACCCGTGTTTGCGGCAACGAAAGACGGTCCAGCCAGACCGACCCCATCGCGCAGGGGAGAAAAACGCGCTGTCGGTATTCGGGCGGCTCCCGGATGAAAGACAGCGGCCATGCGCGGGCAATCTTTTTTGAAACGCGCCCATCGGGGCGCGGCGTGTTTCGTCGGGGCGCTTCGCGAAGCCCCATCACCCAATCGGAAACACGATAAACACCATCACATCCCAAACCGCGTGGGAGATCAGCAGCGGCCACAGCGTTCGCGGTTTCAGCAGCGCGTACATCCCGCCCCAGAACGCGCCGCAGATAGCGGCGGCCATCAACAGCATGAGGTTGAACGACCACAGGTGCACCAAACTGTAAATCAGCACGGTGCCGACGAAGCCGCTCAGGCTGCCCCAGCGTTGCATCAAGGTGCGCTGAACGAAGCCTTGCCAGAAAATGGTTTCCGCCGGCCCGACGATGAACAACAGCAAAAGCGCAATCCACACATGGCTGTTGCCGTCGCGCAATCCGTAGATTGCGCCGACTTGCGGTTGGGCGAAAGAGAACAGCATCGTTGACAGCATGTGTCCCAGATAAAACACGCCCCACAACACCGCCGCCGAAACCAGACCGATCACGACGGCGCGCGCGCTCAACCGGAATTGCGGTCGCCAGTCGCGTCCGAAAACCGCGCTCATGATGAGCAGCACCGAAGCCGAGAACAGCATCGCCCACCAGAAATTCAGGCGCGGCGCCGTCCACGGCGAGAACATGATGAACCAGAGGATCGCGGCGACGACAATGGGAAAACCCAGAAGGTTTTTCATTCTGTGCAGCTTCGGCTTGGCCGCCTGCGCGTAGCTCATATCCAGACCGACGCGAAAATCATCGCCGACAGCAAAACACTGAACGTCAGTTGCAGTTGCGCGGTTTTGACATCGAGATCGCGGATGTTCTCCGGCTGTTCTTCACGCGCGCGCGCCATGATCCGGCAGTTGCCGACGGCCAGCGGCAGCGTCAGAAAAACGCACAGTGTCGCCCAAGGGAGAATGCCCGCCACGACCAGCGCGGCGATCAACAGATAAGAGAGGATCAACAACAGTTTGTATTTGAACACCGATGCCCGAATCCCCAGCAACATCGCCGATGTTTTGATGTGAGCGCGTTTGTCGTGCGCGATGTCGCGGGTGTTGTTGGCATGCAGAATGTTGACTGTGATGAAAGCAATCGGCAGCGACAAGGCGATGATTCGCCAATCCAGCGCGCCGGTCATCACATAAAAAACGCCGAGCGAAATCAGCGGGCCATAAATCACGAAGATCAGCGTATCGCCGAGCGCCCGACTTTTGAACAGATAATAAAAACCGGCACCGAAAAAACCGAACAGACCAATCGCCAACAAAGGCCAGCCGGTTTGCGAAACCAGATAAAGGCCGAGAAGCGCGCCGAAAGTGATGAAGCTGACGCCGTACCAGAAAATCGTGCGTGGTTTGAAAACACGGCTGACCAGCAAGCGACTGGAACCGAAGGTGTCTTCACGATCGACGCCGTGCGTATAATCGAAATAGTCGCTGATCAGATTGCCGCTGATTTGAAAAATCACCGCGCCGATCACCGCCAGAACGCCCAGCAACCAGTGAACCTCCAGCGCTTCCTGCCGACTCAAGAAAAAAACATAAATGAACGTCACCAGGGCGGGCATGCTGGACGCCGGAAATGACCAGGGGCGTGTGGCGACGACCCAGTTGCTGAACGAGGGAGAAAACGTATTCATGGCGTGAAAATGAAAGAAAGACGGGGGGTATTGTACATGGTTTATACGACTTTTCGGGCGACGTGTATTCCCCGCTTGGGAGAGGCGGTGTACAGACTCCACTCATGTGCCAAGACATGGGTTACTCTTTTGCCGTCATCTTTGGAGATGGAGAACGGCGCTGCCCCAGAAGGAGCAAACAGTGATTGAACAGCGTCAGGAGTTGGTCATGTTGGCGCGTCATCGCGCCCCTAACGAGTGCGCGGATTGAAACGAGAAGCACGCTTCAACCGGTAAAGTTTGAAGAATTGGAGCGGCTCCTCATAGAGACGCCGCCACCGTTATCTCACGCCAACTACTGCCCTTCCTCCACCACCCCTTTGTGTTCTCTGACGATCATCACGCTGCACGGCGATTCGTCGATCAGTCCCTTTGCCGCGGAATTTTTCAGCAGTCGCCGCAGTTTGGACATTTGGCGGTGCCCCATCACGATCAAGTCGGCATTGATTTGTCCGGCCAAGCGCGAGATTTGTTCGGTCACCGGCCCTTCCAGAAAGTGGCCTTCTGACGCCATGCCCCACTCTTGAACTTGTCGTTGGGCGGCTTCGAGGCGCGCTCGGGTTTCTTCTTCCAGCGAATCGAAGATTTCGGGAGGCGGTTCGGGCATCTTCGCCTCCCAAAGCTGGTTGATGTCGTGCACGGCGGCCAGGTGCAGCGTGCCGCCGAAGTTGCGCGTGATTTCTACCGCCTGATGCAGAACGGCATCTTTCTGATCGGACGCATCCACAGGAACGAGAATGATTTTCAACATGGTCACCACCCCTTTTCAATGATTGTGCGATTTGTCTGGTTGCTCAACCGTCCCGCTATTTTACTCGCATGTACCAGGCCGGCAGGAGTGCAATAAAGAATACCACGGCCACGAACAAGAAGCTTGCCCTGTACCCCATCACGCTGGCCTGCGCGGAAATCATGTTGGACAAAAAGCGGTGGGCTTCGGCGATGGCCGATCCCGGCGGCAGTCCTGATGCGTTCAGCGCGCCGGTGATGGCGTGCAGGGTTGACGTGGCGGAGGCGCTGCCGGTTTGCATCGCGTTGATATCGTGCGCGTAAAGGGTCGTTTGTCGTTCCAGATAAACGGAGAGCAGGTTGACGCCGATAGCGCCGCCCAACTGCCGGATGAAATTGATCGCGCCGGCGCCGTCGTGAACCAGCCGATAATCCAGAACTTTAAGCGCGCCGCTGTTGAGGGACGGCATGATGAAACCCATGCCGACGCGCCCGATAATCACATAACCGGCCAAGGTCCAGAACGGAATATCGGTGTCAACGAAGCCCATGAGGTAATTGGAGATCGCAAACAAAACAACGCCGATGGCGATCAGGATGTGCGCGGGAAAGCGGTCGCTCAATCGCCCCACCACCGGAAAAACAACGCCCAGCACGAGACCGGCAGGCATCAGCAGAAGGCCTGAGTCGGTCGGGGTATAACCTTGCACCAACTGAACGAAAAGCGGCACGAGGTAAGTGGAACCGAAAACGCCGACGCCCAGAATGAGCGCGACGAAAGAGGCGGCGACGAATCGGGAGTTTTTATAAACGTCGAGATTGAGCAGCGGGGTTGCCGTGCGCCGCTCTTGCACGACGAAGGCGAGCAAGGTGACCGCCGATACGATGCCCGCCCCGCGAACGAAGTTGGAGTCCCAGCCCAAGCGCTGGCCGTTGGACATGCCCGCGAGAAAGGCCGCGATGCCGACTGACAACAGGGTGAAGCCGGCCCAATCGAAGTCGGGCTTTTTGCTGGCGGTGGTCGTCGGCAGAAACGCCGTCGCCATCAAGAACGCCACAACGCAGGACGGCAGCGCCAGGAAAAAAACGTAGTGCCACGAGTAGCTGTCGATGAGCATGCCGCCGATGGTCGGCCCCAGCGCCGGCGCCAGAATCACGCCCATGCCGTAAAGCCCCATCGCGGAACCGCGCTGATCGACCGGAAAAACCTGAAACATGATGACCATGCCCAAGGGCTGCGCCAATCCCGCCGCCGCGCCTTGAATGATCCGGGCAAAAATCAGAATCGTGTCGTTGGGACTGAACGCGCCGATAATGGAACCAGCAGCGAAGATGATGAGCGACAGGATGTAAGTTTTTCGGCTGCCGAACGATTTGACTGCCCAGGTGGCTGCCAGCATCGCAACGGTCATTGCGGCGGTGAAGCCGGTGGACAACCATTGCGCCTGATCCTGCCCCATGCCGAATTCGCCCATGATGTCGGGCATCGCTACGTTGATGATGGTGGACGAACCGATCATCGCCACCAGCCCCACCAGAATCGTCGCAGCAGCGAGCCATTTGTAAGGCGCGCCGTAGCGCGCCATCAGCTCGTCGGTCGTAATTTGGTGGGTCACCTTATCACCATCCGCCGCCCAACGCCCGGAACAAACGCACCGCCGCTCGCGCCGCGTCGGTTTGCGCGCGCGGCAATTCGCTTTGCGCGGACAGCAGTTGGCGGTCGGCATCCAGCACGTCCGTCAGCGCGATCATCCCGAACCGATAAGCCGTTTCCGAGTCGTCATAGACTTGGGTCAGCGCGTTGATTTGCCGAATCACATCCTGACTGTAAGTTTCCTGTTGAACGAGCGTCACGCAAGCGTTTTCCACGTCCTCGGCAGCGCGCAGAACCGTTTGCCGGTAACGAAGAAGCGCTTCACGGGTAGCGGCATCGGCTTGCGCCACTTCCGCATCGATCCGGCCAAAATCGAACAGCCGCCAGCGCAATCCCAAAAGTCCTTGCGGCTGAAACGTTGAGGGATGGAAGAGACCGGCGGGCGTCAAACTTTCGTAGCCCAACAAGCCCGACAAAGAGACGGACGGATAATACTCGGCCACTGCCGCGCCGATACGCGCATTGGCGGCGGCCAGCTCCCGCTCGGCGGCGATCACGTCCGGGCGACGGCGCAAGAAATCGGCAGTCGGCGCGGTCGTGATTTTCGGAACCGCCGGAATGAGCGCCGGCGCGCTCAACTCTTGGGCGTAAGTCCCCGGCTGCGCGCCCATCAACACATCCAGGCGATTCAACTGCGCTTCGAGATCAATCCGCAACAGCGTTCCCTCGCCCTGCGTGTGCGCCAGCAACGCTTCGCCCTGCGCGACTTCGCGGTCGGTAGCAAAGCCGTGAACCCGACGCTCCTTCAACATTTCCAGCAAGCGGGTATCGTTGGCGATGCGGTCTTCGATCACCTTCATTTGCGCCTGATTCCCGCGAATCCTGAAATAAGTGTCGGCCGCTTCCGCCGCCACCGAAATTCGCACACCCGCGTGCGTCGCCTCGGCAGCGTCGGCCATCGCCACCGCCGCTTCTTCCTGCCGCTTGAGGCCGCCGAACAAATCCAGTTCCCACGACGCGCCGATGCCGGCGTCGAACAAATTGCTGGTCTGCGGAAAATCGGGCATGACGTTAAGCGCGAGGAGTCCGAGTGGGTTGTCGAGCGACATGCGTTCACGCAGCGCTTGCGCGCTCGCGTCCACCGTCGGCAACCGCTTCGCCCCCGCCGCCTGAGCAACGGCGCGCGCTTGCGTCACGCGCTCCAGCGACGCCTGAATGTCCAGATTTTGAGCCAGAACACGCGTGATGATCTGCGTCAACTGCGGATCGTCAAACCCCTGCCACCACTGATCGAGCGGCGGCTCTTTCTTGTCAACGGCGCGAGACGCCACCGCTTCGGTGTTGTGCAACGGCGCCAGCGTAACCTCGGGTTTGACGTAATCCGGCCCCACGGCGCAGCCGGTCAACGCTGAAAGACCAACAAACAGGAGCGCAACGGTGGCGTTCATCGCTGCCCTCCTCGCCACAACGCCCTTCTCCCACAAGTGGGAAAAGGTTGTATCTTCTCCTCTCTCCCCTCGTGGGAGAGCGGGCGGGAGAGCGGGGGAAAAATATTCAGACATAAATCAAAACCGCTTCAATGCGAATCAATATCCACTTCAACCATCATGCCCGGACGCAAAGGATTGTCGTCCGGTTGCTCGACGGCAATACGGATCGGCACGCGCTGCGTGATTTTGGTGAAATTGCCGGACGGATTGGGACTGGGCAACAGCGCAAATTCGGCGCTGGTCGAGTTGCCGATGCGCTCGATGTGGCCGACGAAGCGGCGGCTGGGATAAGCGTCAACGCTGACCTTGACCGGCTGCCCTGGCTTCAAACGATCCAGCTTGGTTTCCTTGATATCCACATCGACCCACACTTTCTTGGGGTCATGAATGATGAACAAGCGCTGCCCGGGAACGACGTATTCGCCCGGCTCCACAAATTTCTGATCGACGATCCCGTCAATCGGGCTGCGCACCCGCCGGTCAGCGATGTTGATTTCCTGCGCGCGAATCTGCGCGTCGGTTTGCGCGGCTTCTTGCGCGAGCGTGTCGTACTCTTTGCCCAGCACGCCGATGTCGCCCATTTTTGCTTTCGCGTCCGACAAGGCGGTGGCCGCCGCCAACGCCGCCGCTTCAGCTTGCCGCAACTGCGTTTGCCGTTGTTCCCACAACTCGTGCGAGACGATGCGCCCGAGCAATTCCTCGGCGCGCTGGAATTCGCGCTTGGCTTGCTCCAGCCGCGAGGTCGCCGCATCGTTGTTGGCTTGCGCCGCCGCGACCGCATCGCGCGCCGTAGTTCCCACCATGCCCTGCCGGATGGTGATTTGCTCGCGCCGCAAACGAATCGCTTCGGCCTGCGCGTGCAATTCCGCCAGCTTGAGATCGGCTTCGCGCTGGTCGATCACCACCAACTCCTGCCCGATCTTGATGAGTTGCCCGTCGGTGACCGGCCGCTCGGCAACCCAACCATCGACGCGACTGCTCACGGTAATCATGTCGGCCTTCACGCGGGCATCGTTTTCGGTCACATGCCCCAACCGTTCGTATCCCCACACCCCGCCGACGACAAGCACGACGGCGGCGACAGCGAGAAGAACCCATTTTCGGTAACGTCGCGCCGAAGCCAGCAGACGACGGAGTCGCAGGGGGCGCATTCCCAAGTGTTTTGCCGAAATCTGGGGGGAGGCGGAAGATGCCGCCGGTCGTTGGGGGGAGGCGGAAGACTCCGCAGGCTTCTGCTCACTAGACGTCATGATCTTGATTTTCTTGCATGATTTTGGAAAAACGCGCTACCCCTCTCAACGAACCCTTTTAAGTGCGTTCTAGTGAGTGAGGTGCGTCTGTTTTGCCCTTTTGAAAAAGTGATTATACCAAACAAGACAAGCGCCATCCAGTCGTAATGTTTTTAAAAAGATAACACCATGCATCTTCGAGCAACCTCTCCCGCGAGGGGAGAGGGAAGGGCCGTCATTCCCGCGAAGGCGGGAATCCAGACCCCCAATCCCTCTCACGAGAGGAGGGGGGGGCGAGTGTGCCTCTCTCTGCGGAGAGAAGATCGTGCTTTTCTCCTCTCTCCCCTTGTGGGAGAGAGGTCGGGAGAGAGGGGTATGCGGCGCAACGAAAAACCACCCCTCTCCACGAGAGGAGAGATGGCCTCTGGCTTCCCGCGTGCGCGGGAATGACGGCATCTCCCAACGCCTCTCTCTGCGGAGAGGGAAACCTTGTTTCGCCATAACGCTATTAAGGTATCATGGCGAAATCTGGAAACAAGGAAACCGGAATGGCGTTCAACGCGCTGATCATCATTGCTCTGGTGTGTGCGGTCGGGTGCTTCGTCGTCCTGCTGTCCCTGCGCGCCTACTTGATGGTCGTCTTTCCCTCGCAGGTCGTGCGTCGTTTGCCCGGGCACACGCAGCCGCAAATGGCCACCGCCGATCTCTACGAAAAAGCCGCCGCCGAGTTGACGGCGCTTGGCTTTTCGCCGCCGCAATGGGCGGTGGTCGCGCCGGAGAAGGAAACGCCCGGGTCTTTTGCGGTGCTCGCTGCTTTTTTTTGCCATGCCGAAAAAAACACGCTGGTGGAGCTGTATCCGCCGCTGAACCCTTCCTTGCCCAATGAGTTGACCACGCAATTCGTGACCCGTCTGGCCGATGGTCGCAGACTCACCAGTCAGGTAAACAACTTCATCTCCAAAGCGATTGCCGACGACGAACATCCGGCGCAAACGATCACCGGCGCAACGCTCGCCGAGCAATGGGCGAAACACCGCCATTGGGTGGAAGGCTTCAAAACACCGGCGGCCCCCAACTTCGGCGCGCCGGAAACCTTGCCGGAAGAATTGCAAACGATGGTCGGCTCTGATGCGCGGCTGGTCGGCGCCGGTAAATTGTGGCGCGACGCGCAGGGCGTCGCCCGCCCGACGCTGCGCTTCGCGTTCCGCCTCTTGTGGCTCAGTTGGACGCAACCTCGGCGAAAAAAGAAGAAGGAGAAAGTGCCGCTTGCCCGACAAGTGATGTTGGCGGCGTTTTTTGAAAACCTGCTGAAACTCTCGTTGCCGGTGCGGTGGCAGTGGTTGTTCTTGTTGTTATGGTGTGCTTTGTTTTTTGTCGCGTTCGGGGTGTTCCGATCTCTGGCCCTCGCCCCCGTCATTCTTGGCGTTATCATTCTGCACGAAGGCGCTCACTACTTGACCTTGCGCGCGCTGGGTTTCCGGCGTGTGCAAATGCTGGGGCCGCCGTTGGTGTGCAGCGTCAGCGTTAACTCCAGAGAAAACCCGAGTGCAACGCGGCTCGCCTGGGCAGCGATGATGGGGCCGCTGCCCAGCATCGTGCTGGGCTGGATGTTGTTGATTTTTGCGATCATCAGCAACGCCGACAGCGAAAACGCGATGTTTTTCGCGGCGATAGTGCTGTTGACTTTCAACTATATCCTTCTGCTGCCGATCCCGTCCGTCGATGGCAGCCAGATCGTGCAAGCGCTGTTGCCGCTGCGCTGGCGCATCGTTCAAACCGTGCTGATCGTCGTTATCTACCTTGCGGCAGCCGTCATCACGGCTTCTTGTTTCCACTTTTATTTTCTGGCGGTGCTCTTATTGTTGTTCCCATTGCTGTTGACGCCGTCGCGGCTGGTCTGCCATCGCGCCGAGCGCTTGCTGGCGGCGGACGCCTCTTTCGCCGGCGCTTCTCCCGATCAACAGCGAAAGCGGGTGCTTGAAACGCTGCAACAATGCGCCGGCGATCCCGCCAACATGGCAAGCCGTTTGCGGCAGGCTTTTGCCGTCACTGCCGCGTTGAAGCAAACGCCGCTGAGTCGGCAACATCGCATAGCGCTGATGGCGCTGTATCTCGTTCTGTTATGTCTGCCGCTGATTTTCTGGACGCTGATTTCGATGAAGGTCACGCCGCCCTCCGTGATACCTCCACGCATTGATCCGGAAGTAAAGAAACAAACGCAGCAGCGCGTTTTCCTGTCACTTGGCGGAATGAGCGTTCCGCAGTTGTTGTTGCGGATGCCGCCGCCGGAGCATGTGCTTCCCCTCCGATCTCGCTGGGGCTGGTTTGAACAGTTCCAAAAACCTGCGTCGCCGCCGCCGTTGCCCGCTCCCGCCGATCCCGAACAAATCGTCGAGGCGCAAAAACGCTTGAACATGATTTTCCCCGACGACTATCGGGAATTGTTGTCGCGCTACGACGGTTATCCTCGGCTGCAGTTGTTGCCGGTTGCGCAAGTTCGGCGCTTGTCCGAAACGACCTTTTTTAGCGAACAAGACATCAAGTCCCCGTATCCTTTCTATTCGTTCGCGTTTCCGCCGTCGTCGTTCGACGCAACCAACACCGAGACCGTGCCAGGGCAACGCGCTTGGAGCGGCGAAGCGCTTCAAAACTGCGCGGTGATCAGCGGATGGGACATCCCCGAACGAGACAAGACGGGCGCAAAGATCACCGAAACATACCCGGCGTTGCTCTGGTGTCCGGGGCCGGAGTTCGAGCAAGCGCGCATCGTTTCACTGGACGAAGCGCTGTGGGCGCCGGACTTCACCACCTATTTGCGTTATAAAATCATGCAGGGAATTGCCTATCGGGAACTGACCGGCAACGCTACCGGCGACAACAGCGCCGATCAACCTTAAGAATGTCTGTCAAACAACTCTGTTCTTGTAAAGGAAACAACGATGAAACTGTGGAGTAACAGCTTTGCGGATTTGAGCACGATCCCCGGCGAATTTGCGTTCTGCGTTATCGACGCGGCGCAACACGTCGCCTTGTCCGACAACCGCAACCCGCATCTGGCGTGGAGCGACGTGCCGACCGGCACGCAATCTTTCGCGCTGATCTGCCACGACAAAGATGTGCCCAGTCGCGGCGATGATGTCAATCAAGAAGGCCGCGAAGTGCCGGCATCGTTGCCGCGCGTCGATTTCTTTCATTGGGTGCTGATCGACATTCCGGCGGCGCAACGTGAAATCGCTGTCGGCAGTCACTGCCGCGGCATCACGCCGCGCGGCAAACCGGAATTGCTTTCGTTGCCGGGCAACATGCGGCACGGCCTCAACGATTACACCGGCTGGTTCGCGGGCGACCCCGGCATGTGCGGCGATTACTACGGCTACGACGGCCCCTGCCCGCCGTGGAACGACAGCATCGTTCACCACTACATCTTCACGCTGTTCGCGCTCGACGTTCCGCACCTTCGCGTGGACGGCAAATGGAGCGGGCAAGCCGTGCGGCTGGCGATGCGGCAACACGTGCTGGCGCAAGCGTCGCTGACGGGGCTTTACACGCTCAATCCGAGATTGGCGAAATAACGGCAACGAACCGACGAGGTCACCATGAAAAAATTTCTTTTGGCTCTGGCAATCACATTGGCTCTGATCTCGCCTCTGTTGACCGGCTGCGGCGCTGACACCGCCGCCACGGCAGCGGCGGAAGCAAAACTGAAAGCCGAAGAGGCCGAGCGCGCCAGGCAACAACTGGAAGCGGCGAAGAAAAAAATCGACGAAGCTCAGAAAGAGATGCAGCAACGCATCGACGACGCCGAGCGCGACGCCACCACCGCCGCGCCGCCCGCCGATGCGCAAAGTGAGAGCAAGCCTTAAAGCGCTGTTGGTTTCATCCTGTACATCATTTCCCTCTCCTCCCCTTTTCCCGCAAGCGGGCGAGAGGATCGCCGGGGCGGCATCCTGTCGCCCCTCTACCGCCCCCGCAACAAAACCACCACCGCCCCGCCGCCGCCCGCATGGTGCGCCGGTTCGCAATACGCCAGCACATCGTCCCACAACGCCAGCCAGCGCCGCACCTTGCCTTTGAGCACCGGCGTTTTGTCCGGCGAGGTCAGCCCTTTACCGTGAATGATTCGCACGCAGCGCCAGCCGCGCGAGCGCGCTTCGACCAGAAGATCGACCAGCGCATCGTGCGCTTCGTCAACCACCAATCCGTGCAAATCCAGCTCGCGTTGTATCGTCCATTGCCCGCGTCGCAGCTTGCGCAAAATATCGGGCGACAACCCGGCGCGCAAAAACGTCTGATCATCTTCGAGTTCCTGCCCGATGTCCCACGTTGTCGGCGATGGCGATTCGCCATACTTGGCGAGCGCCAGCACTTCGCTCTCGTCGCGCAACCGTTGCTTCGGCACCGGCAGCGGACGCGGGGTTTCGATCACCGCCCGCGACGGCGGCGGCAACGCCACCACTTTGTCGTGGCGCATTTGATGTTGAAAAATCTGCGCTTCGGTGGTTTTCGCGGGTTTCGCCGGCGCTCTGCCCGCGCCGTGAGATGGCGCGCGACGCAATGGCAAGGATGGCGCCGTTTCGTTTTCGGGCGCGTGCGCTTCCCGCTGCGCGTGTTGCCACAGCGTTTTCAGATCGGACAGCGGCGCGCCGGAAGCCATCAACGCAGTTGATCGAGATAAGCTTTGGCGTCGAGCGCCGCCATACAGCCGGTGGCCGCCGACGTGACCGCCTGCCGATACACCGGATCGGCCACGTCGCCCGCCGCGAAAACGCCCGCCGCCGAGGTGGCGGTGGCGTTGCCGTGACTGCCGCTTTTCACTTGCAGATAGCCCTCGCGCATCGCCAGTTGCCCATTAAACAATTCGGTGTTCGGCGCGTGTCCGATCGCAATAAAAACGCCGTTGACTTTGATGTCTTGCGTCGCGCCGCTGTTGACTTCTTTCAGACGCGCGCCGGTCACGCCCGAATCGTCGCCCAGAACTTCGTCGAGCACCTGGTTCCAGGCAACGCGGATGTTGCCGTCGCCTTTCGTTTTTTCGAGCAACTGATCGACGAGCATCGCTTCCGCCCGCAAGCTGTCGCGGCGATGCACCAGCGTCACCGACCGCGCGATATTGGAAAGATAGAGCGCTTCTTCGACCGCCGTGTTGCCGCCGCCGACCACCAGCACGTCTTGCCCCTTGTAGAAGAAACCGTCGCAGGTGGCGCACGCCGACACGCCGCGTCCCTTGAACGCTTCTTCCGACGGCAAGCCGAGATAACGCGCTTGCGCGCCGGTCGCCACGATCAGCGCGTCGCAAGTGTATTCGCCGCTGTCGCCGATCAAGCGCAACGGCCGCGCTTGCAACGCGACGGTGTGAATGTGGTCGAACACCATCGCCGTCTCGAAGCGCTCGGCGTGCCGCTGAAACCGCTCCATCAACGCCGGGCCTTGCACGCCGCCAACGTCGGCAGGCCAGTTGTCCACCTCGGTTGTCGTCATCAGTTGCCCGCCCTGCGCGAAGCCGGTGATCAGCGTCGGCTTCAGATTGGCGCGCGCCGCATAAATAGCGGCGGTATAACCGGCCGGCCCCGACCCCAAAATAATCAAACGAGAATGTTGTGCTGCCATGAAACCTCCTGAAAAATGAACGCCGTCACGGATCGAAGCATTTTATCTCCGTTTGGGTTTTCTGCCCCCTGATTCCCGATCCCCTGATCTAAGGTTACAATATTCCTTTCCTACGGAATTCAACGCGCGTGCAAATCGATTTTCTCAAACAAGCCATAGGCGACGACATGGCGGCGGTGGATCGTGTGCTGCGCGTCGGTCTCGATTCGGACGTGCTGCTGGTGCGCAGCGTCGCCGATTACATCATCGGCAGCGGCGGCAAGCGACTGCGCCCGGCGTTGCTCTTGCTCGTCGCTCGCGCCTGCGGCTATCGTGGCGTTCACCACCACACGCTGGCGGCGGTCATCGAAATGATTCACACCTCAACGCTGCTGCACGACGACGTGGTCGATGAGTCGGCGCAGCGTCGCGGTCGTCCTACCGCCAACACCGAATTCGGCAATGCCGCCTCGGTGCTGGTCGGCGATTTTTTGTATTCGCGCTCGTTTCAGATGATGGTGTCGGTTGATTCGATGCGCGTGCTGCAAATTCTGGCCGACGCCACCAACATCATCGCTGCCGGAGAAGTGCAGCAGTTGATGAACACCGGCGACGTGAACCTCGATGAGCAGATTTACGTCGAAGTGATTCAGCGCAAAACCGCCAAACTGTTTGAAGCGGCGAGTCGGCTGGGCGCGCTGCTGGCGGGCGTCGATGCGTCGCGCGAAACCGCCTTTGCCAACTACGGCATGCATCTGGGGACGGCGTTTCAAATCATGGACGACTTGCTCGACTACACCGGCGATGCCGCCGCCATCGGCAAGAATCTGGGCGACGATCTGGCCGAGGGCAAAATGACGCTGCCGCTGATTCGGGCGATGGCGGTCGGGTCGGCGGACGACGTGGCGGTGGTGCGACACGCCATCGAGCATGCGAACGAGGACGGCGGGTTGACCGATTTTTCGGCGCTGATCGCAGTTTTGAAGCAAACCGACGCGCTGACCTACACCCAATCGCGCGCCCGCGACGAAGCCGCCAGAGCGGCGGCATGCTTATCGGCGGAACCCGCTTCGCCGGACAAGGAAACCCTGATACAATTATGCTCCTTTGCCGCCGGACGGTCGTTCTGACCGCCGGTTGACAGAGAGATTCCACAAACGGGGTGTAGCTTAGCCTGGTAGAGCGCTACGTTCGGGACGTAGAGGCCGGAGGTTCAAATCCTCTCACCCCGACCACGGTCAATAAAAAACGGCGGGCCTAGGCTCGCCGTTTTTGCGCTGCTTTTTACTCGCGACCAGCAAGGCGACCGCCTCACTATCGCGCTCTATTTCTCCTGATCTTCCTGCTGCCGATCAACAGGAAAGCCACGGCCAGCATCAGCAACGCCTTCGGGTCGAGAGCCGGAATCGGCGTGCTGCCCGCTGCCGGCCCTCTCGTCAGAGTCAACAGCGCGCTCAAATTGGTGATGCCACCGGCCGGCATGTAAAACATGCCGGTTGCCGGATCAACGACGCCGGAGGGACCGTAGGCCATCACCGCGAACAAATAGCCCGCCGGCGGCGTGCCGCCGATGGTGGACAGCGTGCAACTGGCGCCTTCGTTGGCGATCCAACTGTCGGCGCCCAAGGGCGCGGCTGCCGGTATGCACGTCAGCATCAACTGCGGTAACGTGCTTCTCGCCGCCAGCGCCGGATCGACCGACAGATCCAGAGAGGCCGTGCCGCTGGCGAAGATGAAGTCGTTGAGGTTCAACGCCATCGCCGCCATGAGGTTGGAAATGCCGCCCGCCGGTACGGTGAACGTTCCGTCCATCGGGTCAACGGTGAGGCTCGGGCCGAAGGTCACGACATCGAAGGAATACCCGGGCGGCGGCATGCCGCCGATCGTTCCCAGCACGCAGCTCGCGCCGGCGTTGGCGCTCCAGGCGTTGGTCCTGATCGCCGTCGCCGCCGGATCGCACGTCAGCGTCAGCGTGGGCAGGATTCCGCCCGCGACCGCCGGCACGAAAGTGGTCATGCCGCTCACGCCAACCGGCGGATTGAGATCCAAGGTCACCGCCGCGACGAGCGAGGAGATGCCCGCGCTCGGCACAACGAAAGCGCCGGTCGTCGGGTCAATCGTGCCGCCGCTATAACTCACCGCGCCGAAAGAATAGCCGGGCGGCGGCATGCCGCCGGAGGTTCCCAGCGTGCAACTGGCGCTGCTCGCCACCGTCCAGTTGCCTTCGGCGTTTTGAGCCGCCATCGGAACACAGGTCAGAGTCAGGTGCGGCAGGGTTCCGCCGGCCGCGATGGCCGGAGCAACCGAGGCGTCGAAGACGACCGCGCCGCTGACGGTGACGGCGGGATTGTTGGAGATCGTGATCGTGGCGGCAAGATTCGCGCCGCCCGACGGCACGGTAAAGACGCCCGTCGTCGGGTCAATCGCGCCGCCGCTATAACTCACCACGCTGAAAGAATGGCCGGGCGGCGGCATGCCGCCGGAGGTTCCGAGAGTGCAATTCGCGCCGCTCGCCACCGTCCAGTTGCCTTCGGCGTTTTGCGTCGCCATCGGGGTGCAGGTCAGGGTCAGGTGCGGCAGTGCGCCGGTCGCCGCCACTGCCGGGGCGATGCCCGAATCCCAGGCGATGGTTGCGCTCACGCCGACCGCAGGATTGTTCCGAATCGTCACGATTGCCGTGAGGTTGCCGCCGCCCACGGGCACGGTGAAGTCGCCGCTGGTCGCGCCGATGACGCCGGCCGGGCCGAAGAACACGGTGTCAAAGGAGTATCCCGGCGGCGGCATGCCTCCCGCCGTCGTCAGGTTGCAGCTTGCGCCTTCGGCAACGATCCAGTTGTTGACGGCGGTTCGCGTTTCTATCGGCGTACACATGAGCGTCAGGTTCGGCGGCATGCCGGTCGCCGCCACCGCCGGATCGATTGACGGATCGAAACTCACGGTGCCGCGCAAAGTGGTGGAGGGGTTGTTCGAGACGGTCACGGTCGCGGTCAAAGCGGCTCCGCCCACCGGAACCGTGAAGTCACCGCTTAGAGCCTGAATTTGCCCGGCCGGCGTCGAAGCGTAGGCCACCGCGTTGAAGGAGTATCCGGGCGGCGGCATCCCGCCGGTCGTTCCCAGCGAGCAGGCAGCGCCTTCGGCCACCGTCCAGTCGTTGGGCGAGTCCTGCGTGGCCATCGGCGTACAAGTCAGAGTCAGGTGCGGCAGCGCGCCGGTCGCCGACACGGCCGGGGCGACGCTCGAATCCCAGGCGATAGTGGCGTGCACAGTGGCGGCGGGATTGTTCTTTATCGTCACGGTAGCGACGATGTCGGTCATCCCGCCCACGGGAACGATGAAGTTGCCGCTGGCCGCCTGAATGCTGCCCGAACTTGAGCTGTAGGTGACGGTATCAAACGAATAGCCGAGCGGCGGCATGCCGCCCGCCGTTGTCAGGTTGCAACTCGCGCCTTCGGCCACGATCCATTGGTTGACGGCGGTTTGCATTTCGATGGGGATGCACGAGAGCGCCAAGTGCGGCGTCGCCCCGGTGGCCGCCACCGCCGCCGGAATCGACGAATCGAAGACGACCGTGCCTTGCACGGGAGCGGACGGGTTGTTCGAGATCGTCACAGTCGCGGTCAGGCCGTCGATGCCGCCTACCGGAACGGTGAAGTCGCCGCTCAAGGTCTGGATGCTGCCCGTCGGGCCGTAGGTAACTTCCTCAAAGGAATAGCCGTAGGGCGGCATGCCGCCGGAGGTTCCCAGAGTACAGCTCGCGCCTTCGGCCACCGTCCAGTTGCCTTCCGCGTTTTGCGTCGCCATCGGCACGCAGTTCAAGGTCAGGCGCGGCAACGAGCCGGTCGCCGCGACCGCCAGAGGAACGCTCGAATCCCAGGCGATGGCCGCGCTGACAGTGGCGGCGGGGTTGCCGGTGATGGTCACGGTCGCGGCCAGCGTCGAAATCCCGCCCACCGGCACGACGAACGCGCCGCTCGTGGCGTTGATGGTTCCGTTCGGGCTGTAGGTCACGGCGCTGAAGGAGTAGCCGTAGGGCGGCATGCCGCCGGAGGTTCCCAAGGTGCAGCTCGCGCCTTCGGCCACCGTCCAGTTGCCGGGCGAATCCTGCGTCGCCATCGGCACGCAGTTCAAGGTCAGATGCGGCAGCGCGCCGGTTGCCGCCACTGCCGAAGCGATGGCCGAATCCCAGGCGATGGTCGCGTGCACGGCGGCAGAAGGATTGCCGGTGATGGTCACGGTGGCGTCGAAGTCGATGTCGCCGGGCGGCGCGGTGAAATCGCCGCTGACCGGCTGGATGCTGCCGGAGGGGCCGTAAGTCACGGCGGCGAAAGAGTAGCCGTAAGGCGGCATGCCGCCGGTGGTGCCCATCGTGCAAACCGCGCCTTCGGCCACCGTCCAGTTGCCTTCGGCGTTTTGGGTGGCCATCGGGGTACAGTTCAAGGTCAGATGCGGCAGCGTGCCGGTCATCGCCGTTGCCGTCGGAACGGTCGCGTCAAACGCGATCAAGCCCGTCACGGTGATAGAAGGATTGTTGGTGATCGCCATCGTCGCGGTCAGCGCCGTTCCGCCGACCGGCACGGTGAAATCGCCGCTCAAGGCTTGAATACTGCCGCTGGGGCCATAAGTCACGGCGTCGAAGGAGAAGCCATAGGGCGGCGAGCCGCCGGTCGTGCCCAGTGTGCAGCTTGCGCCTTCGGCCACCGTCCAACTGCCGGGCGCGTTTTGCGCCGCCATCGGCACGCAGTTCAACGTCAGACTCGGCAAGGTTCCCGTCGCCGCCGTCGCCGAGGGAATCGACGGATCGAAGACGATGGTCGCCTGCACGGTGGTATTCGGATTGTTGACGATGGACATCGTCGCGGTCAGCGTCACGCCGCCCGCGGGCACGGTGAAATCGCCGCTCAAGGCTTGAATACTGCCGCTGGGGCCATAGGTCACGACATCGAAGGAATAGCCATAGGGCGGTGAGCCGCCGGTCGTTCCCAGCGTGCAGCTTGCGCCTTCGGCCACTGTCCAACTGCCGGGAGCGTTTTGCGCCGCCATCGGCACGCAGTTCAACGTCAAACTCGGCAGGGTTCCCGTCGCCGACACCGCCGGAGCAATGCTCGAATTCCAGGCGATGCTCGCCTGCACGTTAGTGTTCGGGTTGTTCGAGATCGCCACCGTCGCGGTGAGATCGATCCCGCCTGTCGGCGCGGTGAAATGGCCGCTCACGGCTTGGATCGCGCCGCCTGAGGTCGAGGTATAGGTCACGCCCGCGAACGAGTAGCCATAAGGCGGCGCGCCGCCGGCCGTTCCCAGCGTGCAACTGGCGCCTTCATGGACAGTCCAGGCGCCCGCCCCCGTCGCCGTCGCGTCCGGCGTGCAAGCCAGCGTCGGGCTTGGCAAGGTTCCCGTCGCCGCCACCGCCGAAGGAATCGACGAATCCCAGCCGACAGCGCCGGTCACGTTCACGAGATCATTGAGGTTTAGCGCCACGGTCGCGGTCAGCGTCGTCATCCCTCCGACCGGAACGATGAACGTTCCCGCCGCCGGATCCGCGCCGCCGCCGTAAGTCACCGTCCCCAGCGAATAGCCGGGCGGCGGCGTGCCGCCGGTCGTGCCCAGCGTACAACTCGCGCCTTCGTTGACCGTCCAGGCGTTGGTTCCGTTGGCCGTCGGCGTGATCGAAGAGTCGCAGGAAAGCGTCAGCGTCGGCAAAGTGCCGCCGGTGATCGCCGGATTGAAGGCCACCGTTCCGCTGACGGGAACGGCAGCGTTGGTCGTCAGCGCCACGGTCGCGGTCAGCGTGTTGATGCCGCCGACGGGCACGATGAACGCGCCGGTCGTCGGCGTCGCGCCGCCGCCGTAAGTCACCGCGCCCAGCGAATAACCGGGCGGCGGCGTGCCGCCGGTCGTTCCCAGCGTACAGCTTGCGCCTTCGTTGACCGTCCAGGCATTGGTTCCCGTCGCCGTCGGCGTGATCGAAGAGTCACAGGAAAGCGTCAGCGTCGGCGCCGTTCCCCCCGTGATCGCCGGATTGAACGCCACCGTTCCGCTGACGGGAACAACGTCGTTGAGGGTTAGCGCCACCGTGGCGGTCAGCGTGTTGATGCCGCTGACGGGCACGGTGAACGCGCCGGTCGTCGGGTCGGCGCCGCCGCCGTAAGTCACCGCGCCCAGCGAATAGCCGGGTGGCGGCGTGCCGCCGGTGGTGCCCAACGTGCAGCTTGCGCCTTCGGCGACAGTCCAGTTATTGGTCGTGGTTGGCGTCGCCATCGGCACGCAGTCCAGCGTCAAATGCGGCACGGTGCCGCCGGGAATCGCGGGCGAGAAAGCAACCGTCCCGCTCACGGTGACGACGGGGTTGTCGGTGATCGCCATCGTCTCGGTCAGAGTGGTGATGCCGCCGACCGGAACGATGAAAGTGCCCGCCGTCGGATCAGCGCCGCCGCCATAGGTCACGCCGGCGAACGAATAGCCGTAAGGCGGGAAACCGCCGGAGATGCCCAGAGTGCAGCTTGCGCCTTCGGCCACCGTCCAGTTGGCTTCCGAGTTTTGCGTCGCCATCGGCACACAGCTTAAAGTCACATGCGGCAAGGTTCCCGTTGCCGCCACCGCCGGAGAAATGCTCGAATTCCAGGCGATGGCCGCGCTCACGGTGGCGGAAGGATTGTTCGTAATCGCCACGGTCGCGGCCAGCGTCGAAGCCCCGCCGACCGGCACGATAAACGCGCCGCTTGTAGCGTTGATGGTTCCGTTCGGGCTGTAGGTCACGGTGCTGAAAGAGTAACCGTAGGGCGGCATGCCGCCGGAGGTTCCCAAGGTGCAGCTCGCGCCTTCGGCCACCGTCCAGTTGCCGGGCGAATCCTGCGTCGCCATCGGAACGCAGTTCAAAGTCAGATGCGGCAGCGCCCCGGTTGCCGATACCGCCGAAGGAATCGCCGAATCCCAGGCGATGGTCGCGTGCACGGCGGCAGAAGGATTGCCGGTGATGGTCACGGTGGCGGTGAGACCGATGCCGCCCACGGGCACGGTAAAGTCGCCGGTCGCGGTGTTGATGGAACCCGCCGGGCCATAAGTGATTTCATCGAAGGAGTAGCCGTAAGGCGGCATGCCGCCGGTCGTTCCCATCGTGCAAACCGCGCCTTCGGCCACCGTCCAGTTGCCTTCGGTGTTTTGCGTCGCCATCGGCACGCAGGCCAAGGTCAGATGCGGCAGCGCGCCGGTCATCGCCACCGCCGAAGCGATGGCCGGATCCCACGCCATCGTGCCCGTGACGGTGACCGCGGGGTTGTGGGTGATCGCCATCGTGGCGGTCAGCGTCGTTCCGCCCACCGGCACGGTGAAATCGCCGCTCGAAGTCTGGATACTGCCCGTCGGGCCGTAGGTGACTTCGTCAAAGGAATAGCCATAAGGCGGCGAGCCGCCGGTGGTGCCCAGCGTGCAGCTTGCGCCTTCGGCGACGAGCCAGTTGCCGGGCGAATCTTCCGTCGCCATCGGCACGCAAGTGAGCGTCAGTCTCGGCAATGTCCCCGTTGCCGACACCGCCGAGGCGATGCTCGAATCCCAGGCGACGGTCGCGTGCACGGCAGTGTTCGGATTGTTGACAATAGCCATCGTCGCGGTCAGCGTCACGCCGCCCACCGGCACGGTGAAATCGCCGCTCAAAGCCTGAATGCTGCCGGTCGGGCCATAGGTGACTTCCTCAAAGGAATAGCCGTAGGGCGGCGCGCCGCCGGTCGTTCCCAGCGTGCAGCTTGCGCCTTCGGCCACCGTCCAACTGCCGGGGGCGTTTTGCGACGCCATCGGCACACAGTTCAACGTCAGCGTCGGCAAAGCGCCCGTCGCCGCCACTGCCGAGGCAATGCTCGAATCCCAGGCAATGCTCGCCTGTACAGTGGTGTTCGGATTGTTCGAAATCGCCACCGTCGCGGTGAGATCAATCCCGCCTTCCGGCGCGGTGAAATGGCCGCTCACGGCTTGGATGGCGCCGCCCGAAGTCGAGGCATAAGTCACGCCCGCGAACGAGTAGCCATAGGGCGGCGTGCCGCCGGTCGTTCCCAGCGTGCAGTTCGCGCCTTCGGCCACCGTCCAACTGCCGAGAGCATCTTGCGCCGCCACCGGCACGCAAATCAAAGTCAGGTTCGGCAAAGCGCCCGTCGCCGCCACCGCCGAAGGAATCGACGAATCCCATTCGATGGCGGCTTGCACCGTCACATCGGCGTTGTTCGTGATCGTCATCGTTTCGGTCAGCGTCGTAATCCCTCCGACCGGAACGGTGAAAGCGCCGGTGGTCGCGTTAGCGCCGCCGCCGTAAATCACCGTGTCGAAAGAATAGCCGTAGGGCGGGAAACCGCCGCTGACGCCCAGCGCGCAGCTTGCGCCTTCCGCCGCCGTCCAGTTGCCTTCGCCGTTTTGCGTCGCCATCGGCACGCAACTCAAAGTGACATGCGGCAGGGTTCCCGTCGCCGCCACCACCGGAGGAATCGACGAATCCCAGTCGATGCTCGCTTGCACGGTGGTGTTGGGGTTGTTCGAGATCGCCACGGTCACCGTCAAGTCGGTGATGCCGCCCGCCGGCACGGTGAAATCGCCGCTCGCGGCGTTGATGCTGCCGCTGGGGCTGCCGCTGACGCCATAAGTGATGGTGCTGAACGAGTAGCCGTAGGGCGGCATGCCGCCGGTAGTGCCCAAAGTACAACTCGACCCTTCCGCCGCCGTCCAGTTGCCGGGCGAATCCTGCGTCGCCATCGGCGTGCAGTTCAAAGTTAGACTCGGCAAAGCGCCGGTCGCCGCCACCGCCGAGGGAATGCTCGAATCCCAAGCGATGCTCGCTTGCACGTCCGAAGTGGGATTGTTGGTGATCGCCATCGAAGCGGTGAGCGTCACGCCGCCCACCGGCACGGTGAAGTCGCCGCTCGACGCCTGAATGCTGCCGGTCGGGCCGTAAGTGACAGCGCCGAAAGAGTAGCCGTAAGGCGGAAAACCGCCGGTCGTTCCCAGCGTGCAACTCGCGCCTTCCGCCACCGTCCAGTTGCCGGGGACGTTTTGCGTCGCCATCGGCACGCAATTCAGCGTCAGATTCGGCAGAGTGCCCGTCGCCGCCACCGCCGAGGAAATACTCGGATCCCAGGCGATGCCCGCTTGCACGGTGGTGTTGGGATTGTTGTCGATGGTCACGTTCGCAGTGAGCGTCGTTATCCCGCCCACCGGCACAGTAAAGCTGCCGCTGACCGGCTGGATGCTGCCCGTTGGCCCATAGGTCACCGTATCGAACGAGTAACCGTAAGGCGGCATGCCGCCCGTGGTGCCCATCGTGCAGGACGCGCCTTCGGCCACCGTCCAGTGATTGGGCGAATCCAGCGTCGCCATCGGCGTACAGGTAAGCGTGAGATGCGGCACCGCGCCCGTCATGGCCACCGCCGTCGGGATCGCCGGATCGAACGCAATCGTGCCGCTCACCGTCGCCGACGGATTGCCGATGATCGACACCGCCGCAGTAAGCGTCGTTATTCCGCCCACCGGCACCGTGAAATCGCCGCTGGTGGCGTTGATGCTGCCGTGCGGGCCGTAAGTCACTTCGTCAAACGAGTAGCCGTAGGGCGGGAAACCGCTCTCCGTGCCCAGCGTGCAGTGCGCGCCTTCGGCCACCGTCCAACTGTTCGTGCCCGTCGAAGCCGCCATCGGCACACAGTTGAGCGTCAATTCCGGCAAAGTCCCCGTCACCGCAACGGCGGGGTCGGTCGCGCCTTCCCAGGCGATAGCCGCGCTCACCGTCGCCGTCGGGTTGTTTCGGGTTGATACCGTCGCCGTCAACGTGTTGATGCCGGCCATCGGCACAGTGAAGTCGCCGCTCAAAGCCTGAATGCTGCCGCTCGGGCCATAAGTCACCGTGTCGAGCGAATAGCCGGGCGGCGGCGTGCCGCCCGTGGTTCCCAGCGTACAGGCCGCGCCGCCCGCGACGCTCCACGTGTTCGCGCCGTCCGGCGTCGCCATCGGGATGCAAGTCAGCGTCAGCGCGGGCAACGTGCCGCCCGCCGTCGTTCCCGCCGCCCACGCGATGGACGCGCTCACCTCCACCGAAGTGTTGAGCGTGATTTCCACCGTCGCGGTCAGATCGGTGATGCCGCCCGTCGGCACGGCAAAAGCGCCGCTCGACGCATTGATGGAACCTGCCGGGCCATAGGTAACGCCCGCCAGCGAGTAGCCCGGCGGCGGCGTGCCGCCGGTTCGGCCTAAAGTGCAACTTGCGCCTTGCGGAACGTTCCACGCATTCGTCCCGTTCGCCGTCGGCGTGATCGAAGAAGCGCAAGCAAGCGTCAACGTCGGCAAAGTGCCGCCGGTGATCGCCGGATCGAAAGCCACGCTTCCGCTCACCGGAACCGTAGCGTTGGTGGTCAGCGGCACAGTTGCCAAGAGAGTGGTGATGCCGCCTGCGGGCACGGTGAACACGCCGGTGCTGGCGTTAACCGTGGCGGTCGGCGCGTAAGTCACCGGCGTCCCAATCGTGTAGCCGGGCGGCGCGATGCCGCCGGTGGTGCCCAGCGTGCAGCTTGACCCTTGCGGAACCGTCCACGCATTCGTCGCCGTCGAAGTCGGCGTGATCGAAGAAGCGCAGGCCAGCGTCAGCGTCGGAAAAGTGCCGCCCGTGATCGCCGGATCGAACGCCACCGTTCCGCTCACCGGAACAGAGGCATTGGTGGTCAGCGCCACGGTGGCAGTTAAGTCGGTGAGGCCGCCCGCAGGCACGATGAACACGCCCGTTGAAGTATTGATGGTGCCGGAAGGCCCATAAGTCACCGCGCCGAACGAATAGCCCGGCGGCGGCGTGCCGCCGGTTCGGCCTAAGGTGCAACTCGCCCCTTGCGGCACGTTCCACGCATTCGTCCCGTTCGCCGTCGGCGTGATTGAAGAAGCGCAGGAAAGCGTCAACGTCGGCGCCGTGCCGCCGGTGATCGCCGGAGAGAACGCCACCGTTCCGCTGATCGGAGCAGGGGCGTTGGTGGTCAGCGGCGCCGTCGCTAAGAGGGTCGTAATGCCGCCCGCAGGCACGGTGAACGCGCCCGTGGAAGCATTGACCGTGGGAGTCGGCGCATAAATCGTCGTCGCGCCAATCGTGTACCCGGGCGGCGCGACCCCGCCGGTTCGTCCCAGTGTGCAGCTTGACCCTTGCGGAACCGTCCACGCATTCGTCCCCGTCGAAGTCGGCGTGATCGAAGAAGCGCAAGAAAGCGTCAGCGTCGGCAGAGTGCCGCCGGTGATCGCCGGAGAGAACGCCACCCCGCCGGTAACCGCCCCGCTCACCGTCACAAGAGGGTTGGTAACCAAGGCCACGGTGGCGGACAAGGTGGTGATGCCGCCCGACGGCACGGTGAATGCGCCCGTGGAAGCGTTGACCGTGCCGGAAGGGCCATAGGTCACCGTGCTCATCGCGTAGCCGGGCGGCGCCGCGCCGCCCGTCAGGCCGAGCGTACACGCCGCCCCCACATTGACGTTCCACGAATTGACGCCCGTCGAGGTTGCCGCCGGGGTGCAGTTAAGCGTCATCGTCGGCACCGTGCCGCCGGTGATCGCCGGTGAAAAAGCCACGGTGCCGCTGTTGTTGCTGGCGGTAACGATGGGGTTGAGCGTGATCGGAACCGTCGCCGCAACATCAAAAATCGTCGCGGAAAACGGCACCGTAAACGCCCCGGTTGTCGCGTTCATCGTGCCGCTGGTCGAACTGTACGTCGTCGTTGTGCCGAGCGAGTAACCGGGCGGCGCCACCCCGCCGGTTCTGGTCAGCGTGCAGCTTGCCGTGCCGCCGCCGCCGCTCATCAAAATCTGCCACGTGTTGCTGCCCGTCGAAGTCGCCGTCGGCGTACAGCTTACCGACAAACTCGGCTGCGTGCCGCCCGCAATCGCCGGAGAAAACGCCGTGCTGCCGCGTATCGTGATCGCCTTCATCGAGCAAGCGCCGTTGGCGTCCATCGCGGCGTTGGTAAAGGCTTTGGTAATGTTAGGAAATTGACTTGAATAATTACCATTCCATGTATCGGAATCCGCGATCAAGAACACGCAGGCGCCTTGGCCATTCTTGGAAAAGGCCTTGGGAAGAAGCATCCCCAACACATTGTTGGGATCCGCGCTGGCATTCGCTCCTGATAATCCAACGCCTTGCCGATAAAGCACAAAATCATTCGGCACATTGAGGAAAGGCGTGTAATTATGCCCCCTCATCGTCGGCAATAAAGTGGCAAAAGGCCCTGCGTAAGGCGAAGACGTATTGAGCTGTGCATCGAAATAAATTGAAAGCGCAGTATCTAACTGAATCGTCGGCCAAGTCGAAGGCTGGATTTCGTTGATTCCCTGCTGAACGAAGGGATACAAGATATTCTCTAAATTGCAACCAGGACAACCATCGAGAAAGGCAACAATGAGAAGATCCGGTCGCGTCTTCATCGCATTGATCAATTCATTCATGCGATTGGTTTCAACTACACCACCGGCTGTTACGGCTACAATTAATTTGGTATTCGCTGTTATCGGCAAGGGTGTATCGGGATTGGCAAGCGCTGTTCTACCATCGATCGCCGTCATGCCCCTTGATGTTGCTTCGGCTTGGAAAGCATCCCAAGCATTGTCAACGTTACCATTAGCCGCTCCGCCAAGCACCAGCATCTGATTTTGCGCCTGCGCGCTCAAAGGCGCGGCGAAAAGCGCACAAAGAAAGGCAAAAAACAGAACCGGCCGCGCCAAGCGAAACCCCTGCTGCAACTTCCGGGCTTGCGCCAACCATGAGAAAAGAATACCAAAAGGCATATTGGCTCCCAAAGAGAAAGGGGGTGGGAGTGAGTACATCATATCTATGACAATGTTAATGCTTTATCCATTCATAGACAATAATTTCAGTCGTAACTGCAACAAAACTTCATAAGACGTGTTGCTTTTATCGAATGAGGCGAAAGAGGGCATGCCGCCGCTTCGGCCTGTCCAAAATTGTTCAATGTTAGCAAGGACTTGGCCGCAATGACCGCGCCAAAGCGCGTCGCGGCCATGTTGTTGTGATATGATTCTATGCTAATTTCCGCGCCGTTGTGCGCCTTTTTTACCATTTATTTCACAATATTTACCATTTTTTCCATCATCCGGGAAAGAAACCGCCTTTTGCCAAGCCATTTTTTCCCCGTTCGCCCACCGCGCCGACCCGATTTCAGGCTTTGGGTCAGACCAGGGGCGGATATTTCGGACTGCGTAACGCCGTCATTCCCGCGCACGCGGGAATCCAGCGGCCTTTTCCCCTTCGCGGGGGCAGGCTCTGTCGACATCGTCGTAGCTGTTCAACTGCGTTGGGCGGCATCCCCCGCCTTCGCGGGGGCAGGCTCTGCCGCCTGCAACATTTTTGATTCGCCGTAGGGGCGGCATCCCCCGCCTTCGCCGCCCTTGCCGTCATTCCCGCGCACGCGGGAATCCAGCGGCCCTTTCCCCTTCGCGGGGGCAGGCTCTGCCGCCTGCAACATTTTTGATTCGCCGTAGGGGCGGCATTCTGCCGCCTGCAACAAACGACGCCGGTCAAATTTCCGGCTTTTGGTTATGTTGTTTTGGGTCAGGTCGTAGGGGCGGCATCCCCCGCCTTCGCGGGGGCAGGCTCT
>WRFN01000004.1 GCA_009778785.1 Betaproteobacteria bacterium | reverse complement strand
AGTCGAGCGTGTCTACAACATAGTTGTGGAACAGGGAGAATATTAGATGCTGAATATTTCCGGCATACCGATAGAGGTACGCAAAAAAAGTATCAAAAATATGCACCTTTATGTGAAGCCACCGGACGGCTATGTGACGGTATCCGCTCCTCTTGCCATGAGCGATGAAGCGATAGAGCGGTTTGTGCGGACAAAAGTCAGTTGGATAAAGGCGCAAGTTGACAAATTTGATAATCAGCCGCGTCAGTCGGAACGGGAATATGTATCCGGTGAAACGCTGTATGTTTGGGGCAAGCGGTATTATTTGCAAGTCAACTACGAAAACAAGAACTCACTTGCACTGTTGGGAAATAAGGCTGTACTGAGCGTTCGTAAGGAAAGCACTATTGAACAGCGAAAAAATTTTGTTCGGGAATGGTATCGTAAACAATTAAAGACTGAGATTGCGCGCATACTGCCAAAGTGGGAGAAAGTCACAGGTTTGAAGTGCGTATACTGGCAGACGAAGTACATGACTACTTGCTGGGGGGGCTGCAACATAAGAACAGGCAAGATATGGTTTAACCTCCAGCTTGCCGAGAAAACGCCTGAATGCCTTGAATATGTTATTTTGCATGAATTGATTCACTTCGTAGAGAAACACCATAACGAACGATTCG
Source organism: Betaproteobacteria bacterium (assembly GCA_009778785.1). Classification (GTDB taxonomy): domain Bacteria; phylum Pseudomonadota; class Gammaproteobacteria; order Burkholderiales; family Casimicrobiaceae; genus UBA931. The sequence goes on along the minus strand of WRFN01000004.1, from coordinate 143,624 downwards.
TTTCGTTGATGGACAGGTACATGCCGATGTGGAGAGGGGTTAGGGCAACACTGAATAGACAAACGCTGAACTATATGGAATCAAAACGAGGTGAGCTTCTTTAAAATTTTGCAAGGCATGCTAAAAACTTGCGTAGGCGCGGTTGCTTGAGAGCCTGTCGTCTGTGGGATAATACCCGGCAAACGTTCACGAGGAAATCAGTCATGCATAAACGTATCCTTATTGCTTATGATGGCTCACAAGCCAGCCGTTACGCGCTTGATGAATGCCTGATGTTCAATCCGCGCGATTCGGAAATTCACATCGTCGCGGTGATCCATGATCTGGCGGTTTATACGCTGGCGGGCGAGTATGTGCCGGCGCTGGCGTTCGATCAGGATGCCAAATCCGCCGAGAAAGACCTCGAAGCGGCGCAATGGTATCTGGCGGCGCACAGTTTGCCGGCGCGCACGCACGCGGTGACCGGCGAGCCGGTGGAAGTCATTGCGCGGCTGGTCAAGGAGCTGGGCATCGATTTGCTGATTGTTGGCCACAAGCGCGAGCAGAGTTTTGCGGCGCGTTGGTGGAAAGGCTCGACCGGCATCGGCCTGATGGATAAGGTGCATTGCAGCATTCTGATCGCGCGCGGCGAGGCTGCCGACAAAGCCAACAAGTAGCCTCAGGGGTGAGAATCCCTTGATTTTTGATAGCGGCGCGGCATATCTATTATAATTTCTGGTTTTACTGAAACCGTTCCAGAAAATGACGCTCGCTAAAAGTTTCGACCCGGCGGAGATTGAGCACCGCTGGTATCCGCAATGGGAATCCTCCGGCTATTTCAAGGCCGGCGCTGATGCTGCGAAGCCTGCGTCGTTTTGTATTCTGCTGCCGCCGCCGAATGTGACTGGCACGTTGCACATGGGGCACGGCTTTCAGCAGACGATCATGGACGCGCTAACCCGCTACCATCGCATGCTCGGCATCAACACGCTGTGGCAGCCGGGCACCGACCACGCCGGAATCGCTACGCAGATGGTGGTGGAGCGGCAGCTCGAAGCGCAAGGCTTGTCGCGGCACGATCTGGGTCGCGACAAATTCGTTGAAAAAGTGTGGGAGTGGCGGGAGGTTTCCGGCAACACGATCACGCGGCAGATGCGGCGCATGGGCACATCGCCCGATTGGAGCCGCGAGCGTTTCACGATGGATGCCGGGTTGTCGAGAACGGTCACCGAAACTTTCGTGCGCTTGTACAACGAAGGGCTGATTTATCGCGGCAAGCGCTTGGTGAATTGGGACCCGGTGTTGGGAACGGCGGTGTCCGATCTCGAAGTGGTGCAAGACGAAGAAGACGGCTTTTTGTGGCACATCACCTATCTGTTCACTGATGGGCCGATCAACGGTATGCGCGGGTTGACGGTGGCGACGACGCGGCCGGAAACGATGCTGGGTGACGTGGCGGTGATGGTGCATCCCGAAGACGAGCGTTATCAGGCGCTGGTCGGCAAAACGGTGGAGTTGCCGTTGAGCGGCCGTCGGGTTCCGATCATCGCCGATGATTACGTGGATCGCGAATTCGGCACCGGCTGTGTCAAGGTGACTCCGGCGCACGATTTCAACGATTACGCGGTGGGGCAACGTCATCATTTGCCGCAGATCGGCGTGTTGACGCTGGATGCAAAAATCAGCGAGGCGGCGCCGGAGAAATATCGCGGGCTGGATCGTTTTGAAGCGCGCAAACAAGTCGTCGCCGATCTCGAAGCGCAAGGATTTCTGGATAAAGTCGAACCGCACAAATTGAAAGTGCCGCGCGGCGATCGCACTCATACGGTGATCGAGCCGATGCTGACCGACCAGTGGTTCGTCGCGGTCAATCAGCCGGGGCACAACGGCAAGACGATTGCGCAGGAAGCGATCGAGGCGGTCGAGTCCGGCGAAATTCGTTTCGTGCCGGAGAATTGGGTCAACACCTACTACGCTTGGGTGCGAAACCTGCAAGACTGGTGCATCTCGCGGCAACTGTGGTGGGGACATCAAATCCCCGCCTGGTACGGCGACAACGGCCAATGCTGGGTGGCACACGATGAAAACGAAGCGCGCGCGCTGGCAGCGAAGGACAATTATCACGGCGCGTTGGAGCGCGACCCTGACGTGCTCGATACATGGTACTCGTCGGCGTTGTGGCCGTTCTCGACGCTCGATTGGACGCCAGAGTGGCCGCGTGTGACCAATCCGATGATCGACCGCTATTTGCCGTCAACCGTGCTCGTCACCGGCTTCGACATTATCTTCTTCTGGGTAGCGCGAATGGTGATGATGACGCGACACATCACCGACGAAATCCCGTTTCGGCAAGTTTATGTGACGGGTCTGATCCGCGACGCCGAAGGCCAGAAGATGAGCAAGTCGAAAGGCAACGTCCTCGATCCGATTGATTTGATCGACGGCATCGGCCTCGAAGCGCTTGTCGAAAAACGCACCGCCGGATTGATGAATCCGAAAGATGCGACGAAAATCGAAAAGCGCACGCGCAAAGAATTTCCCGAAGGCATTCCCGCGTTCGGTACCGATGCGTTGCGTTTCACCTTCGCCAGCCTCGCCAGCCCCGGGCGCGACATCAAGTTCGACATGCAGCGCTGCGAAGGTTATCGCAACTTCTGCAACAAACTGTGGAACGCCACCCGCTTCGTGTTGATGAATTGCGAAGGCAAGGATTGCGGTTTGCAAGAGCCGCACAGGCATGGCAGCGATGGCGTGGAGTATTCTTTTGTTGACCGCTGGATCAAAAGCCGGTTGCAACGCGCCGAAGCCGAAGTCGCCCAACATTTCGCCGCGTATCGCCCCGATCTGATTGCGCGCGTGGTGTATGAATTGGTGTGGGACGAGTATTGTGACTGGTATCTCGAACTGGCGAAGGTGCAGTTGAGCCTCGGCAACGAAGCACAGCAACGCGGTACCCGCCGTACGCTGGTACGCGTGCTGGAAACGATCTTGCGTCTGGCGCATCCGTTGATTCCTTTCATCACCGAAGAGTTGTGGCAAACCGTCGCGCCGATGGCCGGTCGCAAAACCACCGATTTCATTGGCACGGCGCCATATCCGGTGTGCGACCCGAGCGTTTTTGATGAAGCGAGCGAAGCAGAAGTCGCGCATCTGAAAGAAATGGTCGGCGCTTGCCGCAGCCTGCGCGCGGAAATGAACTTGTCGCCGGCGCAAAAAGTGCCGCTGCTGGTGGTGGGTGATCCGGCAGTGGTCGAAGCCTACGCGCCGTATCTGGCGGCATTGGCGAAACTCTCCGACGTGAACGCCGTCGGCGCTGAATTGCCGACATCACCGGCGCCGGTGCAAGTCGTCGGCGATTTTCGGATGATGCTGAAAATCGAAATCGACGTGGCGGCGGAACGCGAGCGGCTGCAAAAAGAAATTGCTCGCCTCGAAGGCGAAATCGGCAAAGCGCAGGGCAAACTGGGCAACGAAAGTTTCGTGGCGCGGGCGCCGCAAGCCGTCGTCGAACAGGAAAAAGAGCGCCTCGCGGCATTCAAGGCAACGCTGGGCAAGGTGCGGCAGCAGGTTGAGGCGCTACGATAGTAGTAAGATGGAAGCGTAGCGAATTGACTCGGTTCCCATGTGCGACGCCTTATTTCCAGACCTCGCCGAGACGATGGCGAAACACAGGTTCCGCCAAGTCCTTGACCTTGTTGAAGTATTTCCATTTGACGAGCGTGATGTCTGACATGGTGTTCAGGGCGGAGTAGGTTGGGGTGAGGCACGAACCTCAACGGGTCGATTACGCGTTTAACTCCTGAAGCGGCCACCAATGCTCAATCACCAGTTGCAATGACTGCAACCCGCGGTATTCGTTGATGTCGAGCCGGTAGGCGGCGCGGATTCGTTGCGGCAGCGGCTCGGTGTGTTGGAATAAGATAGCGTCGAAGGCTTGACTTTGATCGCGCAGCAACAGTTTTGAATGTTTGTCGCCGACGATGGCTTGGTGTTCAACGGCGAATTCGCCATCGAAGCTCGGCGCCGGAAATCCTTGTCCCCACACTTGCGCGCGCAGGGTTTGCGCCAGCGACAAGGTGCAAGCGCCGGGGGCGAGCGCGCCGTCGGTTTCGACGATGTGATCGAGTTGCTCCAGGGTGAGCCATTCGCGCGCCACGCGCTCGAAGTGTTCGATGAATTCCGGCAGCGCGTTTTCGTGCAGCGTCAGTCCTGCCGCCATCGCGTGTCCGCCGAATTTGCGAATGAGATGCGGCGCGCGCTTGGTGATGAGGTCGAGCGCGTCGCGCAGATGAAAGCCGGGGACGGAACGGCCGGAACCGCGCAATTCTCCGGCGGGGGCGTTGCCGTCACCGGCATTGCCGAAGACGATGGTGGGGCGATGAAAGCGATCCTTGAGGCGCGAGGCGACGATGCCGATCACGCCCGGGTGCCAATCGGGGCGAGCGAGACAAATGGTGTAGCGGTCGTAGTCGGCCAGATCAGCGAGGTTTTGTTGCAGTGCGTCGATGGCTTCCTGCTGAATGTCGGCTTCGACTTCGCGTCGCGCCCGATTCAGTTCGTCGAGTTCTTGCGCGAAAGGCATCGCGCTTTCGACATCGTTCGCCAACAGGCAGCGAATGCCCAGCGCCATGTCGGCGAGACGACCGGCGGCATTGAGGCGCGGGCCGATGGCAAAGCCGAGATCGAAGGTGTGCGCGGCGTTTTGCGAGCGACGGGAAACCTCGAACAAGGCGCGCACGCCGGCGGACGCTTGTCCCGAACGAATGCGGCGCAAGCCCTGTTCGACGATGATGCGGTTGATGTGATCGAGGGGCACAACGTCGGCCACCGTGCCCAGCGCCACGAGATCAAGCATTGCGCCGAGATTGGGCAAAGCGGCGTCGGCGAGCGCGTCACGCTCGCGCAACAACGAGCGCAGCGCAATCAGCACGTAAAACATTACGCCGACACCGGCCAGATGTTTGGACGGAAAGGGGCAGCCCGGTTGGTTCGGATTGACGATGATCGCCGGTTCGGGCAACTGCGCGGCGGGCAAATGATGGTCGGTGATGATGACGTCGATGCCAATGTCGGTAGCGGCGCGTACGCCGTCAACGCTGGCGATGCCGTTATCGACGGTGAGCAAAACGCGCGGCTGCATTGTTCTGGCCAGCGCGACGATGTCTGGCGTCAGGCCGTAGCCGTGTTCGAGCCGGTTGGGCACCAGAAAATCGATGTCCGCACCCATCGCGCTCAGGCCGCGCAGAGCGATGACGCAAGCGGTGGCGCCGTCAACGTCGTAATCAGCGATCACGACGATGCGCTCTTTGCGATCAATGGCTTGCGCCAACCGCGCCGCTGCCACTACCGCGCCTTTCATCTGATCGACCGGCGGCAACTTTTTCAAAGTCAGATCGAGTTCATCGGGATGGGTCACGCCGCGTGCGGCAAAAATGCGGGCGAGCACCGGATCGACACCAGCCGCCAGCAGACTTTGCTGTGCGGCGGCGGGAACGGGGCGGCGCTTCAGGAGCGACGAAGCGACGGGCGAAGGAGGGGCGTTCATAGGGAGGATTCTAGCGCCAATTGGGTTCGGCGGCGAAGCGTGCGATAATATCCGGTGATACCTCTCTGGAAAACCCATGATAAAACATCTCGTCGTTTGGACTCTGAAAGCGCCGGAAAGCAAGGCGACGCGGTTGGCTTCGCTGAGGCCGCGCGCCGAAGCGCTGGTCGGGCAAATCCCCGGGTTGCGGCATATCGAGGTGATCGACGGTCTGCCGCTCGAACCCACGTCGGGTGATTTCGCGCTGTACGCCGAATTTGACGATCTGGCGGCGCTGGACGCTTATCAGAAGCATCCGTTGCATGCGGCGTTCGGCAGCGAAGAAATCAAACCTTTCGTCGCCAGCCGTCAGGCGATTGACTGGCAGGCGTAGCGTCCATGTCGGGAACTCCCTACGAATTTTTGACTGGGCTGCGTTACATCCGCGGGCGTCAGGCGTTCGTGTCGGTTTTTTCGGCGCTTTCGATGGCGGGCATCGCGCTCGGCGTGGCGGCGCTGATTGTTGTGTTGTCGGTGATGAACGGATTTCAGAAAGAGTTGCGTACACGCATTCTCTCGGTGGTGTCGCACATCGAAGTTCGCGCTTATCCGGAGTTGAAAGATTGGGCGACGGTCGAAAAAACGACCGAACAGAATCCGCATGTGCTCGCCTCAGCGCCGTATGTGATGGGACAGGCGATGTTGTCGTTTGGGGGCGCGAGTCGCGGCTCGATGTTGCGCGGGGTGGATCCGGCGCGCGAAGATTCGGTGGCCGACATTGGCAATCACATGCGCGCGGGCAATTTCGCCGCGCTGAAGCCGGAGAGTTACGGTATCGTACTCGGTCTCGATCAGGCGCGAATGCTGGGCGTCGGTATGGGTGATGACGTGGTCGTCATCATTCCGCAGGGGCTGGCAACGCCGGCGGGGACGATGCCGCGTTTGCGCTCGTTCAAAGTGGTCGGCGTTTTCAATATCGGCATGTATGAATTCGACAGCGGCCTCGCGTTTATCAATATCGAAGATGCGCAGCGCTTGTATCGGATGGGCGGCGTTTCCGGCGTGCGGCTCAAGGTCGATGATTTATTGCAAGTGGCGAAGATTCGCAAGGAGCTTGCCCAGCAGTTGCCGTTTTCTATGGACGTGAGCGATTGGACGCGCAGTCACGCCAATTTTTTTCGCGCCGTGCAAATCGAAAAACGGATGATGTTTTTGTTGCTGGTGTTGATCATGATTGTGGCGGCGTTCAACATCATTTCGTCGCAGGTGATGGTGGTGACCGAGAAGCAGTCCGACATTGCGATTCTGCGCACGCTCGGCGCGTCGCCGGCGTCGATCCTCGGCATTTTCATTTTTCAAGGGATGCTGGTCGGTACGGTCGGCACGGTGATCGGCGTGCTCGGCGGGGTCGCGTTGGCACTCAACATCGATGTGGTGGTTCCCGCCATCGAGCGCTTGTTTAATGTTCAGTTTCTCGACAAATCGGTCTATTACATCAGCGAGTTGCCTTCCGATCTGCAATGGGGTGACGTGGTGGTGGTGGCGTTGACGGCACTTTTCTTTGCGCTGGCGGCAACGATTTATCCGGCCTGGAAGGCGGCGCGGGTGAACCCGGCGGCGGCTTTGCGCTATGAGTGAGCGTGATGAATCTCGATAACGACTCCCCAATGCCGACGGCCATTCCTGTGCTGTCGTCGCGCCATCTCGCCAAAACGTATGTGAGCGGCGCGCTTCGCGTGCCGGTATTGCGCGACATCAATTTGGACATTGCGGTAGGCGAATGCGTGGCGGTGGTCGGCAGTTCAGGTTCGGGAAAGAGTACGCTGTTGCATTTGCTTGGCGGCTTGGACAAGCCGACCGGCGGTCAGGTGTTGCTCGAAGGCCGCGATTTTTCAGCGATGCCGGAAGCCGAGCGCGGACAGGCGCGCAACCGCAAGCTCGGCTTCGTTTATCAGTTTCATCATCTGCTGCCGGAATTCACGGCGCTGGAAAATGTGGCGATGCCGCTCACCATTCGACGGCTGGATCGTCGTCAAGCGCACGAAGCGGCGCGCGCGATGCTGGCGCGTGTCGGCTTGTCGCAGCGCGTCGCGCATCTGCCGGGCGAACTCTCCGGCGGCGAGCGGCAGCGCGTGGCGTTGGCGCGGGCGCTGGTGACGCAGCCGCGTTGCGTGCTGGCCGATGAACCGACCGGCAATCTCGATCGCAACACGGCGCATCAGGTATTCGATTTGATGCTGGAGCTCAACGCCGAAATCGGCACGGCGCTGGTGATCGTGACCCACGCTCCCGATCTTGCCGCACGTACGACGCGGACATTGCGCTTGGTTGACGGCGAATTGAGCTGAGTTGTCGGTTGTCGAACGCCGGGAAAGGTCAAAAAACCACACTCCAAGCGGCGCGGACAAAGAAATCCCGCAGCTGGGTTGACAAGAAGTTCTGAAGCCGTTAACCTTCGCCCATTATGACTTATTGTTCATTTCATTCATTCGTTTCCGCCAAGGGTTGGTGGCGCTGCCTTTCTTCCGAAGGCGGGTGCCTGTGCGCGTGATGTTTGACTGAATGGAATGAATGCCGAAAGCCCGCCGAGTGCGGGCTTTTTTGTGGCCTGCGCTCAAAAAAAGAAATGAAAGCTTGAGATCAGAACCACGATAAGGACGAATTGATGATGAAAACGACAGACGTTCCCGCGCCGCTGAAAAACGCGCGCGTTTCCCGACGATCGCTGCGCAGTGTTCCCGAACCGCTGGCGTTGTTTTCATGGTTGACCGACGAGGGGCGGCGACCGCATACGATTTTGCTGGAATCGGCGGAGCCGTCGAGCCGCAAAACGCAGAAAAGTTTGTTGGTGGTGTCGAGCGCGTTGTCGATCGAGTGCCGCGGCGCCGAAGTGGTGTTGACGGCGCTGAACGCGCAAGGCAAAGCGCTGTTGCTGATTCTGGAAAATCATTTCGCGCGTTTTTTTCCCAGTTCCGCTGAGAACGTGCTGCGCTTGCGCGTGCCGGTGCACAGCGCGGAGAATCGGAAAACGTCGGAGGAAGAGCGCTTGCAGGCGGAGTCGTCGTTGACAGTGTTGCGCGAATTGAAGGCGCTGCTGTGCGCGGCGTTGCCGTCGATGCCGGAAGCGGTGTTTCTCGCTGGTGTGTTTTCCTACGATCTGGTCGATCAATTTGAACCGTTGCCGGAAGTTGCGACGAACCATCATTTCCCCGATTACATTTTTTATCTCGCCGATCAAATGATCGTGTTCGACCATTTGACCGCTTCTGGGGCGGTGTTGGCTTGCACGTTCGTGGCGGGCGACAGCGACCAGGCGCAAGAAGAAGCCGAAGTGGCGCTTTCGGAAATTGAAGAAACGCTGTCGCATTCGACGAAGTTGTTTCAGAAGAGTGGTGTTGGCGAGTCGGTGGCGTCGAAAATGGCCGAGACAGAGATGGACGACGCCACGTTTGCCGCCGGTGTCAAAGCGTTGAAAGAACACATCGTTTGCGGCGATGTTTTTCAAATCGTGTTGTCACGGACTTTCTCGGCGCCGTGCGCTGACCCGTTTGCGGCGTATCGGGAATTGCGGGTGCTCAATCCCAGCCCGTATCTTTTTTACATGCGCGGTGACGAATTCACTTTATTCGGCGCGTCGCCGGAATCGGCAGTGAAGGTCGATGGCGCGACAGGCCGCGTGGAGATTTCGCCGATTGCCGGAACACGCCGTCGCGGCTTTCGTGACGACGGCAGTCTCGACATTGATCTCGACGGTCGCATCGAAGCCGAATTGCGGCTCGATGAAAAAGAAACCGCCGAACACATGATGCTGGTCGATCTGGCGCGCAACGATGTGGCGCGCGTCTCCAAGCCGGGAACGCGCTACGTGACCGATTTGATGCAAGCAGTGCGCTATTCGCATGTGATGCATCTGGTGTCGCGCGTGTGCGGCGAGTTGCGCAACGGGCTGGACGCGCTGCACGCTTATCAGGCGAGTATGAACATGGGGACGTTGACCGGCGCGCCGAAGATCAAGGCGATGCAGTTGTTGCGCCATTATGAAGGCGGGCGACGCGGGCACTACGGCGGCGCCATCGGTTATCTTCGCGGCGACGGCAGTTTTGATACGGCCATCGTGATTCGGGCGGCGCTGGTGCGTGACGGCGTCGCTCGTGTTCGCGCCGGTGCGGGCATCGTGCACGATTCGGTGCCGCTGCTGGAGGCGGATGAAACGCGGCGCAAAGCCGCTGCGGTTTTGAAAGCCATTGCATTGGCGGAAGCAAAACGGGAGAACGCATCATGAGCAGACCAAACATTCTCTTTATCGACAATTTCGATTCGTTCACTTTCAATCTGGTCGATGCGCTTTCACAACTCGGCGCCGACATCGAAGTTTATCGCAATGATATTGGCGCGGACGAAGCGCTGCGCATCGCGCGCGGTAAACGCTCGGCGCTGATCGTGTTGTCGCCGGGGCCGGGGACGCCAACGGAAGCCGGCTGCCTGATCGAGTTGATTCAAAAAGCCGCCGGACAAGTGCCGCTGTTCGGCGTGTGTTTGGGGCATCAGGCGATTGCCGAAGCGTTCGGCGGGAAAGTCGGCACGGCAGGCGACATCGTTCACGGCAAAAAGTCGCGGATCAAACATTTCGGCCATCCGTTGTTTTCGGGATTACCGGAAACTTTTGAGGTCGGTCGTTATCACTCGCTGGCGGTACAGCGCTTGCCGGAAGTGTGCGAAGCCATCGCGACGGGCGACGAAGACGACAGCCTGATCATGGCGTTGGCGCATCGCTCGTTGCCGATCTACGGCGTGCAGTTTCACCCCGAGTCGATTCTGACGACTTATGGACAAATCCTGTTGAGCAACGTTTTCAAGTTGGCGCTGACGGCGAACGATCCGTGCGCGAGAAAGGCATAAGGAGGCAATGATGGATCCTATTTTAAGCAAGTTGGTGACCGGCGGCCGTCTCGACCGCGAAGAAAGCCGCGCGTTGTTTGACGCGGTAATTCGCGGCGAAGTCGGTGACGTAGAAATCGCCGCGTTACTGGTGGCGTTGAAACTGCGCGGTGAAACCGCCGAGGAAATCGCCGGCGCGGCGCAAGCTTTGCGCGAAGGCGCGCGCGAGTTTCCACGCCCCGATTATCGCTTTGCCGATATCGTTGGCACTGGCGGCGACGGTTCCGGCACGATCAATATTTCGACGGCGGCCACTTTCGTCGTCGCGGAAGCAGGGTTACCGGTTGCCAAGCACGGTAATCGCGCCGCATCGTCGCGCTGCGGCGCCGCAGATTTGCTCGAACGCTTCGGCGTCAAGCTCGATATGGAGCCGACCACCGCGCGACGTTTGCTCGACGACATTGGCGTCACGTTTCTTTTTGCGCCGCATTACCACAAAGGGATTCGGCACGCGATGCCGGTGCGCAAAGCGCTGGCGACGCGAACGATGTTCAATCTGTTGGGACCGCTGGTGAACCCCGCGCGCCCGCCGATCATGCTGGTCGGCGTTTACGATTACACGCTGTGCACACTGGTGGCGGAGACGTTGAGGTTGCTGGGTTGCGACCGCGCGTTGGTGGTGAACGGTTTGGGTCTCGATGAAATTGCCGTGCACGGCGAAACCAACGCCGCCGAGTTGCAAGAGAACGGCGAAATCACGACGCACCATTTCACGCCGTTCGATTTCGGCGTGCGCAAGTTTCCGCTGTCGTCGATTGTCGGCGGCACGCCGGAAGACAACGAACAAGCGATTCGTTCGGCGCTGGGCGGTCGTGGCGATGAAGCGCACGCGGTGGCGATTGCCGTCAATGCCGGAGCGTTGTTGTCGCTGGGCGGGAAAGTCGATTCGTTCAAGCAAGGTTTCGCGTTGGCGATGAGTATTCTGGAAAGCGGCAAAGCACTGGAACGGTTGGAAACGATGGCGCGGTTGTCGCGCCAGCTCGATGAAGTACAAGGGGACATTCATGCCGACGCTCGCTGACATCGTTGCCCGCAAACGCCAGGACGTTGCCGCCCGAATTGCGGCAACGCCGTTGGCTGCACTGGAAAAACAGGCGACGCCGACGACACGGCAATTGTCCAAAGCGCTCAAGCAACCGGGCTTGCGCTTCATCCTCGAATGCAAAAAAGCGTCGCCGTCGGAGGGCTTGATTCGCTCCGATTTCGATCCGAAAAAAATTGCCGAAGCGTATCGCGGCTTTGCCGATGCCGTGTCGGTGTTGACTGATGAACCTTTCTTTCAAGGCAGTTTCACCAATCTGGAAACGGTGCGCGCCACTTTGTCGCAACCGATTTTGTGCAAGGATTTTATCGTCGAACCGTATCAAGTATTTGAAGCGCGCGCTCATGGCGCCGACGCGGTGTTGTTGATGTTGTCGGTTCTCGATGATGCGATGTATCGGCGCTGTGCAGAAGCGGCGCGGACGTTGTCGATGGACGTGTTGACCGAAGTGCACGACGAAGACGAATTGAACCGAGCGTTAAGGCTCGACGCGCGCATCGTCGGCATCAACAACCGCGATTTGAAAACGATGAAGGTGAATCTGGCTACGACGCGACAATTGGCGCCGAAGATTCCGCGCGATCGGGTGATCGCCAGTGAATCTGGTATCAAAAGCCGTGCCGACATCGACGCGGTAAGCGATGTCGTCGATGCGTTTCTCGTCGGCAGCCACTTGATGAAAGAAGCGCGGCTTGATCTGGCGGTGCGAACGCTTCTTTTCGGGCGCGTCAAGATTTGCGGGTTGACGAGCGCCGAAGCGGCGCGTCTTGTTTACGAAGCGGGCGCCACTTGGGGTGGGATGATTTTCGCACCGGAATCGCCGCGCTGCGTGGATGAAACGCGCGCGCGTGAAATTGCTGCTGCTTCGCCGCTACCGCTGGTCGGCGTTTTCGTCAACGGCGCACCGGAGAGAATCGCGCGATTGGTGAACGAGTTGCATCTGGCGGCGGTGCAGTTGCACGGCGAAGAATCGGCGGCGGAGGTTGCACAGTTGCGTGATCGACTTCCGGCAGAGTGTGAAATCTGGAAAGCCGTGCGTATCGATGGCGCAACGTTTTCGGTGGAAGCGTTGCTGGCGGAGACAGGAGCCGACCGTTTGCTGCTCGATGCGTTCAGTGTGTCGGCGCGCGGTGGTACGGGCAGTCGTTTCGACTGGGCGTTGTTGAAGCAACTGCCGAAATCTTTGTTGGCGCGGCTCATCGTTGCCGGCGGTATCTCGCCGGAGAACGTGGGCGAAGCGCACCGGCTGGGGTGTTATGCGATGGATGTCAATTCCGGCGTCGAGGTGATGCCGGGGCAAAAAGACGCGACCAAAGTGCAGCGTTTGTTTTCTCGTTTGAGAGGTGGTTTATGAACACGATTTCTTTTCCGCCGGCTGCGGCGTTGAAAATCACGCAAGGCGCGTTTGGCGCGTTCGGCGGTATGTTCGTGCCGGAAATTCTGGCGCCGACATTGCGGGATTTGGCGCGCGCTTTCGAGGAAGCGCAGTGTGATCCGGTGTTTCTGCATGAGTTTGACGCTTTGCTTAGAGAGTACGCCGGACGCGAAACGCCGTTGTACCGTTGTCGCAATCTCATGGCCGGAACGAAGACGACGCTTTATCTAAAGCGGGAAGATTTATTGCACGGCGGCGCGCACAAAACCAATCAGGTGTTGGGGCAGGCGCTGCTGGCGAAGCGGATGGGCAAGACGCGATTGATCGCCGAAACCGGCGCGGGGCAACATGGTGTGGCGACGGCGTTGGTCGGCGCATTGTTCAAAATGGAGACGCGCATTTACATGGGCGACAAGGACATGAAGCGGCAGGCGCTCAACGTGTTTCGGATGCGCTTGATGGGCGCCGAGGTGGTGCCGGTGGCAACAGGCAGCGGTACCTTGAAAGATGCGGTCAACGAAGCGCTGCGCGATTGGTCGGAAAGTTATCCCGACACCCATTATCTGCTAGGAACGGCGGCGGGGCCGCACCCGTTTCCGACGATGGTGCGCGAATTTCAGCGCGTGATCGGCCGCGAAGCGAAAGCGCAGATTCTGGAACGGGAAGGGCGGCTTCCCGATGCGGCCATCGCTTGCGTCGGCGGCGGTTCCAACGCGATCGGTTTGTTTGCCGATTTCATCGACGACAAGGCAGTGCGCTTGATCGGCGTCGAACCGGCGGGGCGTGGTTTGCACACGGGGCAACACGGTGCGACGTTGCAGAAGGGGCGTCCCGGCATTCTGCACGGCAGTTACAGTTACGTGTTGCAAAACGAGCACGGACAAATCGCGGAGTCGCATTCGATTTCCGCCGGACTCGATTACCCCGGCGTCGGCGCGCAGCACGCGCACTTGCACACTAGCGGTCGCGCCGAGTATGTCGGAATCACCGACGACGAAGCGCTGGCAGCGTTTCAGTTATTGTCGCGCGAGGAGGGCATCATTCCGGCACTGGAATCGGCGCATGCGATTGCTTACGCGCTGAAGTTAGCGAAAAAAGAAACGCGGTCGCAACTGCTGCTGGTCAACTTGTCCGGCCGTGGCGATAAAGACATCGAGCATGTGATGCAACACATCCAGTTCTGAAGCGATAGAAGGAAAAAAATGAAAAAGCAAATTGCAAAAGCAACGCGCTACGAAGCGATGTTCGCGCGCTTGCAAGCGAAGAAGGAAGGCGCGTTCGTTCCTTTCGTGATGCTGGGCGATCCGGATATTGAAGCGAGTCTGGAGATTATCGACACGCTGGTGGCGAGCGGCGCCGACGCGCTGGAGCTGGGCATTCCGTTTTCGGATGCCGTTGCCGATGGGGTGGTGATTCAGCAGGCGAGCTATCGCGCGTTGACGGCGGAAGTGACGCCGTCGGATTGCTTGCGGTTGCTGAAAAGAATTCGCGCCAGACATTTTGATGTTCCGATCGGGTTACTGGTTTACGCCAATCTCGTCGTGCATCGTGATGTGAAAACTTTTTATCGCGACGTAGCCGAAGCCGGAGTGGATTCGGTGTTGATTGCAGATCTGCCGGTGGGCGAAGCTACGGCGTTCGTCGAGGCGGCGAACGCCGCTGGTGTGGCGCCGATTTTCGCGGCGCCGCCCAACGGTGATGAGGCCACGATACGCGAGATTGCGCAAAAAGGGTGCGGCTACACTTATTTTCTCGGACGCGTCGGCGTGACCGGCGCGAATCGGCAAATGCAAACGCTGCTGTCGTCGCGCTTTAAAGCACTGCAAGCGGCGAGCGCGGCGCCTGCTATCGTCGGCTTCGGCATCTCGACGCCGGAACACGTTCGCGCTGCGCTGGTTGCCGGCGCCGTCGGCGCGATTGCCGGATCGGCAACGGTGGCGATCATCGAGAAATATCTGAACGACAAAACCGCCATGCACGAAGCGCTGGCGGTGTTTGTGACGAAGATGAAAGCAGCGACGCGCTTATGAAGGCGATGATTGGCGACACGCTCGGGCGGCATCGCGGATCACGGCAATAGCTTTGTCGCGCGGAAAACTTTTTCGATAAGCCAGCGCGATGCGGCGAGAAGGAACAGGGTCGGCAAACGGCAGCGGCACGACCAGATTGCTGTGATACTTGGGCGTTAGCGCGTCGCGTGGCAGAACCGAAATACCGAGGCCGGACGCGACCATGTTGCGAATGGTCTCCAGCGAATTGGTGCGCGGCGTGTGATCGTCGGCGTTGAGTTCGGGACAGGCGTCGAGCACTTGCTCGCGGAAGCAGTGGCCGACATTGAGCAGAATTGCCTTCTCGCCGGCGATTTCGCTGGCGTCGATATTTTTGCGTTTGACCCATTTGTGATCGCGCGGGACGACAACCTGAAACGGTTCTTCGTAGAGAAACTCACAGGTAATGCCCGGCGGCGAAAACGGCAGCGCGATGATAGCCGCGTCGATGCGACCGGCGCGCAAGGCCTCTTCGAGATTTTCGGTGAGGTTTTCTTCGAGATCGAGCGGCATGTCGGGAGCGGCGTCGATCAGCGCCGGAATCAGGTCGGGCAACAGATAAGGCGCGACGGTAAAGATCACGCCCAGTTTCAACGGCCCATGCAACTGATTTTTGCCGGTGTCGGCGATTTCCTTGATGCGCATCGCTTCTTCGAGCACTTTCTGCGCTTGCTCGATGACGCGCTCGCCGACCGGCGTCATGACTACTTCGTTTTTGCCGCGCTCGAACAAGATGACGCCCAACTCTTCTTCGAGTTTTTGAACGGCCACTGACAGCGCCGGTTGGCTGACGAAGCAACGAGCAGCGGCGCGGCCAAAACTTTTTTCGTGCGCGACGGCAGCGATGTAGCGGAGTTCATTCAAGGTCATGATCGGTCTCCTAATCGACACGCGGTTACGGCGAAGGCTCTTCTGTTTTCAACGTTTGCAAGTAGCGCGCAAAATCATCGCCGACTTCGGAATGGCGCAAGCCGTAATCGACGGTGGCTTCCAGATAGCCAAGCTTGTTGCCGCAATCGTAACGGCGTCCGTCGAAACGATAAGCGTGAACGGGCGAGCACTGCATCAAGCGAGCGATGCCGTCTGTCAACTGAATTTCGTTGCCCTGACCTTGCGGAATTTTGGCGAGATGTTCAAAAATATCGGCAGTCAAAATGTAGCGCCCCACTACCGCCAGCGTCGAAGGCGTCGTTCCCGGTTTCGGTTTTTCGACGATGCGGGTGATGCGGGCGAGGCGGGCGTCGTCGGGTGACGGCGCGGCGGTTTCAACAATGCCGTAGCTGGCAGTGTCGGGCGGCGGCACATCCATTACGCCGACGATGGCGCTGCCGGTGCGATGAGCGCGCTCGACCATTTGCTGCATCACCGGCACTTGCGCGTCGATCAAATCATCGGCGAGCAGAACGGCGAACGGTTCATTGCCGATGACCGGCGCGGCGCACAGCACGGCGTGTCCCAAGCCCAGCGCTTCAGTTTGCCGGATATAAATGCAGTTGATGCCGGGCGGCGTAGCGCTTTGCAGCGTATCAAGCAGATCGGTTTTTTGTCGCAGCGAGAGTTCGGTTTCGAGTTCGTAGGCTTTGTCGAAATGATCTTCAATCGCGCGCTTGTTGCGGCCGGTGATGAAGATCATGTCGGTGATGCCGGCGGCGGCGGCTTCTTCGACGGCGTACTGAATCAGCGGCTTATCGACAATCGGCAACATTTCTTTGGGGCTGGCTTTGGTGGCCGGAAGAAAGCGGCTGCCGAGACCGGCGACAGGGAAAACGGCTTTGGTGATTTTCATGAATTAACCTGCGAAAGAATTTTCGGCGAAGCGGAAGATTCGATCATCTGCAACAACGCGGCTTCATCGAGAACGGGAATGTTCAATGTTTGTGCTTTGGCGAGGGTGGAACCGGGCGCTTCGCCGGCGAGCACGTAAGAAGTTTTTTTGGAAACGCTGCCGGTGACTTTGCCGCCCGCTTCAACGATACGGTGGCTGGCTTCGTCGCGGGACATCGTCGGCAAGGCGCCGGTGAGCACGAACGTCAAGCCGGTCAACGGCCCCGATGTGGTTGACGCGACGACGACATCCGGCCAGTGAATACCGGCGGCGCGCAAGGCGGCGATTACGTCGCGGTTGCGCGGTTCCGAAAAAAAAGAACGAATACTGTCGGCCATCACATTACCGATTTCGGGAACAGCGATGAGCGCGTCACCATCGGCTGCCATCAAAGCGTCCAGCGAGCCGAAGTGCTGCGCGAGATCGTGCGCGGTGGCTTCGCCGACGTGGCGAACGCCGAGCGCGAAAATAAAGCGTTCGAGCGTGGTGTATTTGCTTTTCTCCAGCGCGACGCACAAATTGGCGGCGCTTTTTTCCGCCATGCGGTCGAGACCAGCGAGATCGTTCTGCGTCAGCCGATACAAATCGGCGGCGGATTGCACCAGCGCTTTATCAACCAGTTGTTCGACGATTTTATCGCCCAGTCCTTCAATGTCCATCGCCCGCCTTCCGGCAAAATGCAGCAGCGCTTGTTTGCGTTGTGCCGGACAGAAAAGTTCACCCGAACAATAAGCATCGACTTCGCTTTCTTCGCGGCTGACGAGTGAACCACAAACCGGACACTGGCGCGGCATCTCGAAAGCGCGCGCGCCTTCAGGGCGGCGCTCGATCACGACGGCAACGATTTCCGGGATCACGTCACCGGCGCGACGCACGATCACCGTGTCGCCGATGCGCACATCCTTGCGTTTGACTTCGTCTTCGTTGTGCAGCGTGGCATTGGTGACAGTGACGCCGCCGACGAAAACTGGTGACAGCTTGGCAACCGGCGTGAGTTTGCCGGTGCGTCCCACTTGCACGTCGATGTGCTGAACGGTGGTGAATTGCTCTTGCGGTGGATACTTGTGTGCGACTGCCCAGCGCGGTTCGCGCGTGACGAAGCCGAGCCGTCGTTGCAACGCCAGCGAATCGACTTTATAAACGACGCCGTCGATGTCGAACGGCAACGATTCTCTCAACGCTGCGATGTCCTGATGAAACGCGATGAGTCCTTCGGCGCCGAGCGCGCGGCGGCGATGTTGATCCACCGGCAAACCGAAACGCTCGATGGCATTGAGCAAACCGCCGTGGGTTTCCGGCAATGCCCAACCGGCGACTTCACCCAAGCCGTAAGCGAAAAACGACAACGGTCGTTTGGCGGTGATTGCCGGATCGAGTTGACGCAAACTGCCTGCCGCCGAATTGCGCGGGTTGACGAAAGTTTTTTCACCGGCAGCAAGTTGGCGGTCGTTGAGTTTTTCAAAATCATCACGGCGCATATAAACTTCGCCGCGAATTTCGATCAGCGCGGGGATGGATTCATTGCTGCCGTTCAGTCGCAACGGGATGGCGCGAATCGTGCGGATGTTCTGCGTCACGTCTTCACCGTTTTCACCGTCGCCGCGCGTCGCGCCCTGAACGAGAACGCCGTTTTCGTAGCGCAGATTGATCGCCAGTCCGTCGAACTTGAGTTCGGCCAGATACGCGATCGGCGGATCGTTTTCCGTCAGGCCGAGTTCGCGCCGCACTCGCGCATCGAAAGCGCGCGCGCCGCTGGCTTCGGTATCGGTTTCGGTGCGAATCGACAACATCGGCACGGTGTGGCGCACCGTCGGAAATTCAGGGAGCGGTTGTCCGCCGACACGCTGCGTAGGCGAATCGGGCGTGACGAGTTCGGGGTGCTGCGCTTCCAGTTGCCGCAATTCGCGGTAGAGCGCGTCGTACTCGGCATCGGAAACGGTCGGCGCATCGAGCACATAATAACGATGATCGTGAGCGGCGATGGCGTCGCGCAACGCGGCGACTCTTTCACGCGCGCTCACCGTGGCTTCGGGCAGCGAAGAAGCTCCGGAAGATGAAGGCGGGAACAACGAGCCTTGCATCGTGTTTTGCACTGCGATACTCCCGATAAAACGCTGCGAGATTGATAACAAAAAAGCGATATAACAAAAATGTACGATCAGGCCGTGAACAAGCGGAGCGCCCGCGGGCTGCCGGGGTCGATGCCGATATCGCGCAACGCTTGCGTGGCTTTGCCGATTTCAGTGCGGATCAGCGCCAGCCCTTGCTCGTTGACCGGACGCTGGCGATCATCGACAAGCTGCGCCGATAACGCTTGCGCCAGTTGCGTTGCCAGCTTTAACATCTCGTCGAAACTTTGTTCGGGGCGGTTCACTTGTGGCACATCGAGCAGCAACACCGGGTCTTGAATCGCTTTGCGCAAGCGGTCTTCGGACAACGCCGATCCTTCCTGACTTTCAATCCTGAAAATTTCGCGGCCGCTTTGCTGATAACGCAAAGCGCCTTTCTCAAGCACTAGCCCCAACTTTTGCGCAGCCTGCAACAACTGCTGGCCGGGCAGGGGGCCGACTTTGCCGTGCAGCGTCAAACCGATTTGCAGATCGAGATGCGCGCACGCTTTGTCGAGCGCTTTGGCACGCTCGGCTTCGAGCGCGACATCGAACGGCGTATAACTGGCCGACAACAGATAAGCGATGCCTTCGACGTGCTTCTGAAAAGCATCGAGTTGTTCGGGCGTCACCGCTTGTGAGCGGTCGGCGAGTTGCAAACAGAAAGCCAGCGAGTGCACCGGCACCGGCGCTTCAGAGGGGATCGATACCTTTTCCACCGAAGCAGAGCTGCCGAGAAAAGCGAGAATGTCCGCAGCGCTTTGCAGCGGCGTCCAGGCGGCAGCGCCTTGCGGTTGCCAGAACAAACGTATCCGTTTGCCCGGCGTTTTCAACATTTGCTGCGCCAACTCGGGCGTGATGTCAACCGTATCGGGCAATTGCAACGTCAACACCGCTTCGGCCATGAAATCCGGCGCTTCTCTGGTCACAGACGGCGTCGTCGAAGCGGGAAGGTCGGCGCGCAACGTCGGCTCGCGCGGTGCTTCGCTGGGGCGAGAGAGCGATTCCTTTCGAGCGGAAGCGGCAAGGCGGGATTTGACGGCGCGCATTTGCATGATGTTATAGACGAGAACCGCCAGTACGACGATCACCCCGGCGATCAACAGCATTAACTGGAGACTCATAACGACAAGACCTCTACCTTTCGGGCAAAGACAATAAACGGAAGTTATGATTTTACCCATTTTTATGCGAAAGAAACGGGCAATGGAATGATTTTGTGTGAGGTAACGACGTTATGCAGTGATGAACTGTCGGGCGGAAGCGACGAGATAAGAGCAAACGCGGTATCGTTATGCCCAAGGAAGACTTGGTTCTCATTCACGCCGGATTGAAAATCGCCGAAATCACGGAGCGCATCAAGGCTAAAGGACGGACGCAACAGCAGGCCGCAGAAGTGACCGGGATGCCGCAACCCAAACTTTCGCAGATGTTGCGCGGGCAGTTTTACGGCATCAGCGAAGCAAAGTTGATGGAGAGCCTGACCCGGCAGGGTCATCCGGTTCAAATTGCGGTGGAAAAACCCACGCGAAAAAAATCAGCGGGACCTATAGAAGTGAGGTGGTTTTTTTCCTGAAAATAGCGCATCGCCAAGCTCGATCAGACGGTTGGGCAGGCGCTTTTCTATGAGTTTGTGGTATTTCTCATACCGTTTCCTGAAATTTGCTTTCCTTGCATGATCCGGCTGGCTTTTTTCTGAAAAGTGGGGTTATACTGGCGACCATGAATTCGCAACATTCTCTTTTCTTGTCGTCCGACTGGCGCGCACAAAGCGTGTACGCGTATTTTTATTTTTATTTCCCATCATGCGCGAGGGGCGTCGGCGGCATTGAATAAAGAATCACTTTCTTGAACTTTGCAAAATCGGGCGGCCCTCAAAGGCCGCCCGATTTTTTTCATGGATTTTTGTTGATGTTGATAAGGAGTTTTGTATGATTATCGTAATGGAGCCTGGCGCAAGCGAGGAATCGATTGCCCGCGTAGAAGCCAAAATTCGTGAGAACGGTCTGGATGTGCACGTTTCGCGCGGCACCGAGCGCACGTTGATCGGGGCGGTCGGCGACGAGCGCAAGCTCGAACCCAAGGCGTTTGAGTCGCTGCCCGGCGTCGAGCGCTCGCTGCACATTTTGAAGCCGTACAAGTTGGTGGCGCGCGAGTGGCACCACGCCAGTTCGGTGATCGATGTCAGCGGTGTGCCGGTGGGGGGGCAGGAGATTCAGGTGATCGCCGGGCCGTGTTCGGTGGAGACTGATCCGCAGATGCGCGATTCGGCGGCGGCGGTAGCGAGCGCCGGGGCGCGAATGATGCGCGGCGGTGCGTTCAAACCGCGTACCAGTCCTTACGCTTTTCAGGGGAAGGGTGTTGAAGGGCTGGATATGTTGAAGAAGGCTGCGGCGCCGCACGGCTTGCCGGTCGTGACCGAGTTGATGGATGTGCGCATGCTCGACGCGTTTCTGGAACGCGGTGTCGATGTGATTCAAATCGGTGCGCGCAACATGCAGAATTTCGATTTGCTCAAGGAACTGGGGCGGGTCGATGTGCCGGTGATTCTGAAGCGCGGGTTGTGTGCGACGATCAACGAATGGCTGATGGCGGCGGAGTACATCGCGGTCGGCGGCAATCACAAGATTATTTTTTGCGAGCGCGGCATTCGTACTTTTGAGACGGCGTATCGCAATGTGCTCGATGTGACGGCGGTGCCGGTGTTGAAGCGCGAGACGCATTTGCCGGTGATCATCGACCCGTCGCACGCCGGCGGTAAAGCGTGGATGGTGCCGGCGTTGTCGTGCGCGGCGATCGCGGCGGGCGCGGATGGTTTGTTGATCGAGGTGCACCCGTCGCCGGTCGATGCCTGGTGCGACGCGGATCAGGCGTTGTCACCGGCGGAGTTCACGATGTTGATGCAGACGCTGAGTCAGATTAGCACGGCGGTGGGGCGGACGTTGACGATTCCCAAAACGGCAAAGCAGACGAAGACGGCGTAGCTGATGTCTTGATTCAGAGAAGTGTATGACCGGATTGCTTTGTCGCTTACCGCTACGCTCGCGGTAAAAGCGCCTCGCAATGACGGCGTGAAGTCGTCATTGCGGACGCAGCGAAGCAATCCGGTTTGTGCACGGAATCGGACAAAATCACCCCGCCAGCAGCGCTTTGACTTTCGCCGAGACAGCAGTCAAGTCGGCGCGACCGGCGAGTTTCGGTTTCAGTAGCGCCATCACTTTCCCCATCGCGGCGGCGCCGTTCGCGCCGCTTTCGGTCATTGCTTGCCGGATCAGCGCATCGACTTCGGCTTCCGTCAGCGGTTGCGGCATGTACGCATTCAGTACGACGATTTCCGCTTTCTCGATGTCGGCGAGGTCTGGGCGCTTGGCGGCTTCGTACTGCGCGGCGGAATCCTTGCGCTGTTTGATCATCTTGTCGATGATGGCGACGGCGTCGGTGTCGTTGATTTCGGAGCCTTTCAGTTTGTCGATTTCGTGACGCCGGATTTCGGCGAGCAGCATGCGGATGGTGCCGAGACGCGCAGCGTCTTTGGCGCGCATCGCGTCTTTCATGTGTTCGGTGATCGTTGCTTTGAGGGACATGGAAACTCCTGTGAATCAAATAAGAACAAATCGGAAATCAGAATAACACACCCTTACGCCAAGTCGCCCAGGGCCGCTTGAACGAGCGTTAGCGCAGCGGCGGCGGCGGTTTCGGCGCGCAAGATTCTCGGCCCCAAGCGAACGGCTTGCCAACCGGCAGCATGGCCGGCGCAAATTTCATCCGAGGTAAAACCACCTTCGGGGCCGACCATCAAAAAAACCGACGTCGGTAACGATGTGCGGGCGCGGGCATGGTGCAGCGCGGCGGGCAAGGTTTGCTCGGCGTCGGCATCCAGAAAGAAACGCAGCGCGGACGCGGTTTCAGCCGCTTTCAGTGCGTCGTCGAAAATTTGCGGCGGCGACAGTTGCGGCAGATGGTTTTGTCCGCACTGTTCGCAGGCGCTGACGATCACTGCCCGCCAATGTTCGGAGCGACGTTCTTGCCGGGCATCGTTCAGCCGCACGTTACTGCGCTCGCTGTAGAACGGCAGGAATGCAGTTGCGCCGAGTTCAGTGCCTTTCTGCAACGCCCAGTCCATCGGCTCGACGGCGGTGACCGCGAGCGCCAGCGTGACGGAAAAAAGCGGCATCGGCGCCGGCGGCAGTTGGCTCTCGATGCGGGCGAGCGCCCGACGCTTGTCGATACTCGTCAGCGTCACGCGCCAGGCGTTGCCGTTGCCGTCGAACAGGGTGCAAGCGTCGCCGCTTTTGAGGCGGCGCACGCGGACGGCGTGATGGAAAACGGCGTCGGGCAGGCAGATTTCCTGTCCGGGGAGCAGGTTTGTCGGCGGAGTCTCGAAAAAGAAGCGGGGCATCGCGGTTTTATTGCCATGAAAACAACGCTTATCGTACCGCAGAAAGTGAAGTTATGCAGTATGGTTCGCCAGGCGATATAATGGCGCAGTTTTGGTTATGAGATAGCAAATGAAACGGTGGCGGCAACGGTTTTTTTTCGCAGCTTGTCTGTTGGCAGGATGGGCGGGCGCTGTGTCGGCGGCGTTGCCGGAAGCATGGAAGGAAGCGTTGCAGCGTGTCGGCGTACCGGAAAGCGCGGTGGCGGTAGCGGTGCAGGAAGTCGGCGCGTCGCAACCGATGCTGATGCACCGCGCCGATGAGTTGATGAATCCGGCGTCGGTGATGAAACTGGTGACGACAACTGCCGCGTTCGATTTGCTCGGTCCCGATTATCGTTGGAAGACCGAGGTGTATCTCGATGGCACACTGACGGACGGCGTGCTGCACGGCAATCTGATTCTCAAGGGCTACGGCGACCCCAAGATCACCGTCGAACAATGGCAGGCGTTCATGCAGCGGCTGCGCGAGGCCGGATTGAAGCAGGTGACCGGCGATTTGATCGTCGATCGCTCGCAGTTTTCGTTATCGGCGCACGATCCCTCAGCGTTCGACCGCGAGCCGCTGAAACCGTATAACGTCGGGCCGGATGCGTTGCTGGTCAGCTTCAAGGCGGTGCGCGTCGTATTCACGCCGCCAGAGTCGAAAAAAAGCAAGAAAGCGCAAGTCGCCATCGACCCGCCGCTGACGGGAATCAAGGTGCCGGTGTTGCCGTCGCTGAACAACAAGCGCTGCGGCGATTGGCTGGAGAGACTGAAACCGAAATTCAACGATAAGGGCAGTTCCGCCGAAGTGCATTTCGGCGGTAGTTATCCCACGCGCTGCGGCGAGCGCGACATGTATGTGGCGCTGCTCGATGTGCCGCACTTCGTTCACGGCATGTTTGCGTATTACTTCGCCGAGGCGGGCGGGCAGTTCAAAGGCGGTGTACGGGAGGGGAAAGTACCGGAAGGCAAAGCGTCGGAAGGATCGCCCTGGCTGACGTTTGAATCGCCGCCGCTGTCGGAGATCGTTCTGGACATCAACAAGCGGTCGAATAACGTGATGGCGCAGCAAGTATTTCTGACGCTGGCGTCGCTGCACCAAACGCCGCCTTACACGCAGGGCGCGGCGCGGCAGGCGGTGGCGGAGTGGCTGAAGGCGAACAGGATCGAGATGGAGGGATTGTTCGTCGAAAACGGCGCCGGATTGTCGCGCGACGCGAGGGTCAGCGCGCAGGGATTGCTTGACCTTTTACTCTACGCGCAGCATACGTCGTGGGGCGAGCTTTTTGTCGGCACGCTGCCGCTGGCGGGTGTTGACGGTACGCTGAAACACCGTTTTCAAGAAAGCGCCGCTTACAATCGGGCGCATCTCAAGACGGGGTTTTTGGAAAACGCGCGGGCGCTGGCCGGCTACGTCGATGATGCGCAAGGACGCCGTTACGCGGTGGTGATTCTGTTAAACCACGTCAACGCCAAGCGCGCCGCCCCGGCGATGGATGCGATGATCGAGAGCATTTATCAGGGGACGTGGATACAGCCGCAACCGTCGCCTTTGCCGTAGGGCGGTTACTGGCGCATGGGTGGGCGCATTTTTCTGTACCGCAAACCGAAAGACTTGTTTATAATGAGGGCGATGCCTCCCGTATCATGCGGGTGCATCGCAGATTTTTTCTTGAGCGTTTTTTTGGAGATCAATTATGTCGCGTTCTTTTCCTTCCGAGAAGTTGGTGGATGATTTCTCAACAGTGTTGAACGAAGCCGAAAGTCTGCTGCACGAAGCGGCGACGGAAACCGGCGAAAAAGCGCGCGATCTGCGTCACCAGATCGAAGGCAAGCTGGCGATGGCCAAGATGCGTTTGCAGGAAGTCGAAGGGCAGTTGGCCGATCGTGCACGGATTTACGCGCGCGCGACGGACGATTTTGTTCACGACCGTCCCTGGCAAGCGGTGGGTATTGCTGCCGCCATCGGGCTCGTCCTCGGGCTTTTGATCGCTCGTCGCTGAACCGTTTGAGAGAACCCCATGAGCAACGATCTGGGGCGCTTGCCGGAAGACGTTTCCGTTGACCCGCGTCCGGCAAATGGCGTGCGCGAGGAGTTGGCGCAGTTGGGCGCGTCGTTTGCTTCACTGGTCAGTTCCCGTTTTGAGCTGGCGCGGCTCGAATATATCGAGACGCATCGGCAGACGGCGAGACAACTGACGTTGCTGGTTCTGGCAGCCGTCTTTTTGGGGATGGCGTTTGTGGTTGCCAATGTTTTGTTGGTCATCAGTTTCTGGGATACGCCACATCGTACTGAAGTGCTGGTCTGGATGATCGTCGTTTATTTCGTTCTCGGCATGTTGTTGCTGTGGCGTTTGGCCGTGGCGCGAAGACGCTCGTCCAAGCCGTTCTCGGCAACGCTGGCCGAGTTTGAAAAAGACCGGCAATGGCTGGCGACGGGGTTGTCGTCGAAAGCCCGACTTGCTGCGTCGAAAAAAGCGAATCGCGAAAGCAAAATGCAGGGGCGAGTGTGATGGCCGCCAAGAAAATCACCTTTGAAGACCGCAAGGCGCTTTTGCAGGCGCAAAGCGAGTTGGATCGCCTGAAAATCGCCATCTCGTGCCGCGCCTTGCGTGATACGGTGGCGCCTCGCGTCGATGATTATCGCGACGAAAAGAAAAGCTTCGTCGGAATCGGGATGCGGCTCTTGCTGGTTGCGCTGGGCGCTTCCCGCGCCAAGCGGTTGCAACGCGGCGCGTCGTGGGGGCTGGTGATGTGGCGCTTGTGGCGGTATTGGAACAAGGGCAGATAGTTCCGACGCCGGCCATGGCCACCTGAAACGAGAGAGAAAGCAAAAATGGCTACAGCGAAGGCAACCGCGCAAATCGGCATCGTGATGGGTTCGGAGTCGGACTGGGCAACGATGCAGACGGCGGCGAGCGTGTTGCAGGAATTCGGCGTGCCGTTCGAGGCGCGCGTCGTTTCCGCGCATCGGACGCCTGATCTTTTGTTTGAGTACGCGGCGACGGCAAAAGCGCGCGGCTTGAAAGCGATTATCGCTGGAGCAGGCGGCGCGGCGCATTTGCCGGGAATGCTGGCGTCGAAAACGACGGTGCCGGTGTTGGGTGTGCCGGTGCAATCGAAAGCGTTGTCAGGCTGGGATTCGCTGTTGTCGATCGTGCAAATGCCAAAAGGCGTGCCGGTTGCCACTTTTGCGATTGGCGAGGCAGGCGCGGCTAATGCGGGGCTGTTTGCGGTGTCGCTGCTGGCGCATGTGCACGGTGACGCACAGCTTTTGGCGGCGCTGGAGTCTTTCCGGGCCAGACAGGCCGAGAAGGTATTGAAAACCGAGCTTCCCTCCGTCATTACTCAAAAAAACAAGTAGAATCAATCTGTTGCTTTAGTCATAAATTCCCCAAGCTATGCTTTTCGGGAATCCGCAACATATTTACGACACTGCCTACAAGGGTTTTGCGAAATCGTAAATCCATTGTAAATCATGTGGTTATGTAAAATTCAGAGACTTTTTCGAGGTATTCGGCACCATTTTGCCAATTGCCCTGACGCCCGCGCTATGGTTAAATCCAAGTTCCTGTCTGGGTTCGCTTGGGCGGTTAGCTCAGGGGTAGAGCACTGCCTTCACACGGCAGGGGCCACTGGTTCGATCCCAGTATCGCCCACCAAACTGAACCAGAGGCTATGTGTTTGATCACATAGCCTTTTTTTTGCGCGTTGATTTAGGTTGGCGTCCCTTGGGGGAGTCGAACCCTTTTTGTTCATCCTGAGCTTGCCGAAGGGGCTTATCAAAAGGCAAACCGCATCACACTGTGGACTTCGACAGGCTTAGCCCGAACGGCGGGAACGATTCAACATTTCTAATTTCTAAGATGGCTGGGCAGTCGTCGTATCGAGTGCCACAGCAAACGGGCTCAGCGTCGACATCATCTGTGCAAAAATTTTGGGGTTAGCGGCGAGAACCTGGCCGCCGAACAAAAAGTTATCCTGATCGCGGAAGTCATTAATCAATCCGCCCGCTTCCTGAATCAGCAAACTTCCGGCGGCGACGTCCCACGGATACAATCCCAACTCGAAAAAGCCGTCGTAGTATCCGGCGGCAACGTAAGCGAGATCGAGCGCCGCGGCGCCGGGACGGCGCAAACCGGCGGTCTGCTCGATCATCACGCGCATCATGTCGAGGTACACCGAAATCGGCGCGCCCTCACGAAACGGAAAACCGGTGCCGATCAAAGCGTCGCGCAGATGCACTTGTCGGGAAACACGAATGCGACGGTCGTTCAGAAAAGCGCCGGCGCCGCGCGTAGCGGTAAAAAGATCGTTGCGAACCGGATCGAAAATCACCGCATGCGTCACCACGTTCTGAACCGCCAGCGCAATCGACACGCAGTATTGCGGAAAACCGTGCAAAAAATTGGTGGTGCCGTCGAGCGGATCGATGATCCAGCGCTGTTCGGCGCCGGGGTTAATGTCGTTGGCCGTCCCTTCTTCAGCGAGAAAGCCGTGCTGAGGGTAGGTGGAGTGAAGAATATCGACGATGGCTTCTTCCGCCATCCGGTCAACTTCACTGACGTAATCCTTCGGGCCTTTGGCGTGTACCGTCAGGCGGTCGATGTCGCGGGCGCCGCGGGTGATGATGGAGCCGGCGCGGCGAGCCGCTTTCACGGCGGTCGTGAGCATGGGATGCATGATTCGGAGTCGCGGCAGCACCGCGCTTAAAGAGCGTAAAACATTATTTTACCTGTTTTTGGTGTTGTTCATGGGTTATTGAATTTGCAGCACAAAGAAAAATCTGTATAATTTGCAGTCCGTGTGGGGGTATAGCTCAGCTGGGAGAGCGCTTGCATGGCATGCAAGAGGTCAGCGGTTCGATCCCGCTTATCTCCACCATTCGGATTTCTTACGCGGTTTTTTTCATATCGCCTCAGTAACTTTTGAACGACCGGCAGGACCGCGCCTCAATCGTTGTTCTCATTGAATTGCCTCATCTCCCTATTTCTTTCAGGAGACACCCTTCATGGTCGCCAAAGCTTCACCCCTGGCCCTGCTCAAAGACCCCAGCCTGCTCAAGACCGATGCGCTGATTGACGGCCAGTGGGTCAAGGGCAAGCAGCGATTCGACGTGATCGACCCGGCGACGGGCTGCAAGCTGGCTGACGTGGCCGACCTGGGCGCACGGCAGACCAAGACGGCCATTGCCGCCGCCAATGCCGCCTTGCCGGTCTGGCGCGCGCTGACGGGCAAGCAGCGCCACGGCATTCTGATGAAATGGTTCCATCTGCTGATGCAGCATCAGGACGACCTGGGCCGCCTGATGACCGCCGAGCAGGGCAAGCCCTACGCCGAGGCCAAGGGCGAGGTGGCTTATGGGGCCAGCTTCGTCGAGTGGTACGCCGAGGAGGCCAAGCGCGTCAACGGCGAGACGCTGCCGCAGTTCGACAACAACCGCCGCCTGCTGGTGATCCGCCAGCCGATTGGCGTGTGCGCGGCCATCACGCCGTGGAATTTTCCGCTGGCCATGATCACGCGCAAGGTGGCGCCGGCGCTGGCCGTCGGCTGCACGGTAGTCATCAAACCGGCGGAGCTGACGCCGCTGACCGCGCTGGCCGTCGCCGAATTGGCGGTGCGCGCCGGGGTGCCGGACGGGGTCATCAACGTGGTGACGGGCCTGGACGCGCCGGCCATCGGCAAGGCGCTGTGCGAGAGCGATATCGTGCGCCACCTGTCGTTCACCGGCTCCACCGAGGTGGGCCGCATCCTGATGGCGCAGTGCGCTCCCACGGTCAAGAAGCTGGCGCTGGAGCTGGGCGGCAACGCGCCGTTCATCGTGTTCGACGACGCCGACCTCGACTCGGCGGTGGAGGGCGCGCTGGCCAGCAAATACCGCAACGCCGGCCAGACCTGCGTGTGCGCCAACCGCATTTACGTGCAGGACGGGGTGTACGACAAGTTCGTGAAGAAGTTCGCCGCCAAGGTCAAGGAGCTGAAGGTGGGCAACGGCTTTGATGCCGGGGTGGTGCAAGGCCCACTGATCGAGCCGGCCGCCGTCGCCAAAGTGGAAAAACACCTGAAGGACGCCATCAAGAAAGGCGGCAAGGTGCTGACGGGCGGCGGCAAGCTCAAGGGCCAGTTCTTCGCGCCGACAGTGGTGGCCGAGGCCAGCGCCGACATGCTGGTGGCGCGCGAGGAAACCTTCGGCCCGCTGGCCCCGGTGTTCCGCTTCAAGACCGAGCAGGAGGTCATCGCCGCCGCCAACGCCACCGAATTCGGCCTGGCCAGCTACTTCTATGCCCGCGACATTGGCCGCATCACGCGCGTGAGCGAGGGGCTGGACTACGGCATGGTCGGCATCAACGCCGGCGTGATCGCCACCGAGCACGTGCCGTTCGGCGGCGTCAAGCAGTCCGGCCTGGGCCGCGAAGGCTCGCGCCACGGTATCGACGAGTATGTGGAGATGAAGTATTTGTGTATTGGGGATGTGTTGAAATGAACCGTAGGGGCGGCAGGATGCCGCCTCTGTGCTGATCCCCGATTTTGTATCCTAAATACAACAAAAAATCGTTGCAATGCAATGAGGGTGTCTGCCCGTTTTTTGACGTATATCAATAAGCCGACTAAAGGAGTCAGGTTTAATCATGGTTGGGATCGAGGGCCGTCGGGGTATGCGAGTCAGTCGCGCGCGGCCGTCGAAGATTTGTTTCAGGACGTCACTTAAGGAAAACAAAATGACTGAAACCTACTACGATCTGTTTCGCCGTCAAGGCATCTCACGCCGTAGTTTTCTTCAATTCTGCAGCTTGACCGCTGCTTCGCTGGGTCTGTCAAAAGCCGGAGCCGCGGAAATTGCCAAGGCGATGGAAACCAAGCCGCGCCAGCCGGTGATTTGGCTGCACGGGCTGGAATGCACCTGCTGTACCGAGGCATTCATCCGCTCGTCGCACCCGCTGGTCAGTGACGTGGTGCTGTCGATGCTCTCGCTCGACTATGACGACACGATCATGGCGGCCGCCGGTCATCAGGCGGAAGAGCAGCTTGAGGAAACCATCAAGAAATACAAGGGCAATTACATTCTGGCAGTGGAAGGCAATCCGCCGCTCGCCGATGACGGGATTTACTGTATCCCGGGCGGCAAGCCGTTTGTCGAGAAGCTGCGGTATGTGGCGAAGGATGCCAAGGCCGTGATTTCGTGGGGTTCGTGCGCGTCTTGGGGTTGTGTTCAGGCCGCCAAACCGAACCCGACGCAGGCGGTGCCGGTACACAAAGTAGTGACCGACAAGCCGGTGATCAAGGTGCCGGGTTGCCCGCCGATTCCCGAAGTGATGACGGCAGTGGTGACGTATTTGTTGACTTACGGAATTCCGCCGCTCGATGCGCAGGGACGTCCGAAGATGTTTTACAGCCAGCGTATTCACGACAAGTGCTATCGTCGGCCGCATTTCGATGCCGGCCAGTTCGTCGAGAAATTCGACGACGAAGGCGCCCGGATGGGTTACTGTCTGTACAAAGTGGGCTGCAAAGGGCCGACGACGTACAACGCCTGCTCGACGGTGCGCTGGAACGAAGGCGTGTCGTTCCCGATCCAGTCGGGGCACGGTTGTATCGGCTGTTCCGAAGAAAATTTCTGGGACAAAGGCTCGTTCTACGAGCATCTGCCGACGATTCTGCCGCCGGGTTGGGGTGGTATTGACGCAACGGCTGACAAGATCGGCCTCACCGCTGTTGCCGTTACCGGCGCTGCCGTGGTGGCGCATGCGGCGCTTTCCGCAATCAAACAGTCAAGCAGCAAATCCAGCAACGACAAGCTGGCGGCGAAGGAGTAAAACATGGCCTATCCGTATCAAACACAGGGGTTTACGCTGGACAACAGTGGCCAGCGCGTCGTCGTCGATCCGATCACCCGGATCGAGGGACATCTGCGTATCGAAGTCAACGTCGATGCCAGTAACGTGATTCGCAACGCCGTTTCCACGGGAACGATGTGGCGGGGTTTGGAAGTGATTCTCAAAGGACGCGATCCGCGCGATGCTTGGGCATTTGTTGAGCGGATTTGCGGCGTCTGCACCGGTACTCATGCGCTAACCAGCGTGCGCGCCGTCGAAGACGCACTGGGTATCGTCATTCCCAAAAACGCCAACACGATCCGCAATCTGATGCTGGCCACGCTGTACGCGCATGATCACCTGGTGCATTTCTACCATTTGCACGCGCTGGATTGGGTTGACGTGGTTTCGGCGCTGAAAGCCGATCCGAAGCGGACTTCCGAGTTGCAGCAGTCGATTTCGACGTGGCGTAATTCGTCGCCCGGTTACTTCCGTGAAGTGCAGAGCCGCTTGCAGAAATTCGTCGAGAGCGGTCAGCTCGGTATCTTCGGCAACGCTTACTGGGGACACCCGGCGTACAAGCTGCCGCCGGAAGCCAACTTGATGGCAGTGACGCACTATCTGGAAGCGCTCGATTTCCAAACGCAAATCATCAAGATTCACACGATCTTCGGCGGCAAGAATCCGCACCCGAACTGGCTGGTCGGCGGCGTGCCGTCACCGATCAACGTTGGTGGTTCCGGTGCGGTCGGCGCGGTCAACGAGTTCCAACTCAATCTGGTCAAAGACATTTGCAACCAGACGATCGAATTCATCGACAAAGTTTATCTGCCGGATTTGGCGGCGATCGCCAGCTTCTACAAGGACTGGGGTTACGGCGGCGGCATTTCCAGCCAGAACCTGCTGGCCTTCGGTGAATTCCCGATCGAGCCGAACGGCTACAAGAGCGGCAAACTGATGATGCCGGGCGGCGCGATCATCGGCGGCGACCTGACCAAAGTTCAGGATGTCGATGTTCACGATCCCGAGCAGATTCAGGAGTTCGTCGATCACTCGTGGTACAAATACCCCGAAGCGAACAAAGGCTTGCACCCGTTTGATGGCGTGACCGATCCGAAATTCGAACTGGGGCCGAAAACCAAGGGCACGCGGACGAACATTCAGGAAATCGACGAGAACGCCAAGTATTCGTGGATCAAAGCGCCGCGTTGGCGCGGCCACCCGATGGAAGTCGGGCCGTTGGCGCGTTACGTCATCGCTTACGCTCGCGGTCACGCCGAAATCAAGGAACAGGTCGATGGGTTGCTCGGCAAGCTGGGGCTGCCGATCACGGCGCTCTTCTCAACGCTGGGTCGCACTGCGGCGCGCGGTCTGGAAGCACAGTGGGCGGCGCACAAGATGAAATACTTCTACGACGAACTCATCACCAACATCAAGGCAGGCGACACCACCACGGCCAACATGGAGAAATGGGAACCGTCCACATGGCCGAAGGAATGCAAAGGCGCCGGCGCCAGCGAAGCGCCGCGCGGTGCGTTGTCGCATTTCATCCGGATCAAGGACACCCGTATCGACAATTACCAAGCGGTAGTGCCGACGACGTGGAACGCCAGCCCGCGCGATACGAAAGGGCAGATCGGCGCGTTTGAAGCGTCGCTGATGAATACGCCGATGGCCGACCCGCACAAACCGTTGGAAATCTTGCGGACGATCCACAGCTTCGATCCTTGTTTGGCTTGTTCGACACACGTCATGTCTGAAGGTGAGGAACTGGTCAAGGTTCAAGTACGTTGAGGAGACGGTCATGAAGATTGAGAAACACTCAGGGCGCGTCATTGAAGGCCCGCATGAAAACGTGTACGTTTTCGAAGCGCCGGTACGGCTGTGGCACTGGATCACGGTGTTGATGATCATTCCGCTGGTGGTGACTGGTTTTCTGATCGGGGACCCGCCGAGTTCCATTGGCGGTGAAGCTACCTTCACCTACGAGTTCGCCTGGATTCGGATGATTCACTTTTCCTGCGCGATGATCTTCACCGTGGCGTTCCTCATGCGGATTTACTGGGCGTTTGCAGGCAACCGCTATGCGCGCAGCCTCTTTTTGCCGGCGATTTGGAGCATCGCCTGGTGGAAGGGACTGTTCCGGCAGTTGTTCTACTACCTGTTCCTCAAGAAAGAGCCGGATTCTTGGGTGGGTCACAACCCGCTGGCTCAGACGGGGATGTTCGTGTTGTTCTTGCTGGGGACGATCGTGCTGATTATCACCGGCTTTGCGCTGTACGCTCAACAGTCGGCGTGGGGCAGTGGCTGGATGGTCGCGTTCGGCTGGGTGCATACCCTGTTCGGCGACGCTCAGGCGATCCGTACGCTGCACCATTTGTCGATGTACGCCATACTGGTGTTCATGGTCGTTCACATCTACATGGCGTTCCGCGAAGACATCATGGGCAAGGAAACCGTGGTCAGCACCATGATCAACGGCATCCGCGCTTTCAAGACCAAGGGACATTGAGTAACGTTTTTCCCACAAAAAGGCCGACGATATGTCGGCTTTTTTGTGGGTGCATATTTATCATCGGTGCGTTAAGATAACGGAACTCGCTGGTCGTCTGACGTTTTTATGATTCTCAAACTGCCTACCGCGCTGACCTGGATGCGGATCGTCATGATTCCGGTACTGGTTGCGGTTTACTACATGCCGGACGACTGGCTGTCGCCCGTGGCGCGCAATTGGGTGGGCGCGAGCATCTTCGTGGCAGCGGCGTTGACGGACTGGTTCGACGGCTATCTGGCGCGGGCGCTGGGAGCAACCAGCGCGTTCGGCGCTTTCCTCGATCCGGTGGCCGACAAACTGATCGTGGCGGCAGCGTTGATTTTGCTGGTGCATCTGGAGCGTGCGGAATCGTTTCTGGCCATGATCATCATTGGCCGAGAAATCACGATCTCGGCGCTGCGCGAATGGATGGCGCAACTGGGGCAGGCCAAAAGCGTGGCAGTGGTGATGATCGGCAAGATCAAAACGGCGGCGCAAATGGTGGCAATCACGGCGCTGTTGCTGTACGAACCGGTGATTCCGCACGTTTCGACGCCCTGGGTGGGGACGGTGGCGTTATGGCTCGCCGTGATTTT
Source organism: Betaproteobacteria bacterium (assembly GCA_009778785.1). Classification (GTDB taxonomy): domain Bacteria; phylum Pseudomonadota; class Gammaproteobacteria; order Burkholderiales; family Casimicrobiaceae; genus UBA931. The sequence continues at coordinate 109,422 of WRFN01000004.1, read as the reverse complement.
GACCCTGTGGTCGATGTTCCATTACCTGCGGCTCGCTGCGCCTTACCTTAGCGGCAAATTACCGAAATAAAACCCCCTTCTTTGAAAGGGGTGTCGGTGAGGATAGAAAACAACAAATCGGTCGAAAAAAGAAACACAGCGCTTGCTTGCTGCCGGAAAATCCGTTAAGGTGTTGTCTATGCGTTCCTTTCATATCTCTGTTGTTGTATCTTACGGCTTTTCCCGGTCGTTAGCCTGCCGTTTGCTCGGTGGGCTGCTTCTGCTGCGCCTCGCGCGCGCCTAATTTTATTTTCCCTTCTGGTTTTGCGTGTGCCTTTTCAAAAGAAAGGCGTGTTGTTCGTTGATTTTATTTCATTGAGAGATCCCCATGAAAACTGCTGAGCAATCTCATACTTTCGCCGAAGCTTCTACCAAATATCGCCCGTTTGCCTCGATTCCGTTGCATGACCGAACCTGGCCTGACAAAACCATCACTCATGCGCCGATCTGGTGCAGCGTCGATCTGCGCGACGGCAATCAAGCGCTGATCGAACCTATGGACAGCGCCCGCAAAATGCAGCTTTACGACTTGCTGGTGAAAATGGGCTACAAGCAAATCGAGGTTGGCTTTCCCTCGGCGTCGCAAACCGATTTCGATTTCGTTCGCAAATTGATCGACGAAAAACGCATTCCCGATGATGTGACGGTGCAAGTGTTGACCCAATCGCGCGAGTCGCTGATTCGCCGGACTTTTGAATCACTGAAGGGCGCCAAGCGTGCTATCGTGCATTTGTACAACTCGACTTCGGAATCGCAGCGGCGCATCGTGTTTCGTCTGGATCGGCAGGGCGTGATCGATCTTGCCGTCTCAGGCGCGAAGATGATTCGCGACATTGCGCGCGAATACCCCGAAACCGATTGGCAATTCGAGTATTCGCCGGAAAGTTTTACGGCGACCGAAGTGGATTTCGCCGCCGAAGTGTGCAACGCCGTTGCCGAGGTTTGGCAACCGACGCCGCAGAAAAAAGTGATTTTCAATTTGCCGGCGACGGTCGAAGTGGCGTCGCCCAATAACTACGCCGATCAGGTCGAGTGGATGGGACGGCATTTGAAACGCCGCGACAGCATCGTGCTGTCGGTGCATCCGCACAATGATCGCGGTTGCGCGGTGGCGGCGGCGGAACTGGCGCAACTGGCGGGCGCCGACCGCGTTGAAGGTTGCCTGTTCGGAAACGGCGAGCGCACCGGCAACGTGTGCTTGCTGACGCTGGGGCTGAACCTTTACACGCAAGGCGTCGATCCTGAAATTGATTTTTCCGACGTCAACGAAATCGTGCGCACCATCGAACATTGCAACCAGCTTCCGGTGCACCCGCGTCATCCTTACGGCGGCGATCTCGTTTTCACGGCGTTCTCCGGCTCGCATCAAGACGCGATCAAGAAAGGCTTGACGCAGCACAAAGCCGATATGGTGGCGGGACGCCGGCTGTGGGACGTGCCGTATCTGCCGATTGACCCGGCCGATGTCGGGCGCACTTACGAAGCGGTGATTCGCGTCAACAGTCAGTCGGGGAAGGGCGGGGTGGCTTATCTGCTCGAACGCGATCACGGTTTGACTTTGCCGCGCTTGTTGCAAGTCGAGTTCAGCCAGATCATCCAGAACATCACCGACAAGACCGGTAAAGAGTTGCCGTCGAAAGAGATTTTCCGCGCGTTTGAAGAAGAGTATCTCCATGCCGTCACACCGGCGTTTGTCTATGAAAAACATCGGACGACGCACAACGGCGACGGCGGGCGGGAACATCTGGAAGCAACGCTGAAATACGGCGGTGTTTCTCGCGCGATTCAAGGCGACGGCAATGGCCCGGTCGATGCTTTCGTGCAAGCATTGCGCGACAGCTTCGGGCTGGACATTCATGTGCTGAATTACCACGAGCACGCTACCGGCACCGGCGAAGACGCCACAGCGGTGGCCTATGTGCAGTTGCGAATCGGCGATGAAGACACGCTCTACGGTGTGGCGCTCGATCCGAATATCGTGGCGGCGACGTTGAAAGCCGTTGTCAGCGGTGTGAACCGCGCCGTGAAACGGGGCTGGTTGACCGTGACGGAAAAGAAATAAACGGTATCGAGTATCGGGTATCAACGCAGGGGCGGGCTTCAAACCCGCCCCGTCTTTCGCGCGCTCAGGCATGAACGATTCTCCGCAACGCAAAATCATTCACATCGACATGGATGCGTTTTTTGCGGCGGTCGAAGAGCGCGATTGTCCGGCGCTGGCGGGCAAGCCGGTGATCGTCGGCGGCGCGCCGAACAGTCGCGGGGTGGTAGCAACGGCCAATTACGAAGCGCGGCGTTACGGCATCCACTCGGCGATGCCCGCTAGTCAGGCGTATCGGTTGTGCCCATTTGCCGAATTCATCAAGCCGCGCTTCGACGCTTACCGAGCGGCCTCGCAAGAGGTGATGGCGATTTTGCACCGCTACAGCGAGTGCGTCGAACCGTTGTCGATCGACGAAGCGTATCTCGATGTCAGCGCGGCGACGGCGTATCGCGGCTCGGCCACCCGTATCGCGCGGGCGATCAAGGCCGACATCGTGCGGGAAGTGCGGTTGACGGCTTCGGCGGGCGTGTCGTACAACAAGTTTTTAGCCAAGCTGGCGTCCGGGATGAACAAGCCGGATGGCTTGACGGTGATCCGGCCGCAAGAGGGCGCGGCTTTCGTTCGCCACCTACCGATCGGCGATTTCTACGGTATCGGTAAGGCAACCGAAGCGAAGATGAAGAAGCTGGGCATTCACGTCGGCGCCGATTTGCTGCGCTGGAGTCAGGATGCGCTGGTGGCGCACTTCGGCAAAGCCGGTTACTGGTATGCGTCGCTGGCGCGCGGCGAAGACCCGCGACCGGTGCGGGCGCATCGGGAACGCAAGTCGCTGGGCAACGAGATCACCTTCGCGCTCGACGTGACCAACATTGATCTGCTGCGCGAGGAACTGTTCCGGCAACTGGCTGAACTGATGGAGAAGCTCGAACGGCGGGGCTGGCAAGCTTATACCCTGACGATCAAGGTAAAATACGCCGATTTCGAGCAGGTGACGCGCTCGTGGACACATCGCCAGCCGCTCGACGTGGCGCGGGCGCAGGAAAGCATCGGTGAATTGCTGGCGCGTACCGAAGCGGGCGCCAGGCCGGTGCGCCTGATCGGTGTCACCTTAAGCGGGTTGGCGACGGCGGACGCGGAGGCACAAATTTCGTGGTTGTAGGGAGAAAATGATGAATAAGAAGTGGAAGATTGGCTGGGGACGGTGGCATTGATGGCGGCCTTCGGACCGTTGGGCGCTCAGGCGGCGACGCCGGTTTATTTGATCGACGTGTGTGCGCCGCAGGAGTTAGCCGAAGGGCATCTGGTGGGGGCGATCAATATCGAGCTTCAGGAGATAATCGCCAAAATCAGCGCGGTGACGACGGATAAAAACGCCAGAATCGAGCTGTATTGCCACAGCGGCCGCCGTTCGGGCATCGCGCAGGGGCTGCTCAAGGACGCGGGTTATCAGAATGCCGTCAATCTGGGCAACTTCGAGGAATTGCGAAAAACGCGTCCGGCGATACGGTAATCCCCAAGCCTGTTCGAGTCTGTCGAAGGGCGTTTGGCGAAGGTCAAATGGCCTTTGCCAAGAGGTTTGACAGGCTCAGTCCGAACGGGCTGAGGGTCGTCGAGGTAAGCGGCATCTACCGGCATTCTGTATCACAACTTCGCCATGCTAGCGGCGTTTCAAACCACTATCTGATAATTTAGTTCTAAAAAATACGGGAAAAGTAAACGGTAACAGTTTTTTTGCATTATGATAATCATTTTGTGGCACTTATTCAGAACGAAGCATGAGTGAGGCGCGATTACCGATTCGTGTTGCGTGTTCGGGTTTGGGGAACTCGGATGCTTTCATTGTTCGCTCGTTATTGCGGATACTTGACGGTCGCCGCGGGCAATCGTGGGTGTTTCAAGAAGAAGGTGTCGCCGACATTATCATCACGCCGTCCGCTCACAAGGACACCGATCGGGAGCGGCTGGCAACGCGACGCAAACCAACATCCCGCTTCATCTTCACTGTGCCCAGCGGCGTGACGATCGATTTGAAGGAGGGCGCGCAAGCGGTGCATTACCCGTTGCGGGCTTCCGAATTGCTCGAATGCTTTGATCGCCTCGAAAGTGAATGGCCGTTCAAGCCGCCGTCAGGTGTTGCGAAAATCGTGGTTCTGCAAACGCCCTCGGCTCCGGGGCCGGATACCGAAGCGCAAGGGCAAACGACGCTGCCGCTGTGGAGCGATCCGCGCCTCACGCAAGCGCCCGTGACGATCTCGCAGATGCCGACCGATCTGCGCTTGTCACAAATGCCGGACGGTTCGCCGCTGGCGCAAGCGCCGGTGGATCCGCGTTTGTCGCACATTCCCGAAGGGCGCGTTTTGACCGTCGGCGTGACGAACGCCACCGAGCGCGGCGTGCTGTCGCATCCGGCGACGCTGGGCGCGCTGGTTCAGGCGTTGCGATCGTTACGTACCAGTCAGGGAGGCGAGCGTCCCCAAGGGCGCAGCATCGATGTTTTCGATCAGGCGGGGTGGATCGCCCGTTTGTACAACGGCCGCAACAAAATCTATGCGTCGCGTCGCTTCATGCTCGATCGCACTGCCGAACCGATGGGTGGCCGGTTGTTTCATTGGAAATTCACGTTGAGCGGATTGCCGCCGGTAGTGAAAGGCGATGCCTTGATCGAAGTGGACCTCGATCTTCTGGCGTGGCAGTTTGCGGCGCGTTTCTGCTATGACTTTGCCGGTCTCGATTTGCCGATCAATGCATTGCTGCATCTCAGACGCTGGCCGGATTTCGGCGTGCACCCCGAATTTTCGTCGCGCCCTGGTGTGATGCTGGCAACAGCGCTGCTGACGCGGCAAACGCTGTCGCTAGCGGCTCTGCATCGCGAGTCGGAAACGAACGAAGCCGATTTGGCTTGCTTGCTGGGTGTGTGCTGGTTGAGCGACTGGCTGCGTTGCGAGCGGCAGATGCCGAAGGTGCCGGTGCAAAGAAGGCCTGTTGAAAAGACAGGGTTTAGTGGTATTGTGCGCAGCCTGCGTCGAGTGTTGGGGTTGTCACGGGAGCGCGAGTAACATGCCTCAAGAGTATAAATTGTTGTTCGCCGGAGGCATGGGAGTAGGCAAGACGACCGCGATTTCCGCCATCAGTGAAATTCCGCCGGTGTCCACCGATGTTGCCAACAGCGACCGCGAAGCGTTCGACAAAGCGCTGACGACGGTCACGCTGGACTATGGTCGCATCACCTTGCCGTCGGGCGATCGTCTGCGCTTGTACGGCATTCCCGGGCAAAACCGTTTCAGCTTCATGTGGGGGATGCTCGAACAAGGCGCGATGGGCATGGTGCTGCTGGCCGATGCGTCGCGGCCTGATCCGTTCGCCGAACTCGATATTTTTCTCAAGGCGTTCGGTCGGTTGCTGAGAACCGGTCGGGCAGTGCTCGGCGTCGGACGGTTGCCGAGCCAGCGCGGCGAACTGGATAAATACGTCATGCGGCTGGCGCGGCGCAAGATCAAGATTCCGGTGTTTTCAGTCGATGTTCGCGAGAAAAAAGATGTGCTGTTATTGCTCGACGCGCTGTTCACGCAAATCGAAGTGATCGAAGAAGATTATCGCAGCGGCGCGCCTTCCGAAAAAACAGATAAAACACATTCAGGAACGAATGAATCCACTGTCTAAAATACAGGCTACGGCGCTACAACTGAAGTTAAACACTTGTTGCATGGAAGTTCCGGCCATTCGATTGATTCTGCTGGCAACGGTCGATGGTTTCCAGTTGGTGACTGCCGGCAATCGACGCAAAGACAACGACTTGGCGGAAAAATTCGCCGCCATCGCCAGTTCGATGTCGGCGTTGGCCGAAGCCGCCGGCAAAGAATTGGGGTCGAAAAAAAATCTGGAATCCGTGGCGCTCGATCTGGTGGACTTGCGCGTTGCTCTGCGAATGGTGGACGGCGGCAAACAACAATTCGTTCTGGCCGCTGCCGCTGACAAAAAAATCGAGTTGCAAGCGTTGGTGAAAATCGTTCACGACAACGCTTTCCTTCTCGAAGAGGCGTTGCAGGGATAAGCGGTATCAGGGATCAGCGTAGAGGCGGCATTCTGCCGCCCGCAAATCCAGCCATCACTTATCAAAAAATCGAAAGGCGAAGCAAGGCCGATAAGCCGGGTTCTGTCGTCTTGCCGAAACGTATTTCGGCAAGCGTGGCTGCCATTCCTCTAGGCGCGTCATTGCTGGCGCGCTCAAGCCGCCTACCCGCAGACTACGCGAGCCGCGTCATCGTCTGCCTATTTGGCGTTGCTCCGGGTGGAGGTTACCGCGTTTCACCCGCTGCCGCACGGATGCGGACGGCGACTCGTCTCTGTGGCCCTGTTCCTCGTTTTGGCTGCGGTCAACCCGTCAGCGTATGGCGGCCGGGCATTACCCGGCACCCTGCTCTGTGGAGCCCGGACTTTCCTCTCCCTTCCTTGACGGAAAGCAGCGGCAGCCTGGCCTGCTTCGCGTTACTATTATAGCGATTTCTTTTTGTGCCACCATGAAAACGCCGTCATCACCGCCCGAACCTGTCGAGGAACCTGCCGTTCCGGGCACACCATTGTTTGACGCCAAAGCGATGATCGCGGCGCTGCCGCAGGAGCCCGGCGTCTATCGGATGCTGGACGCGCAGGAAAAAACGCTCTACGTCGGCAAGGCGCTCAACCTCAAGAAGCGGGTGTCCAGTTATTTTCAGAAGAGCGGATTGTCGCCGCGCATTGCGATCATGGTGTCGCAAGTGGCGCGGGTCGAGACGACGGTAACGCGCTCGGAAGCCGAGGCGCTGCTGCTGGAAAACAACTTCATCAAGGCGCTGACGCCGCGCTACAACATTTTGTTTCGCGACGACAAGAGTTATCCGTATCTGTGCGTGAGCGGCGACGCTTTCCCGCAACTGCGTTTTCATCGCGGCGCGCTCGACAAAAAACATCAGTATTTCGGTCCGTTTCCGAACTCCGGCGCCGTGCGCGAAGGGGTGGCCACCTTGCAGAAGATTTTTCAACTGCGTACTTGCGAGAACAGCGTTTTCGCACACCGGACGCGCCCGTGCATGCTTTATCAAATCGAGCGTTGCACCGCGCCCTGTGTCGGCTACATTACCGAGGAGGCTTACGCTGAAGACGTACAATCGGCGGTGCTGTTTCTACAAGGCAAAGTGGACGATGTACGCGAGCAATTACAGAAACAGATGGAGAGCGCTTCGGCGGCGCTCGAATTTGAAAAAGCGGCAACCCTTCGCGACAAATGGCAACGGTTGCAACAACTGCAATCGAAACAATTTGTCGAGAGTGCCACCGTGCGCGACGTTGATGTGATCGCCGTGGTGCACGACCGCGACGTGACGGCAGTCAACGTGGTAATGGTTCGCGGCGGGCGGCATGTTGGCGATCGCACGTTTTTCCCATCGCACGCAGCGGGGCACACGCCGCCCGAAGTCACCGAAGCGTTTCTGGCGCAACATTATCTGGAGCGACCGGCGCCGTCGATGCTGGTGCTGGATGATTTCACGCCGAGCGATACGCTGCTCGAAGCGTTGACGGCGCAAGCCGGACGCAAGATCAGCGTCGTGTCCCGACCGGCCGGCGAACGCCGCGTTTGGGTGACGATGGCAGCGCGCAACGCCAAACTCGCCATTGCCCAGCAACTGGCGCAGAAGGCGACGCAAGGAGTGCGGTTGACGGCCTTGCAAGAAGCGCTCGGTTTGCCGGAGATACAACGGATCGAATGCTTTGACGTATCGCACACGATGGGCGAGGCGACCGTGGCGTCGTGCGTGGTGTTCGACAGAGGCGCGATGCAGAACAGCGAATACCGCCGTTTCAACGTGACGCCCGCCGTTGGCGGCGACGACTACGCGGCGATGCGAGAAGCGCTGCGTCGCCGCGCCGCGCGCATCGTTACCGGCGAAGTGCCGACGCCGGATTTGTGGGTGATCGACGGCGGCAAGGGACAACTGCGCATCGCGGCGCAAGTGCTCGAAGACGACGGGCTTAACATCGCCTTGATCGGATTGGCGAAAGGGCCGGAGCGCAAAGTCGGCGCCGAAGATTTGTGGCGATGGGGCGAAGAAACGCCCTTGCATTTGTCGCCAGAACACGCCGGTTTTCAGTTGCTGCATCAAATTCGTGATGAAGCGCATCGCTTTGCGATTCAGGGGCACCGCGCCCGTCGCAACAAAGCGCGGTTGGCGTCGAGCTTGCAGGAAATCGAAGGCGTCGGCGACAAACGTCGCCGCGCCCTGCTCAGCCACTTTGGCGGATTGAAAGGTGTGCGCGCCGCTAGCGCCGACGATCTGACGCGGGTTCCGGGTATTTCCAAAGCGATGGCCGCGCGGATTTACGCGGCGCTGCACGAGGGGACGGCGGAGTAAGTGTAGGGGGGACAAAGGCGCATAACACCGTGCCCATTCTGCGAAGTTACATGTCCATATGTGAATGATCGTGCGCGGGAGCGGATTCCGGTGCAGGCATCGCATGCGAGTGTTCGGAATGATCGGGCGCTGGTGTCTGGCTCATGTCCATGTGCGAATGCCCGGAATGATCGGGTGCGGCATCAGGCATGGACATGTTCATATGGTGGGAGTGTCCGCTCATCGGGTTGTTGAGGTCGGGCGGCGCTTTGTTCACGAGTTGGGAGAGCATCCAGAACGCCAGCAGGGCGATGATGATGCCGGCGATGCGTTTCACCCAGATGTTTTTCAGCCAGTGGCTCACGCCGACAGCAGCAATGCCGACGATGGTCATCGCCGGCAGGGTGCCCAGCCCGAACGCCAGCATGGCCGCGCCGCCTTCGAGCGCGCCGCCGGTTGACAGGCTGGTGACCAGAGCGCTGTAAACCATTCCGCACGGGATGAACCCCCAGAGGCCTCCCAGTACCAGCGCGCCAGGGAAATGTTTGACCGGCAGCAGGCGACGGGTGAGCGGTTGAAGTTTTTGCCAGAGGCGTCCGCCCAGACGTTCAAGCGGCGCCAACGCGGTGAACAAACCGCTGACGTGAATCGCAATCAGCAGCATGAAAAGAATGGCGATGATGGTCAGCACGCGTTGCACTTGAAACACGGTGCCGATACGTTGCGCCAACCAGTGACCGAGCGCGCCGAAGAGAACGCCCAGCACGGTGTAGGTGATGATACGGCCCAGGTTGTAAGCGATGGTCAGAAGCCAGCGGCGCGAGGAGTTGAGCGACAGCGCCGCCATGATCGGCGAGCACATGAACACGCAGTGGCCGCCGCTGCCGACGAGGCCTATCACGAAAAGTGCAATGATCGGTTGAATGTTTGAAATCATGGAACACCCCATTCCGCCTTGGCGGAAAAAAAGTTTTTAGAAAATTGCTGCGCTGCTTTTATGAAATTCAGCGTGTATTTTTCAAGATAGCTAATATTTCAGAAATTTCGCTGCGTAGTTTAGCATGGTCGGCCAAGGTCAAGGAGGCCGGTTCGCTCATGCCGGTCGGCGGCGTGATGGTCGCGGGTTTGCTTTTGTTGGCGCTGGAGGATGAAGCGGTGTCGATGGCGGTGATGTCTTCGAGCTGGCTGCGGGCGCCGCTGATGGTGAAGCCCTGATCATAGAGCAGGCCGCGAATGCGGCGGATCAACAAGACTTCGTGATGCTGGTAATAACGCCGGTTGCCGCGCCGCTTCAGCGGTTTCAGTTGTGAAAATTCTTGTTCCCAATAACGCAGCACATGCGGCTTGACCGCGCACAATTCACTGACTTCACCGATGGTAAAGTAACGCTTCGCAGGAATCGGCGGCAGTTCAGGGGCGCGGTGTGGCGTTTCGGGCATAGGCTGCCTCGTCAACCATCGTTTTGAGTTTCTGACTGGCATGGAAGGTTACGACACGCCGTGCCGAGATGGGAATGTCGATGCCGGTTTTCGGGTTGCGTCCCGGCCGCTGCGCCTTCTCGCGCAGGTGAAAATTACCGAACCCGGAGAGCTTGACGGTGTCGCCGCTTTCGAGCGCCAGCCGGATTTCTTCAAAGAAGCGCTCAACCATATCCTTGGCTTCGCGTTTGTTAAGCCCCAGTTGCTCAAAGAGCAGATCGGTCAATTCAGCTTTGGTGAGGGTTGACATGAATTATCCCTATTCCTTAAGAACGAAGTCGCGCGCCGTGGTTTTTTTCCAGCACAACGAAAAACTCTTGCAGCGTTGCGTCGATATCGCGATCTGTCAAAGTACGTTGAGTATCGCGCATAAGCATAAGAATCGCAACGCTTTTTTTACCAACGGGGAGGTTGGAACCTTGATAGACATCAAAGAGTTGTATGTCCTCAACGTGGGGCGGACGGATTTTTTCCAGGGAATCGAGCAAGGCCTGTGCCGGAATGGCGGCATCGACGACGACGGCCAAATCGCGCCGCGCCATCGGTTGCCGCGAGATGGCGCGGGTTTGCGGCAGCGCCCGCTCTTGCAGCGCTGCCAGATCAAGCTCGAAAACCACCGGCGTTTGGGGTAATTCCAGATGCAAAACGAGTTGCGGGTGCAACTCGCCGAGCCAACCGATGACCGCGCCATCGAGCAACACGCGAGCGGCGCGGCGCGGGTGCAGCGCCGGGGGCTGGGCCTCAGTATCGGCAAACGAGGCCGTGGTGAGTTGCCGTGGCGCGGCCAGCGCTTCCAACGCGCCTTTGATATCGAAGAAATCGACGGGGCGGGCGGCACCTCCCCACTGCACGGGAGCGGCATCGCCGTAGGCCAGCCCGCCGAGCCGGTAGGGCTGGGCGGCGGCATCGGGCGTGGCCGACAGGAAAATGCGGCCTACCTCGAAAAGCCGCAGATAGGTTTCTTTGCGGTTCAGATTGCTTTTGAGCGTTTCCAGCAACCCCGGCAGGAGCGAGGTGCGCATCACGTCGTACTGGGCGGCGATCGGGTTGTGCACGCGCACCGGCGGAACTTTGGGCGCGTCGCCGTTGAGCAAACGCTCCATGTCGGAAGCGACGAAGCTGAACGTCAGAATTTCCTGCCAGCCCTGATACGCCAGACGTTGTTTGAGCGCGGCGACCGGCAGTTGCGTTTCCGGCAGCGCCAGCATGTGCTGGCCGTGAGTGACCATCGGCAACGGGATGTTGTCGTAGCCGTGGAAGCGGGCGACCTCCTCGATGAAGTCGGCTTCCAGCGTCAGATCGAAACGGTACGAGGGCGGCGTGACGATAAAGTTGTCGCCGTCACGCGTGAAGGCGAAGCCGAGTTTCTGAAAAACAGCGGCCACTTCATCGGCGTTGACCAGCCAACCCAAAATTCGTGAGACGCGCGCGGCGCGCACATGTACCGGCGGACGCGCCGGTAGCGTCTTGCGTTCATCGACGAGAGGGCCAACCTTTGTTTTGCCGGGGATGCCGCAAATCGCCAGAATCAACTCGGTGGCGCGTTCGATCGCTTTGGGCGGCAACTCGAAATCGACGCCGCGCTCGAAGCGGTGACCGGCATCGGAGATGAACCCAAGCCGTCGCATTTTGCCTTGAATGATGTTCGGCGAGAAGTGCGCCGCTTCGAGAAAGACGTTAGCGGTGTCGGCAGCGATGCCGGTATGTTCGCCACCCATGATTCCGGCCAGCCCCAGCGGTTTTTTCTCGTCGCACACCATCAACAAATCGGGCGTCAGATCGATGGATTGCTCATTGAGCAGCAACAGTTTTTCGCCGGGCTTGGCGAAGCGCACGACGATATCGCCGTCGATTTGACGGCAATCGTAAGCGTGCATCGGATGACCCAATTCCATCATCACGTAATTGGTGATATCGACCAGCGCCGAGATCGAACGAATGCCCGCGCTCCGCAAGCGCTGCTGCATCCACAACGGCGTCGCTGCCGACGGGTTGACGTTCTCGATGATTCGCGCCGCGAAACGGGGGCAACCTTCGGGCGCTTCGAGACGAATGCCGGGCGCGGCTTGGGAATTCACCTTCGCCGGAGCGCCGGTAGGTAAGTGCAACGTCTCACCAGTCAACGCCGCGACTTCGCGCGCCACACCGGCGAGCGACAAACAATCAGCGCGGTTCGGCGTCAACTTCAGTGTGATGAAAGTATCGTCGAGATGCAGCACGGCGCGAATGTCGGCGCCGGGTTGAAGATCGGCAGGCAGCGGCATCAAGCCGCTGTGATCGTCGCTGAGACCGAGTTCGCGCGCCGAACACAACATCCCGCACGATTCGACGCCGCGCATGGTGGTGCGTTTGATCTTGAAGTCGCCGGGCAGCACCGCGCCTTCGAGCGCGCAGGGCACGACGAGTCCCGTTGCCGCGTTCGGCGCGCCGCAAACGATTTGCAGCGGCGCGGCTTGCCCGACATCGACGCGGCAAACGCGCAACTTGTCGGCGTTGGGATGCGGCGTCACATCGAGGATGCGAGCGACGACGATGCCGGAGAAGGGCGGTGCTGCCGGTGTGGTTTCTTCGACTTCCAGTCCCGCCATCGTCAGCGTATTGCACAGCGCCGCCGAATCGATCGGCGGATTAACCAGTGAGCGCAACCAGTGTTCGGAAAATCTCATTACAACAGTTCCCTATGAAAATTGACGCAGGAAGCGCAAATCGTTTTCGTAAAACAGCCGCAAATCCGTCACGCCGTAACGCAACATCGCCAGCCTTTCAATGCCCATGCCGAACGCGAAGCCCTGCCATTGTTCGGGATCGAGATTGACGGCGCGCAAGACGTTCGGATGCACCTGACCGGAGCCGGCGAGTTCAAGCCAACGCTCGTTGCCGAACGCCATATCGATTTCTGCCGAAGGTTCGGTGAACGGAAAAAACGACGGGCGAAAACGCACGCGAATATCGTCGCGCTCAAAAAACAAACACAGAAATTCGGTGAACACCTGCTTCAAGTCGGCGAACGAAACCGCGCGGTCGATCCACAAACCTTCGACTTGATGAAACATCGGCGAGTGCGTGGCGTCGGAGTCCACGCGAAAAGTGCGGCCCGGCGCGATGATTTTGATCGGCGGCGCGTGATTTTCCATCCAGCGCACCTGAATCGGCGACGTGTGCGTGCGCAGCACGAGGTTGTTGTCAACGTAAAACGTGTCTTGCATCGACCGCGCCGGATGATTTTCAGGCGTGTTGAGCGCAGTGAAATTGTGAAAGTCGTCTTCGATCTCGGGACCGTCAGCCACTGCGAAACCTTGCGAGCGAAACAACGTTTCGATTCGGTCGCGGGTGCGCGTGATCGGATGCAAGCCGCCGAGACTGGCGCTGCGCCCCGGCAGCGTCACGTCGATGGCTTCGGCGTCAAGCCGCGCCTGCATCTTGAGTTGAGACAGTTCGGCACGACGAATATCGAGCGCGGTTTCCAGCGCCGCCTTGGCTTCGTTAATGCGGGCGCCGGCGGCTTTGCGCTCATCGGGCGGGAGCTTGCCGAGCGTTTTCAGCTGCTCGGTCAGCGCGCCGTTTTTGCCGAGATAACGCGCTTTACAATTTTCCAGCGTCGCCGCATCGGCAGCCTGCGCGAATTCCGTTCGGGCAGTGGCAACAATGGAAGCTAGATCGTGACTCATAATAGAGAGTTTCCGGAAACAATCGAAACAAAAAACAGCGCTAATTTTAACGCAACAACACGCCAAACCATTTTAAATGTCGCCGACGATGTTCAGAAATATTTATTCCGATGGTTTAATTGTCGGAATGCGCTGAATGATTCCGTTTGCCCTGGGTCTGTCGAAGGGCGAACGGCCTGTTGCGGCAGGGCTTCGACAAGCTCAGCCCGAACGGTTGGGGGGATAAATCTGTATTCCGGGTTAATCGGATCATACGACAGGAGTGTCTTCAGCGCTCTGGAGTCAATTGTTTTCGTTCGCTTCGCTAATCTATGCTATGCGACACGCTTCCCGCGCTAAAAAATCCGCGCGTTCTCCGTCGGCGCTGGTGCAGTTTGCGGCTTCAACACCGCGCGCAATTCCGGCATCAGGATTTCAACCATCGCCGAAATCCACGACGGAAAATCGTTCAAACACGGGGTCAAACAAAATTCTCTTCCACCGTTTTTCAAAAAAATGTCTTTTCCGCCGATGCCAATTTCTTCGAGGGTTTCCAGACAATCGGCGACGAAGCTGGGGCTGATCACATCCACTCGCCGCAGCTTTTTTTTGCCCAGCGCCGCCAGAACGTCAAAGGTGTAAGGGCGCAGCCACGGGGTACGGCCAAAGCGCGATTGAAACGACAGCGTCCAGTTTTCTTCCTTCAATCCGAGTTGTTCGGCGAGGTTTTGCGCGGTGCGGCAGCATTGGTCGTAGTAGGGGTCGCCGTCCTGCCGCGTTTTTTCGGGCGCGCCGTGAAACGACATCACCAAGTGATCGGTTTGACCTTCGCGTTGCCAGAATTTTTGCACCCGCTCTTTCAACGCATTCATGTAAGCCGGATGGTCTGCGTAAGCGCCGATCATTCGCAGAGGCGGAACGAATCGCCGTTGTTGCAAGCTGGCCGCTACCGCGTCGAAGGCGCTGCCGGTGGTGCTGGCGGCGTACTGCGGATACAGCGGCATCACCACCAGCGATGTGCAGCCTTGCCGACGCAGCGCGTCGATGGCGTGCGCGATGGACGGCTGGCCGTATCGCATTCCCGCTTCGACGACCACGCTGTCGGGAGCAAGATTTTCTCTTCGGAGCGCTTCGCCGAGATAACCTTGCAGCATGTCGCGCTGAGTTTGCGTGTACACGAGCAGCGGCGAGCCTTCGCGCAGCCAGATTTTGCGGTATTTCTCGGCGGACTTCGCCGGCCGCGTTCGCAAAACAATTCCGTGCAGGATGGGCTTCCACAACCAGCGCGGCGTTTCGATCACGCGCCGGTCGTTCAGAAATTCAGCCAGATAGCGACGCACCGCCGGGGTGGTCGGCGCGTCGGGCGTGCCCAGATTCACCAGCAAAACGCCGATTCGGAGAGAGGCGCCAAGAGGAACTTCAGGCAAGTAGTAGGACATGAAAATCCGCTGCGTCAATAAGGAAAAAACGTGGGCGCCGCCGTTACGACGACTTCGCTTGTTGCGTCAACACGTTGGAGAGCAGGCGCGCGGTCACATCGACAATCGGGATCACGCGCTCGTAAGCCATCCGCGTCGGCCCGATCACGCCCAATGTGCCCATCACTTGCCCGTTCACAGTGTAAGGTGCGGTGATCACGCTGCATTCGTCGAGCGGCATCATGCCCGCTTCGGCGCCGATGTAAATCTGTACGCCTTCGGCGTTCTGCGACATATCGAGCAAGTGCAGCAGCGACGTCTTCTTTTCAAACACGTCGAACAATCGGCGCAACTGCTCCATCCGGTCGGAAAAATCTTCGGCGTCGAGCAGATTTTTTTCACCGGCTACCACGGCCTCCGTCTCGCGCAAAACATTTTCGGAGAGATCGATAGCGGCGCTCATCAACGCTGCAATGTCTTCGCGCAGGGATTTCAGTTCGTCGGAAAGACGCAACCGGATCGTCGAGAAGGGCACACCGGCGAAGTGGAGGTTGAAAAATTGGGACGCTTTCGTCAGTTCACTTTGAGTGTAATCCTGCGGCGATTGCAGAATGCGGTTTTGCACATCGCCTTCGGGGGTGACCACAATCAGCAGAACACGACGCTCGGACAAGCGCAAAAATTCCAGATGTCGAAATGCCGCTTCTCGCCGCTTCGGCGTCATCACAACACCAGCGAAATGCGACAGTTGCGATAACAGGTTTGCCGCGTTGGTAATCAATTGTTGCGGGCGGGCGTCGGCTTGCAGTTCGCTTTCAAGCCGCTTGACCTCTTGCTGTTCAAATGGTTTGATGACCATCAAACTGTCCACGAAAAAGCGGTAGCCGCGCGCGGTCGGAATGCGTCCCGCCGAGGTGTGCGGGCTGGCGATGAACCCCATCTCCTCGAGATCGGCCATGACATTGCGAACCGTCGCCGGCGACAGGTCAAGCCCCGATTGGCGCGTCAACACCCGTGACCCCACCGGCTGCCCGTCGGCAACGTAGAGGTCGATCAGCGTCTTCAAAAGGTGGGTGGCGCGAGGTTCAAGCATCTTGCCATTGTACCAAGCCCGAGCGTTCTTTCACTCCGCAGGTTACGACAGAAGCGAAACTTGGCGTTGACAAGCCTCTTGATCCAACATTTTCAATGGATTTTGCCTGTGCGCCGCTCATTTATCCGCGTTATTTCTGCTTCTTTTCCACCTGCTCGTGTATCCAAGCCACCTTGAAATTCCCCTGATATTTCGCCTTCCAAGGGATATACGTTAATCTAAACGACATGGAAGAGAAAAGCAATGACGCATGTCTTCTACGCTTAGTTATGTCTCATCCACGAAGTTCATGAAACGTGGAACCGTGCTCATGATCGGGTTGGAATGGGCGGCATGATTCAACCGGTTTGGAAAGCGAAAAACAGAGGGAAGGTCGCTGTGAAAACAGCAAATTACGTGATAGGATCATTATTGTAGTTAGGAATTATCTATAAAACTTTAAATACAATTTAATCTTTTTTGTATTCTTATGTGGAGGTTTTATGTTTGCAAAGAAATATAGCCGCCCGTATAAAGACCCCTCAGGTGTAAGGAAAAGAGTAACCATGAAACAGAATCTTTCGATTTTTATGGTCGAAGGAAATAACTTTGGCTCTTGGCTCGCATTTTCGGAGGTCGAGATTTATGGAAACTAGACATTGGAAATTTTTCCCGGCTTGTGTTCTCTTTGCTTTGGCGATAGCGGGGTGCGGCGGTGACGGCGGCGGTTATGGCAACGGCGGCGGCGAGCCGCCTGCCGGAGCCAAGAAGCTGTTGGCTCGGATTCTGACAGAAGGAGCAGAAGAAAGAGTCTTTCAATACGACAACCGAAATCGCCTCATTGCCGATGGCAAGTTGGGCATTGGCAATAAAATCGAATATCAAGGCGATGATTCACGCCCTGTGCTGGTTACCAATGGGACGCCTTACTCAACGGCATGTACGGGCTATGATCCTGATGCGGGAACATTTTTCGCGGTACCAGCCGTCTATACCCAATACCGATATGGCGAAGATGATTTATTAAACGGCGTTTCCACAAAATATTATCAAACGCGGTTCCTGGATCAAGACAAAACCCGAAACTCATGCAATGACCCTTTGGGTACTCTTTATCCTCGTTATTATCTGAATTCGGATGATCGAAAAATTGCTTGGGGCGGAGCCTATGACCCCGACGAAGTTCCCACAAACTTTTTTGTTCTAAGCTCTGGGCTTTCCGTCATCTATGACGGCAACAGCAATTTGGTCGAGAAAATAATCGATCCCGCCGGCGCTTTTGTGGCTCCTACTTCCATTACTTGTAAATACACTTACGACGACAGGAAAAACCCGGCTTCAGGGATGACGACACCGTTATGGTGGTTCTGGGATGGTGACAATGATTGGTGGGATGTTTCTTCTAACCTGTTTCTCAGCAATACCAATAATCCGCTGAGTTCTGTCTGCAGCGGCCAGGAAGAAGGCATCCCCAAGGCGGTTGAAACTCATTACAGCTACACCTACGACCAAGAGGGTTACCCCACGGCGGTTGATGTGACAGTCACGTCACGCGATTATCGGGGCGTCGAAGTGACGACAAATATAAAAAGGACGTTCGAGTACATCGCCGCGCATTGAGCCGGTGATTTACAGAGGCGGGGCGTAAGCCCCGCTCTGTTTTTCAGAGCAATTTTCCTTCAAGTAGATGTAAACATTCCCTCTCCAGCTTGCGGGAGAAGGAAAAGACATCAGAGGTCAGAGGTTAGGCATCGGATGTAGGGGGTGGTATCTTGCCGCCCACAATAACGATGGGCGGCCACAGACCGCCCCTACATTATGATGCTTAATCCCTCTGCCCTATCGCGCCCAAATGTGAAATAATCACAACATGCTGAATTCCGAAACCCCGTTTACCCGTATCGCGCTGGCTGGTCGCCGCGACAGTCCCGATTTGTTCGGGCCGCTGTCGGTGCTGGCCGATTTTCTGCTTCGGCGCGGCTATCAGGTGTCGATTGAATCGGAAACTGCCGCCAGCACGAAGCTCAACGGTTATCCGAGCGTTGCCGCCGAAGCGCTGGGGATCAACAACGATCTGGTCATCGTTCTGGGCGGCGACGGCACCATGCTGTCGTTCGCACGCCGACTGGCGCCGTTCGACGTGCCGTTGGTCGGCATCAATCAGGGACGGCTGGGGTTTCTCACCGATATTCCGCAAGCGTACATGGAAGTCATGCTCGGCGATATTCTCAAAGGCCGTTTCGTCGAGGAGAAACGGACGATGCTGGAAGCGCGGGTACTGCGGGAAACCGGCTCGACGCCGACGGTCGTCCAGGCGTTGAACGACATCACGATTAATCGCGGTTCCGGCGGCGGGGTCATCGACTTGGGCATCGCCGTTGACGGCCAGTTCGCCTATTCGCTGCGCGCCGACGGTATTATCGTCGCCACGCCGACCGGCAGTACCGCTTATGCGCTTTCCGTCGGTGGTCCGATCGTGTCGCCGATGTTGCCGGTTTTCATTCTGGTGCCGGTGGCGCCGCACGCGCTGACCCACCGCCCGATAGTGATCCCCGAAACCGCCAAGCTCACCATCACCGTCGAACGCAACAACGAAGCCTCGTTGTACGCCGATTCGCAATCACAGATTCCGCTGGCGCAAGGGGAGGAAATCACTATCGAGCGCTCGCTGTACAAAGCGCGGCTGCTGCATCCTTCGCGTTACGATTATTTTTCAATGCTGCGCCAGAAGCTGCACTGGACGGAAACGCCGGAACGGTTGCGCGTGGCGATCAACGAGCCGCTTCTCTGAGGCCATGCTGCACTGGCTCTCGATCCGAAACTTCATTCTGGTGGAAACGCTCGACATCGAGTTCGGGGCGGGTTTCACCGTTTTGACCGGCGAAACCGGCGCCGGCAAGTCAATTCTGCTCGACGCCATCGGGTTGGTGCTGGGCGACCGCTTTGAAGCGCGCCAGTTGCGCGTCGGCGCCGACCGCGCTGAAATTTCTGCCGGATTCGCCGTCGCCGAAGAGAGCCTTACTCACGACTGGTTGGTCGAGCACGATTTGCTCGACGACGATACGCCCGAACTGGTGTTGCGGCGCGCGCTTGACTCCAGCGGCAAAAGCCGTGCTTGGATCAACGGCCATCCGGCACCGCTGACGCAGCTTGCCGAATTGGGTGCACTGCTTCTTGAATTGCATGGTCAACACGCTCACCAATCGCTGAGTCAAGGCAAGGCGCAGCGCCACTGGCTTGACGCTTACGCCGACGCGCTGCCGCAGGTTGAAATCGTGCGTGACGATTGGCACGCCTGGCGCACGGCGCGGGAGGCGCTCGACAACGCTCGTCAGGCGCAGGAAACGCTGGCGGACGAGCGCGAGCGGCTGCTGGCGCGTCACGACGATTTGCAGGCACTGGCGATGCAGGAAGGCGAGTGGGAGCAACTGTCGGCGCGGCAAAACCAACTGACACACGCCGAAACCCTGTTGACGACCGCCCGCGACGGCGCCGATCTTCTCGCCGAAGGCGACGCCGCGCTGTTGCCGCAACTTCATCACCTCATTCAAAAGCTGCGCGACGCCGGACAGTTTGATCCGGCTTTCGACGCGCTCGCGCACCAGATCGACGGCGCCGCCATCGACCTCGCCGAAGCGGCGCGAACGCTGCGCGAAGCGGCGCGACACGTCGATCTCGATCCCGAAACGCTGGCGGCGACCGAAGCGCGGCTGACCGCAATTCACGATCTGGCGCGCAAGTATCGCGCCCGTCCGGAAGATTTGCCCGTGTTGACTGCCGATACCGCTCAAGCGCTGGCGCGACTCGATCAGGCGGCCGACCTCGCGGCGCTCGAACAAGCGCTGGCCGACTGTGAGCGTCGCTATCGCGACCACGCCCAAGCGCTTTCGCAAAGCCGTCGTCGCGCCGCCCGCAAACTTGCCGAGGCGGTTACTTCCGGCCTTGCCGCGCTGGCGATGCCGGGAGGGCGTTTTGAAGTCGCCCTCACTGCCGCCGCGCAGCCGGAAAGTTATGGTCTCGATCATATCGAATTCAACATTTCCACCCACCCCGGCCAGCCGTTGGCGCCGCTCGCCAAAATCGCTTCAGGCGGCGAGTTGTCGCGCATCGCTCTGGCGCTGCTGACCGTGCTGGCGCGTTCCGGCAGCGTGCCGACGCTGATCTTCGACGAGATCGACACCGGCATCGGCGGCGCCGTCGGCCACGCCATCGGCCAGCGTCTGCGCGCGTTGGGCGACGAGAAACAGGTGTTGTGCGTGACCCACTTGCCGCAGGTAGCCGCCTGCGCTCACCACCACATCCAGGTGTCGAAAGAGGGTAACGACGCGAGTGTGAAAACTCGTTTGACCGTGCTGGACACGGCAACCCGCGTTGAGGAAATCGCCCGGATGCTGGGCGGCGCGACTGTGACCACAAAAACACGGGCGCACGCTCGCGAGATGCTGGAGGCGGCGATTTCGTAGCAGTTTTAGAAAATCCGCGTAGAATAAGAACATTCTCCCGCGTTTTCCGAAGGATTTGCGCTATGAAAACACTTCGCTTCGTTCCGATAGCTGCTTGGTTGGGAAGCGGCCTGATCGTGCTGGCGTCGTCCCCCGCGATGGCGGCCGAGCTTTACAAGTGTGCCGGTTCCGACGGCGTTCCCGTCTATCAGAATATGCCTTGCGAAAAAGGCAAGGAACTGCGCAACATGTCCAACGACGATACGCTTTCGGTGGTACCGATGAGCGAAGAGCCGTCGCGGATGTCTCCGCCCCCTGTGCCGCCCGCGGTGATGCCGCAGCAGCCGCCTATGTCGGCGCCGCCGCCGGTGAGAGCGCCGTCCTCGGCAAAAGCGGCGAACCCGGTCGCCGCGATCCCGTCGCAAACCCCGACAGGCAACGCGCATGCAGCGCCGCCAGCGTCCAGCGGCAACGCCGCTCCGATGCAACCGCCTTCCGCGGCACCCGTTGCGGCGCAACCGCCTGCTGCTGCTCCTGACGCCACGCCGCTTGGCGCGACGGCAGTGGCTCGTATGTCGATCAAGGTCGGGATGACCGCCGCTGAAGTTGAAGCCGCGTTAGGCCAGCCGCCGATGACTGCCGGCCCCGGCAACGACGCGCCCAACCAGCCGACGCGCTGGTTCTACCTGCCGTCCGACGGCGACAGCGAAACCATCACCACCATCGTCTTCCTGCGCGGCAAAGTCACCGACGTTGAGCGCAAGCCGATGAAACGGGATCAGCAGTAAGAGTCGCTGACGGATGCGGGTTTTGTTGCAGCGCGTCGCTTCGGCGAAGGTGGATGTCGAAGGTCAAACCGTGAGTCAAATCGGCGTCGGGCTGCTTGCGCTGGTCGGCATTGCTGAAGGTGACGGTCAGGAAGACGCCGAGTGGTTGTGCAAAAAGATCGTCCAGTCGCGCATTTTTGAAGACGAAAACGGCGTGATGAATTGCTCGCTCGCCGAGATCGGCGGCGATGTGCTGGCGGTTAGCCAGTTCACCCTGTATGCCTCGACCAAAAAGGGCAACCGCCCTTCATACACCGCCGCCGCCCGCCCCGAATTCGCCCGACCTTTTTTCGATGCTTTCGTCAATCGTCTGGCCGAAACTTTGGGAAAGCCCGTACCAACCGGAGTTTTCGGCGCGATGATGCAAGTTTCCCTCGTCAACGACGGCCCGGTCACGCTATGGCTTGATTCGCGGGCGCGCGAGTAGCTTACGGCGTCCCACGACGCCCGCCGGAATGTTCTATTGATAAAATCGTGTAAAAAGAGGCAGACAATCCTTTCAGGGATGGGGTATAAAGATAGATAATTCAGCGTTCAATGCGTTTTTTGCATGACCTATGCTTAATACTTTCTAACTGGAGAAATCAATGTCAAAAAAAAGAATTGCCGTGATTGGATACGGCAACATCGGCAAATACTCGATTGAAGCGATCGAAGCCAGCCCGGATTTTGAACTGGCCGGCGTTGTTCGGCGCGAAGTCGGCGGTAAAAAGCCGCGCGAACTGACGGACGTTCTGGTGGCGGACAACATTGCGGCGCTGGGCAAAGTCGATGCCGCGCTGCTTTGCACACCGACGAGAAGCGTGTCCGAGCACGCCAAGAAATATCTGAAGCTTGGCATCAACACCGTTGACAGCTACGATATCCATACTTCGTTTTTAGACCTGCGTAAAGAGTTGATGCCGATTGCGCAGCAACACAACGCGGTTGCCGTCATCTCGTCGGGTTGGGATCCGGGCAGCGATTCCGTGGTTCGCGCGCTTCTCGAAGCTTGTGCGCCCAAGGGTTTGACGTACACGAACTTCGGTCCCGGCATGAGCATGGGGCATACCGTTGCGGCCAAGGGCACCGCTGGCGTTGCCAACGCGCTGTCGATGACGATTCCGCTCGGCACCAGCATTCATCGGCGGGTGGTCTATGTAGAACTTGCCGCCGGCGCGAATATCGAAGATGTCAGCAAGAGAATCAAGAGCGATCCGTATTTCAGCCACGATGAAACGCACGTGATCGCCGTGAAGAGCATCGACGACATCATCGACATGGGACACGGCGTCAACCTCGTTCGCAAAGGCGTCTCCGGGAAAACCGACAACCAGTTGTTCGAGTTCAACATGAAGATCAACAACCCGGCGCTGACTTCGCAAATCATGCTGGCTTGCGCGCGGGCGTCGTTCAAACAAAAACCCGGCGTCTATACGATGCCTGAAATCCCCGTGATCGACCTCCTGCACGGCGACAAGGAAAGCCTGCTGGCGCGGTTGGTTTGAGTTTCAGCGGATCAGCGATCATGGCGTAGGGCGGGGTTCCAACCCCGCCCTTTTTATTTGCCGCTGTTGATTTCTTTTCGATCGCCAGATTTTGTCGTTTCGAGCAACGCATCTATTTCCGCCAGAATGCCGCGCAAGATGTTGACCTCCTCGCGTTCCAGTCCGGCGCGCGCAAAAAGGCGACGCAGCCTTGGCAGCAAACGCTTGGGGCGTTCGGGATTCAGAAAGCCGCAAGCGATCAGCGTTGCTTCGGCGTGCGCATACAGCCGCTCGATCTCGTCAACAGTCGCGCCGGCAAAACGCGGCGCTTGCCAGACGGCGCCCGCGCCGACGGCCACCCGCAACTCGTAAGCCGCCACCTGTACCGCCGCGGCCAGATTCAGCGACGAGTAGCGCGGGTTTGCTGGAATCGTCGCCGCCACTGTGCATTGCGCCAACTCGGCATTGGACAGCCCCGACATCTCCGTTCCGAAAACCAGCGCGATGTTTTTCGACGAAGGGGAAACTGCTGCCAACTGCTGGACGGCTTCTCCGGCCATCTGCCGCGCGGTCAACACCCGTCCGGCAAATGCACGCGGTCGCGCCGAAAACCCCGCCGCCCAAACGCATCCGGTCAGCGCCTCAGCCAGTGTCGTCACCCTTCGGGCGCGATCCAACACCTCGTCAGCGCCGGAAGCCATTGCTCGAGCTTCGGGCGCCGGAAAGCGCGACGGCGAAACGAGAACCAGTTGCGACAACCCCATCGTCCACATCGCCCGCGCCGCCGCGCCGATATTACCCGGGTGGCTGGTGTGCACCAGAACGACCCGCACGTGCGACAGCGTCGCCGACTCTGTGTCTGAATGAAGCGCTTTACAATTATTGGGATTTTCTTTTGAGGTCATGGCGTCAAAATACACCAGCGCACCGGTTACATCAACCCGACGCCTCTCGAGGCTATCGGCAAACCATGCGTTGCGCTATTTACGTGCAGTGTCTTTCATTGTTTGACGCTTTACGGGTGTCGGAGTCAGTCTTGCGTGCAACTTGCAGGATTCGACAAACGGTCATTTGCATTGGCTCGTTTTTAATTTGGAGCCACACCTTAATGACAAAGTGAAGAAGCTATGAATTTCAGGTCAACAGCGTTAAAGGCGAAAAAAACGGAGGCGTTTAGCCTCCGTTTTTTTCGATAACAACAACCGCTGACTCAGGCCAATGATGCCTTGGCTTGTTCGGCGATTTTGGCGAACGCCGCTTTGTCGTAAACGGCGAGGTCGGCCAGTACTTTGCGGTCGATTTCGACCGAAGCCTTTTTGAGGCCGTTCATGAAGGCGCTGTAGGTCATTCCCAGTTCACGCACGGCGGCGTTGATCCGGGCGATCCACAGGACACGAAACTCGCGTTTTTTCTGGCGACGGTCACGGTAAGCGTATTGGCCGGCTTTCATCACCGCTTGTTTGGCGATGCGATAGACACTATTGCGACGGCCGCGATAGCCTTTCGCCTGATCCAGAACTTTTTTGTGCCGCGCGCGAGCGGTCACACCACGTTTGACTCGGGGCATGATTTCTCCTTAGGCGTAGGGCAGCATCGCCTTGACGGAGGCGATATTGGTTGAATGGATTTCCGCCGGACCGCGCAACTGGCGCTTGGTTTTGGTGGACTTTTTGGTCAGGATGTGGCTTCTGAACGCTTGCGAACGTTTGATCGAGCCGCTGCTGCGGACGCGAAAACGCTTTTTGGCGCTCGACTTGGTTTTCATCTTGGGCATTACGTTTTACTCCTTTAGCTGCCTTCGGCGGCGCTCATCGCTTTTTCTTTGGCGGCTGAGACTTTGGGGCCGGCATCGGGCTTATTGGGGTGATGTTTTACGGGTACTGCTTTCTTGGGAGCCAGCATCATCACCATCTGCCGACCTTCAAGTTTGGGGTACTGCTCAACGGTTGCGGCGCTTTCGGTTTCGTCTTTGATCCGATCGATCAAACGAACTCCGAATTCCTGATGCGTCATTTCTCTGCCGCGAAAGCGCAGGGTGACTTTCACCTTGTCGCCGTCGCCCAGAAAACGCATCAGGCTGCGCATCTTGATCTGGTAATCGCCTTCGTCCGTTCCGGGGCGGAATTTGATTTCCTTGATCTGAATTTGTTTCTGTTTCTGTTTCGCCTCGTGCTGCTTTTTGGCTTCATGGTACTTGAACTTGCCGTAGTCCATGATCCGGCAGACCGGCGGTTTCGCCAGCGGCGCGATTTCGACCAAATCGAGATCGGCGGCTTCTGCGTCAGCGAGCGCCTTGGCTAACGAAACGATTCCAACTTGCTCACCGTCAATGCCGATGAGTCGAATTTCGTGTGCGGTAATCTCAGAATTGATCCGCTGTTCTTTTTCCAGAGCGATTGTTTTATCTCCTCAAAAATACAAAAAAGCCATGCACTCATTCAAACGAGTATCAGGAAGTTTCACCGGGAAAATTCACCGACGCGCGGCACGTTCCTCTTCAAGGCGAGCCAGCAAAGCATCCAGAGGCATCGCCCCCAAATCCTCACCGCTGCGAGTCCGCACGGCTACCGTATGCGCCTGTGCTTCCTTATCGCCGACAATGAGTTGGTAAGGCAGCTTTTGCAGGCTGTGTTCCCGAATTTTATAAGTAATCTTTTCGTTTCGCAAATCGGCTTGGGCGCGGAAGCCATGTTTTTTCAGCATCTGTTGGATTTTTTGGGCATAATCGGCCTGTCGGTCGGTAATGCTCATCACCACCGCCTGCGTCGGCGCCAGCCACAACGGCATCGAACCGGCGTGATTTTCGATCAAAATGCCGATAAAACGCTCTAAAGAGCCGACAATGGCACGGTGCAGCATGACAGGCGTTTTGCGGCTGTTGTCTTCATCGACATATTCGGCGCCGAGCCTGCCAGGCATGAAAAAATCCACCTGCATGGTGCCGCATTGCCACGAGCGACCAATCGAATCCTTCATGTGGTATTCGACTTTCGGACCGTAAAAAGCGCCTTCGCCGGGCAGCTCTTCCCAGACGGTGCCGCAAGCGCGCAACCCGTCGCGCAGCGCCGCCTCGGCGAGTTCCCAGGCGTCGTCGGCGCCGATCCGGTGATCCGGGCGCAGCGCGATTTTGACCGCGATGTCCTTGAAGCCAAAATCCTTATAAACTTTCAACGCTTGCGAATGAAAGGCGATGACTTCCGGCTGTATTTGCGCTTCGGTGCAGAAAATGTGGCCGTCGTCCTGAGTGAAACCGCGCACTCGCATGATGCCGTGCAACGCGCCGGACGGCTCGTTGCGGTGACAAGCGCCGAATTCGCCGTATCGCAACGGCAGATCGCGGTAACTGCGTAAATCGGAGTTGAAAATTTGCACATGGCCGGGACAGTTCATCGGCTTGATCGCAAAATCGCGCTTCTCCGATTCGGTGGTGAACATGTTGTCCTTGTAGTTTTCCCAGTGTCCCGATTTTTCCCAGAGAGAGCGATCGAGAATTTGCGGGCAACGCACTTCAAGGTAGCCGCTGTCTTTATAAACCTGTCGCATGTACTGTTCGACTTCCTGCCAGATCGACCAGCCTTTCGGATGCCAGAACACCATGCCCGGCGCTTCGTCCTGCAAATGAAAAAGATCGAGTTGACGCCCCAACTTGCGGTGATCGCGTTTCTCGGCTTCTTCGATACGATGCAGATAAGCGTCGAGATCTTCTTTCTTCGCCCAGGCCGTACCGTAAACACGTTGCAGCATTTCGTTTTTTGAATCGCCGCGCCAATAAGCGCCGGCCAGCTTCATCAACTTGAAAACTTTCAAATGGCCGGTCGAAGGGACGTGCGGGCCGCGACACAAATCGATGAACGAGCCTTCGCGGTACAACGAAATGTCTTCGTTGGTCGGAATCGAAGCGATGATTTCCGCTTTGTAATGCTCGCCTTTTTCCTTGAAGAACTGCACCGCGTCGTCGCGCCGCATCACCGAGCGAACTACCGGCTCGTCTTTCTTCGCCAACGCGGCCATCTTGGACTCAATGGCCGCGATGTCTTCCGGCGTGAACGGGCGCTTGTATGAAAAATCGTAATAAAAACCGTCTTCGATCACCGGCCCGATCGTGACCTGCGCGTCGGGGAACAACTCCTTCACCGCGTAAGCGAGCAAGTGCGCCGTCGAATGGCGAATCAGATCGAGGCCTTCGGCGTCTTTAGCCGTGACGATAGAGAGTTTGACGTCGCGGTCGATCAAAAACGACGTATCAACCAGCTTGCCGTCAACCTTGCCGGCCAGCGCAGCACGGGCCAGACCGGCGCCGATCGCGGTCGCAACATCGCCGACCGTCACCGGCGCGGCAAAAGTTCTGACGGAACCATCGGGTAATTGAATGTTGATGGACATAAAAATCTTTCAGAAAATAAAAAAGCGCGGACGAGCCGCACTTTTTTAAATTCGATTACCGGAAAAATCGGCAAACGGGGAACAGGCGCGCGCGAACTCGTTGAGAGTTATCTTTTCAACAAAAACGTTCGCGGTGTCATAACCTGATCCTTTCAAGCACTGCAACGCAGTCAACCACCAGCCAATGGACAGAAAAATCTGGTAGGCGGTATTGGAATCGAACCAACGACCTCCACGATGTCAACGTGGCGCTCTAACCAGCTGAGCTAACCGCCTGATAACTTATAAGTATAACAGGAAAAAGCAGGGTGGGGAATAGGCGGGTGAGGAAGAAGCGCAAAGCCTTCGCCGACTTGAAACCTTTGCGCCTTGCGAGGGTTTACATGTCTCTTGAGGCGATCAAAAAAATGGGAGAATGATAGTACAGAAGAAGGTTATGGCGCAGAGAGAAAAATGATTGAAATCGATTCGTGGAAGGATTCGTTTGCCCGATCATTGGGTGAACATTTGAAAGAATGGGATGAGGACTACATCAATGCATCACTCGACTCTCGGTTTTCAAAAGGCCGATGCCGCAAATCAACATCACGGCCATTTCCTTGAGCCTAATCGTTGGGGTTCGCCAAGCTCACCGTCAATTTACGATGGTTCCTGAATCCGCTATACAATGCGGGCAACTGAAAACTGCCAACGAAACAGGGAAGGGCGAGAAAAATGACACGTCGAATCATAGGGGTAGAGGAGCGACCGCCGCTCTTGCAGATGGTGCCGCTGAGTTGTCAGCATTTGTTCGCGATGTTCGGGGCGACGGTGCTGGTGCCGATTTTGTTCAAGGTCAATCCGGCGACGGTGTTGTTGTTCAACGGCATCGGGACGCTTTTGTATCTGGTGATTTGCAAGGGGCGGATTCCGGCGTATCTGGGGTCGAGTTTCGCGTTTTTGTCGCCGGTGTTGTTGATCTTGCCGCAATACGGTTACGAGGCGGCGCTGGGCGGGTTTATCGCGTCGGGGGTGGTGTTTTGTCTGGTGTCGCTGATCGTGGCGAAGGTGGGGATCGGCTGGATCAAGGTGGTGTTTCCGCCCGCAGCGATGGGCGCGATTGTGGCGGTGATTGGGCTGGAACTGGCGGGGGTGGCCGCCGATATGGCGGGGCTGCTGCCAAAGGCGGGCGAAAGCCCCGATTCGACAACGATAGCGATTTCGCTGTTCACGTTGGCGGTGACGGTACTGGTGTCGGTGGTGTTTCGCGGCTTTCTGGCGATCATTCCGGTGTTGATCGGCATTCTGGCCGGTTACGCGCTGGCGTTTTTTCTGGGGCGGGTCGATGCTTCCACGATCATCAACGCGCCCTGGTTCGCGTTGCCGACGTTTTATACGCCGAAGTTTGAATGGATTGCGATTCTAACGATTCTGCCGGCGGCGCTGGTGGTGATCGCCGAACACATCGGGCATTTGATCGTGACGGCCAATATCGTCGGCAAGGATTTGATGCGTGACCCCGGATTGCATCGCTCGATGCTCGGCAACGGGGTGTCAACGATCTTGTCGGGCTTCTTCGGCTCGTCGCCGAACACAACCTACGGCGAGAACATCGGCGTGTTGGCGATTTCCAAGGTGTACAGCACGCGGGTAATCGGCGGCGCGGCGGTGTTGGCGATTGTGCTATCGTGCGCCGGGAAACTGGCGGCGGTGATTCAGGCGATTCCGGCGCCGGTGATGGGCGGGGTGTCGCTGCTGCTGTTCGGCGTGATCGGCGCGTCGGGAATTCGGGTGTTGGTTGATTCCAAAGTCGATTACAGCAAAGCGCAAAATCTCATTTTGACTTCGGTGGTGCTGATCGTTGGCGTTTCCGGCGCCAAGCTGCATATGGGGGCGGTGGAGTTGAAAGGCATGGCGCTGGCGACGGTGATCGGTATTGGGATGAGCTTGATTTTCAAAGGGATCGAAAAGTTGCGCGGCGAGGAGTCGGCAACGACCGAGAACCATTGAGCGCGCTTTATGCGATAATTTTAACTTCAGCATTTCTTGTATTCCTATCAACAGGCGGATTTCACTATGGCAGACGAAAAAGGTAAGGCTCTGGCGGCGGCGCTGGCGCAAATCGAAAAGCAATTCGGCAAAGGCTCGATCATGAAGATGGGCGAGTCACAGATCCAATCCGATTTGCAGGTGATTCCGACCGGCTCGCTGGGGCTGGACATCGCGCTTGGCGCCGGTGGGCTGCCGCGCGGTCGCGTGGTAGAGGTCTATGGGCCGGAAGCGTCGGGCAAAACGACGCTTTGCTTGCAAGTGGTGGCCGAGGCGCAAAAACTGGGCGGAACGGCGGCGTACATTGACGCGGAAAACGCGCTCGACCCGGTGTATGCGGGCAAGCTCGGCGTTAATGTCGGCGAATTGCTGATTTCGCAACCGGATACCGGCGAACAAGCGCTGGAAATTGCCGACATGCTGGTGCGCTCGGGCGGCGTTGACATCATCGTGATCGATTCGGTGGCGGCGCTGGTGCCGAAGGCTGAAATCGAAGGCGAAATGGGCGACCAGTTGCCGGGCTTGCAGGCGCGGCTGATGAGTCAGGCGTTGCGCAAGCTGACCGGCAACATCAAACGCGCCAATGTGTTGGTGGTTTTCATCAACCAGATTCGGATGAAGATCGGTGTGATGTTCGGAAATCCAGAAACGACGACGGGCGGCAACGCGCTGAAGTTTTACGCTTCGGTGCGTCTGGACATTCGTCGCATCGGGCAGATCAAGAGGGGCGATGAGGTGATCGGCAACGAAACCCGCGTCAAAGTGGTCAAGAATAAAATTGCGCCGCCGTTCAGGGAAGCGCTGTTCGATATTCTCTACGGCGAGGGCATCTCGCATGAGGGCGAATTGATCGAGCTTGGCGTTTTACACAAAATCGTCGAGAAATCCGGCGCTTGGTACGCTTACAACGGCGAAAAAATCGGGCAGGGTAAGGATAACGTGCGCGATTATCTGAAAGCCAATCCGGCGGTAGCGCAAGAGATCGAAGCCAAAGTGCGGGTAGCCGCCGGGGCGGGAAAAGCAGTAGCAGGCAAGGCTCCGGCGGAAACGCCGGCCGGAAAGAAGGGCGCAACTAAAGACAGTGCGAAAGAGTAAAGCGCTGTTGAGGTGAAATAAAGAAAAACCGCACCGAAAGGTGCGGTTTTTTTAACAGATACGTTGCAATCATACCGTTGGTTTGAGATAGCGCCTCTTTTCATCGCGTGTCGCTTTTTTCGCGCATTCCTTTTGTAAAAAATATTGACGCCGACAAAACCCTAGGCGCAAAATGTCTCGCTTGAGCAGCCCGCAAGGCGGCTCATGTCGAACGCTTTGCCACACCCGGCAGGGGGCGAACGGCGCTTCCACAAGCTGCGCCATTGCGAAAAGAGGGACAGGGCCGACCGAAACGCGGAGCAATCAAAAGCCGTGATCGGCGGTCAAAATGAAGCGGCGGCCAACTGAGGCCGCCCATTTCAATCAAAGAGGAGAGAGTTCGTGAATAGTCTCAAGCAATGGCTGATTTGGGGCATTATTGTGGTGGTGGGCGCCGCGTCTTTGGGGATGATTGCGCTGAACCGAGGAGAAACCATCAGCGCTATTTGGCTGATTATCGCAGCCCTTTGTGTCTATCTGATTGCGTACCGTTTCTACAGCTTGTTCATCGCCCGCAAGGTGATGGAACTGAACGATGCGCGGCTGACGCCGGCGCGTCGTCTTAACGACGGTCTCGATTATGTGCCGACCAACAAAACCATTTTGTTCGGTCACCACTTTGCGGCGATTGCCGGGGCGGGGCCGCTGGTCGGGCCAGTGCTGGCGGCGCAGATGGGTTATCTGCCGGGGACGTTGTGGCTGCTGGCCGGGGTGGTGATTGCCGGCGCAGTACAGGATTTCATGATCCTGTTTATTTCGATGCGGCGCGACGGCCGCTCGCTGGGCGAGATGGTTCGCAGCGAGATGGGGAACGTGCCGGGTATCATCGCGATGATCGGGATTTTCATGATCATGATTATTCTGCTGGCGGTGCTGGCGATGGTCGTGGTCAAGGCGCTGATCGGCAGCCCGTGGGGGACGTTCACGATTGCGATGACGTTGCCGATTGCGTTTTTCATGGGCGTTTATATGCGCTTCATCCGCCCCGGCAAAGTGGCCGAGGCGTCGATCATCGGCTTCGTGCTTTTGCTGTTGAGCGTTTATTTTGGCGACGATGTGGCGAAAAGCAGCTTCGGCGCGTTTTTCACGCTCAAGGGAACGACGCTGGCGATTGCGCTGATGATCTACGGTTTTGTCGCTTCGGTGTTGCCGGTGTGGTTGTTGCTGGCGCCGCGTGATTATCTGTCCACTTTCCTCAAGATCGGCACCATCGTGGCGCTGGCGCTGGGTATTTTGGTGGCGGCGCCGGATTTGCAAATGCCGGCGGTGACCAAGTTCATCGACGGTACGGGGCCGGTGTTCTCCGGCAACCTTTTCCCGTTCCTGTTCATCACCATCGCTTGCGGCGCGGTTTCCGGCTTCCACTCGCTGATCTCGTCGGGAACGACGCCGAAGCTGGTTGAAAAAGAAAGCCACATCCGCGCCATCGGTTACGGCGCGATGCTGGTGGAGTCGTTCGTCGGCATCATGGCGTTGGTGGCGGCGTGTGTGCTGGAACCGGGCATTTATTTTGCGATGAACGCACCGGCGGCGGTGATCGGCAGCACGGTGACCGACGCGGCGCAGGCGATTTCCAACTGGGGCTTCGTGGTGACGCCGGATGTGTTGCAGGAGACGGCGAAGAACATTGGTGAAGCGACGATTCTGGGACGGGCAGGCGGCGCGCCGACGCTGGCGGTCGGGATGGCGCACATCTTCTCGTCGGTGTTAGGTGGCCCAGCGGTAATGGCTTTCTGGTACCACTTCGCCATTCTGTTCGAAGCGCTGTTTATTCTGACCACGGTGGACGCCGGAACGCGCGTTTGCCGCTTCATGATTCAGGATATTTTCGGGACGGTTTCGCCGCGCTGGGGGCGCTCCTCCTCGTGGATCAGCAACTTTGCGGCGACGGTGATCGCGGTGGCGTGCTGGGGCTATTTCCTCTACCAAGGTGTTACCGATCCGCTCGGCGGCATCAACACGCTGTGGCCGTTGTTCGGCATCGCCAACCAGATGCTGGCCGGCATTGCACTGGTGCTCGCCGTCTGCGTACTGGTCAAGATGAAGAAAGAGCGCTATGTCTGGGTGCCGCTGATTCCGATGTGCTGGTTGCTGGTGACGACGCTGGTAGCGGGCTGGCAAAAGCTGTTCGATGGCAGTGTGGCGATCAGTTTCCTGGCGCACGCGAAGAAGTTCTCCGCGGCGGCCGATCAAGGCAACTTGCTGGCGCCGGCTAAATCCATGGAACAAATGCAACAAATCATCACCAATGATTACGTCAATGCCACGTTGACGGCCTTGTTCATGTTGGTGGTCATCACCATGATGATCGCGGCGATTTCGCCGATTCGCAAGGCGCTGGCGTCGAAAACACCGACAGCACGCGAAAGCGAAGCGGTTTTCGAGCCGCAGAAAGCTTGATCAGACGTATGAAGTGTTTCCTCCTCTCTCGTGTTCCTTCGGGTACAGTGGGAGAGGGGGAAAGTGTTTTTGCTTTTCGACGGCAATACTTCAGTTTTACCTGATATTTATAGGCAATTCCTCTTTGGCAAGTCATCTGGCTCTGCTAACATTAGGTCGTCAATCGGATGTTGTCCTTAAAAATTGATCTAAATCAAAGAAAGTTTTCAATAAACTTGTTCGCCTACAATGTTATGGCTAGTATGCAATGTAAAAAATAAAATAAATTTTCTCTATGATTCGGCTATGGGTTATGTCAGCCCATAAGATCGTCGTGAAAGCCGTGCAGCGTCTTTCGGGGCGCTCAAGATTGCCTATGAAAGGAAGTAATATGTTTGCAAAAAAGCAAGGAGACTCCTTTTCTATGGATGTTTTTCGCGTCTTGTGCGTTCTTTTTTTCACCGTTTGCTCCTCCTTTTTTGCTATCAACGCGCTGGCCGCGATTCCTGCCGCCGAGCGTCAAGCGTTGATTGATCTGTACAACAGCACCAACGGTGATAATTGGTATCGTAGTAACGCCAACTGGAAGACAGGCGATGACTTCAGCGCTGCCGGCACCGAGTGCAATTGGTATGGCGTGACCTGCGACACGGGGAAGAAGCATGTTACGGAAATTCGCTTCTATGACAATCGCCTCGTTGGCGCTCTGCCATCGACGTTGAACGCGCTGACGGCACTACAAGTTTTTTCTATTACCTACGAGAGTCAACTCACTGGCAGCATTCCTGACCTGGTTGGATTAACGGAACTGTATTTATTTGATGTCAGCAACAATCAACTCACCGGCAACATCCCTGATTTGACCGGACTTGCAGCGTTGCAAAGTTTTTCAGTCAATAACAACCGTCTTACTGGCAGCATTCCTGATCTGTCTAAACTGGCAAGCTTGGGGCTTTTTGATGTCAGCAACAATCAATTTACCGGAAACATCCCTTCGCTGGCTGGGCTGACGGTTCTGTATGGATTCAAAGCCGGTAATAATCAGCTCACCGGCAGCATCCCCCCGCTGGATGGGATGAAGGAGTTGCATCAGTTTGATGTCAGCAATAACCAACTTATCGGCCCCATTCTTTCGTTGGCTGGGGCGAAGAATCTTAGGGACTTCATTGTCAGCGATAACCAACTTACCGGCAGCATTCCGGATCTGTCTGAACTGACAAGCCTGAGGCTTTTCTATGTCAGCAATAACCAGCTTACCGGAACGCCGCCCGCTCCGGCTGCCGGTTCGCTCGAACCGTGGTGGTGCTTCGCCGGGGATCCGACATGTCCCTCTCCATCACTGCCCAACGCGATGCTGTGCCCCAACGGCTTAAGTTCGAGCGCCGATCCGGCCATCAACGCAGCTTGGGACACTATCACCGGCCATTCGCCTTGGTACGCAGCTTGCACGGCAGCGCCGATACCCGTTCCCACTCATGTGTACACCAACCAATGGATTAAGACTGACAGCGAAGGCAAAAACGACGAGGACGCATGGGGGCTTTCCATTCTTCAGAACTTCGCCAGTAATTCCCGCTATATCTTCGTTCCTTGGTTTACTTACGATAGCAATGGTAAGGCCGCTTGGTACATCTTTCAGGGCGACAACTGGTGGGCTGACGATAAAATCACGGCAGAGGTGCGCCGCTATTCGGGGCCGGATTGGGGAATGATGCCCTACGATAACAGTAAAGCGCGATTCGATGTTGTGGGAACGGCTACGCTGACATTTACTTCGGCAACGACGGCGACGTTTTCTTACAACGTTGACAATGTTGCCCGCACGATTAATCTCGCGCCTATCGACAATATGTCAATGCTTTCGGACGCTTACACCGGACAATGGTATTCACCGGATGAGGATAATTGGGGCTTGACCGTCCTGCGCGGTTTTCAGTCGAACCCCAATACTGTCTTTGTCCCTTGGTACTCCTACGACAGTAATGGTAAAGCCTCGTGGTACATCTTCCAGAGTGATTTGATTGGAAACACGGTTTCGGCGGATGTTTATCGTTATACGGGGCCAAGCTGGGGAACAATGCCTTACGACAACGGTAAAGTCGGTAAAACCAAAGTGGGAACAGCCAAACTGACGTTCACGTCGGCGACAAAGGCAGTGTTTGAGTATGATGTGGAAGGCATGAAACGCACGGTTAATCTCATTAAAATCGAATAAGCTTTGGTGTGGTGTTTGCATTTTTCACTTGCGTAAGCGGAAGGGAGGACGCTTTAATCCTCCGCTCGCCCTGACCCTGAGCTTGTCGAAGGGTCGAAGGGCAAACGGCGGATTGTAGCCTTCGGCCTTATTTGCCCTATAGCTCAGTCCAAACGGTTGGCTTGTTTAGCGCTTTCCTGATTTGCCCTGAATGAAAGGGACGGCTACAATAAGCCTTTCCTTTAAAGCTTACCCCTCCGGTGTCTTTCGCTTCGCTTTCCCGCGGTTCTCCCCCGGCTTCCGATGATGCGGCCTCGCTGACCGACGTGACGTTCGGCTATACGCCGTCACGGACGATCCTGTCCGGCATCTCGATGCGGATTCCGCGCGGCAAGGTGGTGGCGATCATGGGCGGCTCGGGCTGCGGCAAGACGACGATTCTGCGGTTGCTGGCCGGGCAGGTGAGACCGACCGCCGGAAAAGTCGTGGTGAACGGGCAGTCGGTGCCGGAGTTGAGCAAGACGAGGCTGTACGCGCTGCGGCGGCAACTGGGCTTTTTGTTTCAGTTTGGGGCATTGTTTACCGACATGTCGGTGTTCGACAACGTGGCGTTTCCGCTGCGCGAGCACACGGATTTGCCGGAACCGCTGATCCGCGATCTGGTGTTGATGAAGCTCAACGCCGTCGGTTTGCGCGGGGCGGCGCATCTGGAGACGAACGAATTGTCCGGTGGAATGGCGCGGCGGGTGGCGCTGGCGCGGGCGATTGCGCTCGACCCGTCGCTGATGATGTACGACGAGCCGTTTACCGGCCTCGATCCGATTTCGCTGGGCGTGGTGAGTCGCTTGATCCGGCGGCTGAACGATGCGTTGGGGATTACGTCCATCGTGATCACGCACGACATTTATCAGTCGCTCAATATTGTCGATTACATTTACTTCATTTCGGCGGGCGGCATCATCGCCGAAGGCACGCCGACGGCGATTCGCGCTTCGACCGATCCGTTCGTCAAACAATTTGTCAACGGTGAAGACGACGGGCCGGTGCCGCTGCACATGAAAGCGCCGCCGCTCGCCGAGGATTTTCTGGGGCGGCAGGGGGCTTGAGATGGTGAACGGATTGCTCGGACTCCTGGAACGGCTGGGCGCGGCTACCCGTCAGACGATCACGCGATTGGGTTTCGCCTCGCGTTTTTTCATCGCGGTGTTGCGCTACACGCCGACAGCGTTTTTGCGCACCCAACTGACGCTGCGCGAGATTTATTTCGCCGGGGTGTTGTCGCTGGTGATTATTTTGATGTCGGGGCTGTTCGTCGGGATGGTGCTGGGTTTGCAGGGGTACGATATTTTGAACCGCTACGGTTCCAGCGAGGCGCTCGGCACGATGGTCACGTTGTCGCTGGTGCGCGAACTGGGGCCGGTGGTGGCGGCGCTGCTGTTTGCCGGTCGGGCGGGCAGCGCGATTACCGCTGAAATCGGGCTGATGAAGACGACCGAACAACTGTTGGCGATGGAAATGATGGCGGTAGACCCGCTGGCGCGGGTGGTAGCGCCGAAGTTCTGGGGCGGCGTCATTTCGATGCCGTTGCTGGCGGCGCTGTTTTCCGCTGCTGGGGTTTTCGGCGGCTATCTGGTCGGCGTTCAGTTGATCGGGCTGGACAGCGGCGCTTTCTGGAGCAATATGCAGTCAGCGGTCGATTTTCGGATCGATATTGTCAACGGCATCATCAAGAGTCTGATCTTTGGCATAATAGTCACTTGGATTGCCGTTTTTGAGGGATATGATACCAAGCCGACCGCCGAGGGCGTTTCGAGCGCCACCACCCGAACGGTGGTGGAAGCGTCGCTGGCCGTGTTGGCGGCGGATTTTATTTTGACTGTTTTCATGTTTCGCGGAGTATGAAGCAATGAACCGTGCGACCGTTGATGTGTGGGTAGGGATTTTTGTTGCGATCGGGTTGGCCGCCGTGGTGTTTTTGTCGTTGAAAGCGGGCAACTTGCTGGTGACTTCGAACGCGCCCGGCTACCGGCTGGAAGCGGCGTTCGATAACATCGGCGGGCTAAAGGTGAGGGCGCCGGTGAAAGCGGCCGGCGTGAACGTCGGGCGGGTGGAAAGCATCGCGCTCGATCCGGTGACGTATCAGGCGGTGGCGACGCTGCGCATCGACAAGCAATACGCTTTCACCAAAGATACGATCGCGTCGATTCTGACTTCCGGATTGTTGGGCGAAGTGTACGTCGGGCTGGATATCGGCGGTGATGAAGAAATGCTGGCCGATGGCGGTCGCATCGGTAAAACGCAATCGGCAATCGTTCTGGAGAAACTGGTTGGGCAGTTCATGCTCAATCAGGCGTCGTCGCTGGCGAGCGAGAAAAAATAATGGGCGCGAGGATTGAGTTTCGGAAAAAACTCATGTCGGCGGCGCTGTTGGCAGCGCTGTTGACGCTTGGCGGTTGCGCGACGACCGGCACTGCCGAGGGTGACGATCCGCTGGAGCCGTTCAATCGAGCGATGTACGAAATCCATCAACCGCTGGAAACTTACGTGGCGCGGCCGGTGGTCGATGTTTACGAAGCAGTGATACCGAAAATCGGGCGCGAGTTGGTCAGCAATTTTTTCGGCAACATCGGCGATCTTTTCTCAGGGATTTCCGGGCTGCTGCAAGGCAAGTTCGACAAAGCCGGTGACGATTTTGGCCGGGTGATCATCAACACGAGCTTCGGGCTGGGCGGCCTTCTCGACTTCGCGTCGGATGGCAACATTCCGCGCGGCGGCGAAGACATGGGCTTGCTGCTCGCGCACTACGGCGTCGGGCCGCGGCCTTATTTGTTCATTCCGCTGTTGGGACCGATGACGGCGCGCGACGGCGTTGGTCTGGCGATTCAATCGTACGCCTCGCCGATCAATCTGACCGATAACGATGTGGCGCTACGCAATACATTGTGGGGCGCGGATATTTTGAATGCGGCAAGCACGGGCGTCAAAGCCTCCGATGCGGTGGGCAACATCGGGCTGGATCGTTACACCTTCATTCGGGGCGCTTACCTTCAGCGTCGCGCTTATTTGTCCGGCGATAAAAAGTTCGGCCATATCGAACTCGATGAAAATTACGACGACGGTTATTCGACACCGCCTGCCGGAAACGAAACTGAAACAAAAACCGAGGACAAGAAAGACAGTACACCATGAACAAACGAATTTTTCTGGCGGCGATTTTGTCGCTGATGGCTGCGTTGACGGCGTTACCGGCATCGGCGCAGACGCCAACGCAAGCGCCGGACGCGGTGGTCAAACAGGTGGCCGACGAAGTATTGCAAATCGTTCGTACCGATCCGAAAGTTCAAGCGGGCGACCCGGCGCGGGTGCGTGAAGTGCTCGACGACAAGTTGCTGCCGCATTTTGATTTTCGCCGGATGGTGATGTTGGCGATGGGCAAGAACTGGCGATTGGCGACGCCCGACCAGCAGAAAGAATTAGTCGAGCAGTTTCGCACGCTGTTGATTCGGACGTATTCCGGCGCGCTCGCGCAGTTCCGCGACAATCAGATCAACGTCAAACCGCTGCGAGCGGCAGCGGACGCCAAGGAGGTGACGGTTTACTCCGAGGTGATCCAGCCGGGAGGCGCGACGCCGATACCGGTCGATTACAGTCTCGTGCTGTCGTCAGACGGAAAATGGCGGTGCTACGATGTGAGCGTCGGCGGCGTGTCGCTGGTGACCAATTACCGCGACGATTTCAATCAGCAGATCAAGGCGGGAGGCGTCGAAGGTTTGTTGAAGACGCTGACTTCCAAAAACGCAGGCGCGAAGTGATGGCGGCTGCGAACGGCTTTTACGTTGACGGCGCGCGTTGGCGTTGTCGCGGCGCGTTGACGATGGACAACAGCGCGACCGTGTTGACGGAGAGCGAAAAATTTTTGCTGCCGTCTTCGGGCGTGATCGACGTGTCGGGGCTGGATGAAGCCGATTCGGCGGCGCTGGCGGTTTTTCTGTCGCTGGCACGGCGCGCCGAGAGCGAGGGCAAGACGCTACAGTTTGAGGCAACGCCCGAAGCGTTGCGCACTCTGGCGCATGTTTACGGCGTCGATTCGTTGTTGGCGTTGCAGGCGCCGACGGCGACAACCTAAAACTTTTTTCAGGATAACTCCATTCATGACGTGCGCCGTTGAATTTCAGGCGGTCTCGCGCCGTTTCGGCGAATTGCAGGCGCTGGACGATATTTCGTTCCAAATCGCTCCCGGCGAATTCTTCGGGCTTTTAGGTCCCAATGGCGCCGGTAAAACCACGCTGATTTCGGTGCTGGGTGGGTTGGTGCGGCCGGACAGCGGTCGCGCTTTTGTGATGGGTCACGACGTGACCACCGATTATTTGAACAGCCGTCGCAGCCTCGGTGTGGTGCCGCAGGAAGTGGTGTTCGATCCGTTTCTCACGGTGCGCGAAACCTTGCGTTTTCAGGCGGGGTATTTCGGGTTGCGTCGCGTCGATGATTGGATCGACGAAATCTTGCATCATCTGAGCCTGACCGACAAGGCCGACAAAAACATGCGCACACTGTCGGGCGGGATGAAGCGTCGCGTGCTGGTCGGTCAAGCGCTGGTGCACAAACCGCCGGTGATCGTGCTCGACGAGCCGACCGCCGGCGTCGATGTCGAGTTGCGTCACGCGCTGTGGGCGTTTATTTCTCGCTTGAACAAGGAAGGCCACACCATTTTGCTGACGACGCATTATTTACAGGAAGCCGAAACTTTGTGCGACCGGATTGCGATGTTGAAGCTGGGACGGGTGGTGGCGCTCGATCATAAGCAAAAACTGTTGTCGCCGTTCGAGATGATGATGGTGCGGTTGACGGCGGCGCGGGTGCCCGTTTCGTGGTTGCCTCGACTGCGGGGCGCGGAAGGGCAAAGTTTTCTCATCGAGTTGAAGAGCCTCGATGAACTGGAAGCGCTATTGGCCGCGTTGCGCGCCGACAACATTGCGATCAAGGATTTGCAAGTGGAGCAAACCGATTTGGAGCAAGTCTTTTTGCGGTTGACCGGCAGCGGCGAGGCGCTGCTGCCGACGGAAATTCGGCAAGGAGAATCATCATGAACGGCCGCGCGAATTCCGAAACGGCGGCCGCCAAAAAAGTCGATGCGCAAATGACCCACGAGATCACGGGCAACAGACTGCTGAAAAAATCGTGGCACATGCTGTTTTACAAAGAAGTGTTGCGTTTCCGTCGCGTCAGTTTTCAGACGGTAGCGGCGCCGGTCATCATGGCGCTTTTGTATTTGCTGATTTTTTCGCACGCGTTGGGGAAAGTGTCGGTGTTCGGCGACCGCGTTTCTTATACAGCGTTTCTGGTGCCCGGATTGATCATGATGTCGGTGCTGCAAAACGCTTTTGCGAACACATCTTCGTCACTGATCCAGTCGAAGATGGCAGGCAACATGATTTTCTTTTTGTTGGCGCCGATCACCCCGTGGGGCTTTTTTCTGGCGTATGTGCTGGCCGGCGTGTTGCGCGGCGTGGTCGTCGGCTTTGGCGTTTGGCTGGCGGCGTTGTATTTTGCGCCGGAATTGTGGCGGCCGGTTTCGCCCGGCTGGGTGATCGCGTTCGGTTTTCTGGGCGGGGCGATTCTAGCGATG
This sequence comes from Betaproteobacteria bacterium, assembly GCA_009778785.1. Classification (GTDB taxonomy): domain Bacteria; phylum Pseudomonadota; class Gammaproteobacteria; order Burkholderiales; family Casimicrobiaceae; genus UBA931. The sequence goes on along the minus strand of WRFN01000004.1, from coordinate 68,880 downwards.
CTGGGCGTGATCGCCGGATTGTGGTCGGAGAAATTCGATCAACTGGCGACGTTCCAGAATTTTATTATCATGCCGATGACTTTTCTGTCCGGCGTGTTTTACTCGGTGCATTCGCTGCCAGATTTTTGGTTCAAGGCGTCACACTTGAATCCGTTCTTTTACATGATCGACGGATTTCGTTATGGCTTCTTCGGCGAGTCGGATGTTTCGCCGTGGTTGAATCTGACGTTTGTAGGCATCGTGTGTGTGGTATTGACGTGGGGCACTTGGGCGCTGATCGCGCGCGGGTGGAAATTGAGAATTTAGGAGGGTTTGAAGTGGGCTGTGCAAGAAACAAAGAGAAAGCAACGATGGAGTCTCATAGGGCAACAACCGAGGCAGTAACACCGGAATCCATTCAGCAAATGATTGCGGCAGGGTTGGAATGCGAAAATGTGCAGGTGCGCGGCGACGGTCGGCACTTTGAAGCGTTGATCGTGACGGTGGCGTTTGAAGGTTTGTCGCGCGTCAAGCGGCATCAGTTGGTGTACAAAACGCTGGGCAGTCGAATGGACGAGGAAGTGCACGCGCTGTCGATGACGACGCTGACGCCCGCCGAATGGGCGGAGGTGCAACAGGAAATTCGCGCGCGGCAGAAACAGAAATGAGCAAAACAAAAATAAACGCAGAAGCGCGGACAGTCGGTTTAACGAAACACAATATAAGAGCAAGGAATGGATAAGCTGTTGATCAAAGGCGGGCAACCGCTGAAGGGGGAAGTTCATATTTCCGGCGCGAAGAATGCGGCGCTGCCCGAATTGTGCGCGGCGTTATTGAGTGCGACGCCGTTGGTGTTACACCATCGGCCGCAACTGAACGACGTGCGGACGATGGAAACATTGTTATCGCAAATGGGCGTGAAGATCACGCATCACAACGGCAGCGTCACGCTCGATGCGGGCACGATTGATTGGCCGCTGGCGCCGTATGAATTGGTGAAAACGATGCGGGCGTCGATTCTGGCGCTGGGGCCGCTTTTGGCGCGTTGCGGTGAAGCGCGGGTGTCGATGCCCGGCGGCTGCGCCATCGGCTTGCGTCCCGTCGATCAGCACATCAAAGGCTTGCAGGCGATGGGCGCGATCATCGATCTGGAGCACGGCTACATTGCGGCGCGCGCGTCGAAACTCAAGGGTACGCATTTCACGTTCGACGTGGTGTCGGTGACCGGCACCGAAAATCTGCTGATGGCGGCGACGCTGGCCGACGGCGTGACGGTGCTCGACAACGCCGCTTGCGAGCCGGAAATCGTCGATTTGGCGCGTTGTCTGACGGCGATGGGCGCGAAGATTCGCGGCGCCGGTACGCCGCGCATCGAAATCGAAGGCGTCACGTCACTGCATGGCGCCGAACATCGAATCATGCCCGACCGCATCGAGAGCGGCACGTTTCTGGTGGCCGCGGCGGCGACGCGCGGTGAAGTGGTGTTGCGCGATGCCGATGCGACGATTCTGGACAGCGTGCTTGATGTCTTGCGTCGCGCCGGCGCCAGGATCGAGACAGCGAAAGACACCATCACGCTGCGCAGCAACGGCGTCGGTAAAGCGTTTGCTCTCGTCACGGCGCCGTATCCGGGTTTCCCGACCGACATGCAGGCACAGATGATGGCGTTGGCCACGTGCGTTAGCGGAACATCGACGCTGATCGAAACGATTTTCGAGAGTCGGATGATGCACGTTCAAGAGTTGAAACGCCTCGGCGCCGACATTGACGTGGACGGCAACACGGCGCGCGTGCACGGCGTATCCAAGCTGTCCGGCGCGACGGTGATGGCGACCGACTTGCGCGCGTCGGCGTGTCTGGTGATTGCCGGGCTGATGGCGGACGGCGAAACCACCATCGACCGCATCTACCATCTCGATCGCGGCTATGAAAAAATCGAGGAAAAGCTGTCGGGATTGGGCGCGTCGATCCGGCGGGCGAAGGGTGGTACGGCAACCGATGCAGCAACTTTGTCATGAGCGGTGTCACGTCAACGGTTATTGTGCGGTACACTAGCGGCTCAGTGGAAGGGAAGGCAAAAAGGAAAGCGCGATGAGCAGCCAAGACGATTGTATTTTTTGTAAGATCGTTCGCGGAGAAATTCCCGCCAAAAAGGTTTTCGAGGACGAGGATGTGATCGCGTTTCTTGACATCAAGCCGGTGGCGCCGGTTCATGTTCTGGTGATTCCCAAAAAGCATATTGCGTCATTGACGCAGGTGGACAAGACAGACGCGCTGCTTTTGGGCAAAATGTTGGCTTTGGTGCCGACGCTGGCGGTGGCGCAGGGAGCCGATGACGGTTTCCGGGTCATCATCAACGCCGGACGGGTAGGGCAGCAGGAAGTGCCACACCTGCACATTCACATCATCGGCGGGCCTCACCCGTTGGGGGCGATGTTGGTGCGATGAGGAAAACCGACGCAAGAGCGTCGAAGCGAAGAGGAGAAGTCAATGTTTAGTGGTGGTTTTAGTATTTGGCACTGGTTGATCCTGCTGCTGGTGGTGGTGTTGATCTTCGGCACCAAAAAATTGAGCAGCATGGGCAGCGATCTCGGCAAAGCCGTCAAAGGTTTCAAGGAAGGCATGAAAGATGCCACCAGTGAAGACGCGGAGATCGCGGAAGCGAAGAAAATCCCCGGTCAGACCTTCGATGCCGAAGTGACCAAAGAAGACGAGAAAACGCGCGCATAGCGCGATAAAACCGGGGTGAGGGCGTTCGATGGCGCTTGGAAAATGCGCGTCGAGCGCTTGATTTTATGTTCGATATCAGCTTTTCGGAAATTCTCGTTATCGCTGTCGTGGCGATGGTTGTTATCGGCCCCAAGCGCTTGCCAAAGACGGTGCGCACGCTGGGTCTCTTGATGGGACGGGCGCAACGCTACGTCGGTGAAGTCAAGGCCGACATTCAGCGGGAACTGGAACTGGAAGAATTGAAAAAACTCCGGCAGTCGGCGCAGGACATCAGCCAGGACATCAAGCAGTCGATACGCGCCGCTGTCGACGAAACCGAAAAGGCGGTAAAGCAGGCCGAGGGCAGCGTGCGCGAGGCGGGAGCGGAATTGAGCCGTGTCGCCAGCGGTGAACCGGAGGCGCAAGTACCAAAAGCGGAAGCTAAAAAAGCGCTGACAGAAACGCCGGCAGATGTCGCGAGCGCGGATACTGTTCCGGCGATTGTTGTACCTGCCGCAGTAGCGACGACCGAACCACAGGCAGAGGTTCCGGCCTTTTTGCAGGGAGAAGTAGCGTTGAGCATTCCCGAAGCGCCGCCGACCGTACCTCAGAAATCGGAAGCGTGATGGACGAGCAAGAAAAAAACGTTCGGCAGGAAACCTTTATTTCGCATTTGATCGAGTTGCGCAACCGCTTGATGCGCTCGATCATCGCCGTTCTCGTTGTTTTTCTGGCGCTGGTTTATTGGTCAAAGCAGATTTACGCTTATCTGGCGCATCCGCTGGTGGCGGTGCTGCCGCAAGGTTCGTCGATGATTGCGACCGAGGTGACGGCGTCGTTTTTCGTGCCGATGAAAGTCACGGGAATGGTGGCGTTTCTGATTGTGCTGCCGTATCTCCTTTGGCAAGTATGGGCGTTCATCGCCCCCGGTCTGTACCAGAACGAAAAAAAGCTGGTCATACCCGTGATGCTGTCGAGCGTGATTCTGTTTTTTCTCGGGATGGCATTTGCCTATTTCGTCGTGTTTCCGATGGCTTTCAAGTTTTTCGCCAGCGTGACGCCTGATGGCGTCAGCATGATGACCGATATCGACAAATATCTGGGCTTCGTGCTGAGGATGTTTCTGGCCTTTGGGGCGACTTTTGAAACGCCGGTGATCGTGATGGTGTTGGTCTATATGAATGTCGTCAGCCTGGAACAGCTCAGGAACGCTCGCGCTTACATCATTGTCGGCGCGTTCGCTGTTGCAGCAGTCTTGACGCCGCCCGACGTGTTATCAATGTTGTTCCTGGCATTTCCGCTCTGGCTGCTCTACGAATTCGGAATGCTCTTGTCGCGTTTCATCACGCGCCGCAGCGCGCCCGCCGAGCAGGCGTCAGAGAGCAGCAGTTATCAGGCATCGGAGTGAAAACGACCGCAGGGTAGTTTTCCCGTGTCGTAACGGGTAAAATAAATGTTTTCGCATTTGTCGATAGTGATTGTCGGCTTTATCTGGAGATAACCCGCAAATGATGACCCTTTATTCCGGGACGACGGACCCGTTCAGCCAGCGTTGTCGCATCGTGCTTTATGAAAAAGGAATGGATTTCCAAGTCGTCGATGTCGATCTCGAAAAGAAATCGGAAGACATCGCCCTGATGAACCCCTACAACGAAGTGCCGGTGCTGGTCGAGCGTGACCTGATCCTGCACGAATCGAACATCATCAACGAGTACATCGACGAACGTTTCCCGCATCCGCAACTGATGCCGCCCGATCCGGTCATGCGCGCTCGCGCCCGCTATTTCCTGTTCCGCTTTGAAAAAGAAATCTTTTCCCACATCGGCGAACTGGAAGGCAAGAGCGTCAAAAATCAGGAGAAAGCGCGCCTGCATGTGCGCGATGTGTTGCTGCAAATGATTCCGATGTTTGCCAAACACAAATACCTGCTCGGCGAAGAATACTCGATGCTAGACGTGGCGCTGACGCCGCTGCTATGGCGACTCGATTACTACGGAATCGAGCTGCCCAAGCAAGCGATGCCGCTGATGAAATACGCCGAACGGCTGTTTTCGCGCCCGGCGTTTTCGGAAGCGCTGACCTCCGCCGAACGCGGGATGCGCAAGTAGGCAGGATCGATGGACGAAACCGAAACCGTCAGAGCGAACGCCGAAGCCTCCGCCAAACCTTACCTCGTGCGCGCCATGTGCGAATGGTGCGCCGAGAAAGACCTGACGCCCTACCTCGTCGTTAAAGTCAACGATCAAACTCGCGTACCGATGGCGTACGTGAACAATGGCGAAATCGTCTTCAACCTGAGCGCGCGAACCACCCATCAGTTGATGATCGACAACGATTGGATTCTGTTTTCGGCGCGCTTTGGCGGCGTATCACAGGACATCGCAGTGCCGTTTTCCGCTGTGGCGGCGATCTTCGCCAAGGAAACCGGCTACGGGCTGTTTTTCAACGCGTCGCCTTCCGGCGCAACGGATGACAGTAACGCCCCCGACGCGCCGGAAAAGAAAAAGAGCGATGCGCCGCCAGCCCGCTCGTCGCACCTGAAACTGGTGAAATAACAAAACCTCGCATGTTTTGCGCTACAATGCACATCCTTGCCGACATAGCTCAGCTGGTAGAGCAGCGGTTTTGTAAACCGTTGGTCGGGAGTTCAAATCTCTCTGTCGGCACCATTAAATCAATGGCTTGCGTACTGTTTTGACTCGCTGTCTGTCCTGACTGTAGCAAGTTTCTTCTCTGGTCGCCAAAACTTGTCGGGTTTATCGGCGATTTTCCGAAAGTGATCGGGGGCAATGTGCGCGTATCGGCGAACGATTGCCTCGGATTTCCATCCTCCAAGCCTTCATATCCGCCCATTTGATCGCCTGCTCGCGATAGGTAAACACGTTTTTGTCGTGCCTTCCCTAGTCGCCCGCTCCGGCGTAGCCGCGATGCTGGATGGCAACATGCCAAAGGTGTACATCGACGGCGACGCATTCTTTCAAACCGGCTTGGACAAGGAACTGACGCAAGCGATTCCGGCCATTGCCGATCAAGTCGAAACAGCGCGCAATATGGGCGGGGACATTGAAGTTCCAACCGCCGATATGGTCACGGCGGCGGCAGCCAATCCGCGCCTGAAAGCGCTCTACGAACACACCCGCACCAGCGTTGACGGGCTGACCCCGCACGAAGCCAAAGAGGTGCGCGGCCAGCAGTTGGAAGGCACGATAGAAGAACAAACGCAAAAGGCCATCGTCGAGATGGCCGAGCAAGCCAAGGCTGATTCGCCGATGAACGCAGTACGCGCCGATATTCTCGAACAGTTGAACCAAGTGGGCGGAATCCACACTCGCTCCGACAACGCTTTCCGAGCGTCGTTGATCGCCCGACATTTCCAGTCCGTCGCCGAGCAAATGAATCTAGGCGAGCCGATTGAAAAGCACGTCACGGCGGAGTCGCTCTATCGACAGCACCGCGCCAAGATCATCCCTACTGAGCTTGCCGGAGACGAATCACTTCACCAGTGGCAGAAGACCACGATGGAAGCCGAGGCGGCGAATTGGAAGGAAGCGATTCAGGTGTTCAAGCCGGGGCGCGCGCAGTACACGGCCACGATGAGAACACCGGTAGTGCTGTCGTACCTTGGCGAGAAAAGCCAGACACTGAAGCTGTCGAATACCTACGCCAACAAGATTGCCGAAGGCCATCCTGACGTTCCGTTGGAAGTTCTGCAAAACCTTCCGGCGCTGATTCACGATCCGATTGCGGCAGTTCCACATACGCACGGCGGCGTTGATATTGTGCTTGACGCAACCACGGAAAATGGTGAACCAATCGTTGCTGCCGTGCGCGATGGCGAGATAAAAACGATCACTCCGGTAAACCATACGGAATCAGAAACGGGTCAGGAAATACTCAGGCGCAGGATTAAAGCGGCGCTTAGAACAAAAGCAGGTGAACCGCAGACAAAGACTTACTACCGTGGAGACGCTACAAATGACGAACCCACACCAAATGATGTGGGTTCAGATCACAGAGAAGCTTGGCGGCCTCAAGAGGCGGCATCATCTCCTACTTCGGCTCGGGCCAGTGCGCCATTGTCACTGGGGGAGTTGTTCCGACAGCGACGTAATGTTATCACAAGGGACAATCTTGTCAAGAACCACGGCGAACGGTTCTATCAGGGCGCCATCCCGGAGAAGATCGACGTTGACGGAACGCAACGCCACACCATGAACAGCGAGGGTCGGCCTATCGCCAATTCGGAAGAAGAACTCAGAAACTTCTGGCGCTGGTTCGGGGACTCCAAGGCGGTGGACTCTGAAGGTAGGCCGCTGGTGGTGTATCACGGAACGGGAAGCGATTTTTTTGAATTTGATAACAGCAAGGCTCCCGAAGGCACCGGCGACGCGCACCAGATTGTCGAACGCGCTACGCCGGAGCGCCAAGCGGCAACGCTCGATGAAGCGAGAGAACAGGCTGGGGCGTTTGTCGGCAAGGAAGTGACCAACGATGAAACCGGATTCGTTGGCATGGTGTCGAAAACCAATCTCGGCAAGATGACCAGCGAGTCCGCCGTTTCTAAGTCGGTATCTCTTGAAAGCCACACTCTGGCAGTGGCAAATGCTGACAAGTTGTTCCGCCATGCGACGCTGGATCATAGCCATCCCGACGTTAAAGGATCGAGCAACATAGCAGCCATTCATCGCTTTGTGGCGCCGATGATGATGCCGAATGGCGAAGTGCTGGCCGTCAAGATCACGGCCAAGGAAACGGTATCAACGAAAGAGGCTAATCCTATCTACACGATAGAAACGCTGGACGTAGAAAAGCCCGTCAGGATGGCCCCCGACGAATCGGGGATTGAGCGGGTGGCGACCGGCGATGCCGGTAGTGCACACCCCACAGACGGGCTTGTTGGTAATGTAGCCGATATGGTGGATCGTGTCAAACGCGCCAAAGATACGCTCAATCAATCGCAAGGCGCCATCTTTGGTTTCTACGACCGCTCCAAGGGGATCATCGGATTGACGCCGGATGCCAACCTTTCCACTTTCCTGCATGAAACAGGACACTGGTTCCTGAACATGCGCATGGATATGGCGGCAAACCTGCTCAATGAGGCTGAGGCGAACGGCGCGCCGCTGGCTGCCGGTCGGGCGCAAATGGTGGCGGACGCGCAAACGCTCTTGAAGTGGTTTGGGGTGCAGGATTTGAACACTTGGCATGCGCTCTCTACCGAAGAACAGCGCGCCTATCACGAGCAATTCGCCGAGGCTTTCGAGCGCTATCTGTACGAGGGCAAAGCGCCCAGCGTGGAGACTGAGGGCTTGTTCCGGCGGTTCAAGGATTGGCTGCTGAGCGTGTACAAGGACAACAAGGATGTGCCCGGAGTTCAGCTTTCGCCGGAAGTGCGCGAGGTGTTTGACCGCATGATCGCCACCGATGAACAGATCAACCAAATGCGCCAACTGCAAGGCATGGAGGCGATGTTCAAAACGCCGGAGGAAGCGGGAATGCTGCCGGAGGCGTGGGAGAAGTATCTTGCGAATCAGCAGGATTCTATCGACGCGGCCAGCGAGGAACACGGCGCGCGGGTGCTGCGTGATACGCAGTTCCTGAGCAACCTCCGCAATAACATGGTGAAGCAACTGCGCCAGCAGTCCATCGCGGCGCGGCGTGAGACTCGGGTGGAAGCGCGAACGGAAGTTATGTCGGAACCGATTTATCAGTTGTGGGCGTTCCTCACCGGCAAGATCAATCCCGAAGATCGTCTTCCGCCTGAACGCTCCAAGACAAACGACACGCTCGACACTTCCCGCGATTCGCTGTTTACGGCCATTGCCAAGCTGGGCGGGATCGACCGTCGCCAAGCGATGGGAGAATGGGGTGTCGATCCGGCTGAGAAGATCGGCAATCCGGTTTTCGGGAAGCCGGTTCTGCGCGCCAAGGGCGGAAGGACGCTAGACGACATGGCGCAAGCGCTGGCCGAACATGGCTATCTGCCCACCGATGCCAACGGTAAAGTCGATCTTCACGATTTGGAGAGTGCGTTTCACGATGAGCTTCACGGAAACAAGCGTTACTCTGACGCCTTCGATCCAAACAGCGCGCGGGAGATGCGTCCCGGCGATCAGGTGGTCAATCCCGATGCGCTGGCCGCCGGGCGACTGGACATTGGATCGTTGCGGGAGATGTATCCACCCGTCAGACTGAACGAAAGCGACTCAGTAAAATACGAAATGTCGAAATTTCTCGAAGGCAATCCCGTTGCCAGTGTTCCTGTCGACGCCGCGCCATTTGAGAAAGGATTCAAGGCAGTGCGTCAGTGGGCTAACGAGATATTCAACGGTTGGGGAAACAAGGCTGTCAATCCAGATATTGGCGAGGTAATACTTAACGACAGATCTATCCGTGATACGCAAGGCCACGGGATGACGCGGGACAAGTCCAACGCCTTGGCATCGGTAAAGAATGTTATCGAGCGCGGGCGCGTTGTTCTTCATAACGCTCCTGACAAAAATCGCAAGTATGAGAGTATCTATATTTCGGCGCCGGTGCGCATCGGCGGTGTTGACGACATTGTGACCGTACTTGTTCGCAGCGACGAGAACACAAAGAGGATGTATTTGCATTCCGTATGGACAAAAGAAAATCTCCTGAGTCGCCGACATAATCCGCCGCTTCTGGATAAACCAGTGCTCAACAGGTCTAACGACTCAAGAGACATTGATACTGTACTACAAGATATAGTCAGTTTCAATCATGCTCTATCTTCCGATCATCCTTTCGTCAAAATCCTGCGCGAACGCGGAATGACCGCCAAGGATGGCGCGCTCGATCCTGAACTGGTGGCCGAGATCAAGGGCTTTGATTCTGGCGATGAAATGGTAAAAGCTCTTCTGAAAGCGGAACCGCCGGAAGCGGCCATCGAGGGGCTGACCGACGCGATGATGCTGCGTGATACGCAGTTTCTGAGCAATCTACTTTGCAGGTCTTTCAGATCGTCTTTGGCGAAGACAGGGCGCCGGTCAATAAGTTATGATGAAACAGGTTTGACACAGTTGGATTTACAGATTCCAAATAAACGGAGCCACCTCTATCCGCCAAAATTATTTTTAATGATCAATTGTCTCGCCCATTCCGGGTACCCCCCAATTCCTTTTTTGAAATTCTCCACTAAAACCAAAGCCCCTGAAACATCTTCCTCTCTTGAATAAAAATAAATAAATCCATCCTGAAAACTCAATAATTGCCCAGAGGAGCTTCCTGAAGAAACCAGATAGCCATGACTCTCAAACATCAGAAGGGTGAATAACAAATTGGCCAATAAAAATTCTTTTTTTACATCACTTCCTTCATCTCCAGAAAACTCAATCAAAAAAGTGCTGGGGTCCGTCGAATGAGTAAGATCGGTTACCTCCCAATTTCCAAATAAAAGGCGACTAAACAAATGTCCTTCATCAAAGAAAAGCCCCCCCAGAGTCATCAATTTGAAGTATCTTCCAATTCCCACGGGGAAGCCAATCTGCCACAGCTTGCGCATATTTGTACAGATCACGTGCTCCTTTTGGCGTTTGATGGTTTACCCAATGAAATTTTTCAGAAGAAACGCTTGTTTTTTTCTGAATGTTGTTCCACTCGCCAATCTCCATACCTATCTTACCCAGATAGATATTGGCTTCTTCCTTGGTTAAACATTTCATAGTTAATTCGCAGGAATGGCAGCCTTACCTTCATATTTATAGCCATCTTTTTTTATCAAGATCGTTTGACACGTAAGTAATAGAATACATTGAAATGTATTTACCTATAAGGATAGAATCTTTAATTTTTCCATTAGTCTTCTGCCATTGGCAGTCTTTCGCGGATGGTTCTTGTTTGTTACTTATATGATAAGAGCAATCATGGTAGTTATTCGGGTAGCCGAACCTATCAGATAGAGATTGTCTTACTTTGTTTGACTTGCTGATCAACTCGGAATCCGATGTTAAGCTGTTAGAGAAATATATGAAGACCATCTTCAATTTATCTTTTATAAAAAAAACTGAAATATCAGCATCTTCTTCTACATAGGTTCGCGCTTTTTCATCATCGTCGTTAGCTTCGCACACTCTGTCGTAGTAGTTTTCAATTTCTAAATCATCACCTCTTCTAGCATCCCTACATGTGAATCCTTTAACTTTCTCGGTAAACTCTTTTTCTGATGCGTTCATTGAAACGCCCCTGAAAGTTATAATTTTTTCGTATTTCGTCTGTGGCGTTGTTGGTTTTGTAGCGTCGTCTCCTGCGGCCATAAGCGTACAAGGAAATAAAAATAAAAACGCAAGCGTAGCTATCTTTTTCATTTCAACGTCTCCTGTACTGTCTATGCTCAACCATCATACCTATAATCTGTATCGGTTTTCTGTCTGAGCGCATGGTTTCAAAGGTTAAAAATCTCCGGTTCCAGATCGGTATTTCACTCTGCCGATAATCGTGAGCGTATCGGCACGCTTTCCGATCAGTTCAAAGATTCCGCCACCACCGGAATCTTTCCGATTCTCGTCTGCCATTCTTTCGGGCCGGTCTGGTGGAGGCTGACGCCGGTGGAGTCCACCGCCACGGTCACAGGCATGTCTTCGACGGTGAATTCGTAGATGGCTTCCATGCCGAGGTCGGCGAAGGCGACGACTTTGGCGGCTTTGATGGCTTTGGAAACGAGGTAGGCGGCGCCGCCGACGGCCATGAGGTAGGCGGATCGGTTGTCGCGGATGGCGTCGATGGCGGCGGGACCGCGTTCGGATTTGCCGATCATGGCGATGAGGCCGGTTTTCTCCAGCATCATGCGGGTGAATTTGTCCATGCGCGTAGAGGTGGTGGGGCCGGCGGGGCCGACGACTTCATCGCGCACGGGGTCCACCGGGCCGACATAGTAGATGACGCGGTTTTTGAACGATACCGGCAGGCTTTCGCCGCGCGCCAGCATGTCGGCGATGCGTTTGTGGGCGGCGTCGCGGCCGGTGAGCATTTTGCCATTCAGGAGCAGGGCCTGGCCGGGCTTCCAGGCGGCGACTTGTTCTTTCGTCAGGGTGTCGAGGTTGACGCGGGTAGCAGCTTTGGTGTCGGGCTTCCAAGTCACTTGCGGCCAATCTTCGAGCTTGGGCGGAGTGAGAACGGCGGGGCCGGTTCCGTCGAGGTGGAAGTGGACGTGACGGGTGGCGGCGCAGTTGGGGATCATCGCCACGGGCAGGTTGGCGGCGTGGGTCGGGTAATCGAGAATTTTGACATCGAGGACAGTCGTCAAGCCGCCCAAGCCTTGCGCGCCGATGCCGAGGGCGTTCACTTTTTCGTAGATTTCAAGGCGCAGTTCTTCGAGTCGGTTTTTCGGGCCACGCTTGATGAGGTCGGCGATGTCCACCGGTTCCATCAGCGCTTCTTTGGCCATGATCATCGCTTTTTCGGCGGTGCCGCCGATGCCGATGCCGAGGATGCCGGGCGGGCACCAACCGGCGCCCATCGTCGGCAGCATTTTGAGCACCCAGTCAACGACGGAGTCGGACGGATTGAGCATGGCGAATTTCGTTTTGGCTTCGGAGCCGCCGCCCTTGGCAGCGATTTTGACTTCGATGGTGTTGCCGGGAACGAGGTCGAAATGGACGATGGCCGGGGTGTTGTCGCGGGTGTTTTTGCGGGCGCCGGCAGGATCGGTCAGCACGGAAGCGCGCAAGGTATTGTTTTTGTCGGAATAGGCACGGGCAACGCCTTCGTTGACCAGATCGAGAATCGAGCGCGACGGGTCTTCAAAACGCACGTCCATCCCGATTTTGACGAAGGCGGCAACGATCCCGGTATCCTGACAGATCGGGCGGCGGTTCTCGGCGCACATCCGCGAGTTGGTCAGGATTTGCGCGATGGCGTCCTTGGCGGCGGGCGATTGCTCGATTTCGTAGGCTTTGCCCAGCGCGTCGATGTAGTCCTTCGGGTGATAACAGGAGATGTATTGCAGGGCGTCTGCAATGCTTTGGACAAAATCTTCAGTGCGAATCAGGGTGCTCATTCGGGTTGTCTCCGATTTTCGTTGAAGGGTTAGTGTTGGGATCGATTGTTATACGGCAAGATGCGGTCGCAAGCGGCGATCGCCATCGCTGACAGCAGGAACGCCAAGTGGATGCAGGTTTGGGCGACCAGCGTTTTGGTGTCGTAGGCGTGCGCGTTGATGAAGGTTTTCAGCAGGTGGATCGACGAAATACTGATGATCGCGGTGCCGAGTTTGACTTTCAGCACGCTGGCGTTAACGTGCGACAGCCATTCGGGCTGGTCGGGGTGGCTGTCGAGGTCGAGGCGGGAGACGAAGGTTTCGTAACCGCCGACGATCACCATGATGAGCAGGTTGGAGATCATCACCACGTCGATCAGCCCCAGAATCACCAGCATGATGACTGTTTCCGTCGGCTCGGTCATTTCGACCACCATCTGGCCGGGCGGGGTGACGTTGGCGACGATGATATTGATCGCTTCCTGGCTGCCGAAGGTGGCTTCGATCAGGTGAATCAGTTCGACCCAGAAGAGCCAAACATAAACCGCTTGCGCGACGATCAGCCCCAAATACAGCGGCAGTTGCAGCCAGCGGCTCATGAAAATGAGACGGGGCAGGGGGCGTAGCGGGCGGCTTTCGAGATCGGTGATGTCGAGCTCGGCGGGGACGTGGTGGGGCTTGTCGGGAGTTTCGGTGCTCATTTTGGGGAAGACGTTTGGTGAATCAGAGGTGGTAAGTTTACCATTCGGGCTGCACGTTGGCGGCGGCGGCAAAACGGCGGCAAGGCGTTGTGGCGGGATTGTTGCAAGGCGGTTGCAGTGGGCGCGAGAATCGAAGACAATCAGGCGCTTTTTTCTGTGCGCTATAATAAAAACCCCACTTGAAAAATAGCGTCATAAAACATTATAAATCACATTATAAACATCATATAAGGTATTGTATTTATGAAAAATTATCCTCATCCGCTAATTGCCCGTGAGGGGTGGCCATTTTTGGCGGGGGCAGTTATCGTAGCGCTGGTGTTGACGTGGTTGGCGCCTTGGTGGCTGGCGGCGCTGGTTTGGCTGATCGCGTTGTTTGTTTTGCAGTTTTTCCGCGATCCGGCGCGTGAAATTCCGGATCAACCCAACGCGGTGCTGTGCCCGGCGGACGGACGGGTGATCAAGGTCGAGCCGGCGCGTGACCCGTATCTCAACAGAGATTCCTTGAAAATCAGTGTCTTCATGAATGTTTTTAATGTACATTCTCAAAGAAGCCCAGTGGACGGCAAGGTCGAGAACGTGTGGTACAACCAAGGGAGTTTTTTGAATGCGGCGATTGACAAAGCGTCGGAGGAGAACGAGCGCAACGCGCTGCATCTGACGGCCGCTAACGGGCAAAAAGTGACGTGCGTGCAGGTAGCCGGATTGGTGGCGCGGCGGATTCTCTGCTACGCCAAGGCGGGTGATACACTGTCGCGCGGCCAACGCTACGGGTTCATCCGGTTCGGGTCGCGGGTCGATGTTTATTTGCCGGTGTCGGCGCGGGCTTGCGTGACCATCGGGCAAAAGGTGCGGGCGACCGAAACGGTGCTGGCGGAATTGCAGTAAAGTAAGGGGCAGTCAGGGAGAGAGTCGAACGCATCATGTCCTTCTACGACAAAGATCACAAAGAGCGCGTGCTGCGCAAGAATGCCGGTCGGCGACGGGGGATTTTCCTGTTGCCTAATTTGTTCACGACGGCGGCGCTGTTTGCCGGTTTTTACTCGATCGTTCAGGGCATGAACGGCCATTTCGGGCGGGCGGCGGGCGCCATTTTTGTCGCGGCGATTCTGGACAGCCTCGACGGCCGGGTGGCGCGGCTGACTAAAACGCAGAGCGCTTTCGGCGCCGAATACGACAGCTTGTCGGATATGGTGTCGTTTGGGGTGGCGCCGGCGCTGCTGATTTACAGTTGGGCGCTGCACAGCTTGGGCAAGTTGGGCTGGATCGCGGCGTTCATTTATGTTGCCGGCGCGGCGGCGCGGCTGGCGCGCTTCAACACCATGCTCGACATCGCCGACAAGCGCTGGTTCATCGGCATTCCCAGCCCGGCGGCGGCGGCGTTGGTGGCAGGCCTCGTCTGGGCGTTTTACGATAACGATGTGCCTGCCGGGCAAGTGCTGTGGCTGGCTTGTGTGGTGACCCTGTTTGCCGGAATCGTCATGCCAAGCAATTTGCGTTTTTACAGTTTCAAGACGGTCAATCTGAGAAAGAGCGTGCCGTTCGTGGCGGTGCTGATTCTGGTGCTGGTGATCGCGTTGATCGCTTCGCAACCGCCGCTGGTGCTGTTTTCCTTCGCGGTGCTTTATGCCTTGTCCGGATTTGTCATGACCGGCTGGACGCTGTGGCGTGAGCGTCGGCACGGCGGCTCGCAGGGCAGCCCGCCCGACGACGAACCATCGGCGTGAGAGGTGCCGGAATTCAAGGACTTCTGCGTTACAATATACTGTTTTAGAGCGAGGGCTGGCGAAATCGAAAGCCCTCGTTTGCTTTGCAAGATTTGCGCTGGTATGCCGGGTATTGGCGGCAAGGCGTTTTTCACGGGAATTTTTTGTGCAGTTTATCCGCAATTTTTCAATTATTGCCCATATCGACCACGGCAAATCCACGCTGGCTGATCGCTTGATCCAGCGCTGCGGCGGCTTGTCGGATCGGGAGATGAGCGAGCAGGTGCTCGACTCGATGGATCTCGAACGCGAGCGCGGCATCACGATCAAGGCGCAGACAGCGGCGCTGCATTACAAGGCGCGTGACGGCGAAACCTATCTGCTCAACATGATCGACACGCCCGGGCATGTGGATTTCGCTTACGAAGTCTCGCGCTCGCTGGCGGCGTGCGAGGGCGCATTGCTGGTGGTTGATGCGTCACAGGGCGTCGAGGCGCAGACTGTGGCGAACTGCTACACGGCCATCGAACAGGGCGTCGAAGTATTTCCGGTGTTGAACAAGATCGACCTGCCGTCGGCGGATGCCGAGTTGGTGATCGACGAGATCGAGGACATTGTCGGCATCGAAGCCGTTGACGCGGTGCGGATCAGCGCCAAGACCGGCGAGGGGATCGACGAGGTGCTGGAGATGATCGTCGCGCAGGTGCCGCCGCCGAAGGGCGATCCCGAAGCGCCGCTGCAGGCGCTCATCATCGATTCGTGGTTCGACAATTACGTCGGCGTTGTGATGCTGGTGCGGGTGGTCGAAGGCACGTTGAAGCAGCGCGACCGGATTTTGCTGATGTCCACCAACGCGACGTATCAGTGCGAACAGTTGGGCGTGTTCACGCCGAAATCGGTGGCGCAGCCGACGCTGTCGGCG
The DNA here is from genome assembly GCA_009778785.1 of Betaproteobacteria bacterium. Lineage (GTDB taxonomy): Bacteria > Pseudomonadota > Gammaproteobacteria > Burkholderiales > Casimicrobiaceae > UBA931. Next base: position 52,866 of record WRFN01000004.1, on the reverse strand, counting down.
GGCGAGGTCGGCTTCATCGTTGCCGGTATCCGGGAGTTGAAGGCGGCGAAGGTCGGCGACACGGTGACGCTGGCGCAGAAATCGGCCGGTGCGCCGCTGCCGGGGTTCAAGGACGTGAAGCCGCAGGTTTTCGCCGGGCTGTATCCGGTCGAGTCCAACCAATATGAGGCGTTGCGCGACGCGCTCGACAAGTTGAAGCTCAACGACGCTTCGCTGCATTACGAGCCGGAAGTTTCGCAGGCGCTGGGCTTTGGCTTTCGCTGCGGTTTCCTCGGCCTGCTGCACATGGACATCGTGCAGGAACGGCTGGAACGCGAATACGACATGGATTTGATCACGACGGCGCCGACGGTGGTGTATCAACTGCTGCTGAACGACGGCGAAGTCGTCGAGATCGAGAACCCGTCGAAGTTGCCGGACTTGTCACGTGTCGCCGAAATCCGCGAGCCGATTATCACGGTGACGATTCTGGTGCCGCAGGACTACGTCGGGCCGGTGTTGACGTTGTGCACCGAAAAACGCGGCATTCAGAAAAACATGCAGTACGTCGGCCGACAGATTCTGCTGACGTATGAGTTACCGATGGCGGAAGTGGTGATGGATTTCTTCGATCGGTTGAAATCGGTATCGCGCGGCTACGCGTCGCTCGATTACGACTTCAAGGAATTCCGGATTGCCGACGTGGTCAAGCTCGACATTTTGATCAACGGCGACCGGGTCGATGCGCTGTCGTCGATGGTGCACCGATCGGTGGCGCAGTACCGTGGCCGCGAAGTGGCGGCGCGGATGCGGAAATTGATTCCACGGCAGATGTTCGATGTGGCCGTGCAAGCGGCCATCGGCGGGCAGATCATCGCTCGCGAAACGATCAAGGCGATGCGCAAGAATGTGCTGGCGAAGTGCTACGGCGGCGACATCACGCGCAAGCGGAAGTTGCTTGAAAAGCAAAAAGCCGGGAAAAAGCGGATGAAGGCCGTCGGCAGTGTCGAGATTCCGCAGGAAGCGTTTCTGGCGATTTTGCAGGTGGACGATAAATAACTTTTTTTGAAAACGCTGACAAATGGATGCTCTGAATTTTCCGTTGATTCTCTTTCTGCTGACGCTGGCGACCGGCGCGGTCTGGGCGCTGGATTTTTTCTATTTGCGAAAAAAGCGCGATCCCAAAGCGCCGAAGTCGGCATGGATCGACTACACCGCCAGTTTCTTTCCGGTACTGCTGATCGTTTTCGTGCTGCGCAGTTTCATCGCCGAACCGTTCAAAATTCCCTCTTCGTCGATGCGGCCGACGCTGGAAACCGGCGATTTCATTCTGGTCAATAAATTCAGCTACGGCATTCGCTTGCCGATCATCGAGAAAAAGATTATCCCCATCGCCAGCCCGCAGCGCGGCGACGTGGTGGTTTTTCGCTACCCGCTGGACCCGTCGCAAGATTACATCAAGCGGGTGATCGGAGTGCCGGGTGATGTCGTCGAGTACCTCGACAAGAAACTGACCGTCAACAACCAGCCGCTGCCGCAGTTGAAGAGCGGTGACTACAGCTACCTCGAACGATACCGTTTCGAGAGTTTGAACCTGTTTAAAGAGACAACGCAATCAGCTGCCGGAGCGCGCGAATACACCGTCGCGGTCGATCCGCAGAAGCCGACGTTGTACAAAGATCAGGTTCGCCCCTTTTTGCAGCGCGAAGCGTGCCGTTATTTCGAGAACGGCTTCCGCTGCACCGTGCCAGAGGGGTATTATTGGATGATGGGTGATAATCGCGACAACAGCGATGACAGTCGTTACTGGGGATTCGTGCCGGATGAGAACCTGCGCGGCAAGGCATTTTTCATCTGGTTTAACTGGGGAGATATTTCGAGTTTTGCATTTAACCGTGTCGGGCACGGGATCAAATGAAAGGATGAACCATGAAACAAGGCAGAAGCAAGCAGCGGGGAATGTCGTTGTGGGGCGTGTTGGCCGCCGTGTTCGGCGTTTTGATCGTTTTCTGGATTGCGATCGAAGTGGCGCCGGAGTATTTGACTGCCACGACGGTGCAGAAATGTGTTGAAGACGCCAAGGTGGCCGGCGGCAGCAATTTTTCTACCGTTCAGCAGCGCTTCGATTCTTGCCTCACCACCAACGGCATTCGGGACCTCAGCTACAAGGACCTCACGCCGAAAGGCAGCGCGGTCACCATTGCCTGGACAAGAAAATTGTCGATCGTCGGCAATATCTCGCTGCTGTTGGAATTTGAGGCGCAGGCGCCGAAGTAACCTATGTCGTTGCCGTCGCTGACGCCGCTGGAAGCGGCGTTAGATTATTGTTTCACGGTGGCGTCGTTATCGCGGCAGGCGATGACGCACCGAAGTTACAGCGCGTCGCACAACGAGCGGCTGGAGTTTGTCGGCGACGCGGTGTTGAACTGCGTCATCGCGCAGGACTTGTTCGAGCGTTTCCCGTTGCTGGATGAAGGGACGTTGTCGCGGTCACGCGCCGGTCTGGTCAACCGCGATACCTTGGCGCGGTTGGCGCGCAAACTGGAACTCAGCAACTATCTTTTGCTGGGCGAAGGCGAGTTGAAAAGCGGCGGCCCGCAGCGGGTGTCGATTTTGGCCGATGCGCTGGAAGCGTTGTTCGGCGCGGTGTTCATGGATGGTGGCTTCGACGCCGCCCAGCGGGTGATCGTGAGGGTGTACGGCAAGACCTTGCAGGACGCCGACCCGGAACGGTTGGGCAAAGACGCCAAGACGCGTTTGCAGGAATGGTTGCAGGCGCGGCATCTGCCGCTTCCCGAATACGAAGTGACGGAAACGCGCGGCGAAGCGCATTTGCAGCGCTTCGTGGTCGAATGCCGCGTTCCGTCGCTCGAAGCAATCGCGAGCGGCGAGGGCAGCAGTCGGCGAGCGGCCGAGCAACTGGCGGCGGACGCGGTCTGGCAGCAATTGCAAACCTTGTCCCAGACTTCCGGCACGCGCGGAAGGAGGCGAAATGAAGAATCATGAAACGGCTTTGGAAACGACACATTGCGGCTTCGTCGCGTTGATCGGACGACCCAGCGTCGGCAAATCCACTTTGCTCAATCGGCTTTTAGGCACGAGAATCAGCATCACTTCGTCGAAACCGCAAACCACGCGGCAACGCATCACTGGCGTTTTGACCGAAGGCGCGAATCAGTTCATTTTTGTGGACACGCCCGGCTTTCAGACCAAGCACCGCTCGGCGCTGAACATCCGAATGAATCAGGCCGTGCGCGACGCGCTGGCCGAAGTCGATGTGGTGGGGGCCATCTTCGACGCGGCGCGCCACACCGATGCCGACGAGACGCTACTTTCTCTTTTACCCGCTGACCAGAAATCCGCCAAACCGGTGATCGCCGTTTTGAACAAAGTCGATTTGCTGACCGACAAAACCACGCTGCTGCCGCGTCTCGAAGCCTTGTCGAAGCGCTACCCGTTTGCGGCGCTGATTCCGTTGTCGGCTGAAAAAGGCACGCAGCTCGACGCGCTCAAAGCCGAGATGGCCCAACATCTTCCGGCGATGCCGTGGCTTTATTCGTCGGACGAATTGACCGATCGGGACGAGCGTTTTCTGGCGGCGGAATTCATCCGCGAAAAAATTTTCCGGCTGCTGGGCGATGAAATTCCCTATTCGACGCACGTCGTAGTAGAAACCTTTGAACAGGAGAACGCGTTGCGTCGGATTCAGGCGCGGGTTTACGTCGAGCGCGACAGCCAACGCGCTATTCTGCTGGGGCATCAGGGACAGACGATGAAACGCATCGCCACCGAAGCGCGGCAGGAAATGGAGCGCTTGTTCGGCGGCAAAGTGTATCTGGTGGTGCTGGTGCAAGTGAAACCGGGTTGGAAAGACGACGCTCGCACTTTGCAGCGGTTGGGGCTGTGATCGTGGCGGAAATTTCAGCTCACCCGATACCCATACCCCGTGGCCCGATCATGTGCGGCGTCGAAGGCGTTGCGCTGACCCGCGGCGACCGTCGGCGCCTGCGCGATCCGCGCGTGGGCGGGGTGATTCTGTTCACGCGCAATGTTGAATCGCCGGGACAACTGATGGTGTTGTGCGACGAAATACGAGGACTGCGATCGCCGCCGCTGGTGATCGGTATCGATCAGGAAGGCGGGCGGGTGCAGCGCTTGCGCGGCAACGGCTTCATCGACATTCCGCCGATGCGCGCGCTGGGCGAACATTTCGCCGAAGCGCCGGAGTTGGGGGAAGAAGAAGCGTATCGTTGGGGAACGCTGATTGGCAGCGAACTGCGTTATCTGCACATTGATTTCAGCTTCACGCCGGTGCTCGATCTGGATTACGGCAAGAGCGCGGTGATCGGCGATCGCGCCTTCGCTGCGTCGCCGGAGACAGTGGCGCGGCTGGCCGGGGCGCTGCGGCGCGGGCTGAATGCAGCAGGGTGCGCGGCGGTCGGCAAACATTTCCCCGGCCACGGCTGGGTCGAAGCCGATTCGCACCACGAGATGCCGGTCGATACGCGTACGATGGCTGACCTAGCGCCCGACCTAGCGCCTTATCGCGCGCTGATAGCGAGCGGACTGGAGGGCGTGATGATGGCGCACGTCAAATACCCGGCGCTCGATTCGTTGCCGGCGGGATACTCGGCGTTCTGGGTGCGCGAGGTGTTGCGCGGAGAATTGGGCTTTGGCGGCATGGTATTTTCCGACGATCTCGGCATGGCCGGAGCGGCGTTGGAAAGCAAAGGAAACAGCAACGGCGGCGATGAGCCGACGGATTGGATCATCCGCGCCGATACGGCGCTGACGGCGGGCTGCGATGTCGTGTTGGCCTGCAACGATTTTGCCGCGCTCGACAGTCTGTTGGCGCACTGGGTGCCGCCATTCGGGGCGGAACGGACGGTAGCGCTGGCACGGCGGTGGCAGAGGATGGCAGGCCGGTTTCACGAAGCGGATGGCACGGGAATGACACCGCTGGTCGATGTGCCGGTGATTTTTTGAAATCAGTAAGCAACTTGCGGATTGCAAAAGGATATTGCAGAATGACCCGCACACGATAAAGGTAAACAACGATGAATCCAACAACGGCACGAATCATTGACGGTAAGGCGATTGCCGCGCAGGTGGTCGAAGAAGTGCGCGAAGCAGTCGCGCAACGCAGCGCCAAAGGCTTGTCTCAGCCGGGGCTGGCGGTGGTTTGCGTCGGCGACGATCCGGCGTCGGCGGTTTATGTGCGCAACAAGCGGCGGACGACCGAAGCGGTCGGCATGAAGTCGTTTTCGTACGACTTGCCCGCCGATTGTTCCGAAAAAACGCTGCTGGCGCTGATCGACGAATTGAATGCGAACGCCGAGGTGAACGGCATTCTCGTGCAGTTGCCGCTACCGGCGCAAATCAACGCCGAGCGCGTGATCGAGCGCATCGACCCGAAAAAAGACGTGGATGGTTTTCATCCGTACAACATCGGGCGGCTGGTGCTCAAGATGCCAACGCTGCGCCCGTGCACGCCTTACGGCTGCATGCGTTTGCTGCGTGAAACCGGTGAAGACCTGGTCGGTAAACACGCGGTGATCGTCGGGCAGTCGAATATCGTCGGTCGGCCGATGGCGCTGGAACTGCTGATGGCGCGCTGCACGATTACCATCTGCCACTCGAAAACCTACGATTTACCGAAGCTGATCGGTCAGGCCGACATCGTCGTTGCCGGTATCGGCAAACCGCGTTTTGTCGAAGGCGACTGGATCAAAGCCGGCGCCATCGTGCTTGATGTCGGGATCAACCGGCTGGCCGACGGCAAGCTGTGCGGCGACGTCGATTTTGAAGCGGCGAGCCGTCGCGCTTCGTGGATCACGCCGGTGCCGGGGGGAGTGGGGCCGATGACGATAGCGACGCTTTTGGCCAATACGCTGGAAGCGGCGCGCTGGCAGGAAGGCAATCACTAAAACTGTCGGCTTTGCGCCCGAAGTGAAAAGAAGCGGGCGCAAACGCGCCGGAATTCGCATGCGGTCAACCGATCCTTGTTATGATAACAACTCTTTTCCGTGGGGAAAGGAAAGCGCGCTCAAGGCGCGTTTTCCGCGAGGGTGGACAATGATGACGGCAGAAATGGTTCGACTTTTTGAGGCGCGTTGGCGGCGGATCGCTGCATTTGCCATGTCTGTCACGCTGTTGTTGGCGCTGGCATTGCCGACAGGGCAGGCGATGGCGCAAAACAACAACCAGAAAAACAGCGACGAAGTCACCCTCAATTTTGTCAACGCCGACATCGAAGCGGTGGTTCGCTCCGTTTCCGAAATCACCGGCCGCAATTTCATCATCGACCCCAAAGTCAAAGGTACCGTCAACATCGTTTCGACACAGCCGGTCTCGCGCGATCTGGTCTATCCGACCCTGCTGTCGGCGCTGCGCCTGCAAGGCATCACCGCCGTCGAAGGCAACGGCGTCATTCGCATCGTGCCCGAAACCGACGCCAAGTTGTACGCCGATTCGGGGAAAACCGGCGGCGATCAACTGGTCACCCGTGTGATTCCGCTGCATTACGAATCGGCCACGCCGATGGTGGGCATCTTGCGACCGCTGGTGTCGCCGAACAATTCGGTGCTGGCGTTCCCCGGCAACAACGCGTTGGTAATCACCGATTACGCTGAAAACATGAAGCGGCTCGAACGGGTCATCGCATCGCTCGATCAGCCGCCCATTGCCGAGCCGTTGATGGTGCGACTCAAAAATGCGTCGGCGCTCGACATGGTGCCGCTGCTGAACAAACTGCTGACCGAAGGCGCGGTGAGCAACGGCGGAATCCCCGGCGGCGATGCGATGCAGAAAGTCACGTTGGTTGCCGATCCGCGCTCGAACAGCGTGCTGATCCGTTGCGACAATCCGGGGCGCGCCGAGAAGATTCGCGGCTTCATCGAAAAACTCGATGTGCCCGGTCGGCCTGACGGCAACTTCTTCATCATCTATCTGAAAAACGCCGACGCCCAGAGCGTCGCGCAAACGCTGCAAGGATTGTTGACCGGCAATAGCAGCGGTTCAACCACGAGCATCGCCAAGCCGGCAACGCAGAACACGAGCGCTTCGACCAACACCTCGCTTGCCAACAATAACAACAATACCAACACCTCTTCCGGCACCGCCAGCGGAATGTCTAACGTCGAACAGTTGCCGTTCGCGCCGCCGCCGGAAAACGGCGTGGGCTTCTCCGCCAACGGCATCACCGTGCAGGCCGACATCGCCACCAACTCGATCGTGGTGATGGCGCCGGAACCGATCTATAACACCATTCGCACTATTGTCGAGAAACTCGACGTGCCGCGCGCACAAGTGTTTATCGAAGCGTTGATCGTCGAAATGTCGGCAGATAAAGCGGCGGAGTTTGGAATCCAGTGGCAGGTAAACTCCAAATCGAACAGAGGCGTGATCGGTGGCACCAATTTTGGCGCACAGGGCAGCGGCCAAAACATTATTGGCATTTCCTTGAATCCTTACGGTGTTGATCCCACTACAGGCACCGTTACCAGTGGTGTTGGTCAGGGATTGAACCTTGGCTTTATTGATGGATTGTTTGGAGGGAACTTCCTCAATCTGGGCGTTCTGGCGCGCGCATTGGAATCGCAGGTCAAGGCCAACATTCTCTCAACGCCGACCTTGTTGACGCTCGACAATCAGGAAGCGCAAATCATGGTCGGAGAGAATGTGCCGCTTTTGACCGGATCGTACTTGACGAATACCGCCAGCAGCACGGACAACCCGTTTCAAACGTATAACCGTCAGGATGTCGGGTTGTTGCTACGAATCAAACCGCAGATCACCGAAAACGGAACGGTGCGCCTGAACATTTATCAGGAAGTTTCGCGCGTGATGAACTCTAGCGCATCGCCGACGATTCAAAAGCGGACGGTTCAATCGGTGGTGTCGGTTGACGATACGCAAATCATTGTTCTCGGCGGATTGATTCAAGACGAGGTGGACGACAGCAACGACAGTGTGCCGATTCTGGGTGACATTCCATTGCTGGGACGTTTGTTTCGCTACGATTCGCGCAGTCATTCAAAAACCAATTTGATGATTTTTCTGAGGCCGACGATTGTTCGCTCCAACGCCGACAGCCGCGAATATACCACCGAGCGTTATCGTTATCTGATGGGCGAGCAAAAAAATCTGATGCCGCAAAAGCCTTTCTTCTGGAGCGACCCGACGATTCCCGAACTGTTGCCGCAATCGGTGCTGCCGGGAAGCGAAAAACCGTTGCCGATACCGCCGCGTGGCACACCGTTGCCATCGGGAGCGATGCTGATTTCGCCGCAACCGTTTACGCCGGATCGGACGTATTTCAGCTCCGGGCAGGCAGCGACGCCTTGACTCGTCACGCGAGCGATTTTCATTATCCTATGCCTACGCCGCTCGTTCCGAAAATTCCTTATCCTTTCGCCAAAGCGCAAGGCGTTTTGCCTTGGCGTGAGTCGGAAACAGCGCTGACCGTGCTGATCCGGCCGGGCGCCAGCGTCGAAGCGCTGCAAGAAGTGCGGCGCGTTTATCGCAAGCCAGTGACCATCGAAGAAACCGACGCGCAGCGTTTCAACGAAGCGCTGGCGAAAGCGTACAACGTCGGTTCGGAAGCGGGCGTGCTGAATGAAGAACTGGCGCGTGACACCGACCTCTCGCAGTTGTTGCAAGAGATGCCGAGCACCGAAGATTTGCTCGACGACAGCGCCGAAGCGCCGGTCATCCGCATGATCAACGCGCTGCTGTTGCAAGCGCTGCGCGAGCAAGCGTCCGATTTGCACTTCGAACCTTACGAAACGCGCTCGGTGGTTCGCTTCCGCTTGGACGGCGTTTTGCGCGACGTGATCGAACCGCCGCGTGCGTTGCATGCGGCGCTGGTGTCGCGGCTCAAAATCATGGCGAGTTTGGACATCGCCGAAAAGCGCTTGCCGCAAGATGGGCGGATCACATTGCGGCTCGGCGGCAAAAGCGTCGATGTGCGCGTTTCAACACTGCCGACCGGGTACGGCGAGCGCGTCGTGTTGCGCCTGCTCGACAAAGAAGCGGCGCGGCTCGATCTGTCGGCGCTCGGCATGAGTGATGCGTTGCTTACCGGCGTCGATCGCATCATTCGTGAACCGCACGGAATTCTGCTGGTGACGGGGCCGACCGGTTCCGGCAAAACGACGACGCTTTACGCCGCGTTGTCTCGATTGGAGCGTGGTCGCATCAATATGATGACCGTCGAAGACCCGATCGAATACGCGCTCGACGGCGTGGCGCAAACGCAAGTCAACCCGCGCATCGAGTTGTCGTTCGCGCGAGCGCTGCGGTCGATTTTGCGGCAAGACCCGGACGTGATCATGATCGGCGAGATCCGCGATCTCGAAACCGCGCAAATCGCCGTGCAAGCATCGTTGACCGGCCATCTGGTGTTGGCGACGCTGCACACCAACGACGCGCCGAGCGCCATCACGCGCCTGACTGACATGGGCATCGAGCCGTATCTGCTGGCGTCGAGCTTGCTGGCCGTGCTGGCGCAACGGCTGGTGCGCGTGCTGTGTCCGCATTGCCGCAGCAAAGCGCCGCCGACCGCAGCGGAAGCGCAACTGTTGAAGAAAATGGGATTGACCGACATCGCTTCGTTGTGCGCGCCTGTTGGTTGCGAACAGTGTAACCACAGCGGTTATCGTGGCCGCACCGGTATTTACGAACTGCTGCAAGTCGATGACGCCACGCGCAAATTGGTTCACGAGAGCGCTCCCGAAGAAGCGTTGCGCGCCCACGCGGCGCAAGAGGGCATGGCATCGTTGCGTCAGGATGGCGCGCGCTGGTTGCGCGACGGCGTGACTTCGCTGGCGGAACTGGTGCGGGTCACGCGATCATAGAGAAAAGCGATGCCGCGTTTTCAATGGGAAGCCGTCGATGCACAAGGTCGGGTCTCACGCGGCGCCCGTGAAGCCGAAAGCGCGCGCGCGTTGCGGCAAACGTTGCAAAGCGAAGGCTTGACGCCGACAGCGGTTGACGACGCGCTCGACGCGACGGCGACCTTATCGTGGACGCGCCTGCCGCCGACGCAAGTTTCCTTGCTGACGCGGCAACTGGCCACGCTGGTGTATTCCGGCTTGCCGCTGCATCAAGCGCTGCAAGCCGTCACCGATCAAACCGACGACAAACACGTTCGCGCCATCGTGGCGGCGCTGGCGCAGCATGTGGCGAGCGGCGAAAGTTTTTCGGCGGCGCTGGCGCATTACCCGCGCACCTTTTCGCCGCTGTATCGCGGGCTGGTAGCGGCAGGCGTCGAAAGCGGCCTCTTGCCGGAAGTGTTGCAACGTTTGGCCGATTACCTCGATGCGCGTTTGGCGCTCAAACAAAAATTTGTGACCGCACTGATTTATCCGGCACTGTTGACCGTCGTCGCGCTGGCGGTGATCGTCGTGATGTTGACCTACGTCGTGCCGCAAGTGGTCGCCGTCTATGAACACAGCCGCCAAACCTTGCCTTGGCTGACGCGCGCGCTGATTCAAACCTCCGGCTTTCTCCGCGCCACTGGCGTCTATTGGCTGATCGGCTTGGTTATTGTGTTTTTCATAGCGGGAATAGCTTACCGTCGTCCGCCCATTCGCGAGCGCGTTCACCGCTTCTGGCTCAAAGTGCCGGGCATCGGCCGCCTGCAACAAAGCCTCGAAACCGCGCGCTTCGCCAGCACGCTGGCGATCCTCGTCGGCAGCGGCGCGCCGCTCTTGCGCGGACTGGAAACCGCAGCGGACGTGCTGAATCTGCTGCCGATTCGGCAAGCGGTACAAAACGCCGTCGGCCATGTGCGCGAAGGCGTTGCGCTAGCGCGGGCGCTGAAAGAAAGCGGCGTGTTTCCGCCGATCCTGATTCACCTTGTCGCCAATGGCGAAGCCACCGGCAAACTCGCAGAGATGCTCGAACGCGCCGCTGCCGAACTGGAGCGCGAAGCCGAGCGACGACTCGCCTGGATCACGGCGCTGGTACAACCGGTATTGATCGTAATCATGGGCGCTATCGTGCTGGCGCTGGTGCTGGCGATCATGATGCCGATTGTGTCGATGAATCAGTTGATTCGGTGAAGCTCAGGGAAACGCTGAGCAATTCCCAATCGTTTGGGTTGAGCCTGTCGAAGCTCTTGGAGAGATACCGTTTGCCCTTCAACAAGCTCAGTGTGAACGGTATAAAACAGCATTTTTACCGCGCCTGCCGCTGGAACAACACCGGACACTGTTCCTGTGTTGGGTTCGGCAATACTGGTGGGATTACTGGCATTTTCGTTGATGATAGTAGCGGCGTTTCGGCAAAAGTGGCAGTAGGTGGATAGGTGGTTGGTTCAAGGAACCTCTAACACTTACCCCAAATTCGGCATAGAATGAGGGATGTCCTGAAAGGATTCCCCATGGAAGACCGTTACGTTCACTCTCATGCCCGCTGGTTCGCCAAGGATGCCGCTTCTGTATTGGAAAAGCTGAAAACCAATCCCAGCATGGGATTGTCCGCCGCACAGGCGGCTGAACGGCTGGCGGAGTTCGGCCCCAACGAGCTTCCCGCCGCGAAGCCGGTTCATCCCATCATCCGGTTTCTCAGGCACTTTCACGATATTCTGATCTATATTCTTCTCGTTTGCGCCTTCGTGACTTTGGCGCTCGATCATTACGCCGACACGGCGGTGATTCTGATTGTGGCGGTGGTCAACGCGATTATCGGTTTCTTTCAGGAGAACAAGGCAGAGAAGGCGCTCAACGACATTCGTAATATGTTGTCGTTGCGGGCTTCGGCCATTCGGGACGGTACGCGCATCGATGTGGACGCCGCTCAGTTAGCGCTCGGCGACATCGTTTACCTTTCTCCCGGCGATAAAATCCCCGCCGACCTGCGTCTTTTCCGCGCGGAAAATTTGCGTGTGGAGGAATCGGCGTTGACCGGCGAAGCCGTGCCTTCCGAAAAGCAGATTCATCCGTTGTCTCCCGAAACGGTGCTCGGCGATCGCACCAACATGGCGTATTGTGGTACGACGGTCAGCGCCGGCACGGGTCTCGGCGTGGTGGTGGACATCGGCACGGAAACGGAGATCGGGCACATCAACCAACTCATGGCCGAAGTAGGCAAGACGACGACGCCGCTGATCCGGCAGATGGCGGCTTTCGGCAAGATGGTTTCCTTCGTGATTATCGGCGTTGCCGCGCTGGTTTTCATGTTCGGGCATTTCTTCCGCAACTATGGCGCGTCGGAGTTGTTGCTTTCGACCATCGGACTCGCCATTGCGGCCATTCCCGAAGGCTTGCCGGCCATTCTCTCGATCATTCTCGCCATCGGTGTACAAAATATGGCTAGGCGCAACGCCATCGTGCGCAATCTGCCTTCGGTCGAAACGCTAGGTTCTGTCTCGGTGATTTGCTCGGACAAGACCGGCACGTTGACCAAGAACGAGATGACCGTCAAAAATCTCATCGTTCACGACGCCGATTTTACCGTCAGCGGTTCCGGCTACGCGCCGACGGGCGAAATTCGCTATGGCGGCTATCCCGCGCCCTTGGGCGAAGGCTCATTGCTGCGTCGGCTTTTGGCGTGCTTCAAGCACTGCAATGACGCTTCCTTGTCGCAGGAGAAGGAAAACAAATGGACTGTGCAGGGCGATCCGACCGAAGGCGCGTTGCTGACTGTCTATGAAAAAGCAAAGATCGACACGACATTGCCGCCGCGCATCGCCAGCTTGCCTTTCGATTCGGAATACAAATACATGGTGACGCTGGCCGACGAAGAGGGCAGGGGCGTTTTGTACATCAAGGGCGCTCCCGACAGGTTGCTCGCGATAGCCACTCAAGAGATGGCTGCTGACGGCGCTGCGCCGCTGGAACGGGCGCGCTGGGAGAAAGCGGTTGCCGATCTCGCGGCGCAAGGCAAGCGCGTGCTGGGCGCAGCGATGAAGTTTGTTTCTACCGGACAAACCATCGTCACTCACGAAGATTTGCAAGAGGGCGTGATTTTTCTCGGGCTGGCGGGCATCGTCGATCCGCCGCGTGAGGAAGTGGTGGAAGCGGTGGCCGTGTGCCGCGCCGCGGGTATCTGCGTCAAGATGATTACCGGCGATCACGCCGATACCGCCAAAGCCATCGGCAAGGAACTGGGCATCGGCGACGGCGAAAGCGCCGTCACCGGCAGCGAACTCAACGATATGAGCGACGAACAATTTTTTGTTGCCGCCAATCAGCACGATATTTTTGCCCGCACCAGTCCGGAACACAAACTGAAACTGGTCAAGGCGCTGAAAGCGCACGGCGCCATTTGCGCGATGACCGGCGACGGCGTCAACGACGCCCCAGCGCTGCGTATGGCCGATGTCGGCGTCGCCATGGGGATCAAGGGAACGGAAGTGACCAAGGATGCGGCGGAAGTTGTGCTGGCCGACGACAATTTCAGCACCATCGCGGCGGCGGTGGAAGAAGGCCGTCGCGTTTACGACAACCTGAAAAAAACCATTCTCTTCATTCTGCCGACCAACGGCGCGGAGAGTTTTTTAATCATCGCCAGCATCCTGTTCGGCACCATGATTCCGCTGACGCCGGTGCAGATTCTGTGGGTGAACATGGTCACGTCGGTCACCATTTCGCTGGCGCTGGCGTTTGAACCGGCAGAGCCCGGCATTATGGCGCGGCCGCCGCGCCCTGCCGCCGAGCCGCTGCTGAGCCACTATTTCCTCTGGCGCATCCTGTTCGTTTCGGTGCTGATCGGCGGGTTGACGCTGGGCTTGAGCGTTTGGCTGCTCGACCACGGCTATTCCGAAGACATCGTTCGCACCGTGACCCTGCAAACCATCGTGCTGTGTCAGGCGTTCCATCTGTTCAACAGCCGCAGCATTCGCCAACCGGCGCACGCGCTCGATTTTCTGGGGAATCGGGCGGTTTTCGTGGTGTGCGGGCTGATGGTGGTGCTCCAACTGGCAGTGGTTTATCTGCCGTTCATGAACCGCCTTTTCGGCACCGTGCCGCTGGGGCCGACGGACTGGCTGGCGCCCATCGTGCTCGGCGCAATCGTTTTCGTCGTGGTGGAGGGCGAAAAGTTCATCATGCGGAGGCTGGATGCGCGTGGGGCTTCGTCAAGTAAATCGAGCGGCTAAAATTTCCCTCTTGTGAGGGGCGTTAACGAAGCCGACGGGGTGGTCAATTCCTCTCCCTTCGTGGGAGAGGGGGCGGAGGCGTCGGGATTGATCGGTTCCGGCATCGCATAAGCGGGAGAGGGACTGAGTGATGCCGTCATTCCCGCGCACGCGGGAATCCAGAGGCCCTATTCCACAAGAAAGAAGAGGCTGGGGAATGTTTTGTCTTCGCGTTGCGCTGCGTTCTCTTCCCCTCTCCCCTCGTGGGAGAGGGATAAAGGGTGAGGGGGTGGTTTTTCGTTGCGTTGCGTACCCCTCTCTCCCACAAGAGGAGAGGAGAGAGGAGAAAAACACGACCTTCTCTCCGCAGAAAAAGCACGCTCGCCCCCTCTCCTTCGTGAGAGAGGAAAAAAGGGGAGAAAGGAAAGAAAGGAAAGATATTTCACCTCCGAATCAGAACAAAACACTCATATGCTGGTAAAATATCATTCGTTTGACGTTGCCGACCGGTCATAGGTTGGTTACGATACTCGTTTTTGCGTCATCGCCGCAGCAAGGAATGGAAGGCGAGACGATTCGCGCATTTTATCCGCAGGGAACAACATGACTGAATTTGAGCGCATCAAACGGCTGCCGCCGTATATTTTCAACATCACCGATCAGTTGAAGATGACAGCGCGACGGCGCGGGGAAGACATCATCGATTTCGGGATGGGTAATCCGGACGGGCCGACGCCCAAACACATCGTCGATAAATTGATTGAGACGGTGCAGCGCCCGGACACGCACGGCTACTCGGTGTCGCGCGGTATTCCGCGTTTGCGCAAAGCGATTTGCGATTGGTACAAGCGTCGCTACGATGTCGATCTCGACCCTGAAACCGAAGCGATTGTCACCATCGGCTCGAAAGAGGGCATCGCACATCTGGCGTTCGCAACGATGGGGCGCGGCGATACGATTCTGGTGCCGAACCCGAGTTATCCGATTCATATTTACGGGCCGGTAATTGCCGACGCCAACATTGCGCACATCCCGAACACGCAGGGCAGCGATTTCTTTGAAGAACTCAAACACACGATCAAAAACAGTTTTCCGAAACCGAAAATGCTGATCATCAATTACCCGGCGAACCCGACGGGTGAGTGTGTCGAACTGCCGTTCTATGAAAAAATTGTGGCGCTGGCGCGCGAATACGGCATTTTCGTCGTGCAGGATTTGGCTTACGCCGACATCACTTTCGATGGTTGGAAAGCGCCGTCGATTCTGCAAGTGCCGGGCGCGCGCGACGTAGCGGTGGAATTCTTCACGATGTCGAAGAGCTACAACATGGCGGGCTGGCGCATCGGCTTCATGGTCGGCAATCGTGAACTGGTGGCGGCGTTGGCGCGCATCAAGGGTTACAACGATTACGGCACGTTCACGCCGATTCAAGTGGCAGCCATCGCGGCGCTCGAAGGGCCGGACGATTGCGTGCGCGAAATCGCCGCCCGTTATGAGAACCGCCGCAACGTAATGGTCAAGGGCTTGCACGAGATCGGCTGGAAGGTGGACATCCCGAAAGCGGGAATGTACATCTGGGCGAAGCTGCCGGAACCGTACGCAGCGATGAAGTCGCTGGAGTTTGCCAAGAAGCTGTTGGCGCAAGCGAAAGTGTCGGTGTCGCCCGGCATCGGCTTCGGCGAATACGGCGACAACCATGTGCGCTTTGCGCTGATTGAAAACGAAGCACGCTCGCGGCAAGCGTTGCGCGGCATCAAACAAATGTTCCGTGAAGATGGTCTCATCTGATTGATGAATAACAAAGGAAAAAGATGAAACCGTTGAAAGTAGGACTTTTGGGATTCGGCACTGTCGGCGGCGGCGTGTGGCGAGTGTTGCAACGCAATCAAAGCGAAATCAGCCGTCGCGCCGGGCGTGAAATCATTATCACGCACGTTGCGGCGCGCGCCGCTGACGGCTCGCTCGAACGGGCGAAGGCGGAGTGTGTCGGCGCCATCGTGGTGGACGACGCAGAAAAAATTGTACGCGATCCGTCCATCGACATCGTTTGCGAACTGATTGGCGGCACCACAATTGCGCGCACGCTGACGCTCGATGCGATTGCGCACGGCAAACACGTCGTCACAGCCAACAAGGCATTGCTGGCGCACTACGGCACCGAGATTTTTGCGGCGGCGCACGCCAAGGGCGTGATGGTAGCGTTCGAGGCGGCAGTCGCCGGCGGCATTCCGATTATCAAGGCGTTGCGCGAAGGTTTGAGCGCCAACCGGATCGAGTGGATCGCCGGCATCATCAACGGCACCTCCAATTTCATTCTGTCAACGATGCGCGAAACCGGAGCGTCGTTTGAGGAAGTATTGAAAGAAGCGCAGCGCTTGGGTTACGCCGAAGCCGATCCGACGTTCGACGTGGAAGGCATCGACGCCGCGCACAAGATAACAATCATGGCGTCGATTGCGTTCGGGATTCCGATGCAGTTCGACAAGGCTTACGCGGAAGGAATCACCAAGCTCACTCGCGCAGACATTCGCTACGCCGAGGAGTTGGGCTATCGCATCAAACTTCTGGGAATCACGCGACGGGTCAACGGCACGGTAGCCGACAGAGGTATCGAATTGCGCGTGCATCCGACCTTGATCCCCGAAAAAAGATTGATCGCCAACGTCGAAGGCGCGATGAACGCGGTGCTGGTCAAAGGCGATGCGGTGGGGCCGACGCTTTACTACGGCGCGGGCGCCGGTTCGGAGCCGACGGCAAGCGCGGTCATCGCTGACCTCGTTGACGTGACGCGCATGCACACCGCCGATCCCGAACATCGCGTGCCGCACCTGGCGTTCAAGCCCGATCAGTTAAGCGCCATTCCGATTTTGCCGATCAGCGAAGTCAAGTCCGGTTATTACTTGCGTTTGCGCGTACTCGATCAACCCGGCGTGCTGGCTGACATCACGCGCATCCTCGCCGACCATTCGATTTCGATTGAAGCGTTATTGCAGAAAGAAGCAACAGAAGGCGAAGACGAAGTCGATATCATCGTGTTGACACACGACGCGATTGAAAAAGAAGTGCGGGGGGCACTGAAGAAAATCGAAGCGCTGGGCAGCGTCAAAGGTGAGGGCATCATCATTCGGATAGAAGGGTTGCACTGATGCGTTACTTGTCAACACGCGGCGGCGCGATTGGCGGGCAAGAAGCGGCGTCGTTCTCAACGGTTCTTCTCGAAGGGTTGGCTGCCGACGGCGGTCTGTCGATGCCCGAAGCGTACCCGCAGGCCGATCTCGATGCGTGGCGAGTGTTGTCGTATCCGGCGCTGTGTTTTGAAATCGTCTCGCGCTTTGTGGATGACATTCCGCGCGATGCGTTGAAAACCATCATCGCCAAAACCTACACGCCGGAACATTTCGGCAGCGCCGACATCACGCCGGTGCGCGAATTGGAACCAGGGCTGTCGCTCTTGTGCGTCTCGAACGGGCCGACGCTGGCGTTCAAAGACATCGCCTTGCAACTGCTGGGCAACCTGTTTGAATACGTGCTGGGAAGAGAAGGGCGCGCGATCAACATCCTCGGCGCGACTTCGGGCGACACCGGCTCGTCGGCGGAATACGCGATGCGCGGCAAGCGCGGCATCAAAGTGTTCATGCTGTCGCCGCACAAACGAATGAGCGCGTTTCAACAAGCGCAAATGTACGCGCTCGACGATCCCAACATTTTCAACCTGGCCGTCGAAGGCACGTTTGATTGCTGTCAGGACATCGTTAAAGAAGTCGGCGGCGATGCCTCGTTCAAGCAGCAATACCAACTCGGCGCGGTGAACTCGATCAACTGGGCGCGCGTGATGGCGCAGATCGTCTATTACTTCAAAGGCTATTTCGCGGTGACGCGAAAGAACGGCGACCCGCTCGATGTGGCCGTGCCTTCCGGCAACTTCGGCAACATCCTTGCCGCGTACATCGCCAAACAAATGGGCTTGCCGTTGCGACGGCTCATTCTGGCGACCAACGAAAACGACGTGCTCGACGAATTTTTCAAGAGCGGCCGTTATCGTCCGCGCTCGCCGGAAGAAACGCACGCGACCTCCAGTCCTTCGATGGACATTTCCAAAGCGTCCAACTTCGAGCGCTACCTCTTTGATTGCGTCGGCCGCAACAGCACGGTGTTGCGCGAGTTGTGGGCGCAACTGACGCAACAGGGGGGCTTCGATCTGACCGAGCCGAGGTATCAAAAATGTTGGCAACGGGTGCAAGCGTCGGGTTTCGTTTCCGGTCGCAGCACCCACGCGGATCGTCTGCAAACCATCCGCGATATTTACCAGCGCTACGGCGTCATGATCGACCCGCACACCGCCGACGGCGTCAAAGTCGGTCGGGAATACCGCGAAGTGGGCGTGCCGTTGTTGTGCGTCGAAACCGCGCTGCCCGCAAAATTTGCCGCCACCATCGAAGAAGCGCTTGGCCAAACGCCGCCGCGCCCCGAAGTTTACGTCGGCATTGAACAACGCCCGCAGCATTACACCGTGTTGCCGGCGGACGCCGAGGCGGTGAAGGCGTTTATGCGTGGGCAGTTGGATTGAATTTGCGCCGAAAATAAAAGCCTGTTATTATAAGCATTCGACGCGGGGTGGAGCAGCTGGCAGCTCGTCGGGCTCATAACCCGAAGGTCACAGGTTCAAATCCTGTCCCCGCAACCACTTCAAAGCAAAAAGGGCTGACGATGTCAGCCCTTTTTGCTACCTGTTTCCTCATCCCCGCTTGGCAACTCGCCGATGCGGCGTACAATATTTATTTTCACTTTTTCAGGACGACGTTCATGGTGAAACCCAATTTGCAGCCCTCGATTGAGGAAGCGCTCAAAATACACCGTCAGTCGATTGACGCGATTGACAGCGCGTTGCTGCGCTTGCTCAACGAGCGCGCGGTTCACGCGCAAGAGATCGGTCATCTCAAAGACAAGCAAACGGTTTACCGCCCCGAGCGCGAGGCGCAGGTATTGAGCCGTTTGCTGGCCGAGAACGCCGGGCCGCTCGACAACGATGCCATCGCGCTTCTTTACCGGCAGGTGATGAGCGCTTGCCGCGCGCTGGAGCAGCGGTTGCGGGTGGGGTATCTGGGGCCTGCCGGAACTTTCAGCGAGTCGGCGGTGTTGCGGCATTTCGGTTCTTTTGTTGACGCGCAACCGTGCGTTTCGCTTGATGAGGTGGTGCGGAGCGTCGAGAAAGGGCAGAATCAGTACGCGGTGGTTCCGATCGAAAATTCGACCGAGGGCGCGGTGGGAAGAACGCACGATTTGATGCTCGACACGACGCTGCAAATTTGCGCCGAGGTGAAGTTGCGCATTCAGCAAAATCTGATCACGCATGCGCCGTCGCTCGACGCGATTCGTACCGTTTATTCGCATCCGCAATCGTTGGCGCAATGCGCGCAATGGTTGGCGCAGCATTTGCCCGGCGTCGAGTGCACGCCGGTGGGCAGCAACGCCGAAGCGGCGCGTTTGGCTTCCCTTGCGAGGGACACCGCCGCCATCGCCAGTGAAAACGCCGCCGCGTTGTACCACCTTAACATTCTGGCGCCGCACATCGAGGACATGCCGAACAACACCACGCGCTTCTGGGTGTTGGGCAAACAAGCGCCGGGGCCTTCCGTGCGCGACATGACTTCGCTGGTGATGTCGGCGCCGAACAAGCCCGGCGCGGTTTACCGATTGCTGGAACCGCTGGAGAAACACGGCGTGTCGATGACGCGGCTCGAATCGCGACCGGCGCGCACCGGCTTGTGGGAATACTTTTTCTTCGTCGATCTGGAAGGACATCGCAACGATCCTGCCGTGAGCGCAACTTTGGAGGAGTTGGGACAACTGGCGCCGTTCTTGAAAATTTTAGGGTCGTACCCGATGGCTGTGGTTTGATCATGCAAACGGTCGTGAAAAAATTGATCGTTTTCGGCGTCGGACTGATCGGTGGTTCCTGCGCGCTGGCGTTGAAAGCGCGCGGCGCAGTCGGGGAAGTGGTCGGCATTGGCCGCACCCGCGCCAATCTCGACGATGCGCTGCGCGGCGGTGTGGTGGATCGCGCTTACACGCTTGATGAAGATTGGACGCACGAACTACGCGACGCCGATGTGGTGTTGCTGGCTACGCCCGTAGCGCAGATCGAAGGATTGTTGAAGCGCCTTTTGCCCGTGGCGGCGAAAAATGCCGTGATTACCGACGCGGGCAGCACCAAGCAAGATGTCGTGGCGGCAGCGCGCAGCGCGTATTCCACTTGCCCGAGCGCGGTGTTTGCGCGCTTCGTTCCGGCGCATCCGATTGCCGGCACCGAGCATTCGGGCGCAGCGGCGGCGTTTGCAACCTTGTACGAAAACAAACATGTGATCGTGGCGCCGCTGAAGGAAACCGATGCCGATGCCGCGCAGAAAATAGTGGCGATGTGGCAGACCTGCGGCGCGCGAACGCTGACAATGTTGCCGGAACAGCACGACCGAATCTTTGCCGCCGTTTCGCATCTGCCGCACCTGCTCGCCTTTGCGCTGGTTGCGGAATTGGCGGGGCGGCCGGAAGCGGAAACGTTTTTCTTGCATGCCGGCAGTGGCTTCCGCGACTTTACCCGAATTGCCGGCAGCTCGCCGGAAATGTGGCGCGACATCGCGCTTGCCAACCGCGAAGCGTTGCTCAATGAGTTGGATCGCTATCAAGCGCAGTTGAACGCGATGCGTGCCGAACTGGAACGTAGCGATGGCGCTGCGCTGGAAGAACGAATGAAACGCGCCAGCAATGCGCGAAGAAAGTGGGAGAAGGGCAGGGCAGGTTGAGCGTTGTGAAAATCAGCGTCGTGAAGAAACGGCTGGTCGGAAAGTTAATGTAGTGAAAATAGTAAAAGTCATCAAAGACAGGAGTGGGTTCATCATAGATAGCTCTGCCTATCGTGATTACGTCGTTGCTGTCAGGAGTAGAGCGCCGGAAAGCGCGCTTCAGTACATGTTGGCAGACTGGCATTACGATCATCTCGATCCCAGATGTCCTCACGACTCCAAAATAGAAGCATTGACGATCAAGGAAAAAGGTTGGGCAACAGACATCGAAATTTCATTATCCGGGGCTTACGGGGGCGTGATTTCATTATCTTACTCAAATGTTTTTTCTTACTCTATGAAGAAGAGAAAAGCCGATTGGCCTGCCGAAGATTTCTCTCATGGTGACTGGATTGCTGATGAGGTAACTCTGGAAGATGACGGGTTCTTGATACATGAAATCGTGTTTATTAACGCCATTGTAAAAATTAAATGCAAGGATTTGGCGTATAAAGCGCGGTAGGTTGGGTAGAGCGTAGCGAAACCCAGCGTTGTAAGAAGGCCATTCTGCCTTTACGCGGAAGGGCAAAAACTCAACCAATCCTCATCCCTGATTCCGGGAACAAAAACGATTTCTCCGTCGCAGTAAATCCGCGGCCAAGTGTCGCGTGCCCAATGCGGGATACCGGCTTCGCGCAGCCAGTCGCACAGCTTGCGGCGCGGGCGGTTGGCGGCGGGTTTCAGGTATTCTTGTTGGCTCTGGCGGCTGGCGATCAGAATTTCTTTTCCTTCCTTTAAGGCTTCGCGTAATGAATGGCTTTCTTTACCGCGTTTCAGTTGCAGTGTGCCGTGCGGCAAGGTCACGCTGTCTTCACCGCGCCACAAAATCCGGTAAGGCGCGACTGGCGTGTAAAGCATGATTTTTTCGCGATGCACGCCCAGACATTGCCCGCCGTGACGCAATTCGATGCGCGCATCGGGACGAGCGTGTTGCAGTTGGCGGAGCATTTCGTTCAGGCGGGCGAAGGTCGGCGCTCTCAGTTCGGCGTGGCGAAAAGCCAGACGCAGGGCGTGACGCGCCGATGCTTCCGGTAAAGCGGCCAGCCAAGAAAGATCGAGCGGGAAACAGGTTTGGGTTTCGTCGATTTCGTGATCGGTTTCTGCAAGCATACCTGCCGTTTCCGCTTGTAAGGTTGCGGCGCGGCTCAAGGTTTTGCGATAAGCGGGGAAGCCTTCTTCGAGCACGGGAAAAACACGGTGGCGAAGAAAGTTGCGTTTGAAGTTGAGTTCAGCGTTGCTTTCATCTTCGATCCATTCCAGTTTGTGCGCGCGGGCATACGCCAGCAGGGTAGCGCGCGGCAGGTCGAGCAGAGGCCGCCACAGCGCCGGCGTTGCTTTGCCGGAGGGCTGATAAGCGGCCATCGCCGCCAGCCCTCGCGGTCCTGCCCCGCGCAGTAATTGCAGCAGCAACGTTTCCACCTGATCGTCCTGATGGTGCGCGAGAACGATGGTGTCGGCGTTCGTTTCTTCGGCCATCGCGCGCAACGCCGCATGGCGCGCCTGACGTGCGGTTTCCTCAAGGCTGGTTTGCGGCTTGCGCGAAAGCGTCAAGCGGCGCGCGGTGAAGGCAATGCCGCGCTCAGCGCAGAAGCGTTCGCAGAAGGCCAGCCACGCATCGGCGTTGGGCGACAAGCCGTGATGCACATGCGCCGCTGTCAGCGCGATGAATTTGTCAGAAATGCGCAACCATCCTTCGCGCATACGATGTAACGCATCGAGCAACACGACCGAATCCAGCCCGCCGGAGAAAGCGACGAGAAGCGAGCGCGGCGTTTCCGGTTGCGGAATCGACAGAAACGCGCGTTCGACAGGGGACATGGCGGAAGAAGGCATGCTTTATTGTACGAGAGAAGCCGATGATGTGGCTTGACGCGAAAAGGGAAGTAGGGTTATATTCGTGCTACTATTTATAAAATAAGTAGCACGAATGGGGGTGTGTTGATGTTTTTCGCTGTTGATGAGGAGGTTTTGATTTTGCCCTCTCCCGCCCCTTCGGGGCGCTTTCTTCTGCAAATGAGAGAGGGGAACGGAATCTACCAGCGCTTCCTGAACTTGTCGGTTCGTCTGCGGCTGGCGGCATTTTTATCATTGGGCAGTCTCGCGTTTGGCGCGAACGCTTTGCAGCCGTTGATTTCGGACGATACGGGTACGCAGGGGGCGGGCGGTTATCAGATCGAGTTTGCGGTCAGCCAGAGCCAAGAGCGATTTGACGGCGAAACGACGCGGCTGTTGAGTGCACCGCTGGTTTTCACGCGCGGTATGACCGACACGCTGGATGTGTATGTGGGTGCGGCGTATGCGCGGATTCATCCGAACAAGGATGGAAATAATAGCGGGATCAGCAACCCGCTGGTTGGCGCAAAGTGGCGTTTCTATGAGAACGTGGAAAGCAAGACGAGTTTGGCGCTGAAACCGGAAATCATTTTTCCGATGAGTGCGGGACGCGAAGAAGCAGGGTTGGGCGTCGGCAAAACTTCCGGCAGTGTGATGATGCTTTTGACTCAGGAGTTCGGCTTTGGCGCGGTTTTGGTCAACGCGGCGGTGGGACGCGACCGCTTTCGCCATGCCGATGATGAGACTTACGGGCGCTTTTCGGTGGCGCCGATCTGGAATCTCACGGAGAAATGGCAACTGGCGCTGGACATGGGCGTGGAATCCCGCAGAAGCGATGGCGTGACGACGTATCTGCGATACGCCGAGTTGGCGCTGCTCTATTCGCTGAACAAAGATATTGATCTCGCGCTTGGTTTTCTCGTCTCGGCCGACAATCAAAACCCGCGCGCGACGACAATGGTTCCGATCGGCAGCGTGAGTTGGAGGTTTTGAGACGAAGTTCTCCTAGCCGATTGCGGGATTGTAGCTTAACTGTACAGAGTTAACTACTTTTGCCCTTCGGCAAGCTCGGGGCGAACGGAATCCATCAGCACATTCTCCAAGTCTCTCTCGCCCCTTAAGGCGCAACTTCCTCTTTTCCTTCTTTGAATTTTCCGAAGCCCATAATTTTTTCCTGCCGCATCGCCAGTCGCTTGGCTTCCGACAGGCTGTTGAGCTTTTTGAGTCCTTCGGCCAACGTGGTTTTGAGGTTGGCCATCGTTTTCGCGTGGTCGCGGTGGGCGCCGCCGAGCGGTTCGGGGATGATCTCGTCGATCAGCCCCAGTTGTTTCAGACGCGGCGCGGTGATGCCGAGGGTTTCGGCGGCGTCCGGCGCGTAGGAAGCGGATTTCCACAGGATGGACGCGCAACCTTCCGGCGAGATGACCGAGTAAATCGAGTATTGCAGCATGTACATCAAATCGCCGACCGACATCGCCAGCGCGCCGCCGGAGCCGCCTTCGCCGATTACGGTGACCAACACCGGGATTTTCAGCACGGACATTTCGTAGAGGTTGCGACCGATGGCTTCCGACTGGCCGCGCTCTTCGGCGCCGATGCCGGGATAGGCGCCGGGCGTGTCGATGAAGGTGAACAACGGCAACTCGAATTTTTCCGCGAGTTTCATCAGGCGCAGCGCTTTGCGGTAGCCTTCGGGGCGCGGCATGCCGAAGTTGCGGAAGATTTTTTCTTTGGTGTCGCGCCCTTTCTGGTGGCCGATCACGATGCAAGGCTTGTCGTTGAAGCGCGCAAAGCCGCCGACGATGGCGGTATCGTCGGCGTAGGTGCGGTCGCCGTGCAGTTCGCGGAAATCAGTGAACAGCGCATTGATGTAGTCCAGCGAGTAGGGGCGCTGCGGATGGCGCGCCACCTGAGTGATTTGCCAAGCGTTGAGTTTGCCGTAAATATCTTCGACGAGTTGGTTGCTCTTTTGCTGGAGCCGCTCGATCTCTTCGGAGATGTTGACGGAAGGACTCTCATCGACACAGCGCAGCTCGTCGATCTTGGCCTGTAACTCGGCGATGGGTTGCTCGAAATCGAGGTACGTTTGTTTCATTGAGTGTCTTTGAAAACGTAAAGTCAAATCATAACGCAAGACTGCCCCGTTCAAAAAGGGGTTTTTCACTTACTTTTTTCTTTTGCAAAAACAAGTGATTAAAAAGCTTTCTTGAAGTCATGGTTGAGGCGGAATCACAACACGAACGGCAGAATGCTCTTTGTATGCGCCTGATATTGGCGGTATTCGGGGAAGCGCTCGCAAAGCAGGCGCTCTTCAAGCCGCGCTTTGAAGTGCAGCACTGTCGCCAGAACGGCCAGAATCAGCCAGCGCCACGGTTCGCCGTACAGCAGGGTGATGCCTGCCAGCGCCAGCAGCAGCGCCAGATACATTGGATGGCGAATGAAGCGATAGGGGCCGGTGGTGATGAGCCGGTTGCCGGGCGGCGGCTCTGGACGGCCGCTGAAATTGTCGAGCGGGTTGTGGCGCACCACCCAGAGAAACAACAAAGCGGCGGCAGCTAACAGCCCGTAGGCGACGATGGCGCGGGCGCCGGTCCACGCCGAGGGCAGCCCCAGCCACGGCGCGACGACAGCGATCATCAAAACAATCTGGATCTGAAAGAAAGGCACAATAACCCCATTCATCGAATACTTCAGGAAATACGGCAATTCCGTGAAGTTTATCTTATAATCTCGAAAGTTTTGTTCCGTGAAATTCCGCAGTTCGTTTTACTTGATTCAGGAGAGGTTATTGTGAGGGTAAGACTATGTTGATCGGCATTCCCCAAGAACGTCACGCCGGTGAGACCCGGGTGGCAGCAACGCCGGAAACCGTGAAGAAGCTGTTGGCGAGCGGTTCCCATACGCTCATCGTCGAGCGCGGCGCGGGCGTCGCCAGTTGTTTTCCTGACGCGGCTTACGAGGCCGTTGGCGCCAAGTTAGGCTCGGCAGACGAAGCGCTTGCCGCCGATATCGTGCTGAAAGTGCGCGGGCCGGACGCCGGCGAGTTGGCGAAAATCAAAAAAGGCGCGTTGTTGATAGGGTTACTCAACCCGTTCGATACCGTCGCAGTCGAGAGTTATACGAAAGCAGGCATTACCGCCTTTGCGCTGGAAAAATTGCCGCGCATCACACGGGCGCAATCGATGGACGTGCTTTCGTCGCAAGCCAACATCGCCGGATACAAAGCGGTGATTCTGGCGGCGAACGAATACGGCCGTTTCATGCCGATGCTGATGACGGCGGCGGGAACGGTGAAAGCGGCGCGGGTGCTGGTTCTGGGCGTCGGCGTCGCTGGCTTGCAAGCCATCGCCACGGCCAAGCGTCTTGGCGCGGTGGTCGAAGCGTCCGACGTGCGGCCTTCGGTCAAGGATCAAGTCGAATCACTTGGCGCCAAGTGGGTGGATGTGCCCTACGCGAACGACGAAGAGCGCCAGATCGCCGAAGGCGTCGGCGGCTACGCGCGGCCGATGCCGCCGGAGTGGATGGCGCGGCAGGCCGGGATCGTGCACGAACGCGCGTTGCAAATGGATATCTTGATTACCACCGCGTTGATTCCGGGGCGTCCTGCGCCGAAGCTGATCAAAGCGGCGACGGTGGCGGCGATGAAGCCGGGCGCAGTCATCATCGATCTGGCGGCAGAGCAGGGCGGCAATGTCGAAGGTTGTGAAGCCGGGAAAACGGCGAACGTCGGCGGCGTGAAAATCGTCGGCTGCGTGAATCTGGCGGCGACGGTTCCTGCCGACGCCAGCGCGCTGTACGCTCGCAATGTGCATACCTTCCTCAGTCTGATGATCGACGCCAAGAGCGGCGTTTTCGCCATGCCGGAAGACGACGAAATCATTCAGGCAACGCTGCTGTGCAAAGACGGCGCAGCGCCGGTTGCCAAGCCTGCCGCTCCGGCTGCCCCCGCAGCCCCGGCAGTTGCTAAATCGTAATAAGGAGAGAGCCATGTTTGCTGGGGTGGATCCAGTTGTTGTCAATCTTTTTGTGTTCGTGCTGGCGATCTTCGTCGGCTACCATGTGGTGTGGAACGTTACACCGGCGCTGCATACGCCGCTGATGTCGGTCACCAACGCCATTTCCGGCATCATTCTGGTCGGCGCGATGCTGGCCGCTGCGCCCAAAGTGTTCGATTGGGGCGGCTGGGTAGGCGTGTTGGCGGTGGCGCTGGCGTCGGTCAACGTGTTCGGCGGCTTTTTGGTCACGCGCCGGATGCTTGAAATGTTCAAAAAGAAAGAGCCGAAGAAAGCTGAAGCGGCTCAAAACGCGAAGGAGGCATGATGAGCATCAATCTTGTCGCTCTGTGCTATCTCATTGCCTCGGTGTGTTTCATCCTGGCGCTGAAAGGCTTGTCGCACCCGTCCACGGCGCGGCGCGGTAACGTTCTCGGCATCATCGGGATGGCGATTGCAGTCATCGTCACGTTTATCGTAGCCTATACCGTACTCTCTCATAACAGCGCCACCACCAACGTCGTCGGCATCATCGCCGGTATTATCGTCGGCGGTTTGATCGGTTCCTTCATCGCGCGCTGGGTTCAGATGACGCAAATGCCGGAAATGGTCGCGGCGATGCACTCGCTGGTCGGCCTCGCGGCGGTTCTGATCGCGGTGACGACGGTCAACAATCCGGCAGCGTTGGGCTTGCCGGTACCACTGCCGACCGGCAACCGTCTCGAACTCTTCATCGGCGCTTTCATCGGCGCAATCACGTTCTCCGGTTCGGTCATCGCTTTCGGCAAACTCTCCGGCAAAATCCGAAGCGCGCCGGTGGTGTACCCCGGCCAACATTGGGTCAATCTGCTGTTGGCGGTTGCAATGGTGGGTTTCGGCGCTTGGTTCTTCCTGGGCGGCGGCTGGTTGCCGTTCATCGTGATGCTGGCCATCGCCTTCTTGCTTGGCGTTCTCATCATCATCCCGATCGGCGGCGCCGACATGCCCGTCGTGATCTCGATGTTGAACAGCTACTCCGGTTGGGCGGCAGCAGGCATCGGCTTCTCGCTGGACAACCCGATGCTGATTATCTCCGGCTCGCTGGTCGGTTCGAGCGGTGCGATTCTGTCGTACATCATGTGCAAGGCGATGAACCGCGGTTTCATTAGCGTGATCCTCGGCGGCTTTGGCGCCGAAGAAGGCACGCAAGTGACGGGCGGTGGACAGAAGCACGTCAAGTCGGGCAGTGCTGACGACGCCGCGTTCATCATGGGCAACGCCGAGAGCGTGATCATCGTGCCGGGCTACGGCTTGGCAGTCGCGCGGGCGCAACATGCCGTGAAGGAAATGGCCGACAAGTTGCGCGAGAAGGGCGTGTTGGTGCGCTACGCGATTCACCCGGTGGCCGGTAGAATGCCGGGGCACATGAACGTGTTGCTGGCTGAAGCCGAAGTGCCCTACGATCAGGTTTTTGAGATGGAGGACATCAACAACGAATTCAGCACTTCCGATGTGGCGTTGATCCTCGGCGCCAACGATGTGGTCAATCCGCTGGCGGAAGAAAAAGGCAGCCCGATCTACGGCATGCCGATTCTCGAAGCGCACAAGGCGCGCACCGTGATCGTCAACAAGCGCTCGATGGCTTCCGGCTATGCCGGCGTTGACAATCCGCTGTTCTATCTGGACAAGACGATGATGGTGTTCGGCGACGCGAAGAAAGTGGTTGAAGACATCGTGAAAGCGATTGAATAACCGTTGCAGTGTTGCTTTGCAAACGGCGCCTGCAAAGGCGCCGTTTGTTTTAGAATTGAAGAAATGACCCCCTCCGTTCCGATTCATCAACTGCTTTCCCAAGTTTTGAGCCGTGACCGTTATCGGTTCGAGGCGCGCTTGCGTCGGATTCACCGGGACAGCCCCGCCGAATTGCAAAAACTGCAAAACGAAATAACGCAATCGGCGGCAAAACGCGAAGCGCGCGCGCGTCAAAAGCCAGCCTTTCATTATCCGGAGGCGTTGCCGGTTTCACAGCGCGCCGAAGAAATCGAAGCGTTGATTCGGGCGCATCAAGTGGTGATCGTTTGCGGCGAAACCGGCTCGGGCAAAACCACGCAGTTGCCGAAAATTTGTCTGGCGGCGGGATGCGGCGAAGCGGGCTTGATTGGACATACGCAGCCGCGACGCATGGCGGCGCGCGCCGTTGCCACGCGGATTGCCGAAGAGCTGAATACGCCGCTGGGCGAGGCGGTCGGTTTCAAAGTGCGCTTCACCGACAACACCCGCCCCGAAGCGTACATCAAGCTGATGACCGACGGCATCTTGCTGGCGGAAGCACAGCACGATCCGTGGTTGTCGCACTACGATACGATCATTGTTGACGAAGCGCACGAACGCAGTCTCAACATCGACTTTCTGCTCGGTTACCTGAAACAACTGCTCGTCAAGCGGCCTGATTTGAAACTGATCATCACGTCGGCGACGCTCAACGCCGACCGTTTCGCCCGTCACTTCGGAACAGAAACTTCACCGGCGCCGATCGTCGAAGTGTCGGGGCGCACCTATCCGGTGGATATTCGCTATCGCCCGTTGGGAAGAGAAAGCGATATCGGCGAAAACGCCGACGACGAAGAAGGAATGGAAGACGCGATTTCCGACACGGTTGAAGAATTGTGGCGTGGTGGTTCCGGCGACATTCTGGTGTTTCTGCCGGGCGAGCGCGAGATTCGGGAAACGGCAGACGTGTTGCGCCGCGCGCTGCAACAACGGCCCTACGCAAGTCGGATGGAGTTGTTACCGCTTTACGCACGGCTGTCGGTCAGCGATCAGCAACGCATTTTCAGCAAGAGCGAGGGACGCCGCATCGTGTTGTCCACCAACGTCGCGGAAACTTCGTTGACGGTGCCGGGCATTCGTTATGTGATCGACGCCGGATTGGCGCGAGTCAAGCGTTACAGCTTGCGAAACAAAACCACGCTGTTGCGCATCGAAAAAATTTCGCAGGCGGCGGCCAATCAGCGCGCCGGGCGCTGCGGTCGCATCGAAGCGGGTATCTGCGTTCGCTTGTACAGTGAAGAAGATTTTCAAGCGCGCCCCGAATACACCGATCCCGAAATTCTGCGCTCGTCGCTGGCTTCGGTGATTCTGCAAATGGTAGCGTTGAAACTGGGGCAGGCCGAATCTTTTCCGTTCGTCGATGCACCCGGTTCGCGCGCGATTGCCGACGGCTATCAGTTATTGCGTGAGTTGGGCGCGGTGGAGGTTGACGGCAGCTTGACGCCGACCGGCCATGAACTGGCGCGTTTACCGCTCGATCCGAGAATCGGCCGCATCGTGTTGGCGGCGCGTGAAAAAAATTGTCTTCCCGAAGCGTTGGTGATCGCCAGCGCGCTGTCGGCGCCGGATGCGCGCGAACGCCCGCTCGACAAACAGCAAGCCGCCGATCAGGCGCATTTGCGTTTCCGCGACGAGCGTTCCGATTTTTTGTCGCTGGTGACGCTCTGGGAATTTTTCGTCGGCCTGAGCGAAGAAAAACTGTCGCACCGCAAAACGGTAGAGCGTTGCCGCGCACAGTTCGTCAATCACTTGCGGTTGCGCGAATGGCGCGACGTGCACCAACAACTGGTCAACACCTTGAAGGAAGCCAAGTGGCAATGGGATGAAACGCTGCCGAAAATGTGCACGCCGGAACGCTATCGCGCGTTGCACGAAGCATTGTTGACCGGTTTGCTCTCGAACATCGGCACGAAAAGCGATGAGAGTGACGACTATCTGGGCGCGCGCGGCGTGCGCTTCTTTGTGCATCCCGGCAGCGGCGTGAAAAAAGGCGGCCGCTGGTTGCTGGCGGCGGAGCTGACCGAAACGTCGCGCCTGTATGCGCGCTGTGTCGCCAAAATCGAACCGGAGTGGATCGAGGCGGTCGCGGGGGATCGCGTCAATCGTGATTATTTCAGCCCAAGCTGGGACGAAAAGCGCGGCGAAGTGACGGGATTTGAGCGTGTGCAGTTGTACGGCTTGACGCTGGTGGCGCGGCGACCGGTTTCGTTTTCTCGCGTCGATCCAAAAGCAGCGCACGAAGTTTTTGTGCGCGAAGCGTTGGTGCCAGGCAACTTGCGAACAAAAGGCGCGTTTCTGGCGCACAATCGGCAACTCATCGAAGACGTGGCCGAACTGGAACACAAGGCGCGGCGCCAGGATGTTCTGGTTGACGATGAAACGATGGCGGCGTTTTACTTTGAGCGCGTTCCGGGCGAAGTGAATTCGCTGGCGGGTTTCGAGCGTTGGCGCGAAGAAAGTGAACGGCGCGAACCGCAACGCCTGTTTCTGACGCGTGAACTTTTGATGCGACACGCGGCGCGTTGGGTGACGGAAGATTTGTTTCCCGAAACTTTTGAAGTGCAAGGCAACGCGCTGCCACTCAAATACCGTTTTGAGCCGGAGCATCCGCTCGACGGTTTGACGTTGACGATGCCGCTGACTTTGCTCAATCAAATCGACGCGGCGCGAATGTCGTGGCTGGTTCCCGGCATGGTGCGCGACAAGATCACCTGGTACTTCAAAGCGTTGCCGAAAGCGCAGCGCAATCGCCTGGTGCCCTTGCCGGAAGCTGTCACCGCGTTTCTGGAAGCGATGCCGTTCGGCGAGCAATCGTTATCGGCGGCGTTGAGTACGTGGTATGAAAAAACCTATGGCGGCGCGTTAGACACGAGCGGCTGGAAAGATGAAGATTTGCCGCCGCATCTTCGCGTTTTATATGAAGTAATCGACGCCGACGGCACGTTGCTGGCGCAGTCCCGCGATTTGCTGCGGTTGCGGCAGGAACTCAAAGAGATGGCGCAAGTCAGCTTGCGCGCCGGCGTGAGTGAAGCGAACGGCCCGTCACTCGAAAAACACGGTTTGACGCACTGGGATTTCGGCGAGTTGCCGGAGGCTTTGGCTTTCACGAATCAAGGGCAAAAGTTGACGGCGTATCCGGCGTTGATTGATGAAGGCGATTCGGTTGCGCTGTTGTTGCGCGATACGCAAGAGGCAGCGTTGCAAGACACGCGCGGCGGCATCGTGCGCTTGATTCGGCTGGCACTCAAGGATTTGTTGACGCGCTGGGAAAAACAACCGCCCGGATTTCAACAACCGGCGCTGCAATTGAAACCGCTGATTCCCACCGATCGTTTGTTGATCGACACTCTCGATGCGGTTTGTGATCGCGCGTTCATCGGCGATGATGCGTTGCCGCGCAACGAAAAAGCGTTTAACGAACAAGTCAAACGCGCTCGCACTCGTTTCGCTGCCGTGGCGGAAAGCGCTTTTCGTTTGCTGGCGGAAATCGCTACCGAGCATCAACAACTGACAGGACGAATGAACAGCGCTTCTGGCGCTCTCTCGCGGCTGGTTCAGGAGCTGAAAGCGCAACGCGATGCGCTGCTGTATCCCGGCTTTTTTTCGGCGACGCCATGGTCACAGTTGACGCATTTGCCGCGTTATCTCAAAGCGATGGATCGCCGCCTCGCCAAGTACCCGGAGCGCGTGGCGCGGGACCAGAAACACGGCGCGCAACTGCTCGCTTACTGGCAACAATATCAGGAACGGCTGGCGCGCGACAAGAAAGAGCGCGTCCACGATTCACAACTCGAAGCGTACCGTTGGCTTCTGGAAGAACTGCGCGTGTCGTTGTTTGCGCAGGAATTGAAAACACCGATGCCGGTTTCATTCCAGCGCGTCGAGAAGGCGTGGGCGGCGCTGGAGAAGAAACGTTAAGGCATTTCATTCCGGTTGTTTAAAAGATGGAAAGTTTTACCCTTGCGAGGGATACTTGTGCTCTTCTCCCACTTGTGGAAAAGGGTGTCCGAAGGGCAGGAAGGGAAAATCAAAACCTTTCTGATCCGCCCCTTGCTTTGCCGGAAGGGGTGGGGGACAATTACCCATTAGCTGTTGATGGCTTGCCCACCCATCGCGATTTTCATCGGTGATTCGTTGCCGATAACGCATAAGTGGCAAGACATCTTGTTCTGTCTTGTTTTATCAAGGGATTAAGATGCCTGAAAGTTTGTTGAAACCGGTCGCGGTGATGTCTTCGCAAGAGGAAACGTCGCAACTTCCGATCTCGTCGTATTTCGACGAAGCTTTGTACGAAGCGGAACTGAAACAACTCTTTGCCGAAGGCCCGCGTTATCTGGGGCATGAGTTGATGGCGCCGAATCTGCACGATTACCATGTGCTCGAACCGACGCTGGGCGCCGATTATCTGAAGCGCAACGAAAACGGCGTGCAAGTGTTTTCCAATGTTTGTCGGCACCGCCAGGCCCTCATGCTCAAAGGGCGCGGCAACGCGCGCAGCACCTTGTGTCCGCTGCATCAATGGAACTACGATTCGCAAGGCCACCTCAAGGGCGCGCCGCATTTCGACGAAAAGCCGTGTCTGCACTTGCCGGAAACGCCGGTTGTCGATTGGCAAGGTTTGCTGTTTGAAAACAACGGTCGCCAGATTGCCGAGGACTTGCGCTCGCTGGCGATGGAGTCGCACATCGATTTCACCGGTTACCGTTATCACAGCACACACGTCGATGAATACGAAGGCAATTGGAAAACGTTTATCGAAGTTTATCTTGAAGATTATCATGTGCGGCCGTTTCATCCGGGACTCGGGCGCTTCGTGGATTGCGACGCGCTCGAATGGCGTTTCGGCGAATGGTGCTCGGCGCAACTGATCGGCACGTTTCGCGAGTTGGAGAAATACGGCTCACCGACGTATGAGGCGTACGCCCGCGCAGTGAAGACGCTTTTGCAAGGCGGCACGCCGCGCTACGGCGCCGTCTGGTTCACCTACTTCCCCAACATCATGGTCGAGTGTTATCCGCAAATGCTGGTTGTTTCGACCGTCTGGCCGGCGGGCGTGCGGCGTTATCGCAACATCGTCGAGTTTTACCATCCGCAGGCGGCAATCGAGGCCATTCCCGATTTCGCCGAAATCAGCCAAAAAGCCTATTCCGAAACGGCGATCGAAGATCAGGAAATCATCGAGCGGATGGAGAAGGGACGCGAAGCGCTGAAAAAGGCAGGGCGCAACGAAGTCGGGCCGTACCAACATCCGACCGAAAGCGGGATGGCGCATTTTCACCGCTTCTTGCGGGAACGGTTGGGCAAGCTCATTGAATGAAGTCAAACAAAGCCCTTTTTTCGTCGCGTTGGCAGCTTTAATACTTTCCTGCTTGGGTTGCGATTTCAAAATCCCGAATGAGAAAAAGGTTGTCGGCGTGTGGGTTATCTCTTCGTCGGCGAAAGAAAAACCTTCTCATTTTATGACAAAGTTATTGGTCGGAAGCTCAAGCGCGGAGAAAGCGGGAGGTCATGCGCTTGTTGTCTTTTTGCCCAAAATCGTCGCAACAACGTAAAATTCAACTGGCGCGCCGCTTTGTGCGGGCTGAATGAGGTACTGTGCTTTAATTCTCTTGGGTAAAAATCGATCACTTTACGAAAGGAAAACATCATGGGACTTTTCAATTTCATCAAGGAAGCCGGCGAAAAATTGCTGGGTGGCAGCAAAGCGCAAGCGCAAACGCCGGCAGCGGCAGACGTGAGCGCGCAAGTCGCCAATCAGGCGGCCGATCTCGAAGCGGCCATGAACATCATCGGCTACATCAACAAGATGGGGTTGCAGGTCAATGGCCTCAACGTTATCGTCAACTCCGCGCAGGGCAAGGTCACCGTTTCCGGTGAAGCCGCCGATCAGGCAACGCGCGAAAAAGTCGTGCTTTGCTGCGGCAATACGCAGGGTATCGATAAGGTCGAAGACACGATGACGGTCAAGCAGGCGGCGCCGGAGGCGCAGTGGTATACCGTCGTGAAGGGCGACACGCTGTGGGCGATCGCGGAAAGGTTTTACGGCAAAGGCAAAGGCAACCAATATCCTCGGATTTTTGAGGCGAACCGTCCGATGCTGACCAACCCGGACAAGATTTATCCGGGGCAGACGCTGCGGATTCCGCCGCTAAGCTGATTTTCCCCACCGATTCACCCGATGCCCAAAGCGAAGACGCTCTATCAGTGCACCGAATGCGGTGGTCAGATGCCGAAATGGCAGGGGCAGTGTCCACAATGCAACGCTTGGAACACGCTGGTTGAAACGGTCGCGGTGCCGCCGTCACGTCGCTTCGACAATCTGGCCGGTTCGCGTTCGGAGATTCGGGCGCTGAGTTCGGTCGAAGCGAGCGAAGTGCCCCGAATCCCGACCGGCATGAGCGAATTCGATCGGGTGCTGGGCGGCGGCTTCGTGCCGGGCGAAGTGGTGTTGCTCGGCGGCGATCCGGGTATCGGTAAATCGACTTTGCTGTTACAGGCGACGGCGGCGCTGGGCGCGTCGCGCCGCGTGCTGTACGTCACCGGCGAGGAATCGGTCGAGCAGGTGGCGCTGCGGGCGCATCGGCTGGGGTTGATCAACGCGCCGGTGGAGCTTCTGGCCGAAGTTCAACTGGAAGCGATTCTGGCGATGCTGGAAAAAGCGCGCCCGGAAGTGGTGGTGATCGACTCGATCCAGACCATGTACACGGAAAATCTCAATTCGGCGCCGGGGAGCGTAGCGCAGGTGCGCGAGTGCGCGGCGCGGTTTACCCGTCTCGCCAAGGAGCGCGGCATCGTGCTGGTGCTGATCGGGCATGTGACGAAAGAGGGCGCGATTGCCGGGCCGCGGGTTCTGGAGCACATCGTGGACGCGGTGCTCTATTTCGAGGGCGATACCCACTCCAGTTACCGGCTGATCCGCACGATGAAAAATCGCTTCGGCGCGGCCAACGAGTTAGGCGTTTTCGGGATGACCGAGCACGGTCTCAAAGGCGTGGCGAATCCGTCGGCGCTGTTTTTGTCGCGCCACGCGCAGCCGGTGCCGGGGACAGCGGTGATGGCAACGATGGAAGGCTCGCGACCGCTGCTGGTGGAGATTCAAGCGCTAGTCGATCCGGTGATGGCGGGCATGACGCCGCGACGGCTGGCAGTGGGTGTCGATCCGCAGCGGCTGGCGCTTTTGCTGGCCGTGCTGCACCGGCACGGCGGCACCCAGATCGGCGGTTTCGACGTGTTTATCAACGTCGTCGGCGGCGTTCGGATCGACGAGCCGGCGGCCGATTTGGCGGTCTTAATGGCAGTCTATTCTTCCTGCAAAAACAAGGCATTGGAAAGCAAACTGACAGTGTTTGGTGAAGTTGGGCTGGCCGGAGAAATCAGGCCGGTACAGCGCGGGCAGGAGCGAATTCGAGAGGCGGCAAAACTGGGATTTCAGAAAATTCTGGTGCCCACCCTCAACAAACCCAAGCGTTCCACTGAAGACATCGAGATCATCGGTGTCTCGCGGCTGGATGAAGCGCTGGCGGCTCAAGGATAAATAACTCGAAATAACTTGAAATTTTTATTGTAATAAATTGATTTTAATAGATTTATTGTTGGTAAAAACCATGAAAAAGCAATTATGCTTTGAACGAAAAACAGCCTCGGCCATCCTCGTCGGACTGCTGCTGGGCGGTATCAGTGCCTTGGGATGGGCGCAAGATTCCGGAACAGTGGCAGGCCCGGTGGTGGCGCAAACCCTCGACCGCGACCAAATCGAAGAAACAGTCGGTATTACTCTGGGGCTGACCAAACAACCGGCGGGGGAAATCCACGTTGATTATCTCTATGATTCCGCCGAAATGTCTTTACCAGAAATCAGCAAGCCGTTCCGGTATGAACTGAACGGATTTGCGCGGATGAAGCCGGGGAAGCGTGTCAAAGTGGAGGGGCAGGGAATTTTGCTGGCGCACGATTATTTGACGGAAGTCGTCGGTCGGCCCACGGCCTTGGCCGGATTTTTGACCGTCTGGCAGGGCGTCATGCGCGACATCAACCGCGCCGATCCGGATTCTCCATCCACCGATCGAATCCTCTGGCAAATACCTGGGCCGGTTGACAACGGGGACATCGCGGCGGCTGAAAAACGCTTGGGAACCCGTCTTCCCGCTTTTTACCGCGAAACCATGCAACGCAGCGGCCCTTGGCAAGTAACCTTGCCCAGCGGTTTTTCGTTTGAAATGCTGGCGCCGTCGAAACTGATTTCCGTCAGCGACTGGCTTGGGCAGAACGCTCCCGACGAAGGGGAGAACTTGGAAAATCAGATGGCGATCCAACTGTTCAAACAAGACATCGTTTTCGCCATCACGGATGACGCAGTTTGGGTCTTGCGCCGCAGCGGCGGCGGCTGCAACGACGGGCAACCGTCGTTTGCCATCGGCGAGGCAAACCATGCCGGATTTTACCTCAGTGAAAAAGGCGTGTGCAGCGCCGACCAACAACTCGAAGCCTTCCGTCAGCGCATGCTCGAAGCGCTGAGCCATGCTCTGCCGCCGCCGGAATTTGCCATTGTCGGCGACGATCAGCGCCTTCGCTTCGAGAGAGTCAAACCACCCGAAAAAAAGACGTTACAACTTTACTTGAAGGTGGAGCATTGACTTCGGTCGCAAATATTTTTCCGACGCCTGCCCCGTTGGGCCATTTGCCTACTTGTCCTTTTGTTTCTGCGTAAACCAGACGGCGGCCTCGACGCGCGAGCGGAGTTTCAGTTTCTTGAGCAGATTTTTGACGTGCACCTTGACGGTGCTTTCGGTGATGTTGAGCCGGTTCGCAACGGTTTTGTTGGAAAAACCTGCGGCGATCAGCCCCAAAACATCCCGTTCGCGCGTCGTCAATTCATCGAGGCGGCGTTCGCCGCCGGGCGCACTTTTTTCCCGCAGGCTGTGGATGAGCACGGGTTTGAGCGAATCGCTCAACACCATCTCGCCGATGGCGGCTTGCCTCAACGCGGCGAGGAGGTCTTCCGGCTCCATGTCCTTAAGCAAGTAGCCGTCGGCGCCGCTCTTGAAGGCGTTGGTGATGTCTTCTTCGTGGTTGGAAACAGTGAACACGATGATGCGTCCCGACAGCGGTTGTTGTCGCAAGCCGATCAAAGTCTCCTGCCCGGTCGTGCCGGGCATGTTGAGATCAAGAAGAATCAGGTCGGGGTCGTGCTCGCGCGCCAATTCAATGCCTTTAGCGCCGTCGCCCGTCTCGGCGATGACGGCCAGGTCTGGGGTCATCGACAAGAGGTGTTTGATGCCGCTGCGCAGCATTGGATGGTCGTCGATCAGAATAACAGTGGCGGGTGTTTCTTCATTCATGGCATTTCCCCTGATGGTGTGATGATACGCCTTCTTCGTGCTATTCGTCGGCCAGTGTGGTGTGTTGCGGTTGCTGGAAAGCGACGTGCACTTCAACGCCGCCTTCCGGCTTGTTGCTGATCCGGAAAACGCCGCCGAGGCTTTGCGCGCGGTCGCGCATGATGGCAAGGCCGTAGTGGCTTCTTTTCTCGCAATCTTCCGGCAGACCGCAGCCATTGTCGGTGATGTCCATCACAATTTCGTCTCCGATGTGCGACGCTTTGAGCGACGCCTGAGTGGCGCCGGAATGTTTTTCGATGTTGTAAAAAGCCTCGCGCGCGATATGCAGCAGGTGGATGGTTTTGTCGGCGGGCAACATCGTGAGCAGTTGAATGTCGCCATCGATCGGAAAACCGAGGCGAAGGCTGAATTCCTCGACCGTTTTTCTGAGCGCCGCGTCGATGCCGGGCTGATCAAGTTGCAGCCGGAAAGTCGTCAACAATTCGCGCAGTTTCCGGTAAGCGGCGTTGACTTCGTTGCGCATTTCCGTCAGCGCCGTGTGAAGCTCTTCTTTCGATAACGTCGGCTGCATTTGCAGGGTGGCCAACCGCAGCTTGAGGTAGGAGAGGGACTGCGCCATCGAATCGTGTAACTCGCGGGCAATCACCGTTCGCTCCTCGGTCAACAACCACTGCTCGCGCTGGTGGTTTTGGTCTTCCAGCACCAGTGCGACGACGAAGGTATCGACCAGCAGCAACATCAGGCGGCGCTGTTCTTCGATGAGCGGGGTGTCGGGAAGCAAGCGCCCTTCGATCCAGCCGTAGGAAGTCTGCGCGTCGGCCAGCTCCCAACGCTGGGAGCCGGATGCGGGCATCTGCGGGAAGGGCGGCGGCGAGCGACGCTCGAGGGTGAGGGTCAGCTTACTGAAGGGCAAAAGGATTTTGACGCGATCTAAAATGGCAACGAAGCGCTCGTGCAACGAGCGGTTGTCGTAAGCACCCTGATGGTACAACGCCCGCAATGCCTCATAAAGAAAGGCCAGCGTTTCGTTTTTCTGCTGCAAATCAGTGGTCTTCTCGGCGATTCGGCTTTCGAGGCTTTGATAGCTCTGCTCAAGCTCGTGAGCGGCGGTGTTCAGCGTTTGCGCCAGCAACTGAAGTTCGTCGTGGTGCCGGAGGAAAACGCGTGGCTTGAAATTGCGGTGCTGAATGGCCGAAGCCAGCCCCAGCAGTTTGCGCAGGGGAAAGACGATGCGGTGGCGAGAATAAAAAACAAAAGCGATTACGGACAGCAGCGAAAACACAATAAAAAGCTTTTGCAGAAGAATCGTCTGCTGAATGTGTTGTTCGGTTTTTTCTTCGAGGCTGACGACCAGAGCGTCGATGTGTTGCACGAAAGTGCTCACCTGCTCGGCAACAAGCGGCATGTTGTCGTGACGAAGCAAACCGGGGCGTAAAACTGTTTGCCAATCATTCTGAAGGCGCTGCAAATCGCTTCCAAGCCCCTCCCGGTTGAGGACGGAACTCAGTGATTCGCTGTTGATATCCGCCTCGAACGCATCGGCGAGGTTGTGCAGGCGGTCGCTGGCGCCGGGCGTCAGGCTGACGTTGGCGAGCAGCCGGTAACTCTGCATCCGCAACGTGCCGGCCTTGTTGATCGCGTGGGCGTTACCTTGAACGCGAATCGTCAGCCCGGTGACGCTCGCCATGCTGACCAGCACCAGCGCGCAGAAAAGCGCGATCAGTAACGCCCCTTGTTGCACGAGAGAAAAAAAAGTGGCCGACTTTTTGGGATTGCCGGCAGAGGAGCTTTCATTCATCGCGGTCATGGCCTGTCGTTGCCAAAAATTTCACATAATTCAAAAGAGGTACTTCCAAAAAGCCCGACCTGTAACAGGGGAAAATACACCGTTACATCGGTTTTGCTAGCTGCTTGAATTTACAGAGATTTTACTGCAAAAAAGTTTACCACTTAAGTAGGGCGTTTTAGTCACGGGGGATTTTTTCACTCAGTTGTTATTGATGTACATCAAATGATTTTTCCCCTGTCGCCTTATTGTTGCGCCAAATATTTTTCAATAACCAACATACTGTAACCAAGGGTGGTCCATGGCTTCCAATCTTGTTCGTTCCGAATCTGCTTCTCCCGCTCTGGCGCTGGTCGATGACGCTCCACGCCGAATAGAGGACAGTCGGTCATCTTCTTCATCCGGTAAAAAGTCGTCCAAGATCCCGTTCCAGTCTTGGAGCACGCTGTTTGCCAGCACGCTGGCTTTCACAGTTTGCTTTATGATCTGGATGATGTTCGCCATCGTCGGCGTTCCGCTGCGCGACAACGTGCTGCATCTCTCCCAGTCCGATTTTGCCACGCTGGTTGCCATGCCGGTGCTCTCCGGTTCGCTGATTCGCGTGCCGCTGGGGATATGGACCGACAAGTACGGCGGCCGCATCGTGATGACCATATTGCTGGCGATCACGGTACCCACCACCTGGTGCATCGCTTACGCTACCGAGTATTGGCAGTTCATCGTGATCGGGCTGCTGATGGGCTTGGCCGGCGGATCGTTCTCAGTCGGTACGCCCTACGTTTCGCGCTGGTTCCCCACGCGCCTGAAAGGCACGGCGATGGGGATTTTCGGCGCCGGCAACTCGGGCGCGGCGGTCAACAAGCTTCTTGCTCCGACGCTGATCGCGATGGCTGGTGGCGCTGCGGTAGCCGGCAGTTGGAAGATCGTCCCGCACGTCTATGCAGCAATCATGCTAGGCACGGTCATCGTGTTCTGGCTATTCAGCTACAGCCACCCGAAGCATCTGGTGCCCCCCACTACCCGCTGGACCGATCAGATCCGTGTGATGGGCGACACCACGGTGATGAAGTATTGCTTGTATTACTTCTTCGTATTCGGCGGTTACGTGGGATTGAGCCTGTGGCTGGCACAGTATTTTCATGACGAATACGACATGAGCCTGATCGATGCGGGGTTCCTGACGGCCTGCTTCGCACTTCCCGGCGGCGCGGTGCGCGCGGCCGGCGGCTTCATCTCGGACAAGTTCGGCGCCCACCGCGTCACCTTCTGGGTGATGGTGGTGAGTTGCGTCTGTCTGATCATCTTGAGCTATCCGGGCCCCAAAACCCTTGGCGCCGGCGGTCTGAACGTTTACGTTTTCACCATCATGCTGTTCCTGCTGGGTGTCGTGGTCGCCATCGGCAAAGCCAGCGTGTTCAAGTATGTCGGCAATGAATACAAGGCCAACGTTGGCGCTGTCAGCGGCGCGGTGGGCCTGTGGGGCGGCTTGGGAGGCTTTCTGTTCCCGAAAGGGTTCGGCTATTTGCAACAACTCACCGGCGTGCGTTCGACCGCTTTCATGTTGATGCTCGTCGTAGTAATCATCTCATTGATCTGGATGTACTTTACCGAAATACGCAACCGCAGCACGGATTAAATTTTACTTTTCAGAAAAGCCCGCTTTCACAGGGGCTTCAAGTTTTTAACCAAGACTAACGTAGCAAGGACATATTGTGAATACACCTAACCCTAAAGTATCAAGTCAACAGGATGGCAAAACGCTGACGACGTGGATGCCGGAAGATCATTCCTTCTGGCAGAACGAAGGCAAAGCGATCGCCAACCGGAATCTGTGGATTTCCATTCCGGCGCTGTTGCTGGCCTTCGTTATCTGGCAGGTTTGGTCGATCACCGTGCCTCAACTGACATCGATCGGATTCAAATTTACAGGCGATCAATTGTTTTGGCTGGTGGGGCTGGCCGGATTGTCGGGCGGCACGCTCAGAATCTTCTATTCCTTCATGGTGCCGATTTTCGGCGGACGGCTGTGGACGACGCTGGTCACGCTGTCGCTCTTGATTCCCGCCGTCGGCATCGGCTACGCGGTGCAGAATCCGTCCACGCCTTACTGGGTCTTTGCCGTGCTGGCGCTGCTGGCAGGTTTGGGCGGCGGTAATTTCGCTTCGTCGATGTCCAATATCTCGTTCTTTTTCCCGCGCGCGCAAAAGGGCAACGCGCTGGCGCTCAATGCCGGCTTCGGCAACCTGGGTGTGAGCGTGGTGCAACTCGTCGGGCCGCAGGTGATCAAATTCGCCATCCCGTTCGGCGGTACTGCAGTACTGGTCGGCTCCACCAATATCTGGCTGCAAAACGCCGCGCTCATCTGGGTGCCGTTTATAGTGATCTTCGCGCTGGCGGCCTGGTTCGGCATGAACAACATCGCTTCGGCTAGAACCTCGTTTTCAGATCAGTCGGTGATCTTCAAGCGCAAACACAACTGGCTGATGTGCTGGCTCTACATGGGCACCTTCGGCTCATTCATCGGCTACGCCGCCGGTTTTCCGTTGCTGACGAAAACACTGTTCCCGGAAGTCTGGGCTACGATCATGCCGGTAGTTTTCGTCGGTCCCCTGCTCGGGGCGCTATCGCGCTCGGCAACAGGCTGGCTGTCCGATAAAGTGGGCGGCGCGCGCGTCAGCTTCTGGGTGTTCATTGTGATGATTCTGGCAGTGCTGGCAGTGATCTACTTCATCAGTGTTCATTCCTTCGTGGGTTACTTCATTTCGTTCCTGATTCTGTTCGCGGCCACCGGCGTGGGCAATGCCTCCACGTTCCAGATGATCCCCAACATCATGCGGCAGGAAGTGATTCGGCTGATGCCGGAAGCGAGCGCCGAAGTGCGCCAACGTCAGGCTGAAAAAGAATCTGCCGCGATCACCGGCTTCACTTCCGCGATTGCCGCCTACGGGTTCTTCCTGATCCCCTACGCCTATAGACCTGGTGGAATCGGCCCGCTGAACGCGATGTGGGTATTCCTCGGCTTCTATGTGACTTGCGTGATCATCACTTGGTTTGTTTACAGCCGCAAGGGCGGCGTGCTGCACGATGTCGAACGCTATGGCAGGTTCTGGACTGTGGGTAAAAAGTAAGGAGGTAATACGATGAGCCGATTTTTTGATCGTCTTCGCTATTTTGTTCAAGGCAGCGAGCCTTTTGCCCAAGGGCACGGGCAAACCGAGACGCGCAACCGCGACTGGGAAGACAGTTATCGGATGCGCTGGCAGTACGACAAAATCGTCCGCTCGACGCAC
Source organism: Betaproteobacteria bacterium (assembly GCA_009778785.1). GTDB lineage: Bacteria > Pseudomonadota > Gammaproteobacteria > Burkholderiales > Casimicrobiaceae > UBA931. The sequence continues at coordinate 9,917 of WRFN01000004.1, read as the reverse complement.
GGCGTCAACTGCACGGGTTCGTGTAGTTGGAAGATTTACGTCAAGAACGGTCTGGTGACTTGGGAAACGCAGCAAACGGATTATCCGAGAACGCGCCCCGGCATGCCTAACCACGAACCGCGTGGTTGCCCGCGCGGCGCCAGCTACTCGTGGTATCTGTACAGCGCCACCCGGATCAAGTATCCGCTGGTGCGCAAAGCGCTGGTTTCGCTCTGGCGCGAAGCGCGCCAGAAGAACGCCGATCCGGTCAACGCCTGGGCGTCGATTGTCGAAGACAAAACCAAAACGGCGCTCTACAAGAAGCAGCGCGGCATGGGCGGCTTCGTGCGTTTCGATTGGCAGGAAGCCAACGAAATGATCGCCGCCGCCAATGTTTATACGGCCAAGACCTTCGGCCCCGATCGCATCATCGGCTTTTCGCCGATTCCGGCGATGTCGATGGTGTCGTATGCGGCGGGGGCGCGTTACCTGTCGCTCATCGGCGGCGCTTGCCTGAGCTTTTACGACTGGTATTGCGACTTGCCGCCAGCCTCGCCGATGACTTGGGGCGAGCAAACCGACGTGCCCGAATCCGCTGACTGGTACAACGCTTCGTACATCATCGCTTGGGGTTCAAACGTTCCGCAGACGCGGACGCCAGACGCGCACTTCCTGTCCGAAGCCCGCTACAACGGCACAAAAACCGTGGCGATCACTTCCGATTACGCCGAAGTGGCGAAGTTGTGCGATCAATGGCTGGCGCCGAAGCAGGGCACTGACAGCGCCATGGCGATGGCGATGGGGCATGTGATTCTGAAAGAGTTTTACCTTCGTCAGCCGCAGCCTTATTTTACCGATTACGCCAAGCGCTACTCGGATTTGCCGATGCTGGTGCTCCTCGACAAGCGCGACAACGCTTACATTCCCGGCCGCTTCCTGCGGGCGTCGGATCTTCCCGGCAGCCTCGGGCAGAAAGAGAATACGGAATGGAAAACCATCGCGATCGACGAAAAAACGGAATCGCTGGTGGCGCCGCAAGGTTCGGCGGGCTTCCGCTGGAAGGGCGCGGGCGAAGGCGCCGGCAGCGAAGCCGGGCGCTGGAATCTGGAAACGAAAGAAGGCAGCGCGCAACGCGAAGTGTCGCTGCGCCTGAGCCTGAAAGATAAGCAGGATGCCGAAGTCTCGGTGGGTTTCCCTTACTTCGGCGGCATCCAGAACGATATGTTCAAGAGCGTCGCGCTGGATGAAGTTTCCTATCGTCGCTTGCCGGTGAAAAGGGTTACGCTGGCTGACGGCAAAGAAGCCTATGTGGCGACCGTATTCGATCTCCTGTTGGGCAACTATGGCGTTGCGCCGGCGGCAGACGGAAAAGCGCCAAGCTACGATGACGTCACCGCTTACACTCCGGCGTGGGCGGAAGCGATTACCGGCGTCAAACGGAGCGACATCATCCGTTTGTCGCGTGAGTTTGCCGAAAATGCCGCCAAGACGGAAGGGCGCTCAATGGTCATCGTCGGCGCCGGGTTGAACCACTGGTATCACATGGATATGAACTACCGTGGTTTGATCAACCTCCTCATCCTGTGCGGTTGTATCGGCAAGAGCGGCGGCGGTTGGGCGCACTACGTCGGTCAGGAAAAACTGCGGCCGCAATCGGGTTGGTTGCCGCTGGCCTTCGGGCTGGATTGGCAGCGTCCGCCGCGTCACATGAACGGCACCTCGTTCTTCTACAATCACAGCGGTCAGTGGCGCTACGAATCGGTGAAACCCGCCGATATCCTCTCGCCGCTGGCGGACGCCTCGCGCTATCAGGGCAACCTGATAGACTTCAACGTGCGGGCGGAACGCATGGGTTGGCTGCCGTCGGCGCCGCAACTGAGCGCGAACCCGTTGTCGCTGGCAAAAGCGGCATCGGCTGCCGGAAAACCCTCCGCCGCGTTCGTCGCGGAGGCGCTCAAGAAGGGCGACATTCGTTTCGCTTCGGAAGACCCGGACAATCCGCAAAACTTCCCGCGCAACATGTTCATCTGGCGTTCCAACCTTTTAGGCGCGGCGGGGAAGGGGCACGAATACATGCTGAAGTACCTTCTCGGCACGAAAAACGCGGTGTTGCAAGGCGACATCGGTGAGACGGGCGCCGAGAAACCGCAGGAAGTGGTGTGGCGCGACGGCAAGAACGGCGAGAATCAAGGCAAGCTCGACCTTCTCGTTACGCTGGATTTCCGCATGTCCACGACTTGTTTGTACTCCGACATCGTTCTGCCGACGGCAACATGGTACGAGAAGGACGATCTGAACACGTCAGACATGCACCCCTTCATCCACCCGCTGTCGGCGGCAGTGGATCCGGTATGGGAGTCCAAGAGCGATTGGGAAATCTACAAGGGCATCGCCAAGTCATTCTCGAAACTCTGCGTCGGACACCTTGGCGAAGAAACCGACATCGTGACGTTGCCGATGCAGCACGACTCTGCGGCCGAACTGGGGCAAGCGTTGACGGTGCGGGACTGGAAGCGCGGCGAGTGCGATCTGATCCCCGGTAAAACTGCGCCCAGTTTCATCGAAGTCAAGCGCGATTACCCCAACACTTACGCCCGCTATACCTCGCTGGGGCCGCTGATGGAAAAGATTGGCAACGGCGGCAAAGGCATTGCCTGGCAAACGCTGGACGAAGTGGAGTTCCTCAAGCATCTCAACGGCGAGCAGGAGCAGGGCGCGGGTAAAGGTCAGGCGAAGATTGACACGGCCATCCATGCGGCGGAAGTTGTCCTCTCACTGGCGCCGGAAACCAACGGCGAAGTGGCGATGAAAGCCTGGAAAGCGCTGGGTCAAATCACCGGCCGCGATCACACCCACCTCGTCACCGGCAAGCTGCACGAGAAGATTCGCTTCCGCGACATTCAGGCGCAGCCGAGAAAAATCATTTCCAGCCCGATCTGGTCGGGGGTGGAAGATGAGCACGTTTCTTACACGGCGGGCTACACCAACGTGCACGAGCTGATTCCCTGGCGGACGCTGACCGGTCGCCAGCAGTTGTATCAGGATCACGAATGGATGCGCGCTTTCGGCGAAAGCCTGGTTGCGTACCGGCCGCCGGTCGATACGCGTTCGACCGTGCCGCTGCTCAACAAAAAGCCCAACGGCCATCCGGAACGGGTGTTGAACTGGATCACGCCGCACCAGAAATGGGGCATCCACTCCACCTACACCGACAATCTGTTGATGTTGACGTTGGCGCGGGGCGGCCCGATCGTCTGGATCAGCGAAGGCGACGCCCGCGATCTCGGCATTGCCGATAACGACTGGATCGAACTGTTCAACACGCACGGCGCCGTCACGGCGCGGGCGATTGTCAGTCAGCGCATTCCGTTGGGCATGGCGATGATGTATCACGCGCAAGAGCGCAACGTCAACGTGCCCGGCTCGGAAGTCAGCGGCCAACGCGGCGGGATGCACAACTCGGTCACGCGGGCGGTGTTGAAGCCGACGCACATGATTGGCGGCTACGTTCATCAGGCGTATGGCTTCAATTACTACGGGACGGTGGGTTCCAACCGCGACGAAGGCGTCGTGGTTCGGAAAATGAAACGCATCGACTGGCTGGACGGCGAACAGCAGTCTTCTGCCGAAAAGGTGAACTCATGAAAATACGTGCGCAAGTCGGCATGGTGCTGAACATGGACAAATGTATCGGCTGCCATACCTGTTCGGTGACCTGTAAAAACGTCTGGACGAGCAGAGAAGGGGTCGAATACGCCTGGTTCAACAACGTTGAAACGAAACCCGGCACCGGCTATCCCGAAGCCTGGGAAGATCAGGAAAGGTGGCACGGCGGTTGGGAACGCGGCGGTTCGGGCAAGATCACGCCGCGGTTAGGCGGAAAAGCGGGCGTGCTGGCGCGAATTTTTGCCAACCCGCGCTTGCCGTCAATCGACGATTACTACGAACCGTTCGATTACGACTATCAGCATTTGCAAACCGCCAAAAGCGGCAATCAGCAACCGGTGGCGCGCCCCTACTCGAAGATCACCGGCAAGCGAATGGAAAAAATCGTGCGCGGTCCGAACTGGGAAGACGACCTCGGCGGCGAGAGCGAAAAGTTGATGCGCGACAAGAATTTCGACGGGCTGCAAAAGTCGGTGTATCAGCAGTTTGAAAACACCTTCATGATGTACCTGCCGCGCTTGTGCGAGCATTGTCTGAACCCCGGTTGCGTGGCTACGTGCCCGAGCGGCGCGATTTACAAGCGGGAAGAAGACGGCATCGTTTTAATCGATCAGGACAAATGTCGCGGCTGGCGCATGTGCATCACCGGCTGCCCGTACAAAAAAATCTACTTCAACTGGAAGAGCGGCAAATCGGAGAAGTGCATTTTCTGCTATCCGCGCGTTGAAGCGGGTTTGCCGACGCTGTGTTCCGAAAGTTGTGTCGGGCGTATTCGCTACATGGGCGTACTGTTGTACGACGCCGACCGCATCGCCGAAGCGGCGTCCACCGAGCACACCACCGATCTCTACAAGCGCCAGTTGGACATCTTCCTCGATCCCAACGATCCCACGGTGATTGCCGAAGCGCGGCGCAGCGGTATCGCGGAAAGCGTGATCACAGCGGCGCAGCGTTCGCCGGTGTACAAGCTGGCGGTGGAATGGCAACTGGCCTTGCCGCTGCACCCCGAATATCGGACATTGCCGATGGTGTGGTACGTGCCGCCGCTGTCGCCGGTTTTGCCGGTGGCCGAGAGCGGCGCGCTGGACGCGGCGCCTACCGCCGTGTTGCCGGACGTGCAGAAGCTTCGCATCCCCGTGCAATACCTTGCCAACCTGCTGACCGCCGGCGATACCCAGCCGGTGATTCTGGCGTTGAAGCGGTTGCTGGCTATGCGCGTTTACAAGCGGGCGGAGCAAGTCGAGAAAGTTAAAGACACTCGCGCGCTGGTTGAAGCAGGCTTGACCGAAACGCAGGCCGAAGAAATGTATCGTTATCTGGCGCTCGCCGATTACGAAGACCGTTTCGTCGTGCCTTCAAGCTATCGCGCCCTCGCAGACAAAGCTTTCCCCGACAAGATTGCTTGCGGCTTTACCTTCGGCGACGGCTGTCGCGGCAGCGATACCAAGTTCAATACGTTTGACGGCAAGGATACCGTGAAACCGCGGCGCGTCATTGCGATTCACGAAGAAACCGGCGAGAGGCACGAGCATGCGTAGTTTGCGACTGATTGCGCGTTTGCTGGAATATCCCGACAAAGCGTTGTGGGACGCGCGCGATGAAGTGTTGGAGAGGGCGGCATCCGATCCGACCCTTGCCGATTTCGCCGCCGCGCTGCTGCAAACGGACATTCTCGACGCGCAAGCGTCTTACGTGGATACGTTTGAATACGGCCGTTCGACTTCGCTGTTGCTGTTCGAGCACGTCTATGGCGAATCGCGTGAGCGCGGTCAGGCGATGGTCGATCTTCAGGAAGCGTACCATCAAGCCGGGCTGAGTTTTTATTCGGGAGAATTGCCGGATTATCTGCCACTATATCTGGAATACCTCAGCACGTTGCCCGAAGACGGAGCGAAAAAACAGTTGAGCGAATTCGCGTCGGTGTTGTCCGCTCTATCGGCGAGACTGCTCCATCGTGAAAGCCCCTACGCCGTTCTGTTCGATGCGCTTCTGATCTTCTGCGGCAAGCCGGTGGCAGACTCGACGCAAGTTGCCGATGAAGCGCCGGACAATACCCCGGCCGCACTGGACGCCGTCTGGCAGGAAACGCAAGTGCGGTTTGACGATCCGGCGCCGTGCGGCGCCAACGCCTTGCCGCCGAGAGAGAGCACGATACGGTTGCATCGAACCGCTTTTACCGCTTAAACACGAGGAACCCATCATGGAAGCGTTCAATACTTTCATCACCAACATTTACCCCTATATCGCGGTCACGATCTTCCTGCTCGGAAGCTGGTTGCGTTATGACCACGGCGCCTACACTTGGCGCGCGGCCTCCAGCCAGATGTTGAGCCCGCGCGGCATGTGGTTCGCGTCAAACGTGTTTCACATCGGCATCATTTTCCTCATCCTCGCGCACATCGTCGGCGTCGTGGCCTTCGGCAGCGTCAGCGACTGGCCGCTGACCGTCAGCTTCGTCTGCGGCTTCCTGATCCTGATCGGGGGGGGGTATCTCGTGCTGCGCCGTCTGGGCAACGTCCGGGTGAGAATCACCTCCAACCGTTCGGACACGCTGGTTATCGCGCTGCTCGTGCTCATGGCGATCCTCGGCCTCGTGATGACCGAGATGAAAGACATGGCGCCGTACGTGATCGAGCATTATCCGGACGCGATGGAACCGTATCTGAAAGGCACCGTGGACATCGCCATCCTGCACCGGGCGCTGGGCTGGACGATCCTTGCCATCTTCCCGTTCACGAGACTCGTCCACATCTGGAGCATCCCTCTGGGCTATCTTTTCAGACGCTACCAACTCGTTCGCGCACGCCGCTGATAAGTTGCGCTTCAATAACTTTCACCCAATCCCTCGGTCAAAGCTGGGGGATTTTTGTTGTTCACCCCTTATAATAGAAAAAAATCGGGGCAGGGCAGAAATGGGGTAATTCACCACTGCACGAATAACGATTGCTTTCTCCCTCCTCTTCCCTTTTTACCCATACAATCTTCCGGAGACGGTTCTGGTTTTGGGGCTGCGATGTGTAAAGTAAAGATGATGAGCATGGGCGATTGCCTTTAAGGGAGTTCAAAATGGAATACGAGGTGGCAAAAAAATCAGTGAATTAAAGCTTCGTGCTAGTGAGCAGCTAAATCAGTCTATTATTGTTTTTCAAGAGCATACTGAAGACAAAAAAGAAGTGGCTAAATATGAGCAAGCGGTGGGCGCAATAATGGTAACAATGTGGGAAGAGGTCATGCGCCCTTTATATACAGAACATCCAAGCTTAGAGCCAAAATCTGGTGATAAATGGGGAAAACGTAATGGTTGTGGAGCTAAAGAAGGGGAAAATCGTTTTCATGGAATGAAAGGTGATGATCTTGGAGCGCGAGGGGATGATGACTATTCTGTTAATCCTGCGACAGGAGATGTCGTAGGTCCAGATGGAGAATTTGTTGGGAATTTGGGTGATGAAGACCATAGCAAGTAAAGCCTTGAATAAAGACGTCAATCAAAAGCTTGTCACTGTAGGGGTATATTTCCATGGCAATAACTTATTGCCTGATGAGATAACCAATGCCTTAAAAATTGAACCTACTTACTCCAGAACAAAGGGAGATAAATGGAAGACCTGCACCGGAAAAGAGGTGGTGGCAAAGACAGGGGGGTGGACATTGCGCGCAAGATACAGGGCGGCAACTCAAAGCCTGGCAGATCAAGCTCGTTATATCACAGAATCTCTTGGAGATAAAATCGACAACCTAAAGGAAGTCGAAGGAATAGAGCGCGCCTTTGTAAGCCTCTTTTATTCTCCTGAAGTGGGTTATGGTTCGACAGTAGAAGCTGATTTTTCTGCTGATGAGTTAAAGTCTCTTGCTTCACTAGGTTTTCCAGTGGAAATAACAATAGACCTTGGAGATAGAAGGGGAGCGCCGCCAAACGAACAGCAAATACAATTCCAGCGGCAAGCTGATCAAAACGGCCAATCCGAACGACGGGAACGCCCCCTGTACCTACACCCCTAAGCGAGAATAACTATGGATGAAAACTTTAAACAAAAGTTTGTCACTATAGGTGTGTACTTCTTGGGTAATAATCTATTGCCTGAAGAGATAACCAACACCTTGAAGATCGAACCGACTTACTCAAAGAAAAAAGGAGATAGATGGAATTCCAGTACAGGAGAGGAGATCGTAGCGAAAATAGGGTGTTGGGAGTTATATGCAAGGCACAAGGCTGCAAGTGAAAACTTGGCAGATCAAATCCGTTTTATCGTGGAGTCTCTTGGAGATAAAATTGGCAACTTAGAGAAAGTTGAGGGAATAGATCGCGCCTTTATCAACATTTTTTATTCTCTTGAGACGCACCCTGATTCAAGGACAGTGGAAGTCGATTTTTCTGCCAAAGAGTTAATGTCTCTCACCTCATTAGGTTTGCCCGTTCAAATAACAATACCTGTCTTGGAGACAGAAGAGACAACGCCGCCACCATTGAATCGGTAGATGAATGTATAAAGGATGCTTTTACGAAATGCATTAAAGCGGTTTATTAAAAGTGAAGGCTGACTGGCGGCAGTTTTATTGAAAGCGGGAGGCCAGCTTGATCTGAAAGGAGGAGAAGCCCCTGATAGGCGATGGGTGACCATTACCAAAGTTGAACAAGAACAGAAAACCGTTTCGGTTTACAACCTTGAAGTGGCGCAAGACCACACCTTCTTCGTAGGTGAAGAAGGTGTGTTGGTTCATAATGGAAGAAGTCGAGGCGGCGGAATAGAGGGGGCAGGGGACGTAGCAGAGGGCATGGCGGCGGTGGAGGTGGGGCAGGTGTTCATGGTGTTTCAGGAGGAGCGGAGCATGATACTAATGCTCGTGGGTCAACGAAAGGCAAACATCAGAAAGGCACGGCCAGAAAGGGGAGAGATCGAAGCGGAGAGGATGGTGACTGAAGAAGAGATCCACCCCATAAGCCACCTAAATGTCGGATTTGAAATATCCAATTTGGAGAAAAACAGATGGAAGCAGAAAAGTTATATGATCTAGCGAAAAGAGAGGCAAAAAAAAAGACGCCTAACTATGAGAAAACGGCTGGATTGTTGGAGAAAGCGCACGTAAAAGGTGAGGTCAAGGCAACTTGCGCGTTGGCGGATTGGTATATGCGTGGAGTTTTCTTTAAAAAGAACCGTAAAAGAGGGCTTCAATACTATCGGACTGCTGCTAAAGGGCTTAACGTTGACGCAATGTTTAATCTAGGTGTTTTTTACGAGAATGGCTGTAATCTAAAGAAAAATGAAAAAAGAGCTTTTGAGTATTACCTTGCGGCGGCAGTTCAGGGGAAAGGGGGTTCTGGAAAGTGGGCTCTCCTTGAAGTAATGCGATGTTTTTTTCATGGCATAGGTATCGAGAAAAACAAACGTTTAGCAATAATGCTACGGTCTATCTGTGATCGATACGGAGTAGACTTTGATGATGATCGCTATGACGATTGAACCTCGGGTGCTGTTCAGGAAAACCGGCCATGTGGAACGGGGGTGTCAATACTAAGTTGAAATGCCTGTATTAAAACTAAATAGAAATGTCCGGTTTTCGGAGTTTTCTTTAGGCGGCAATGACTTGACAAATATTTTTAAAAAGGGTGTAATACAAAAAATTCGTGTATTACACCTTGAGGAAAAAACTGATGACAACATCAATCAGATTGGCTCCCTGCGTTGAAAAAAGACTCGACTTTCTGGCTGAAAAGACTGGGCGGACGAAATCTTTTTATCTGAGAGAAGTCATTGAACAAGGCCTTGAAGACATCGAGGACTATTATCTTGCTGCCGATGTGCTGGAGCGCGTTCGCAGCGGGCGCGAGAAAACTTATTCTTCTTCTGACGTGAGAAAAGACCTTGGCTTGGACGATTGAATACGCGGCTTCAGCGCGCAAACAGTTTCGTCAGCTCGATAAGCAGATAGCGCGCCGAATTCTCGATTACATGGATACACGAGTGGCGACAAGCCACGATCCGCGCAAGCTGGGGAAAGCTCTTTCCGGCCCATTAGGCGAGTTATGGCGCTATCGGGTCGGCGATTATCGGGTGATATGTAGTATTCACGATGATTTGTTGTGTGTGCTGGTGGTAAAGCTCGGAAAGAGAGGCGACGTTTATTCGTAATGCGTGGGTTTAATTGCCTTCCAGAGATTCATGAATGAAGCCTGTTTCCTTTCTTTTCGTTCCCCGTATTGCTTCTCCAAGCGCCGGATTGCAATTTGGCAAAGGCTTCTTGTATGTCGTTTTGATTGATCTCACGCTGCGCCT
>WRFN01000003.1 GCA_009778785.1 Betaproteobacteria bacterium | reverse complement strand
GACGCCGATTTTGAGGCGCTTGGTTTGAAGGGTTTTGCCCGAACTTTCGCTGTTTTCTTCTTGCACGGCTTTCAGCGTCGTTGCGGGCAAGGGCATAAAGGTAACGGCAGTGGCGTTGCTGACATTCGGCGCAGCGCGCCAAGTAACCACGGCTTCGGCTTTGGTCGAAGTGACCGGCGCGCCTTCAACGCGCATCGCGTCGGCAGAGAAGGCCATCGGCGCGAAAAGCGCGAACGTCGCAGCGAGCAAACTTGCATGACTGTACCGGAAAAGCAGGTTCATCAAGGAAACTCCTTTGTAGGGAAAAGCCCAAAACAAAAATCGATAGACGCGAATCAGTGTCTGCCGACCGCCGTGCGTCGCGCCGGTTGGATCTTGGGGAATACGAGATGGTTCACGTTCATTTTTGGGGTATCGAGAATCGACGCCGCTTCCGTGAGAATGGGTATCATCTCTTGCGACGCGGCTTCTTCGTCGGGGAGCAACTCATCGCTGAAATTCTGTTGCGTCATCAGCGTATCAAAGCGCTTCACGAAATCGTCAAGCCCGTTTTGCTGTTGCTGAACTTCGGCAAACTGCTCGCGCAGTTCGCGGGAATGGCCTTCGGCTTCGCTGCTGACCAGCGACATTTGCCGCGCCCGATCCTGACGTTTGCGCAACTGCTGATGGCGCTCGCGGATTTGGGTTTCCAGCGGAATCATTACCGCTTTGAGCCAGCTTTCGGCGTCGCGGTTGGCAACGCCGTAAATGTGTTTGGCGCGGGTCACGATGGCCTCGAAGAAACGCTGCATCGGTTGCAGTCGGGCGCGGGTCGTGCTTCCCCACAACGCTTCAAAGCGCTGCTGATAAGCGCTGTGCAGGCGGGAAAGTTCTTTCTTGTATTTCTCAAACGAGAATGGTGTCGGCGCAAACGATTTCATTCGCAGCTCTTTGGAGAACTGCGTTGACATTGCCGCCACCATGTCGTAAATCTCCTTGGCCTGAAATTCGGCGTGCGCCATGTCTTCGTTGATCGAGATGAAAAAATGGTTGATCGCCGCGCGCACGCTGCGAGTCTGGCTTGACGCTTCGAGCGCCAGGTGGGTGCGGTTAGCGTTGAGACGCAATGCTTCGGTACCGGCGGCGTCGAGCAGGGCGTTGGTTAGGTTGGTGAAGATGCGACGCATCGCGGTGTAGCGCGCCATGCCGTGCTCAAACTTGATTTTCTCGTCTTTGGTTTGATCGAGCAGGCGCAACACCACATCCTGATTTTTGTTGCGCAGCGTCAGTAACTGATCGAGTTGCTCGGAGATGCTGTCTTCGCGCGTGTCGAGAACGGCGCGAGCGTTGCGGATCAACGCATGCACATCGGCGCGGGTGGTGTTGCCGACGATCTCGCGGCGGGTCGGAATGATACGCTCGGTCAGCGCCCGCTCGAGTTCGGGAAGGCGACTGCGCGCCAGCAATTCTTCGTCGCGGGAAACTTTGGCGAGCAATCCTTTTTGCGCCGACAACGGAAAAATCTGCGAGGCGGGAATGTCGAGCGTCTCGGCGGTTTTTCTGACCTGCGACGCGAGTTCCGCTTCGACGGCTTCCGAGGTTTTGAGTTCGTCCCACAAGCCGTCGATCTTATTGAGAACGACGATGTGGCCGCTCTTCGAGGCGGAATCGCTGCTGACCAGATACTGTTGCCAGACATCGAGATCGGTTTTGGTGACGCCGGCGTCGGCGGCCAGAATGAAAAGCACGCCGTGCGCGCTCGGCAGCAGCGACAGCGTCAACTCCGGCTCGGTGCCGATGGCGTTCAAGCCGGGCGTATCGAGAATGATCAGCCCTTGCCGCAACATCGGATGCGGGAAGTTGATGATGGCGTGTCGCCAGCACGGAATTTCAACTTCGCCCGAATGATTTTTGATCGCCGACGAAACATCTTCGTCGTTGTCGAAGAAGCCATAGCGGTTGGCCAGATCAAGCGGCACGTATTTGACTTGCGAAACCCGTTGCAGGGTCTGGCTCATTTGTTCGGGATCGGTGATGTCGAGCGGCACGGTTACCCATTCCTGCGGCACGCCCTTGAGATCGGTGACCGAAGTGCGCTGCAAGCGCGTTTCAATCGGCAACAAGCGCAACGACGGCAGCAGGGAAGGATCGTAGAGCAACTCGGTCGGGCACATCGTGGTGCGCCCCGCCGTTGACGGCAACAAGCGCTGGCCGTATCCCGAAAAGAAAATGGCGTTGATCAGTTCGGATTTGCCGCGCGAAAATTCGGCGACGAAAGCCAGCACCAGCTTGTCTTCATTCAGACGGGTACGGATTTGCGTGATCGTTTGCGCGGTCTGACTATCGGCCAGATTCTGCGACGTGAGCCATTGATGAAGGTCTCCGACAGCGGCGGAAAGGTGCCGCCGCCAGCGGCTGTAGGCTTCGAATTGAGTTGCCAGGGGGCGTGGCGTATCCATAGTCGGGCGATCCTTCAAGGAGTGGACACTGTAACACAGCGGGGTGGGATCAACCAGTTCCGGGCCACGAAGGGGTCGAAAACCTGAGAAGTGGTGCGCCTTTTTGGTTAACGTTGGCAGCGCGGGCAAAAAAAGGTGGCGCGACCGGCTTGCCGTAGTTGGCGGATCGGCGCGCCGCAGCAGCGGCACGGCTCGCCGGCTCGGCCATAGACGAAGCAGTCGTTCTGGAACCAGCCGTCACTACCGTCGGTTTGGGCATAATCGCGCAGAGAACTGCCGCCGGCGGCGATGGCGTCCTCCAGCGTGGCGCGGATGGCCTCGACCAGTCGCGCCAGCCGGACGCCGCCCAAGCGCCCGGCGGGCGTGTCCGGTCGGATACCGGCGCGAAAAAGCGCCTCGCTGGCGTAAATGTTGCCAACGCCGACTACGACGTGAGCATCCATCAACGCATTTTTGATCGGAGCGGTACGGCCTTGCAACGCCGCTCGCAAGCCTTCGGCATGGAAATCGCCAGCGAGCGGTTCGGGGCCTAGGTTTGCAAGTAATTTATGAGTTTTATCGAGAGTGTGCGCCCACACACAAAGCCCGAAACGGCGAGGGTCGTGGTAACGAACGAGAGCGCCGTGGTCGAACAAAAATTCGAGATGGTCGTGTTTCCGGCGCGGGGGAACATCGGCGCCGGGCGGAAAAACCCGGAGGCTGCCGCTCATGCCGAGGTGCAGAATCAGCATACCGCCGGGCTTGTTGCCGGGTGAGTCGTCGCAGATCAGCAGCAGGTATTTGGCGCGGCGGCGCACATCGGTAACGCACCGACCGACCAGCGTTCGGCTCAATCCGGCGGCGACCGGCTGCCGCAGACGGCGGTCGTGGCAGAGAAAGGCTTGGATGATCTGGCCTTTGACGGCGGCGCGCAGGCTGCGGACAGTGACTTCGACTTCGGGTAATTCGGGCATGGAAGATTTTGTTACGCCAACGGTTTGTTGCATTTTGCCATACGGCTCAGACGAATGCTCTAAAATGGAGTACGCGCGTTTTTCAGAAAGCAGAGATTCATGAAGTTATCGCAATGTGCCGCACCGGAAGCGCTGAAGTTCCGTTCCTTGTTGCTGGCGGCGGTTTTCGGCTGGGCAGCGTGGATGGCATCGGCAGCGGTTGCGCAAGAACCCGCACCCACGCAGCAGGAACCTGCCAAAGAACCCACCAAAGAATCCACCCAACCACCTGCTCCGGAAGCTGCCGCGAAGTCTGCCAAGGAAGCCGAGGAATCGCACTATCCGCCGCTGACGGAAAAGCGGTTTTACGAGGTGTTGTTGGCGGACATCGCGTTGCAACGGCAAGAGCCGGTTCTGGCGGCGCGAACCTTTTTGCGATTGGCCGAGGACACGCAGTCGGTGTGGTTCGCGCAGCGCGCAACCGAAAGCGCGTTGGCCGCGCGCGACAAAACGCTGCTCGATCAGGCGTTGGCGCTGTGGCAAAAGTTTGAGCCGGAGAGCGACCGACCGCAACGCATCAAGGCGCAAGTGGCGCAGGTTTGGCAACATCCGGTCGGCAAGACGGCCGATGAAAGCGAAGCGCGCGCGCGACTCGAAGAACTGCTCAAGGAAGCGACGGCCAACGACACGCTCGGCGAGGCTTTTTTGCAGTTGAATTCGGCCTTTGCCAAGTGGTCGGACAAGGTGACGGTTTTCAATATCGTTCGGGCGTTGGCGCTGCCGTATCCGCAGCAACCGGAAGCGCACTATGCGGTGGCGCTGGCGGCGCTGATGGTGACTATCGATAAAGCGGTCGGACAACAAAGTGAAGCGTTGTCGAAAATTCTTCAAGAGGGCGTACAGGAAATCGACTTGGCGCTGGAGGACGTGCCGCAGTGGGACGAAGCGCTGCAAATCAAAGCGGCGCTGCTTGAAAAAAGCGCCCCCGAACAACTGCTGCCGTGGTTGCAAGAGTGCATCAAGAAGATGCCCGACGAAAAAAGTTTGTGGCCGCTGTTAGCGCGTGCGTACGTTCAGAAAAAGCACTATTCGGAAGCGCGCGAGTGGTTTCTCAAGATATGGAAAGACGACGGCTCCGAAAATGCGTTGATGGCGGCAGGCGCGTTGTCGATGAAGATGGAAGACCATGTGTCGGCGCAAGGCTTGATCGACGAGGTTGAAAAGAGTGGAGACGAGAAGACAAAGGACGAAACAAAAGACCAAGCCAACGATAAGGCAAATGAAAAGGGCAATGAAAAGATAAACGATAAAGTCAACGCGATGCGAGTCATGTATGGACGCATTGCCGAAGAAGAAAATCGCCCGATGGAAGCGATCGAGTGGTATCGCAAGGTGAATGGCGGCGATAATTGGTGGAACGTGCAAATACACTTGGCGGCGCTGCTGGCGCAAAACGGCAAACGCGATGACGCGCTGGCACTACTGAAAACGGTGTCAGCGGAAACGGTGGATGAGAAGATCGGCGTGTTGCAGTTGCGGGCGCGCATTCTGCGCGAAGCCGATGATTGGATCGGCGCTTACGCGGTGCTCGCGAAAGGCGTCGAAACCTTTTCTGAATCGGTCGATCTGTTGATGGACTTGGGGCTGGTCGAAGAAAAACTCGGCAAACTGAAAGAAGCGGAGCAGCATTTGCGGGCGGCGTTGAAGCTCAAGCCGGACGAAGCGTTCGTGCAAAACGCACTGGGCTACACGCTGGTGGATCATCAGATCAACATCGAAGAAGGCGCGGCGTTGATCGAGAAGGCGCTCGCATCGATGCCCGACGACGGCGCGATTCTCGACAGCATGGGTTGGGCGCGGTACCGCCAGGGCAGAACGGAAGAAGCGGTGCATTATTTACAGCAGGCGTGGGAGAAACAGCCCGATCCCGAAGTGGCGGCGCATTGGGGCGAAGTGTTGTGGCAACTGGGGCGTTTCGACGAAGCTCGGCAAGCGTGGGCAAAAGGGTTGGAGAAAGCGCCGAACGATACGACGATTCAGGCGACGATGAAGCGGTTGAATGTGCCGAGCGTCGGTGCGCCTGCTGCGATAACCACGCCGACGCCGAAAGCGCCATAATGGGGCGGATCAAGTTGTTTAAGTTTGCGGCGATGCTCGCCGCAGTGTTGCTGGCGGGGTGTGCCTCGTTGCAGCGCGGCGGTGACGACGTTTCCGAGGTGTCGGCGGCGGATGTGCCGTTCCACGCGCAGGGTCGATTCTCGGCGCGCTACGAAGAGCAAGCGGTGGCGGCGCGCTTCGATTGGCGGCACGCGCCGGACGCCGACGATATTCACCTTATCGCGCCGCTCGGCGTGACCGTTGCCCGTTTGACGCGCGAAGGTGAGATCGTCACTGTCGAGCGCGCCGATCATTCGCAACACACGCAACGGGTGACCGACTGGGGCGAGTTGACCACGCAAGCCTTCGGTTTCTCGTTGCCGGTGGAAAGTCTGGCGTACTGGATACGCGGCGTGCCGATGCCCGGCGCGGCGGCGATTACGCGCGATGAGGCAGGGCGCATCGACAGCTTGCGCCAGCAAGGCTGGGAAATTCAGTACGGCTACGCGGAAGCGCACGAGCCGGAGCGGCTCGACATTCGCTACGGCGAGACGGTCGGGTTGCGGCTCAAAATCGACCAATTCGTTGTCGGTAGCAAGGCGCAGTAAAGAAAAATGAGCGCGGTTTCGTACAGTTTTCCGGCGCCGGCCAAGCTCAATCTTTTTCTGCACGTCACCGGGCAGCGCGCCGACGGTTACCACTGCCTTGAAAGCGTTTTCGTTCTGATCGATTTGGCCGACATTCTCACGCTGACGCTGCGCAACGACGGCGTCATCGCGCGGGAGAAAGACATCCCCGGCGTTTCCGAAGACGCCGATTTGACCCTGCGGGCGGCGCGTTTGTTGCAGGAGGCCGCCAGAACCACGCAGGGCGTCACCTTGAAAGTGGAGAAACGCGTTCCGCAGGGGGGCGGGCTGGGAGGCGGCAGTTCCGACGCGGCGACGGTGTTGCTGGCGCTCCATCGCTTGTGGGAAACGCGGCTGTCGCGGCGCGAATTGTCGGCGCTGGCGTTGCATTTGGGTGCGGACGTGCCGTTTTTCCTCGGCGGCACGGCGGCGCTGGTGTCCGGTATCGGCGAAGTGTTGCGACCGGTGTCATTGCCGCCCATGTGGATTGCATTGGCGATGCCGCCGGTCACCGTACCGACAAAAGAGATTTTCAGGACGCCGCATTTGACACGGAACACCGCCTCGGAGACAATAGCCGCCTTTACGAAAAACCACGGTCGGAATGATTTGGAGCCGGTCGTTGCGGAGCGCTATCGGGACGTTGCAACAGCGCTGACGATTTTGCGTCAGGCCACGCCGACGGCACGAATGAGCGGTTCGGGCGCTTCGGTGTTCGGTATCTTCGACGATGCCGAAGAGGCGGAAGCAGCGTTGCGTCGATTGCCGCCGGAAACGCCAGGGCGATTGGCGCGAACGGTATCGCGGCATCCGCTGGCAACGTGGGCTTTTCGTTGAGAAAGATTTTCGGCAGTACGGTAACCGTAGAGAAGTTTTCGGTAGCGTAGTGCCCAAGGGTTGTTACTGGGGAGTCGCCAAGTTGGTTAAGGCACCGGATTTTGATTCCGGCATACGAGGGTTCGAATCCTTCCTCCCCAGCCATTTATTACGCGCTGTTTTTTGTGCGGCGAGACAGCAGCGTCAACCAGAGCCGCTTTGACTCCTCCCAACCTCGTCGAGGATCGACGGATGCGCATTTTTACCGGTAACGCCAACCCCAAACTCGCGGAAGCGGTTTGCCGTCATCTCAATGTTTCGATGGGACGCGCCGTCGTCGATCGCTTTTCCGACGGCGAAGTCTTCGTTGAAATTCTTGAAACCGTTCGCGGTCGCCACGTTTTTGTGCTGCAATCGACTTGCGCGCCAACCAACGACAATCTGATGGAAATGTTGGTGATCGTCGATGCGTTGAAACGCGCGTCGGCGGCATCGATCACTGCGGTCATCCCCTATTACGGCTACGCCCGCCAAGATCGGCGACCGCGCTCGGCGCGGGTGCCGATCACCGCCAAACTGGTCGCCGACATGTTGACCGCGTCCGGCGTGGATCGCGTGGTGGTGATGGATTTGCACGCCGATCAGATTCAGGGGTTCTTCAACATTCCCGTTGACAACATTTACGCGACGCCGATTCTGCTCGGCGAATTGTGGAAACGCAATTACGGCCCTCTGCAAGTCGTGTCGCCTGATGTCGGCGGCGTGGCGCGCGCGCGCGCCATCGCCAAGCGGCTCGATTGCGATCTGGCGATCATCGACAAACGCCGACCGAAGGCCAACGTCGCCGAAGTGATGAACATCATCGGCGATGTGCGCGACCGTATTTGCGTGATTACCGACGACATCGTTGACACTGCCAACACCTTGTGCAAAGCGGCAACGGCGTTGAAAGCGGAAGGCGCTCGCTCGGTGGTGGCGTACTGCACGCATCCGGTGCTCTCCGGCGGCGCCATCGCGCGAATCGAACAATCCGACATCGACGAAGTGGTCGTCACCGACACCATACCGCTGTCGGCGGAAGCGCAGGCATGTCCGCGCATCCGGCAACTATCGTGCGCGCAACTCATCGCCGAAACCATCACGCGGATGGCGAATGAGGAGTCGGTCAGCAGCTTGTTCACGGAATAAGCGAGGTTTTGATCAAAACTCCGCACCCCCTTTCAAAAAAAAGCGCGCCACAGGCGCGCTTTTTTCATGCCACTCTTGCGTCAGGTTAGCAACCCATTTGCTTCGTGTGTTGCGCAAAAACGTCGGAGGCTTGTTTGCAAGCTTTGCTGAGAGCATCTTTATCGGGAATCTGTGCCCAAGAGGCGCGCAGTTGATCCATCTGCTTTTTCAACGCGTCGGCAGCAGCGGGGTTGTTGCCTTGCTTGTTGACGCACTCGTTGACTTGCGCGATATAGCCTTCACACTCAGCCGGAAGCGCAGCAGTGGGTGCGGCAGCAGCCGAATGATCGGCGGGAGCGGCAGGAGTCGCAGCCGGTTGATCAGCAGGCGCCGGAGTCGGCGCTGCCGGAGCCGGGGGAACAGGGGCGGGTGCAGGCGCTGCGGCCTTGGGCGCGGCAGCCGGGGGTGGAGATTGGTTGCAAGCAGAGAGCAACGCCAAGCCCGCGAACAGGGAGATCAGAAGAAGGCTGAAACGAAATTTTTTCATGAGGGTTCCTTTAAAAGTTAGCGACGACGGAAAACAACTTTGCTGTTTGATGCAGTATCCGTTTTAACGTTGCCGAAGAAAAAGATAAAGCCGACAAGCGTTGTTTTGACAAACATGGGCACGCACACGTTCAACAGACAGAGAGAAAGTACGCGAATATTACTACTTTCGCAAGCCCTGCACGCCACTCATTACGCAAAAAACAAGAGAGACGCATACACGAAAGATCGAGTTCTGTTGGTGTCGGCAAGATTGTCTGGCAGAGGCGACAGACGTGTGACGGAGACAACGATTGTGTCGCTTTCAGGCGTCAGACAAAAATGAAGAATTGTGAACAATTGTTCATGTTCGCATGATTGATGGGAGAGACCATAAAAAAACGGATGGGGTTTCCATCCGTTTTTGCAGTTGGCGAAGTTTCGTTTTTAGAAACGATAACCGACCGCAACACCCCACACCATCGGGTCGATTTTGACTTTTCCGACCTTGGCGCCATCGACTTTGACATCGTTTCTCATCTGGATCCAGCGAGCGTCGAGAGTCATCAGCCAATTTTTGCTGAAGTTGAAATCGACGCCGGCGTGGGCGGCGAAGCCCCAGGAGTTTTCGATATCGAGTTTGTTTTTCGCAATTTGCCCCTTGGTTTTTTCGTTATACATGAATGTGTAGTTGACGCCGGCGCCGACGAACGGCGAAACGGGGGCTTTCGGCAGGAAGTGCCATTGCAGGCTGACCGTCGGCGGCAGCACATCGACGCGCGCCAACTTGAGGCCGTTGAGGCGGATGTCGTTGCGGAACGGCCAAGCGCCCAGTACTTCGACGCCGAGGTTCGGCGTGAACAGGTATTCGAGCGTGATCGACGGACGCGTGCTGATGCCGACGTCGGTTTTCAGGACACCATTCAAAGTGCCGTTGTCAGATTTCGGTACAACGTCGGCAATCCCCAGTTTCACGACGAAGTCGCCCGCTTGAGCCGCGCCGATCGTCCCCAGCGTCAAGGCGGCGAGAGCGCAGACCAGAGCTTTTGTTTTCATAGATATTTCTCCAAAGGAAGTTTCACTACAAAACCGCGCCAATCGCGCAGTCAGTTATCGACGGCAAAAGAAAACCACGTCCAATGTGGTTATTTAAGCATGCGCTTACTGTCGCCCGCAAGCGACGGATGGGGTTTGGCAGGGGCGAAAAAAGGATTGTCGGGGAAAGGCGACACAAGGGGCGCGGCGCGCCCTTGCCAAGCGTGTGAGCGATAACTTAGAGCTTTCGCGGCTCAGGGCGTCGTTAGCTGTCAATTTCCGGAAAAAAAACGGATGGAAAACCATCCGTTTTTTGCGCTGTCAGGTGTTAGAGGTAAAACAGGGGTTAGAAGCGGTAACCGGCGGAAATGCCCCAAACCATCGGGTCAACCTTGACTTTGCCCAGATCGTATCTTTGGTCGTTCGGAATATCGAGGTAAACCTTGTTTCTCATCTGGATCCAGCGAGCATCAAGCGTTACCATCCAGTTCTTGTTGATGTTGAAATCAACGCCAACGTGGCCTGCAACACCCCAAGAGTTTTTGACGGCCAGATTGGTGTCGAGATCGCGGAGAAGGCCTTTGGTTCTTTCGCGGTACATGAACGCGTAGTTGACGCCAACGCCGACGAACGGCGATACCACGGCTTGCGGCAGGAAGTGCCATTGCAGGCTGACGGTCGGCGGCAGTACATCGACTTGACCGACGGAGCCAACGCCTTTGAGTTTAACGTCATTGCGGAACGGCCAGGCGCCCAGCACTTCAACGCCCAAGTTCGGCGTGAACATGTATTCGATCGTGATCGACGGGCGAACGCTGTCACCAACATCGGCGCCGAAGGTGCCCAGCGGGGTATTCAGATTGCCATTGTTGGATTTCGGTACAACGTCGGCAATCCCCAATTTGACGACGAAGCCGCTATCGGCAGCTTGTGCTACACCGGCTGCGCCCAGCGCCAGAGTGGCGATTGCAAGGGCGGCGGCTAGAGGTTTCATTTTCATAAATGTTTCTCCAATTGACTTAAGGACGATAACCGCGCGGGTGGCGCAGTCGGTTCTAATTGCGGCGTAAAAAGACCGCGCATACAACGCAGTTATTTAAACATGTGATCATTGTCGCATGCAAGCAGCAATGAGGGTTTTAATGTGCGGGACAAGAAATGTGTCGCGTGTTGCCCACACTCTTTGCCAAGGAAGGCCCAACGGCAAATATATGTGGCGAGGCGCGTATTTTTTTGGGATAAGGCCGACTATTTTACTCAGTTTACTCCCCCCTGAGGCCGATGGCCAGAAAGCGCCGAGACGCGCCTGCCGTTCGGTTCATCGATGATGAGAGCGGCGGAAGTTTGCTGGCCACAAAAGCTCCTTTTTTAAAGCGAGCGCCCGCGAAAGTAAGCGGGGGTTTGTGACGCGCTGATCAAATCAACTTCAACTGCGCGAGAAACTCACGAACCAGAAGAAGGCTTTCCTCGATACTCGTCGTTCTCTGTTCGATGCGCACGCGGTTGGGGCCGGCGAAGCGAATTCGTCCGTCACGCTGGATCAACAGAATGAGATGGCCGGGATCGAACGCCGGTTTTTCGGTGAAGGTGAAAACGGCGCGCTCGGCGTCGATGTCGAGTCGTGACACGCCGTAAGGGCGCGTCATCAAACGCAGGCGATGGCAGGCGATCAAGGTTTGCCCCTCGATGGGCAGCAAGCCGAAGCGGTCGATCAATTCTTCACACAGCGCGTCGAGCGCTTCCATCGTCGCCGTGTTGGCCAGTCGCTTGTAGAGAACAAGCCGCTCGTGCACATCGGGACAATACGATTCCGGCAGCAGCGCGGATTGGTGCAAGTGAATTTCGGTGGCGATTCGCAAAGGCTCGTTCAAATCCGGCTCGCGCCCGGCCTTGAGCGCTTCAACGGCGTGCGCCAGCATATCGGCGTAGAGTTGAAAACCGACTTCGGCAATTTCGCCCGACTGTTCGTCGCCCAGCACTTCACCGGCGCCGCGAATTTCGAGATCGTGCATCGCCAGATAAAAGCCTGAGCCGAGTTGCTCCATGTGCTGAATGGCCTCGAGGCGTTTTTTCGCTTGCGCGGTCAGCGCTTCTTGCAGCGGCGTCAACAGGTAAGCGTAAGCCTGATGGTGTGAGCGACCAACGCGGCCGCGCAGTTGATGCAACTGCGCCAAGCCGAAGCGGTCGGCGCGCTCGATCAAAATGGTGTTGGCGCTGGGCACATCGATGCCGGTTTCGATGATGGTCGAACACAGCAAGACGTTGGCGCGTTGTTGATAAAAATCACGCATCACCTGTTCCAGTTCGCGCTCCGGCATTTGACCGTGTGCCACCGCGATACGCGCTTCCGGCACCATCTCGGCGAGGCGCGCTGCTTTGTCGGCCAGCGTGTGAATTTCATTGTGCAGAAAATACACCTGGCCACCGCGCTTCAACTCGCGCACCACCGCTTCGCGGATCACGCCCGCCGAGTAAGGCTGCACGAACGTTTTAATCGCCAAGCGTTTCTGCGGCGCGGTGGCGATCACCGAAAAATCGCGCAGTCCTTCAAGCGACATCGCCAGCGTGCGCGGAATCGGCGTAGCGGTCAGCGTCAACACATCGACTTCGGCGCGCAGTTTTTTGAGTTGTTCTTTTTGGCGCACGCCGAAACGGTGTTCTTCGTCGATGATGATAAGCCCCAGGTTCTTGAAGCGGATGTCGGGCTGAATCAATTTGTGAGTGCCGATCACCAGATCGATGCCGCCGCCGGCGAGACCGTCGAGCGTTGTCTTGATTTCTTTGGGCGAACGAAAACGTGACAACTCGGCGATGCGCACCGGCCATTCGGCGAAACGGTCGGAGAAAACCTGAAAATGTTGTTCGGCGAGAAGCGTGGTCGGCACCAGCAGCGCGACTTGCTTGCCGTCGGCGATGGCAACGAAAGCAGCGCGCAACGCCACTTCGGTTTTGCCGAAACCGACGTCGCCGCAAACGAGGCGATCCATCGGCTTCCCGGAAGTGAGATCGGCGATCACCGCTTCGATCGTGGCTTGCTGGTCGGCGGTTTCCTCAAACGCAAAACCGTCGGCGAAACGCGCGTAATCGTTTTCGTCAAACGCGAAGCGGTGGCCTTGACGGGCAGCGCGTTGCGCGTACAAGTTGAGCAGATCGGCGGCGGTATCGAAAGCTTTTTTGGCGGCGCGGCGTCGCGCTTTTTCCCATTGACCGCTGCCCAGTTCGTTCAGCGTCACCGCTTCCGGCGAAACGCCGCTGTAGCGCGAAATCAGAAAGAGATCGGACACCGGCACGTACAGTGTTGCCTCGTTGGCGTATTGCAAATGCAGAAACTCGGCGCAACCTTCGTCGAGCTCCAGCGTGACGAGACCCAAGTAACGGCCGACGCCGTGCTGCTCGTGAACCACCGGATCGCCCGCGCGCATTTCGGCGAGGTTGCGAATCAACGCATCGACATCGGAAGCAAAGCGCGCACGGTCGCGGCGACGGCGCGCCTGAGGGCGATTGGCCGCATCGCGATACAAATCGTATTCGGTGAACAAAGTCAAACGCGCGTCACGCCAGTAGAAACCGGCGGCAAGCGGGGCGACGGCAAAAGCGTGTCGCGGCGAAGCGGCATCGGCTAACCAGGCGTCAACATCGTCGATTGAAGCGATGGCAATGCCGCCGTCGCGCAACATGTGTTGCATCGTCTCGCGTCGTCCGACACTTTCGGCAACCAGCAACACGCGCGCATCGGTTGGCGTCGATTCCAGCCATTGTTGCAGCGCGGCAAGCGGTTCTTTGGCTCGTCGATCCACCGTGACCGGCGGCAGCGATTGCAACGGCGCCTCAGTAGTGATGTCCGCGCCGACAGGAAGAACAACGCGCGGTAAAGTTTTAACGGCGCCGAACAAAACATCGGTCGGCGCGAACAAAGTTTCCGGCGGCAACAGCGGGCGCTGCGGATCGCCGCGCAACAAGCGGTAGCGTTGTTGCGTATCGTTCCAGAAAGTTTCGCAGGCTTTCATGGGATCGCCGTGCAGCGCCAAAACCGTATTGGTAGGAAGATAATCGGTGAACAACGCGGTTTGTTCAAAAAACAAAGGCAGATAATATTCGAGGCCGCCCGGCATCAAACCGTTTGAAACATCTTTGTAGAGCAGCGAGCGCGACGGATCGCCCTCGAAGGCTTCGCGGAACACTTGCCGAAAATGTTTTCGCGCAATTTCATTGAACGGAAATTCACGGGCCGGCAACATGCGGATTTCGTTAACGGCATCGAGCGAACGCTGATTGTCGATGTCGAAAGTTTTGATACTCTCCAATTCGTCGCCAAACAAATCGAGCCGATACGGTTGTGCCGCGCCCATCGGGAACAAGTCAATCAAACTGCCGCGAACGGCAAACTCGCCGGGCGCCACCACTTGCGTGACGGCGCTGTACCCGGCGAGAATCAACTGCGCGCGCAAAGCGTTGGCGTCGATGCGATCGCCCGCTTTCAGAAGAAAAGTGTGCGCCGCCAGATACGACGAAGGCGGCAAACGCTGCAACGCGGTGGCCGCCGCCGTCAACACGACATCGATGTCGCCGCGCAGCATCCGGTAAAGTGTGGCGATGCGCTCCGAAATCAAATCCTGATGCGGCGAAAAAGGATCGTAAGGCAAAGTTTCGCCGTCGGGAAAGACGGCGATGCGCGCCTGTGGGTGTGGCGTCAACCACCAACGCAATTCTTCTTCAAGGCGTTGGACGTTGGTGGAGTCTTCGCAAAGAATCAGAAGCGGGGCGTTTTTCTGAAGGCACAGCAGCGCCGTTTGGGCGAGCGCCAGCGCATCGCCGGAACCGGCCATCGCGGGCAACGAAATTTTTTGTCCGGCAGCGGGGAGTTGGGTCAGCGCGGATGAAAGCAAAAACGACATGCGTGGTCAGGGCATTTCAGGGATGAAGGTGCGCCCATACCAATCGTCGAAACGCTCGATGTCGTCTTCACCGAAATAGCTGCCGCACTGGATTTCGATGATGACGAGCGGTGTTTCGCTCGGATTTTCGAGACGGTGCTTGACACCCGTCGGAATGAACGCCGATTCGTTGGACTGGATCAGAAAACTTTCATTGTCGCGCGTCACTTTAGCGACGCCTTGCGTGACGATCCAATGCTCGCTGCGAAAGTGATGGCGTTGCAACGATAACGCGGCGTGCGGCACGACTTCGATTTCTTTGACTTTGGCGCTGGCGCTTTCGTGCAACACCGTATAACGTCCCCACGGCCGCCGCACGGTTTCCGGCGGTGATGGCGGAACGCGACAACGATCATCGCCGCGCGCCGTCAGTTGCGCCGTGATCGCGCGCACATCTTGTTCGTGATCGCGGTGCGCCACCAGTACGGCGTCAGCGGTTTCGGCGACGATCAAATCGTCAACGCCGAGTGTCGCCACCAATCGGCTCTCGGCGCAGACTCGCGTGTTGTGACTGGCCTGCGCGATCACGTCGCCGTACAAACGGTTGCCGTCGCCGTCGGCGGCCACGAGATCAGTCCACGCCGTCCACGAACCGATGTCGTTCCAGTCGAACGCGCCGCACACCACCGCGCCGTTTGAAATTTTCTCCATGATGGCGCGATCGAAAGCGATGTCGGGAAGAGACGAAAATGAAATCGGTTCCAAGACCGCAACATCGGATTGTGGTGTGCTTGTTTTCGCCCAAGCATTTTGCGCGGCATCCCACAAAGCTCCGGCGTGTTGCGCGAACGCTTCGCACACATCTCCGACGCGAAAGCAAAACA
Organism: Betaproteobacteria bacterium; assembly: GCA_009778785.1. Classification (GTDB taxonomy): domain Bacteria; phylum Pseudomonadota; class Gammaproteobacteria; order Burkholderiales; family Casimicrobiaceae; genus UBA931. Next base: position 151,512 of record WRFN01000003.1, on the reverse strand, counting down.
TTCCCGCGTTCCAGAAAACGCGGCCTTGCTCGATCAGTTGGCGCGCTTGGGCTTCCGGCGGTTTTTCGATGAAACGAACAATTTCGCAAGACGGCATACGCGGGTCGCTCGTCAGCAATATTTGCCCGGCTTCGATGTAACCGAAGCCGGTTTCAGCGCGCGTCGGCTTAATGCCGAAAGTCACGATCTCGTGCTGAGCGGCGCAAGCAACCGCAGAGCGAACAGCATCGACGAACGCTTCTTGATTTTCGATCAAATGGTCTGCGGGCAACACCAGCAGAACCACATCGTCAGCGTTTTTGCCATAGCGTTGTCGCGTCCACAATGTCGCCATTGCGATCGCGGCGGCGGTATTGCGCCCCATCGGTTCGGTCAAAAACGAAGCGCGGATATTATTGCTTGTGTTTGCCAACGCTTCCGTCACTTGCGCGTAAGTCGTCGGCAAAAGTGATTCGGCGGTGATGGTTAAAATCGTTTCGACGCCGGGCAACGCGGCGGCACGAGCGACGGTTTTTTCAAACAGTGTTCCACCTTGCGGTAGAGGTAAAAACGGTTTAGGGCGCTGCGTGCGCGACAGCGGCCACAAGCGTTGACCGCTGCCGCCGGCGAGAATCACCGGCACGAGAAGGGGAGGCGGTGAGAGGGGTTTCATGAGAGTGTTTTCATGAGATCATTTGTTTTTCGGGGGCGAGGTTTTGCGTCAACCATTTTCTCGCCGTGGCTTCGTCGATACCGTTGCGCGCCGCGAAATCGCGCAATTGATCATCGCCGATTGTGCCGACGGCAAAGTAGCGCGCTTCGGGGTGCGCCAGATAAAAGCCGGAAATGGAAGAAGCCGGAACCATCACAAAGTTTTCGGTGGTGCGCATGCCAATCTCGGCGGCGTTCAACCAGTCAAGCAGCGCCGCTTTGACGCTGTGTTCGGGGCAGGCCGGATAACCCGGCGCCGGACGGATGCCTTGATACTGTTCCTTCAACAGCGCCGCGATGTCGATAGAGGTTGTTTCCTTTTCGTAACCCCAATAATGAATACGCACCTCACGATGCAGCCATTCAGCCAGCGCTTCGGTCAAACGGTCAGCCAGCGCTTTCAACATCAGCGCAGAATAATCGTCGCGCGCTTGCTGGAAACGCTCCAGTGGCGATTCGATACCGAGACCAACGGTGAGCGCAAAAGCGCCGACAAAATCGCCGCCTTCTTGTTGCGTGCGCACAAAATCGGCGAGATCGTAATTGGGTTTTCCTTCGGGGCGCTGCTGTTGTTGTCGCAACAACGGCCAGCGCAGTAAGCGCGCGCTGTTGTTGAGCACGATGTCGTCGCCATCCCGACAAGAAGGCCACACGCCGAATACGGCGGCGGCGCGCAGCCAACGTTCCTCGACGATTTTTTTCAGCATCGCTTGCGCTTCGGCGAAAACGAGCTTGGCCTGTTCGCCGGTGGCGGGGGCGTCGAATATCGCCGGATAGTGACCGGGTAAGCCCCACGTTTGGAAAAACGGCGACCAATCGATGTAAGGAACCAGTGACGCGAGCGGCACATCGGCAAGAATTTGTCGGCCGGATTTCAGCGGCGTGACGGGAGCAAAAGCCGCCGAAGGTTTGAACGCATTGGCGCGCGCTTGCGCCAAAGGAATTAGCGTGACGCCTTTTTTCTGCGCGTGTTGCTCGCGGATTTTGGCGTAATCGGCGGCGATCTCGGCGGCGAAAGCTTCGCGTTGTGTTTCGGACAACAGGCGGGTAACAACGCCGACACTGCGCGACGCATCCGGCACATAAACGGTGACGCCTTGGTAGTGCGGCGCGATCTTGACAGCGGTGTGGACGCGCGAAGTAGTGGCGCCGCCGATCAACAGCGGACAACGCAAGCCGACACGCTGCATCTCGGCGGCAACATGCGCCATTTCTTCGAGCGACGGCGTGATGAGTCCCGATAGGCCGACGGCATCGGCGTTGACGGCAAGAGCGGTGTCAATGATTTTTTGCGCTGGCGCCATCACGCCCAAATCGATCACTTCAAAGTTGTTGCATTGCAGCACGACGGAGACAATGTTTTTACCGATGTCGTGAACGTCGCCTTTGACAGTGGCGATTACGATGCGTCCCTTACTCTGCGCCTTGCCGCCTTTCTCCTGTTCGATGAACGGAACCAGCCAGGCCACCGCCTCTTTCATCACCCGCGCGCTTTTCACCACTTGCGGTAGAAACATCTTGCCTTCGCCAAAACGGTCGCCGACGATGTTCATGCCTTGCATCAACGGACCTTCGATGACTTCGATGGTTTTTCCGCCGCGCGCGACAATCGCTTGCCGAACGGCGGCGAGGTCTTCAGACAGACGGGAAGCATTGCCGCGAATCAGCGCGTGAATTACGCGCTCCTCCGCCGAGGGCGGCCACTCGTCGCGCGCGGCTTCGGTTAACTTTCCCTGTGCGCGATAGCGTTCGGCGATGGTGGTCAAATGTTCAGTGGCGTTGTCGTTTTTCGACGGACGATTGAGCACGACATCTTCGACGGCTTCGCGCAATTCCGGATCAAGTTCGTCGTAAACGCCAAGCTGACCGGCGTTGACAATGCCCATCGTCAAACCGTTGCGAATGGCGTGGTAAAGAAAAACGGTGTGAATCGCTTCGCGCACTGTGTCGTTGCCGCGAAAACTGAAGCTGACGTTTGAAATGCCGCCAGACACTTTGGCGTGTGGCAGATGCTCGCGTATCCAGCGCGTGGCGCGAATGAAATCCAGCGCGTAATCGGCGTGCTCGTCGATGCCGGTGGCGATGGCGAACACATTGGGATCGAAAACGATATCTTCCGGCGCGAATCCGGCTTTTTGCGTGAGCGTATCGTAAGCGCGCTGACAGATGGCGATGCGGCGCTCGAAAGTGTCGGCTTGTCCCTGTTCATCGAACGCCATCACGACGGTCGCTGCGCCGTAGCGTTTGACGGTGCGGGCGCGGCGCAAGAATTCCTCTTCGCCTTCTTTCAGCGACAAGGAGTTGACCAGCGCGCGCCCCTGCACGCATTTCAAACCGGCTTCGATCACGTCCCAACGCGACGAGTCGATCATCACCGGCACGCGGGCGATGTCCGGCTCGGTGGCGATGATGTTCAGGAAGCGCGTCATCGCGGCCACCGAATCGAGCATCGCTTCATCCATGTTGATGTCGATGATTTGCGCGCCGTTCTCCACTTGATTGCGCGCGACTTCAACCGCCGCCGCAAAATCACCGGCGAGAATCAAGCGCGCAAACGCTTTCGAGCCGGTGACGTTGGTGCGCTCGCCGACATTGACGAACAGCGAATCGTTGCCGATGTTCAGCGGCTCCAAACCGGAGAGGCGGAGCGGGCGGGAAAGAGGGAACAGGCCGTTCATCAATCTTCTTCAAAATAATCCGAATCAATCCGCTTGATGTCGTAAGAGGAAACGATTGAAACGCCAATATCAAAATCGATCATCAGGTTTGCAAGGCGCTCGCCGTCAATGAGGACCACTTTTTTCGTGGTGAGCTGCGAAGCGTATGCGAGTGCATCTCTGGTATAAGACGCGGTGGTAATGAAAACGCCTTTGGTAGCGCGTTTGCCTTCAAGCGCACCGACAAAATCTCGAACATCGCGGCTGCCCACATCGTTTTGCCAGCGTTTTGCTTGAATGTAAACAACATCCAAACCCAAACGATCTTCATTGATGATTCCGTCGATGCCGCCGTCGCCGCTTTTGCCGAGATGCGTTCCGGCATCCTGACGCGAGCCGCCATAACCCATTTTGACAAGAAGTTCGATCACCAGCCTTTCAAAAAAAGTGGGATCGCAGTCATGGACGCGCTTCAAGAGATCATCAGCCAGCGTGCCGCGAAGTTCCTGATAAGCGGCGTCGAGCGCTTCTTCTGGCGTATGCTCTGTTGTTAAGATTGGGGGTTCAGCGGGAGTTGCTTCTCTACGGTTTTTTGATCGCCGACCACATTCTTTACACCATTCTAAAAACTCCGGAGATCGTTGCTTGAGAAAATTAACGTCAATAAACGGATGGTTTTCTTTGAGTAGCTCTTTCCCGCGTGGCGTAATGCGTATTACGCCGCGACGAGGCGCTTCCATTAGGCCTGCTTTGATAAGAAAAGTTCTTGCCCAGCCGACACGATTGTTTAATACAGACTGGCCGCTGGGGAGAAGTGTTTTGCGTTCGTCTTCGGTCAGGTGGAATTGATTGGCAAGGGTTCCGACCAGATCACGCAGAACGTGTTCTTTGTCATCCCCTGCAAGGAGGAGCAATGGGAGCATCAGCTCGTCAACCTTTGGAATAGCCATAAGAGTCTCTCAGAAAAATTTTTCAGGTTCCACACACCCGCGGCTTTACCTCTTTCACCGCCTCGGTAATCGCCCGGATATGCTCCGGCGTCGTGCCGCAGCAGCCGCCGAGGATGTTGACCCAGCCCTGTTCGGCGAATTCGCGGACGAGGCGAGCAGTGGTTTCCGGCGTTTCGTCGTAGCCGGTGTCGGACATCGGATTGGGCAATCCGGCATTCGGGTAGCACAACACAAAAGTATCGGCGACTTGCGCCAAGGCTTCGATGTGCGGGCGCATCAGTTCGGCGCCGAGCGCGCAGTTCAAGCCGACGGCGAGCGGCGCGTAAGGGCGCACAGAATTCCAGAAAGCTTCCGGCGTCTGACCGGAAAGGGTGCGACCGGAAGCATCGGTGATGGTGCCGGAAATCATGATCGGCAAGCGTTGTCCCGCATCGTCGAAAAAAGTTTCGACGGCGAACAGCGCGGCTTTGGCGTTCAGCGTGTCGAAGATGGTTTCAATCAACAGAATGTCGGCGCCGCCTGCTGCCAACCCTTCAATCGCTTCGCGGTAGGCGGCGACCAGTTCGTCGAAGGTGATATTGCGCGCTGCCGGATCGGAAACGTCGGGAGAGATTGAAGCGGTGCGGTTGGTCGGGCCGAGCGCGCCGGCGACGAAGCGCGGCTTGTTCGGCGTGCTGGCGCGGTCGGCGCATTGTCGCGCCAGCGCGGCGGCGACGCGATTCATCTCGCGCGCTTTGTCTTGCAGGTGATAGTCGGCCTGAGCGATGCGCGACGCGCCGAAGGTGTTGGTTTCGATGATGTCGGCGCCGGCAGCGAGGTAGGCGTCGTGAATACCGGCGATGATTTTCGGTTGGGTCAGCGCCAGCACATCGTTGTTGCCTTTTTGCTCGGAATGGTTGTGCAGGCAACCGTGCGCGCCGCCGCGAAAATCGTCCTCGGTGAGATGGTGTTGCTGGATCATCGTGCCCATCGCGCCGTCCAGAATCAGGATGCGCTGTTGAAGCAGTTCGGCAAGTTCGGCGGAGCGGTCAGGTTGCATGAAAGACAAAAGCGAAAGAAGGCCTCAAGACGGCGGCGGGCAAGCCGCGCTGTGAAGGGCGCTGTCGATGAAGCGGGACGGCAAGTCGCGCAAGCGTTGCTCCGTTTCTGGCGAGGTGCTGGTGACGACGAAAGAAACCGTGGTGACGACCCCGCGCGGGGTGGCTTTGACGCCGACGATTTTTTTCTCATTGAGCGACGCGAGGCGCGACAGTGCGCCTTGCTCGGAACTGAACACGCCGAGCGACAACGCGAAGGTGGCGCCGGTTTCCGGCCCCGGTTCCATCACGGAAATGTCGCTGAAGCCCAGACGGCGCAATTCGTTGACGCGGTTGACGGCGGCGGCGTGGGTGGCGATGCCGTCGATGCTCACCAGCCACGATTTCGCCGGACTCTGGTGGCGGTTTTCCTGAAAAGCGCCGAGGTTGGGAATGCGGTTGAGCGCGGCGCGGGCGTTGTCGAGTTGCGATTCGGCCACCGGACCCCATTCAAAGCAGGAGGCCGTTGGCGCTTGGGTTGGTGCGGGCGATGATGAAGGCGTCGGCGACGATGAAGCGGTCGGCAGGGCTTCGCCTTCGGCCAGTGATTTCACCAGCACGACTTTGTCGGCGGCCACCGGTTGCAGTTGTTGCGACGCGGGCGGCGTGTTGTTGCTACGGGCGTACACGAACAAGGCGATGTTGGCGAGCAGGAGAATGATCAATAAAAAGCGCATGGGCGGTGGTTCTGAGAAAGCGAAAAAAGACGCGGGCGCGTCACTTCGGCAGGTATTCCGGCGCGGCTAGCGCCAAAACACCCTCCAGCACAAGATTATCCACGATCGTCAGCGGTTCTGTCAGGTGTGATTGAAAAGAAGCGGCGTCGCCGCCTGCGACGAGGAGTTGGACATTAGTGGCATCGGTGCCGTGGCGCACGGCGAGCAGGGCGCGCATTTCGGCGATGGCGCCGCAGATCGCCCGGATGGCGCCGGAAAAAGCCGCGTCTTCCGTCGTGGTCGGGAAATCGGCGTAGGTGCCGCGCGCGGCGGTCATCGGCAGTCCGGCGGTGTTGGCGGCGAGGCTGTGTCGCATCAGCGCGAAACCGGGCAGGATGAGGCCGCCCGCAAAAACGCCGTCAGCGGTCAAAGCGTCGATAGTGGCGGCGGTGCCGAGGTTGATGACTAGGCAAGGCATCGGTGGAACGTCGGCGACGGCGGCACGACGTTGTCGCCGTCGCGCTGCGGCCAGCGCCGCCCAGCGGTCGGCGCCGAGGCGGGTCGGATCGACGTAGCCGTTTTTGACGCCCGCCGCTTCCGCCCGTGGCGTCAGCCATTCGGCGCGGAGGCGCCAGCGCACCATCTGCGTTTCGATTTTGTGTTGCATCGCGTTGCCGGCGACGTTGACGCCGATGATTCGCGTCGGTGGGACGATGTTTTGCCAGTGAGTAAGCGCTAACACTCCGACGCTGGCGTTGGCAATGGAGCCTGAGGTAGTCCATCCGTAGTGGTTGACGACCGCCCACTTCAAACGGGCGTTGCCGGCGTCGATCACCAGAAGAGGACCCATCGTTGCCCCTTCATCAAATTCGCCGCAGCGAAATTTCGCCGGCTGTATAACGACCGCGATGCCCATCCTTGCCGACGTCGCTTCCCTCGACCAGCACCAGCGCGCCGCTGGCGTCCACCCCGGCGACCGTGCCGCGAACCATTTGGCCGTCCGGCAGCAACAATTTGACCGGGCGGTTCTGGTAAGCGTGCTGGCGCTGCCATTCCGGCGCGAAAGCGACGAAGCCGCCTCGCGCGTAATCGACGAGCGCCGACATCATTTCCAGCAGACAGCGCGCAAGCAGCGCCTCGCGCGACGGCAAGTCTTTTTTGAGCGAGGCCAGATCGGCCACCGCCTGCGGAATGTCGCTGCGCGCCGTTTTCGGCAAGGTGAGATTCAGCCCCACGCCGATCACCGCCTGCGACGGCCCCAGCGCGTCGCCGTTCAATTCCACCAGAATACCGCCCAGCTTGTGATAGTGATACACCAGATCGTTCGGCCACTTCAGCTCGATACCGACGAACCCTTCCTTTTCCAGCGCCCGCGCCACCGCGACGCTCATCGCCAGCGACAAGCCGGCCAGAAAACCGGCGCCCTGTTCAAAGCGCCAGCCCAGCGAAAACATCAGGCTGCCGCCGGGCAGTCCCAGCCACGGACGACTGCGCCGACCGCGACCGTCACTTTGCCATTCGGCTGTCAGCGCCAGCGCGTGAATATCATGGCGCGGAATCCGCCGCATCAACTCGCTCGACGTTGAGTCGATCTGCTCGACCCATTCGAGGTGGAGCGGGTGCGGCGTCGGAACCTCCTCCGAGGCATTGACCACAGAAGGGTGCGCCACCGTTTGTAGGCGCGGCTTTTTCTTGGCGTTGACCGGCAACGACGCGCCCAGCGCCAAACAGGCGTCGCGCCAGAGCGCGAGATCGAAGCGGTGGTAAGGCGCGGCCAGCCGGTAACCGCGACCGGGCACCCGAACAATGGCGATGCCGGCGTCTTCGATCTCCCGAATCAGCGCCGGAATACGTCCTTTGGGAATTTTCAGTTGCTCGGCCAGCGCCGGCCCGGCATCGGGCGTATCGGCATTGAGCAAGCGCAGCAGGGAAAAACTTTCGGGGGTCACAATCGCACGTTTTCAGTGGTCATCGGGAAAGCCGACGGACAAAGACTATGAGAGACTATAGCAAAACCACCCGTAACGCTACCAGTATTTTGAAGCAGGGCGGCAGGAATCGGGGATCGGGAGTCGTTCAGGGCGTACGGGGTAGCACGAAAAAAGGCGGCTTATTCTGCCGCCCTTGCGTTGATTCTGTTCAATCGTTTCAGGTTTGCTTGCGTTCCATTCCGATCACGCCGCCGCCGAGCAACAGCGTGAACAGCGCCAACAGCAGCAACGTTTCGGATCGAGCGTCGCGACGGTTGCGGGCGGCAGAATGCCGCCCCTACGCTCCTCTTCCGCAAGGGGGGAGGAGAAAGGCGGGCGGTTCTCGAACCGTCGTCTCTACTGGTTCTTACTTCGTTCGGGTGGTTCTGGAGATCGTCCAATCGCCGAACTGCGAGGAGTCGGAAGCGTGCGACAAATCCGGCGGGCACCAAGCCGCTTCCAGATGCGCCAGCAGCACGGTGGCTTGATCGCTGGTGATGTCGTCGCCGAGTTTCACCCGCGCCGGGGTTTCGCCGGTGATCAAGTGCCGCCGCCGCCGCCGCAGGGTTTTGGAGAGTTCTTCGAGGTCGGCAACGCGCAGCGAGGCGTCGTCGGACGGTTTAACGCGCGCCCGCAGAGAGCCGCCGCGGGAACTGTCGAGGCGCGTTTCGAGGAACAGCCCGACGCGCGGCGTCGAGGGATCGACGGGCAGCGCTTTGCGCGCCAGCCGCGGTAGCCAGCGATCTACCCACAAAATTTGCTGGGTGGACAGCACCGGCAGATTGGCGAGGTCGATCAGCAGGGCGTGAACGTAGGTGGAGTGGCAACTGACGCGATTTTCGGCGGAAGACAATTTGTCGGTGATGTTGTCGAGCGCGCACTGGAGGATTTCGGAAAAGCGGTAGAAGGCGTGGATTTCTTTCCAGAACTTTTCGGGAAAGGGCCGCTGCGCCAGCGCGTGGATGAGCCGCAATTGTTTGCCGATGAACAGCGCTTGTTGCAGGAAAAAAGCCTTGTGCGGCGTCAGCGCGGGGTCGCCATCGAGCAGCGCGCGCAGGCTGAGCGAATAGTGCGCCCACAGCGCCTGCCACAGCGCCACGTCTTCGGTAAAGGCGCGATCTTCCTTGCGCGACAAGCGTCGCCAGCGGTTGTGCAAGCCCAGCACCAGCACGCGGCAGACTTCGGTCAAGCGGAAGCGGTCGAGCGCGGACATTTCATTGTTGAGCGCGTTTTCGATCTCGGTGCGCAGTTGGGCGCTGGCCTGCGGCAATTCGGCGGTGAAAAGCTGTGTCGCCCAGCCTTTTTGCATCAGCCGGTGCGGCGTGGTTGTCGGCGCAGTAGTGGATGGGATGGCGGTGGGAGAAGCGTCACTCATGAGAGACTCCAGTCAAAGGGGCGGCGCGGGCCAGCGTTCGGCCAGAAACGCGGTCAGGGATTCGACGAAATGGGAAGGCAGCGGGCGGGCAGCGCCGGGTCGCTGGCGATCGCCCCAAACGGACAGCGGAAAATGGGAATCGTCGGCAAAGCGCGGGATGACGTGCCAGTGCAAATGCGGCGTGAGGTTGCCCAAACAGGCCAGATTCATTTTGTCCGGCGTCAGCAGCGTGCGCAACGCCATTTCCACTGCCGCCACGACGGCCATGCAGTGTTGGCGGTCGGCGGGGGCGAGGTCGGTGAACTCCGCGACGTGCTCGTTCCAGATCACGCGACAAAAGCCAAGGAAAGGCTCATCGGTCAACACCACGCGGCAACGCGCGTCGCGGGCGACAACCTGACCGCCGTCACCGGCGCAAAATGGGCAATCGGAAGCAGAAAGTTTCATAAAAGCAACTATATCAGGAATCGGGGGTTAGTGGCTTCTCTGCGGAGCTGTGCTCCTACGCCGACTCCCACCCTTTCGCCCGCTCCACCGCTCGCCGCCATTGCGCCCGCACGGTTTCGCGTTGATCGGCGGAAAGGGTCGGCTCAAAGACGCGATCGACTTCCCAACGCGCCGCCAGCGTTTCGGCATCGCGCCAGTAGCCGACGGCCAGCCCCGCCAGTTGCGCCGCGCCGAGCGCGGTGGTCTCCTGATTTTTGGGGCGCACGACCGGCACGCCGAGAAAGTCGGCCTGGATTTGCATCAAAAGATTGTTGGCAGCAGCGCCGCCATCGACGCGCAATTCGGTCAGCGCTTCGCCGGTATCGCGATTCATCGCTTCGAGCATGTCGGCGCTTTGCAGCGCGATGGCTTCCAACGCGGCGCGGGCGAGGTGCGTGTCTTGCGTGCCGCGCGTCAGCCCGATGATGGCGCCGCGCGCGTAAGCGTCCCAGTGTGGCGCGCCCAGCCCGGCAAAGGCGGGAACGAAGTAAACGCCGCCGTTGTCCGGCACTTTTTGCGCCAGCGCTTCGATGTCCGCCGCGTTGCGAATGATTTTCAAACCGTCGCGCAACCATTGTACGACGGCGCCGCCGATGAAAACGCTGCCTTCCAGCGCGTATTGTGTTGAACGGTTGCCGCATTGCCAAGCGATGGTGGAAATCAAGCGGTGTGCCGAGGTAACCGGCGCTTCGCCGGTGTGGCGCAACAAAAAGCAGCCGGTGCCGTAGGTGTTTTTGGCGAGACCGGGGCGATGGCACGCTTGCCCGAACAGCGCCGCTTGCTGGTCGCCGGCGATGCCCGCAATCGGCACGCGCTCGCCGTCGAACTCCGCTTCGGCGAGGTGGCCGGAGGACGGCACAACGCGCGGCAACATTGTCGCCGGAATGTCGAACAGCGCCAGCAGTTCATCGTCCCAACGTTGGTCGTGAATGTTGTAGAGCAGCGTGCGGCTGGCGTTACTGATGTCGGTCAAGTGCTCGCGGCCGCGCGTCAGTTGCCAGACCAGCCAACTGTCAACGGTGCCGAAAGCGATTTCGCCACGCTCGGCGCGAGCGCGCAAACCGGACACATTATCGAGCAACCATTGCAACTTGCTCGCCGAAAAATAAGCGTCGAGTTCCAGGCCGGTTTTGGCGCGCAGCGTTTCGGCGAATCCTTGCGCGCGCAAGCGGTCGCACAAACCGGCAGTGCGACGGTCTTGCCAGACGATGGCAGGCGCTAACGGCGCGCCCGTTTTCTTGTCCCAGACGAGGGTGGTTTCGCGCTGATTGGTGATGCCGATGGCGGCAATATCGCGCAGACGCAAATGCGCTTTGGCCAGCGCGCCGTGCAACACCGCCATTTGCGTTGACCAGATCGCCATCGGGTCATGCTCGACCCAACCCGGTTGCGGAAAGCGCTGCGGAAATTCCTGCTGCGCCATCGCGACGACGTGACTGTCGGCATCGAACACCAGCGCCCGCGAGCTGGTGGTTCCCTGATCCAGTGAAAGAATGAAGGCCATGCGCGTTACTTTCCGCTTACTTTTCACCTACCCCGGCAACTCGATCCCTTTCAGCCGACGATACAACGTGATGGCGTAAGAGTCGGTCATGCCGCAAACGAAATCGACCACTTTCAGCAAGCGCAGATACGGGTCGGCGTCGGGAAAATTACCGACGCCGAGAAACTGTGTTGGCAAGAGCGGGATCAACACGCGACTGCGAATCGGAGAACGCTCCGGCGTCGGCGCCTCGAAGCGCTCCGAGACGGCGGAGAAGAAAAGATCGAGCAGGCCGGAGAGCACTTCGCAACCGGCCGCTTCGATTTCCATCGCGGATCGCGCCACGTAAACTTTTTCGTGCGACAACGCTTCGATTTGTTTTAAAGTTGTGATGACTTGCGATTCGCCGAGCAGTTCTTCATCGTAATCGCCGTTGACGATGGCCGTTTCGTGGCTCAGAAAAATGTCGGCGATTTCTTCGACCAAGCGGCCGATCGCTTTGGCGCGCAGGTATTCGATGCGCTCTTTCGGCTCGGCGATGTTGCTGAGGCGAGTCGCTCGCGCGTCACCGCCGGCGACGGTCAACAACAACGCTTCGACTTCTTTCGCTGGAATCACGCCGATGCGCGCGGCGTCTTCGAGATCGACGATGCGATAACAAATGTCATCGGCGGCTTCGACCAGAAACGCCAGCGGGTGCCGCCGCCAAGCGCCATCCGCGCGCGCAATCATGCCGACGGTCGTTGCCGCTTCACGGAAAAGCGCCGCTTCACTCTGAAAAAATCCGAATTTTCGGGCAGAACGACCATCGAGCGGCGTTGCGGTTTTCGAGGGGCACGGGTATTTGGCGAACGCCATCAGCGTTGCTGCGGTCAGTTGCAGACCGCCGCGATTGGACGGGCTTTGCAGAGCGGTCAACACGCGGAACCCTTGCGCGTTACCTTCGTAGCGCTCGAAGTCGGCGCGCTGCGCGGCGGTCAACGGCAAGCGGTCGAGCGCGCCGCCCGGTTGCGCGCACCATTCACGAATGGCGTCCTCGCCCGCGTGCCCGAACGGCGGGTTGCCGATGTCGTGCGCCAGACAGGCGGCGGCGATGACGGCGCCGAAATCCGACGCGTGCAACACATCTTCCAGACGATGGCGTGCGACCAGCACCCGCCCGACGGTGGTTCCCAGCGAACGGCCGACGCACGACGCTTCCAGACTGTGCGTCAAGCGATTGCGCACGTAGTCGCTTTGCGCCAGCGGAAACACCTGCGTTTTGTCCTTGAGTCGCCGGAACGCCGAGCAAAAAACGATGCGGTCGTAGTCTTGCTGGAAGACGCTGCGATCCGGCGCCGGCGCGGCGGAGGTAGTCGCGCCAACCCGGTTCGGCGAGAGAAAACGACGCCAGCGCTCCGCCAGCGCGGAGGAAGTTTCGTTTGTCGTTGAAGTTTTCATGGTGTTCATGATCTGCCCTCCGCACACAGTGCCTCTACTTCGGCCACGCTTTTCGGCACAGCGGCGGTGATCACGTCGATCCCGTTTTTGGTGATCAACACATCGTCTTCAATACGCACGCCGATATTGTGGAACGCGGCGGGAATATCATCGGCGGCACGGATGTAGCAGCCGGGTTCAACGGTGAGCGCCATGCCCGGTTCGAGCAGGGTCGGCGTGCCACCGCTCTCGCCGCGCTGATAACGTCCGGCGTCGTGTACATCCAGACCGAGCCAGTGACCGGCGCGGTGCATGTAGAAACGCTTGAAACTGCCGGTATCGAGCGCGGCATCGAGCGGACCTTCGATCAGTTTCAGGTCGATCATGCCCTGCGCCAGCACGTGCTCCGCTGCGTCGTGAAAAGCGTGAAACGGGGCGCCCGGTTTCAGCGCGTCGAAGCAAGCGCGTTGCGCCGCCAGCACCAGTTCGTAAACGTCTTTTTGCGCGGCGCTGAAACGGCGACCGACGGGGAAAGTGCGGGTGATATCGGCGGCGTAATTTTGATATTCGCCACCGGCGTCGATCAGCAGCAAATCACCGGCGTCGATTCGACGATGGTTGTCAACGTAGTGCAAAACGCAAGCGTTCTCGGCGCTGGCGACGATGGACGGGTACGCCTCTTGCGCGTCGTGCCGCAAAAATTCGTGCTGCAACTCGGCAGCCACTTGATACTCGAAGTGGCCAGGGCGCGCAAAGCGCATCGCGCGAGCGTGCGCTTGCGCGGAGACGGCGGCGGCGTAACGCATCAACGCCATCTCGTGTTCGTCCTTGCGCATTCGCATCGGATCGAGAAGATCGCGCACATCGATGAGGCAAGCGGGCGGCGCATGACCGGCGCGCGCTTGTGCGCGCAGCGTGCCCAACTGTTGGGTGATGGTGCGATCCCATTCGGGATACAAGCCGAGCGGCGTAAACAACGCCGGCTGATCCATCGCCAGCGTCGGCCATTGTTCGGCCAACGCCGAGATCGGGAAAGCGTCGTCGAAAGCGAATTTTTCGCGGGCGGCGTCGGGGCCGAAACGGAAGCCATCCCAGGTTTCGCGTTCCAGATTTTTCTCGCGACAAAAGAGAGTATGGCGCGTGGCGCCGTCGCGATCGCACAGCAATGCCAGCACGGCTTCGGGTTCGGGGAAGCCGGAAAGATAGTAAAAATAACTTTCGGGGCGGTAGGGGTAGAGCGTGTCACGGTTGCGAAACGCCTCCGGCGCGGTCGGCATCAACACCAGCCCGCCGCCGTGCGCTTGGTGTATCGCTTGCAGCAATCGCTCGCGGCGCGCCCGATAATGAAGGCCGTCGGGGGAGGCCGGAATGGCGAGGGGCGCAGCGGTGGAAGTCATGGAAAAGTCGATTTCGATAAGGACGCGGTTTTCATTATAATGCGCTATCAGGCTCAGGTATCAGGAAAATGCCCACCCCCCCATCTTCCGGCGTGCGTCTTCTCTCCAAGACGCAACTCGCCAAGCAGGAGATTCGCCTTCGCGTGCTGGCCATGCGCGACGCCTTGTCGAAGCGCGGGCGTACGGTTCGCTCCCGGCGCATCGCGCAGCGTATCGCCGCCTTGCCGTCGTTCGTTGACGTCCGCACGGTGTTGCTGTTTCACTCTTTCGGCAGCGAGTGGCGGTCGGAGTTTTTGATTCAGGAAGCGTTGTGGCGCGGGAAAACCGTGGTGTTACCGCGGGTGTTGAAATGGCCAGGGCAGATGGTGTTGCAAACTATCGAAAATATCGTCCGCGATACCGCGCCCAGCAAGCGCGGAATCCTCGAACCGCTGCCGGAACGTCCGACGATTTCGCCGGAAGCGATTGACTGGATTCTGGTGCCGGGTGTTGCGTTTACGCCGCGCGGCGACCGACTGGGTTACGGCGGTGGCTTTTACGATCGCTTGCTGGCGCAGCTTTCGCCGCAAGTGCCGCGTCTGGCGGGCGCGTTTGAAATACAGATCGTCGAGACGCTGCCGACCGCGCATCACGATTGCTCGGTGGATGCCGTCTATACCGAGCGCCGCGTGTTTCATTGCAACGAACAAAAAGGTTTTGAATTGTATTAAGATCACGATTTCGGAAAATCATGATCTGTCTCTAATTCTCCTGTAGCTCCTTTTGCAGTTTCCTTATTTGCAGCCCAGCACGTGGCGGCATGCTTCGTTATCGCGCGAAACCATCTGAACTGAACGATGTAATAGGCCAGAAAAATAAGCAGGAAAAAAATACCCCAAGGAATCGGGGC
Source organism: Betaproteobacteria bacterium (assembly GCA_009778785.1). Taxonomy (GTDB): domain Bacteria; phylum Pseudomonadota; class Gammaproteobacteria; order Burkholderiales; family Casimicrobiaceae; genus UBA931. The sequence continues at coordinate 136,464 of WRFN01000003.1, read as the reverse complement.
ACTATCGCTACTGAAGAAAACGCCAGCCAATACAACGAAAGGATACCAATTCGCCAAGCCATCAACCCGCACTTGTCCCGTGAGCGGGTCAAACAACAACGAGCCATGCATTACGGGGAGGTAGGGAACGTGGAAATAGCCAGCTTTGAAACGTCCGCGAAAAGCGAAGCGGTGAGAACCTATTGGCGAAAACACCATCTTTTCAGAAATGGCGTGCGATAGGGCTTCCGTCAGTTGCTCGGCGGAAGGAACGGGGTTGCTCATGACGCCGCAACCAACTTCGGTTTTGAACAGCGGCAAGCCGATGGTGAAATAAAACCGATTGAGCTTCCAGGATAGCAGCACCTCAAGAGGGATAATGGTGTAAAACAAGACGAGAAAGATCGCTATGCCGGAAGTGCTCATGATTCATGCGCTTTTTTCATGCGTCTCTTTTATTTGCACTTTGGTTTTTCGTCAATTTCTTCATTGAAGTACATGTAAAGCGTTTGTTGCTCCTTGCCCTCCTTAGCGATCAAGTTTTGCTCCTCAGAGCTAAAGCAAGTGCTGATAGTCATCTTTTTTCTGCGCGTTCGTGCCTGCAAGAAATATGGAGAGGACGCGGTAACGCTCTCTGCCGCTTGCGCCAAGCCGACGGAAAAGATGAATGACAGGGGAAGAAGATGTTTCGAGTTGATTTTGCCCGCCATATCAACCCATCTAGTTTTTCACTCGTGACGGTTGAACCGTGAAACGCCTGCCGCTACGACGATGAGCACGATCATCACGCCGAATACGAACCAGTCGCCCCAGCGCAGGTAGGGGGTATCGCCTTTTCGTCCGGTGATTTCGGCTTCGAGGATGCCGGTGGTGAACCACGGCAAGCTCTTGAGGGTGCGGCCGCGATGGTCGATCACAGCGGTGATGCCGGTATTGTTGACGCGCAGCATTGGACGAGCGGTTTCGAGTGCGCGCATGGTGGCGATGCGATGGTGTTGCCACGCCGCCATCGAGTGGGCGAACCAGGCGTCGTTGGTGAAATTCGCCAGCAAGGTTGCTTGTCGCGCGCTGCGGATTTGTTCGGCGCCGAACACGTCTTCAAAGCAGATGGTGACGGCGACTTTTTCGCCCGCGGCAGCAAATGGCGGTTGGTTCGCCGTGCCTTCGCTTTGTCCGGCCAGCGGAATCGCAATCAGTGCGTTCATCAGCGGCGCGACGATGCTTTCAAAGGGAATTTTTTCGCTGAACAAAACGAGGTGACGTTTGCGATACAGGTTGATCGGCGATTCGCCCAGACTGATGACGCTATTGAAGTATTGGTCACGGCCATCGACGCCGAGGCGGCGTGTGAACATGCCGACCAGAAAATCGGCTGGTCGTTCGACGCCTATTCGCCGGAGCGCATTGATGTCTTCTTCCGGCACGCGATCGGCAAAATCGGGAAAGGCGCTCTCCGGCAACATCACCAAGCGCCCCTTGCTGATTTCGGCGAGATGGCGATAGCGCGCGTAGGTTTCTTCGACGAAGGCCGGATCGAATTTGATGTCTTGCGCGATGTTGCCTTGAATCAGCGATACCGGCAGCGGCGTGCCGACCGGTTCGCTCCATTCGATGTCGCTCAGCATTTGTCCGACGATCAGCAACAGCAGGATGACGGCGGCGCCGAGGTATTTTTGGATCGAAGGGGTGCGCAGCGCCGACACCATGAGCACGAGCGCCGCGCTTAACGCCACGCAAACGACGCTCGCCAGATAGACGCCTCCGACCGGAATGTATCCCGCCAACGGGCTGGGCAACGCTTGCGTGTAGCCCATCGACAGCCACGGCAGTCCCGAAAAAAGATGGGCGCGCAGAAGTTCGGACAAGCCCCACAGCGCCGGTATTGCCAGCAGTCTGGCGCTGCCGGAAAAAAAGCGCACGGCGAGATAACCGACCAGCGCCGGATAAAGCGCCATGTAGGCGATCAGCAGCGCCATGAGCGGAACGGCAATCCACAGCGCCATGCTGCCGAAGGTGGTCAGCGCAATGGTGATCCAGTGAATGCCGCCGCCGAACAAACCCGCGCCGTAAGCAAATCCCAACGCGAGCGCGGCGCGCGGCGTCGCGAAGCGTTGCCACAGTGCGATCAATCCCGTCAGCGAAAGGATCGGCAACAGCGGCATTACATCAACGAGGCCGTCTGACAAAATTTCGGCGGGGAGAAACGCCGGAACCGCTAAAGCCCCCAACAGCAAAGCGCCGAGCAGCGATACGAAGAAGCGACGGGAGCGAAGCGGTTGGTCAGAGGGCGACATGGGAAAGTGGAGGCGCGAAGGTTTTACTCGCCATGGCTTTTCGTCTTTTCGGCGGCAACGCGAGTCACTTGCAAGGTGTGCAAGCGGCGGCTGTCAACGCGGGTGACGCGAAAGCGAAAACCGTCGAGAGTGATGACTTCGCCGCGTTTCGGCAACCGGCCGAGCGCGTGCAACACGAGGCCGCCGACGGTATCGTATTCTTTGTCGGGGAAGTTCGCGGGGAGCACTTCGTTGAAGTCAACGATTTCGGTGTGCGCTTTGACGCGGTAGCTGCCGTCTTCCTGCGCGATGATATTGGTTTCGGCGTCGTCGAAATCGTATTCGTCTTCGATATCGCCGACGATTTGTTCGAGCACGTCCTCGATGGTCACCAGTCCCGACACGCCGCCGTATTCATCGACGACAATGGCGATGTGGTTACGGTTGGCGCGAAATTCGCGCAGCAGAACATTGAGCGGTTTGCTTTCCGGCACGAACACGACCGGCCGCAGCGTGTCGCGCAGATCGAAGGTTTCGGGATTGGCGTAATAGTTGAGCAACTCTTTCGCCAGCAGAACGCCAATCACGTCATCCTTGCTCTCGCCGATCACCGGAAAGCGCGAGTGTCGCGTTTCGATCACGAACGGAATGAACTTTTGCGGATCGTCGGCGATGTCGAGACAATCCATTTGCGCACGCGGAATCATGATGTCGCGCACGGCGCGCTCGGAAACGTCGAGCACGCCCTCGATCATCGACAGCGCGTCGGCGTCGAGCAGCTTGCGCTCGAAGGCGCCGCGCAACAATTCCTGCAAGTCCTCTTGCAGTTCCTGACGGTTTTCAGGTTCGTGAGACAGGAGCGCGGAAAGGCGCTCCTTCAATGTCGGTTTGTGAGAAAGCGATGAACGGGGATTAGGCTCTGGGTCCATAAAAAAGGTCGGGTCATTCCCGGAAAGAGTCAAAATAAGGATCAGGATACCCTAAATGGGCGAGAATTGCAGTCTCGCGGGTCTCCATTTTTTTCGCATCGCGGTCATTTTCGTGATCATAGCCCTGTAAATGCAACAAACCGTGAACGACCAGATGCGCGCAGTGAGCGCGCCAGGGCTTGCGCCGTGCCCCGGCTTCGCGCAACAAAACGGGCATGCACAGCACGATATCGCCGCGCACGATGTTGTCTTTTCGCCCAAAATCATTTTTCCCGTAGGAGAACGTCAGCACGTTGGTCGCATAGTCCTTGCCGCGAAAATGCCGGTTCAACTCGCGTCCTTCGCGGGCATCAACAAAACGCAAAGTCACTTCGACGTTGTTTTTTAACGCCGCCAGCGCCCAGCGCCGCAACGTAGCGCGCACCGGAATGGGATGGCGGGACGCTTGTTGAACGGATAACGCTAACGAGAAGAGTTTGTTTTTCAGCAACGGTTTCATGAGCGCGCGACTTTCGTGACGGTTGGCGCGCGACGCGGGCGTTGGTGTTTCGCGGTATCGTCGCGCTGCTGATACTCGGCATACGCTTCGACGATGCGCTGCACCACCGGATGGCGCACCACATCAACGCTGGTGAAATACGAAAACGCGATGCCGGAAACGTCGCGCAAAACCGTTTCGGCTTCGATCAGCCCCGAACGTTGCGACGTCGGCAAGTCGATCTGCGTGATGTCGCCGGTGACGACGACTTTCGCGCCGAAGCCGACGCGCGTCAAAAACATTTTCATCTGTTCCGGCGTCGTGTTCTGCGCTTCGTCGAGAATGATGAAGGCGCCGTTCAGCGTGCGCCCGCGCATGTACGCCAGCGGCGCAATTTCAATCGTCTGCCGTTCGAGCAAGCGCAGCGTTTTGTCGAAGCCGAGCAAATCGTAAAGCGCATCGTACAAAGGCCGCAGATACGGATCGACTTTCTGCGCCAGATCGCCCGGCAGAAAACCCAAACGCTCACCTGCTTCGACCGCAGGCCGCACCAAAACGATGCGTTGCACCGCGTCGCGCTCCAACGCATCGACGGCCACTGCTACCGCCAGATACGTTTTGCCGGTACCGGCCGGGCCGATGCCGAAAGTGATGTCGTGCGCTGTCATCGCGTCGAGGTACGCTTGCTGATTCGGCGTGCGCGCCCGCAATGTTGTTTTGCGCGTGTGCAAATGCGCGGCGGCGGAAGTGGAAGTCTTCGCGTCTTTCGTGGCGGCAGCGGCGGTTTCCGCCAGCGCCAACTGCACATCTTCCAGACTCAACGATCTTTTGGCTTGCACGTATAACGCTTGCAATACCGCCGACGCCCGCTCGGTATCGGCGGCGCTGCCGCGAAGGTGAAAAGCGCCGTGACGGTGTTGAATCGCCACCTGTAACGCCATCTCGATTTCCCGCAAATATGAATCCATCGGGCCGCACACGACTTGCAGCCTTCTCTTGGCCGCCGACGAATCGGTCGGCAGTTCAAGACTCAGCTCGGCAATCGTGGCGCCTTCTTTTCGGTTCATGGCTTCCTTTCCCGCGATGTTTTGGCGATGCGCGTTAAGGCGTGGTTCGTATCATCGGCGCTTGCAGCGCTTGCGTCAACAGTACCCGCATTTCTTCCAGATGCGCGACGGTTTCCGGCGACACTTTTTCCTGCGCTTGATGGCGGGCGCGGGCTTGCCGCTTTTCGATGTCCGTTTTGAGCTGTTCCGCTTCCAGCCGCAACAACGCCCGGGCATCCGCCGGATACGTCGGCGAGACCGTCAACAGCGGCGCGGCGATTCGGCGCGCGTATTCGCGTTGCAGATTGCGACGCATCAGCGGAATGTCGCCGCTGCCTTTCAGTTCGCTCCAAATCGCTTTTCGCAACGTCGCGTGCAATTCGCCGAGCGTCAACGCATCTTCGCCCGTCGCTGTCTTCGCCATGTTGTTCAACAAGCGTTGCGCCGTCCGCTCGCTTAACAGCGGGTTGAGCGCTTTTTTGTGCAGCGACAACACCAGTTGATCGACCGCCACGTCGGTCGTTACCGTTGGCGCGCCCAGTGTCTCCGCGTTTTGTTTGTCGAAAGCGCTCGCCGCCAGATGGCGCAGAAAAACGGGCGAGAAGGCAATGCTGTTCGCCGACAATACTTCCTGCGTCAAAAACTGCAACGCCTGCCGCTGCTTCGCGGCAGTTATTGGCGTCAACGGATCGACCGTATCGCCGGCGCGCGCCGGCTGCAAACGAGCGCCGCCGACATAGCGCACCGCAAAGGTGACGGCTTGTTCCGCGCCCAACATCCCGCGCGTGAAATTGCGTCGCAGCAAAGCGTAGCGCGTGCCTTCGGGGAGCGTCATCGCTTCACTGCGCGACCACAGTTCCTTGGAAAGCGCCATCCGTTTTTGCGCATACGCCAGCGGGTCGCTACCGAGATCGTTGGTATTCACTTCGGGATCGAGCGCGGACGGCGCCGCATCTTCATCGGTAGCATAAGCCAGCGTCGGGTTGTTGTTGGCGCGTTGCGCAATTTTTGCCAGCGCCGCCGCTTCATCGCTCGACGGCCAGACGCTGTAACCATATTCGATCGCCCAATAATCGTAAGGCCCCAGCGTCGTCATCTGATACGCGCCTTGCGGTTTGCCCGCCAACGCCAGATTCCACGGCAGATACTCCATGATCGAACCGCCGAGACCGTGCGTTTCGGTAAACGCCTTGTCGGAAAGTTGCGCATCGCTGTACGTCGTGGACGCATGAAAGTTGTGACGAAGCCCGAGCGTGTGACCGACTTCGTGCATCGTCACGCTCTTCAAGTAATCGAACACGAAGCGCTGCGTGGCGGCGTCTTCCGGCACCACATCGCCGCGCAACGCCAACAGCGACAAACCGAACTGCGTTTCCTGCATCGCGGTCGCGCCGATCATGCACGCTTCGTCCGACAACGCTTTGCGTCCCAGAAAAATTTCAGTGTTGGTTTCATTCGCGGACGCGCCGCCGATCGCTTCGCTGAAGATCGACGCGACGGCGCGCACTTGACTGGCGTCAAGTCCGATGTCGGCGTCGAGAATTTCGCCGGTGCGCGGATCGACGACGGAAGGGCCGATGCCGCCGAACGAAGCCTTCGCCGTCGTCAGCCAGCGGATCGACGGTTTCCCCAAGTCGCTGGTTGAAAACGTTGCGTCGTCCGGTTCGATCTCAACGCGAATCACGTCCTTGAAGCCGATGCGCTCAAAAGCCTTGTTCCATTCCAGCGCGCCTTCGCGGATCGGCTCGCGGTAACGCAGCGGAATCGTGCGATCCAGCCAGAACGTGATCGGCGTCACCGGGTCGGAGAGTGCCGCGTCGGGGTCTTTCTTTTCGAGTCGCCAGCGATTGATCAAGCGAACGATCGGCAAGCGCGCGTTGTTGTCGGTGAAGTCCAGTTGTTCAGTCACAAAATACCCGACGCGCTCATCGGCCACGCGTGTTTTCATCGGCGTAGTCGGCAACGGCGCCAGCGAATAGTGGAAGCCGAGAAAGAGGCTGCGTACATCCGGCAGCGTTGACGGTAGCGACGGCACGACGATCGGCGGCATCAGATCTTCGCCGGAGGGATGCCCCAGCATCGGCGGCATCACAATCCGCGACAACGCATAATGCGCGTTGACATCGAAAGTCAAAAGATCGGCAGACGCTTTCGCGTCGGCAAGATACGAGTTGCGCGCATCAAACGAATAACCTTGCCGATAGCTTTGTTCGAGCGCACTCGCCGCGGCGGGCATGTCGTTGACGAACAGTGCGTTCGCCTCGACCAGCACCGAGTTACGCTCGGGGTGCGGCTGCGACGCGAGCGGCGCGCTGGACAGCAAACTGTCGGAGAACGAGCGCGCCACCGCGCGCGCTTCGGGTGACTCCGGCGCGGCGGTGTAACCCATGTTCTTTTCCAGCATCTGCACCGTGCGTCCGACTTTGCGGAATTGCACGACGCCCTGCACCCCAGCCGGATAAGTCATCATCCCGCCGAAGAAACGCTTTTCACCGATGCCGCGATCGAGGTTCGACTTGAGATAAAACAGTCGGTCGAAATCTTCCGGCGTCAACTCGATCCACACCTTGTCGTCTTTGCGATAGAGTTTCAGAAAACCGTCGAATTCCTTCGCGTCTTCGATCACTTTGGCGAAAGGCGGCTCGTTGCCGGAAGGCTTGACAGGTTTCTTTTTGGCGGCTTCGCTGGCCTTTTCGGCATCATCGCTTTTCTCTTCACTTGCCGTGTCGTTCTTCGCATTTTCGTTTTTCAATGCTTCTTTTTTCACCGGCTCGTTTGGCGCTGCTGCATCTTTCGACGACGGCTCGATGCTCGCGCACGCCGTCAACCACAAAACACTTACGATCAAACACCACATGGTTTTCATCATCATCTTTCGTTTTCTGTGTTCGTCGTTACGCGGACAGCCGCTGAGTTCGCTTTTCACCGCGCAGCGAATGCGGCAGCGCCGCCGTGATCGTCACATCGACGTAGCGGCCGATCAGCGCTTCCTCGCCGGCAAAATTCACCACGCGATTGTTGTCGGTGCGCGCTTGCAATTCCTGCGGGTCTTTCACCGCCGGTCCCGTCACCAACACCCGCTGCGTCGAGCCTACCATCGTCTCACTGTATTCGCGATACTGCGCATCGAGTAACTTCTGCAACGCTTCGAAGCGTTGCTGTTGAACCGCGCGCGGCACCTGCTCGTCCAGCTCTGCCGCCGGCGTTCCCGGGCGCGGGCTGTAAATGAAATTGAAAGCGCCGTCAAACTTCACGTCGCGCACCAGCTTTAACGTCGCCTCAAAATCAGCGTCGGTTTCGCCGGGGAAGCCGACGATGAAATCGGAAGTCAGCGACAACTGTGGCCGCACTGCCCGCAAGCGGCGCACGATGGATTTGTATTCGATGGCCGTGTAGCCGCGCTTCATCGCCGCCAGAATGCGGTCGGAACCCGATTGCACCGGCAAATGCAACTGCGACACCAGCTTCGGCACTTTGCCGTAAGCCTCGATCAGCCGCGCCGACATTTCGCACGGATGCGAGGTCGTATAGCGCAAGCGCTCGATCCCCGGCACTTCCGCCAGATACTCAAGCAACTCCGCCAGATCAGCCACCGCGTCGCCTTTGGCGCCGCGGTAAGCGTTAACGTTCTGCCCCAACAGCGTGATCTCCTGCACGCCCTGATCGGCAAGGTCGGCCACTTCCACCAGCACATCCTCGAACGGCCGCGAAAATTCTTCGCCGCGCGTGTACGGCACCACGCAGTAAGTACAGTATTTGCCGCAGCCTTCCATGATCGACACGAACGCCGATGTGCCTTCGACGCGCGGCGGCGGCAGATGATCGAATTTTTCAATCTCGGGAAAGCGAATATCCACCTGCGAGCGACCGCTTGCCCGCTTGGCGGCAATCATCTCCGGCAAGCGATGCAAAGTCTGCGGGCCGAACACCACATCGACAAAAGGCGCGCGCGTCACAATCGCTTCGCCTTCTTGTGACGCCACGCAACCGCCAACGCCGATGATCAACTCCGGCTTGTCCTTCTTCAACAAACGCACGCGCCCCAGATCGTGAAACACCCGTTCCTGCGCTTTTTCGCGCACCGAACAAGTGTTGAACAAAATGATGTCGGCTTCTTCGGGGCGCTCCGTCAACGCCACGCCTTCGGCGTCGGCGAGAAGATCAGCAATGCGCGCCGAATCGTATTCATTCATCTGGCACCCGAAAGTGCGCAGGTACAGCTTTTTCATGACCAATAAAATGCAAAGAAAGATAGAAAATGCGCCAAGCCACCCGAATATTGCTCGGCTTATTCAGCGCAACCCAGAGTATAGCAAGTCGCTATAATGACAACTTCGTTTTCACTCATTTCAGCTTTCCGACCAACCCATGCTCGGTTTTGAACAATCGCTGCTGTTTCTCGCCGCCGCCGTGCTGGTGACGCTCTCGCCCGGTCCCGACAACCTGATGATCATCAGCTTGGGCATGGCGCGCGGTCGTCGCGCCGGGCTGGTCTTCGGGCTGGGCTGCGCGCTCGGGTGCCTGAGCCACACTCTGCTGGCGGCGCTCGGCGTCTCCGCCGCCATTGCCGCCTCGCCGCACGCCTTCATGGCGCTGCGCATCGCCGGGGGACTTTACCTGATCTGGCTGGGCTTCGGCGCGCTGAAAAGCACTTGGCGACGGCCCATCGAGCCGGTCGCGGAGGGTTCCACCTCAGTCTCCTTGCCCTCGGCTTTCCGGCAAGCCGCAGCACTCAAACTGTTCACGCGCGGCCTGATTGCCAACGCCATCAACCCCAAAGTCATCCTGTTCTTTCTGGCGTTTTTACCGCAATTCGTCGAACCGGCGCGCGGCAAAGTCGGCCTGCAACTGGCGCTACTGGGGCTGATCTTCACCACCCAAGCCGTGCTGATTTTTTCAACCATCGGCTTCCTCGCCGGCAGCCTCGGTCAGCGCTTGGCGCGAAACCCGCGCATCGGGCTTTGGCTCGACCGCCTCGCCGGCGTGGTTTTCATCGGTTTGGGGATGCGGCTGTTGTGGGTGTAGGGACGCCGATTCCTGGCGCCTACCGCCGGGCATTCGCCAATGCTTCCAGCACCGTTCCGGCGCGAGCGCCGCAGGCATGGCACCAATCGACAAAGAGCAACAAATCCACATAAGCGTCGCCCCGTTCGATCTTGGAGATGAACGACTGCCCTACGCCCAGCCGGTCGGCCAACTGCACCCGCGACAACCCCGCCTTTTTGCGTAACCGCGTCAATTATCCCAACCTTCCCCAGAGGGGGGAAGGAAGATGTCTGATCCCTGAAAATCACGCCCGATCAAACCGCCGATAACCCAACGCTTCGGCGACATGTGCCGTGGTCACGTCGGGCGCTCCGGCGAGGTCGGCGATGGTGCGGGCGACGCGCAGTAATCGGTGGTAAGCGCGCGCCGACAGAAAATTTCTCTGCATCGCCTGCGCCAGCAGTGTTTCGGCGTCGGCTTCGATTTGAATGTGGCGCGGCAACATCGCCGGTGACAGGTGGGCGTTGGCGCAACCTTGACGCGCTTTCTGCACTTTGTGGGCGCGGGTGACGCGAGCGCGAATGGCGGCGCTGTTTTCGGCGTTGGGGTCGGGCGGCCGTTTCAGCTTGAGCGCGTCGGCGGGCAGAGACGGGACGTCGAGTGACAAGTCGATGCGGTCGAGCAGCGGGCCGGAGATTCGGCTGCGGTAGCGCGCAATGTTTTCGGGCGTGCAGCGACAGCGCCCGCTCTCATGTCCTTGCCAACCGCACGGGCAGGGGTTCATCGCTGCGATCAATTGAAAGCGCGCCGGGAAGATGCTTTGTCGCGCCGCGCGCGAGATGTGGATTTCGCCCGATTCCAGCGGTTCGCGCAGCACTTCGAGCACGGCGCGATCCCATTCCGGCAGTTCGTCCAGAAAAAGCACACCATTGTGGGCGAGGGAAATTTCGCCGGGACGCGGATCGCTGCCGCCGCCGACCAGCGCCACGGCGCTGGCGGTGTGATGCGGCGCGCGAAACGGGCGTTGTCGCCACTGTTGCGGCGAAAAGCGGCCGGAGAGTGAGGCGATGGCCGCCGTTGCCAGCGCTTCGTTTTCGGTCAGCTTCGGCATGATGCCGGGTAGCCGTTGCGCCAACATGGATTTGCCGGTGCCAGGTGCGCCGATCAGCAGCAGCGAGTGTTGACCGGCGGCGGCGATTTCGAGTGCGCGTTTGGCTTGGTGTTGCCCGCGCACTTCCGAGAGATCGGGAATTTGCACACTTTCTTCGTCGGGGACTTCCGCCGTCTGTGTCGGCAAAAGTTCTTGCCCGCGCAGGTGAGCGCACACCGCGAGCAGCGAGTTGGCCGGATGCACGGTCGCGTTGCGCACCAACGCGGCTTCTTTGGCGCTGGCTTCCGGCAGGATGAAGGCGCGACCGTCGCGCCGCGCCGAAAGTACCATCGCCAGCGCGCCGCGAATCGCGCGCAACTCGCCGGTCAACGCCAGTTCTCCGGCGAATTCGTAGCGATCCAATTCATTCTGCGGAATCTGGCCGGTGGCGGCGAGAATGCCGAGCGCGATGGGCAGATCGAAGCGCCCCGAATCTTTCGGCAGGTCGGCGGGCGCCAGGTTGACGGTGATTTTGCGAACCGGAAATTCGTAGCGGGCGTTCTGCACGGCGGCGCGCACGCGGTCGCGCGCCTCGCGCACTTCGGCGTCAGGCAGACCGACCAGATTGATCGCGGGCAAGCCACCCGACAAATGCACTTCAACCGTGACCGGCGGCGCCTCGATTCCCGCCAACGCTCGCGAATGAACGACGGCGACGCTCATGAGCGCAGCGCTTTCAGGCAGCGAAGGGCTTCGGGTTTGTTTCCTGCTTCCAACACGGTACGCCTTTTGGTAGGGTCGAAATGACGTAAGTCTAGCAGGTTAATTCGGCGGGAGAAAATTCCTAGCGCCGCACTTCGATGTCCGGCACGAATTCCCGCAAGGTCTGCAACAGTTCTTCGTCGAGAACCTCCGCTTCGGCGGCGCGTGCCAGCAGCGCTTCGTTCTCGCAGCCCTGCGCCCGGAACGGCTGCAACACCCAGCGCGTGACGTCGCGCTCTTTGAGGATTGCCGCCAGCGCTTGCAGCGTTTCCGGCGGCGTCAGCGCGCCGTGAACGGTCGTGCGTATTTCAAACGGCACGTTGGCGCTTTGGATCAAGGCTAGCGCTTCGAACGCGGTCAGCTCGCTGTCGGCGATTCCGGTAACTTGCGCGTAACCGGCGGGGTCGGCCTTGAGGTCGAAGCCGATCCAGTTGAGATGCGGCAGCAAGGTTTGCAGCCGACGCGGGTAGGCGCCGCCGGTGTGCAAACCTATCCGGAAGCCTTGCGCGCGTGTTGCCGTGATCACTTCGAGCAACGCCGATTGCGCTGTCGGTTCGCCGCCGGAAAACACCACGGCGTCGAGCAAGCCGCGCCGAGTGTCCAACCATTGGCTGATTGCCGACCAGTCGAGCAGATCGTCGCTGCGCGACGGAATCAAATGCGGGTTGTGACAATACGCGCAGCGCCACGGACAACCCTGACAAAACACCACCGCCGCCAGCGCGCCCGGGTAATCGGTGGCCGTGAACGACACCAGCCCGCCGATGCGCAGCGCCGAAGCGGGCAGCGCGTTCGGCAAAGGCGGAGATAACGGAGGCGAATCGTTCATTCAATCATTCTCACAGAAGTGGGGCGCAAGAAAAACGGCCTTCCGATATTGCTTGGGGAAGGCCGCCTGGTGCGGTAAAGAACGCACCTCTAAGGAGAATTATTTGATCCGCGCCTCGCAGAAGAAGCGGCGCTCACGGTGCTCGCTTCTCTTACCGATATTGAACGACGCCACGGGCCGATGATAGCCCATGACTCGCGTCCATACTTCGCAGCGTTGACGCTCGCTGTCATTCAAAATGATGGGCATGGGGGTTTCAACTTTTTGCACATTCATTTTTCTAACTCCTTCAATGAAACTTCCTGTCTGGGTTGTTGGGTATTCTTGGATACTGCCTACTGCTTATTTTACTGCTTACTTCCACTTTCCAACAAAACGTTCGCGCGGATTTCAGACCGGCGCCAACGCCTGTTGTTTCTTTTTCGCCAACAGCGCTTCATCGCACTTCGGACAAAATTCATGTTCCCCGGCGAGATAACCATGCACGGGGCAAATCGAGAAGGTCGGCGTCACCGTTACATACGGTAAACGGAAACGCTCAAGCGCACGCCGGATCAAATCGCGGCAGGCGTTGGCGCACGACACGCGCTCGGTCATGTACAAATGCAGAACGGTGCCGCCGGTGTACTTGGTTTGCAACGGTTCTTGCCGCGCCAGCGCTTCAAAGGGATCGTCGGTGAAGCCCACTGGCAACTGCGTCGAATTGGTGTAGTACGGCGCATCCGGCGTTCCGGCTTGCAGAATGTCCGGGAAGCGTTTGCGGTCTTCCTTGGCGAAGCGGTACGTCGTTCCTTCCGCCGGGGTGGCTTCCAGATTGTAGAGGTGACCGGTTTCTTCCTGGAAGGCGATCATCCGTTCGCGCAAATGGTTCAACAAGTCTTCGGCAAAGGCGTGACCCCATTCGGTGACGATGTTTTCTTTGTCGCCGGTGAAGTTGCGAATCATCTCGTTGACGCCGTTGATGCCGAGCGTCGAAAAATGGTTGCGCAACGTTCCCAGATAGCGCTTGGTATAGGGGAACAAGCCCTGATCGATCAGGCGCTGAATCACTTTGCGTTTGACTTCGAGACTTTCCTTGGCAATTTCCAGCAGGTAATCGAGGCGGCGGTACAGTCCTTCGCGATCCCCGGCGTACAGATAACCCAGCCGCGCGCAGTTGATCGTCACCACGCCCAGCGAGCCGGTTTGCTCGGCGCTGCCGAACAAGCCGTTGCCGCGCTTCAACAGTTCGCGCAAATCGAGTTGCAACCGGCAACACATCGAGCGAATCATGTTGGGCTTCAGTTCCGAATTGAGGAAGTTCTGGAAATACGGCAGCCCGTACTTGGCGGTCATCTCAAACAACAATTCGCAGTTCGGGTGATCCCAGTTGAAATCCGGCGTGATGTTGTAAGTCGGAATCGGGAAAGTGAACACGCGCCCTTTGGCGTCACCAGTGGTCATCACTTCGATGTACGCGCGGTTGATCATGTCCATTTCTTTTTGCAGATCGCCGTAAGTGAACGGTTGCTCAACGCCGCCGATCATCGGCGCTTGCTCACGCAAATCTTCGGGACACACCCAGTCGAACGTCAGATTGGTGAACGGCGTTTGCGTTCCCCAGCGCGACGGCACGTTCAGGTTATAAATCAGTTCCTGAATGCACTGCTTTACGTCGTCGTAGGGCATGTTGTCCTTGCGGATGAACGGCGCCATGTAAGTGTCGAACGACGAAAACGCCTGCGCGCCCGCCCACTCGTTCTGCAACGTGCCCAGGAAGTTGACGATTTGCCCGACCGCGCTGCTCATGTGTTTCGGCGGCCCCGCTTCCACTTTGCCGGGCACGCCGTTCAAGCCTTCAAACAGCAAAGTGCGCAGCGACCAGCCGGCGCAATAACCGGCCAACATGTCGAGATCGTGAATGTGCACATCGCCTTCGCGGTGCGCTTGCCCGATTTCCGGTTCATAGACATGATCGAGCCAGTAGTTAGCGACCACTTTGCCCGACACGTTCAGAATCAGCCCGCCCAGTGAATAGCCCTGATTGGCGTTGGCGTTGACCCGCCAGTCGCGCTGATCGAGATATTCGTCGATGGCGTTGGCGACGTTGATCAGCGTTTTTTGCGTATCGCGCAACCGTTTGTGTTTTTCACGATAGACAATGTAGGCGCGCGCCGTCACATAGTAACCCGCAGCGATCAAAGTTTCTTCGACGCGGTCCTGAATTGCTTCAATGCTCGGTACGCCGTCCGGGGCTTTATAAGCCAGTACTCGACCCACTTGCGAGGCAAGTCGTTGCGCTTCGTCCTCGTCAAACTCGCCGGTTGCGTTGCCTGCTTTGGTAATCGCTACCGTGATTTTTTCCAACTCAAACGGCACCCGCGATCCATTGCGCTTAACGATCTGGCGCGGTAACAGAGAAGATTCTCCCAAGGAGGCGGGGGGGACTGGCGACGGAGCGAGCATAGTTTTCTTTCGGGGAAAAATTCAACCGGGTGGCAACACACAACCGCGGCAAAAAACCGCACCACTTCAAAAACTGTACAAAAACGGCACAAAAATTGCGGGGTAACTGGGTGAAACGCCAGAATGTCGTTTCTTTCGGAGTCCAACAGATACGTGATCAAAAGCAGCGACCGAAAACAGCAAACGGACAAAGCTATCGGAGGGCGATCTGTAACACCGAAACCGCTATATCTAGCGACACAATTGGATTCTACCGCAATAAATGGTGGAAAAAAACAGAAATGGGCAGTTTTTTTTCTTCATGGCTTTTTTGGCTGATCGGCGGGCGGAAACCGCGCTGCCAAGCCATTTTAAGTGTGAACAATCTGCAACACTCGACCGCGTTGTCGTGGCGGATGGTTATCACCGAAGCAGTCCAAAGGAATGCCGCCGGTGCGTGCTTTGTGAAGGAGTGGGCGGTTACGGTGGTGGCTTTTTGGGATGGTGCATACAAACTTTTTTTGTGCTATTGTTTAACAATAATAGCTAGTGCTTACCAACGCTTGGCTATTGCTTACGCTGGGAGCGTGATGGTAGTGACGCGACAACGAAAGTTGTGATGTTTTTGCGTAGGGGGAGATTATCTTATGCGTATTCTAGTACTTGAAGACGATGTAGCCCAAGGGGATGCTCTTATTTCATTGTTGGTGCAAGCCGGCCATGAGGTGCATGCGTTTGCTCGTGGCGACGATGTGATGCGAGTGTTGCGTCGAGAAGTTTTCGATTTGGCTTTGCTCGACTGGCAGACGCCGGGGGCGACCGGTCGGGAAGTGCTGGACTGGATCCGCGAGCAATTGCTGGAGCCAGTGCCGGTCATCTTCGTTTCGCAGCAGGACAACGAGGCCGACATCGTCGATGCGTTGACGGCAGGCGCCGACGATTACTTGACCAAGCCGATCCGGCCTGCCGAGCTGATGGCGCGCATTGGCGCGGTGATGCGGCGGCGCGCGAGTGTCGATTCCTCGCAACAAATGGTGCTGAACAGCGGCGCGCTGATGCTCGATCGCAACGCCCGAACGGCGATGATTAACGGTCGGCTGGTTGACCTGACGCAAAAGGAATTCGATCTGGCCTGGTATTTGTTCCGCCACATCGGCCAGCTGGTGCCGCGTGTGCAGACGCTGCAAGCCGTGTGGGGCGCTTCCGAGTCGGTCAGTTCGCGGACCTTGGATACCCACATCAGTCGGCTGCGACGCAAGCTCGAACTGACGCCGGAGAACGGCTTTTGCTTGATTTCGGTCTATGGCTATGGTTATCGTATCGAACACATTGAGCCGGAGCCGCTTTGACTTTTCAATTTTAACGGGTTGATTTTGACAGTCCGAATTCTTATGGCTGATTTTCGTCACACTGTCGCAGCTTCACTTCTCGGCTTTTGGGCGCTGACGTGGGCAGTTTCGGCGGCGGCGGTGGAATCAACTGCGCCAACTTCCGATGTGATCGATTACATCGTTCAGCCGGGCGATACCGTCAGCCATCTCTGCGAGCGCCATCTCGGTGGTCACGCTCGCTGGAGCGCCATCGAGAAGTTCAACCCCGGGATGGACATTCACAAGCTCAAACCGGGGCAAACGCTGCGTCTGCCGGAAAACCGCGTTCGATCGGTCAGCAAAAGCGCCAAGGTGCTGAAAATCAACGGGCAGGCGCAGGGCAACGGCGTTGAATTGCAGGAAGGTCAGCAACTGGTTGCCGGCACCGTGATCGAAGTTGCCGTTGACAGCTTCGTTACCTTACAGATGGATGACGGCAGTATTCTGGTCGTCGAGCCGAACACCCGCGCCCGTCTGGATGAATTGCGCCAACTCTCGACCGGCTCCCAGCGCTCGTCGGTGTACATCGATCGCGGTCGGGTCAACGTCAAAGCCGCGCCGCAAACCAAACCGGGCGCGCGCTTTGAAATCACCACGCCGAGCGCAACCACCGCTGTGCGCGGCACCCAATTCCGAGTCGGTGAAGGCCAGGACAAATCAACCGTGGTTGAAGTGAACGGCGGTCGCGTTCACGTTGCCGCCTCGAAAACGGGCAAACGCAAAAAGGACGCGGGCGTCACGGTTCCTGCCGGAGAAGGCAGTATCGTTGCGGCGGGCGCCGCCGCGGCGAGCGCGCCTATCCCGTTGCTGCCCGCGCCGGACTTGAGCGGATTGTCCGAGAAATACACCCAAACCGTTCTGGAAATCGTTTTTCCGCCGGTCGCCGATGCCGCCGCTTATCGCGTCACTGTGGCGCGGGACGCCGGGTTCGACGATGTGGTCGCCACCGATGAAAACGCCCAGCCGCAATTTAAAATCGCCGGTTTGCCCGATGGTAAGTATTACCTGCGCGCTCGCGCTGTTTCGGCCAGCGGCTTACACGGCATGGAAGCGGGCAACGCTTTTGTGCTGCACGCCCGTCCCGAACCGCCGTTCGCGTCCTCGCCTGTTGCCAACAAGCGCGTTGCCGCCGGAGCGGTCAAGCTAACGTGGGCGGCGCCGGAAGGCGCCGTGGCCTACGACATTCTGGTCACCCGCGACGGGCAGCCGCTGTCGCGCGTCGAGAACTATCAGGGAACGTCTTACACGCTGGAGGCCACGGCCGGCCAATACCTCTGGCAACTGGCCACTCGCAGCGCCGACGGTCGGCTGGGGCCCCTCGGTCAGCAGAGCGCGTTCACAGTCGTTGAGCCGCCGAGTGCGCCGGTCGCGCAAGCCACGCTGGCCGAAGACGACAAAGCGCTGACACTGGCCTGGGCTGGCGCTCCCGGTCAAACCTACCATTGGCAACTGGCCGCTGAGAATGATTTTTCGACCATCGCGAAAGAAGGCGATGCCACCGTTCCCAGCACCGACTTGTCGGGGTTGCCCGCCGGTACTTATTTTATTCGAGTGCGCGCCACCACCAGTGACGGCATCGAAGGTTCATACAGCAGCGGCCAGAAGTTTGTCGTTCCCGATCAAGAACGCGGCTTTCCGCCCTGGATACTTTTAATCTTTTTACCGCCATTATTCGCGTTATAAACAGTCGGCGGCGTCCGGGGGGATCGTGTCGTTTTTTCTTTTTTCGGGCAAAGCGCTTATCTTTATGATAAGTCAAACGTATGCGCTTGCCTGATCTTGTTGCAGCCCTGAGCGGGTATCTGACGCAGCGAGTTCGCTACTCGCCGCGTTTGTACGTCGAGTGGGTGCTGTTCGTCGTGATCGCGCTGGTTTTTTGCGGCGTTGCGCTGAGTAACCAATGGTTCTGGCGATTCAACGATATGCTCTACGACGCGTCGCTGGAGCAGTTTCAACGTCCCCCCCCCGACGACATCGTGATTCTGGAGATCGGCGACGAAGATATTTTCCGCATCGGCCAGTTGCCTTGGCCGCGCGAAATCCACGCCCGTGCGATCGACCGCCTGACCGAGGCCGGTGCGCGCGCCGTGATGGTGGACGTTCTTTTCAGCGAACCGGATCGACACTCGCCGAAGGCCGACGAACAACTCGCCGAGGCCATTCGCCGCAACGGCCACATTGTTTTACCGCTGATTCACGAGCGCATCGGCGACAGGTCGCGCGAACAAGCGCCGATTCCGCCGTTGGTGCAAGCCGCCGCTGCGCTCGGACACGTTCACTCTGAAATCGACCCGGACGGAATCATCCGTTCGGTGTATCTGTTTGAGGGACTCGGCGAGGCGCGCTGGCCACACGCCGCGTTGGCGCTGCTTCAACAGGTCGATCCGAAAAAAGCCCAGCGCTATCCGGGAGAGCAGGCGCCGAAACAGTTTTCCCATCACGCCGACGCCTGGCAGCGCGACAATTGGTATCACATCCCGTTCTTCGGGCCCCCTGGTTATTTCAAAACTTATTCTTACGCCCGCTGGGCTGCCGGCGAAGTACCGCTCGAAGCCGTGCGCGGTCGCATCGTTTTCATCGGCGCCACCGCCACCGGCTTGGGCGACGCCTATCCAACGCCGGTTTCCGGTTTCTCGCGCCCTATGCCCGCCGTGGAAATCGGTGCTCAAACTTTCGAGGCATTGCGTTTGGGCTACAACGTGCGACCGTTACCGGGCATTGTCTCTTGGGCATTGTTCAGCGCGATGTTGCTCGTCCTCTTTTTCGCTTATTTGCGGCTGCGGCCGGGGCCGACGGTCTTCATTTCCATCCTGATGCTGGTCGGCGGTTATTACAGCACCGAGTTTTTTCTCCGTTACACCCAATGGATCATCCAGCCCTTCGCTTTCCTGCTGGTCGTGATTCTGGCTTATCCGCTGTGGAGTTGGCGACGGCTGGCGATGGCGCTGCGTTTTCTCGAACAAGAAAATCTTTTGCTGCGACGGCGACCTGAAGTCCAGACGACGGGCGGCTCGCCGATGCTGCACCACGGGCCGATCGAGCCGGTTTCGCGCAGCATCGAAGCGTTGCGCGAAACCCGCGAACATCTCGAAGGCGCTCATCGCGAACGCGAATCGTTCCTGAACTTTTTGTCGCACGACATGCGCTCGCCACAATCGTCAATCATCGCGCTCATCGACATGCGCCGACAAGGGCGCTCCCGCTTGAACGACGACGAGTGCTTTGAAAAAATCGAGCTATACGCCCGCAAAACCTCTCGCCTTGCCGACGAATTCGTGATTCTCGCCAAAGCGATGCAACTGGCGCCGAGCGCGTTGAAAGAACTGGAGTTGACCTCCATCATCGAAGAAACCCTCAACGAAATCTGGCCGCTTGCTGTCAAACACAGCATCGCCTTTTGTCGCGACTACTATCACGAAGCCTTCGTGCTCGGTCATCCCACGTTGCTGGTGCGCGCGCTGTTCAATCTTGTGCACAACGCCGTCAAATTCAGCCCCGAAGGCGGCGAAGTCACCGTGTCGGTGATCGACGATCGCGAATTCTGGCGCGTCGCCGTGCGGGATCAGGGCGCCGGCCTTTCGCCGGATGCGCAACAGCGCTTGCTGGGATTGCCGGAGAGCCACGCCTCGTCGCAGGAGACGGGGCTGGTGCTCGGCTTGGCGCTGGTGCGCACCGTCATCGACCGCCACGGCGGTTCGCTGAAAATCGACAGCGAATTGGGGAAAGGAACGACTTTCAGCTTTCGCTTGCCCAAGATCGCCGAGCCGTAAGCGGCAGGGAGATTACCGCCCCAGCATAGGCATGGCGTGCAGTCGCAGCGTGTAGTCGACAACGATGCCGATAAAAATCACCATCACGATCCATTGCTGGTGACGGAACGTTGCCGCGCAGCGAGAAGGTTTGCGGCGGCGAATGAACCACAGAAAGAAAACCATGCCCGCCGCCGCCACGGCCAGCGCGATCCAGTACGCCATGCCCAGATGCCACCAGCGTCCGACCAGCGCCATACCCACCAGAAACAGCCCGTAGCAAACGGCCACGGCCGGCACATCGTAACGCCCCAGAAGGAGCGCGGAAGAGCGCCAGCCGAGCGCGGTATCTTCATCGCGGTTGGCCATTGCGGCTTCAATGTCGCAAGCGAGCACCCAAAACACATGAATGCCCACCAAACTCCAGGCGAACCATGACACCGGATGGTTGGCCGTCGCGAAAGTCATCGGAATGCCGAGCAGAAAAACGAAAGCGAAAGCCGCTTGCGGCAGCGAGAGCACACGCCTGAAGCGATGCTGCAACACCGCCAGCGCCAGCGCCAGCACCAGCGCGCCCACCGAGAGGTCAATGGCAACTGGGGCAGTGAACCAGATGAAGCCAAGCGAAGCGAGCGCCAACACAGCGGCCACGACCAGCGCTTCCCACGGCGCGATCACACCTCGCGCGGAGGCGCTTTTTTTCAGCGGCGCGGCGCGGGTATCGACCTTGTGGGGGACGCCGTCGCCGCCACTGCTGCCATGGATAGCGTTGTTGCGGTCGAGCCAGTCGGCGAGTGCGCAACCGGCGGAACGCATCAACAGCGTTCCCATCACGAAAATAATCACCAGTGAAATCGGCGGCCAGCCGCTCGTCGTCAACCACAGCGCCGACAGAATCGGCCACAGCAACAATAAAGCGCCGGACGGCTGATGCAAACGCAACAACCGTTCGTAAGCATTGAGACGATTGAGCAGAGAAATCATGGTCGGGTACTTGGCGTCAGAGAACGGGAATCAGTGGATGGTACCCGATTGCTGCCGCCCGTAGCGCCAACAAGGCATCGCGCCGGACGCCACCCAAGCCCATCGTTACCGATGAAAAGACCCCGAACATCATGAGCACCATCAAAAAGATGTGCCATTATGCCATAAGCAGGCGACGGCGCCAGTGCGCCGTTCCTTGAAAGGGGTGTGTTTATCTCCTTCCGAAGGGGTAGAATTGAGGCTGAAGGCAATAAGCCTGATGGGGGTAGGGATATGAGCGTTGCAGAACGTTTCCTTTTGCTTTTTGCCGGCCTTGCCGGCGCTGCGGGAGTTGCCTTCTCTGCGCTGGCGGCGCACGGCAACTATCCGGATTTGCTGAAAACCTGTGCCGACATTCTGCTGGTACACGCACCGGCGCTGATCGGGGTAACGGCGCTGATGCGGGTGGCAAACTCGCCGCGACGGCTGTTGTTTCTGGCCGGTTTTCTGCTGGTGGTCGGACTCGCGCTTTTCTGTGGCGACCTTGCTTGCCGGGTTTTCGAGGACATGCGTTTGTTTCCGATGGCCGCGCCGATCGGCGGCGGCGCCATGATTCTCGGTTGGGTGTTTCTGGCGCTGGCCGCGCTGATGCCGAGGCGGTTGTAAGCGGGGAGTACCCCTACGACATCTCAAGCGTTACGAGACGTTCATGGCGCGGTGTATTGTTCAGAGCATCCCTGATTGGCGAGCGCATCGGCGCGCTCGTTGCCGGGGTGGCCGGCGTGGCCTTTGAGCCAGTGCCATTCGATGTTGTGGCGGGCGGCCTCGCGGTCGAGCGCTTGCCAGAGATCGTCGTTTTTGACCGGCTTTTTGTTGGCGGTTTTCCAGCCGTTTTTTTTCCAGTTGTGGATCCATTGTTCGATGCCGTTTTTGACGTAAACGGAGTCGGTGTAAAGCTGCACGTCGCAAGAGCGGATGAGGGCGACGAGGGCTTCGATGACGGCGATCAGTTCCATGCGGTTGTTGGTGGTGTGCGCTTCGCCGCCGAAGAGTTCGCGGCGAGCGTCGCCGAAGACGAGCAGCGCGCCCCAGCCGCCGGGCCCCGGGTTACCTTTGCAAGCGCCGTCGGTGTAAATCTCAACGACGCGGGTCGTGCTTTTTTCCATCGTGTTTTTCTGTCTCTTTCTTCAAAGGGAAATGCTTTTCGTCCAGCGCTTCCCAAGGTGTTTTGGGCGCCGTCGCCCAGTTTTTACGGCGGGCGTGTCGTTGCCACACCGGGGTGATCACGCGCATACCCACCACTTTTTTGACGGCGTGCAGGAAGTAGATGCCGCCGGCAATCGGCCACCAGCGGTCGCCCGCTTGCTCGATGATTTTGCAGCGAGCGAGCCAATGGCTGTGCGTGAACGGCGGCGCGTAAACATCGAAGCCGCCGCCGATGATATCGAATCCGAGCAGCGCCAGCCAGTCTTTGACGCGATAGGCGCTCAGGAAGCGGCCGTTCCACGGCGGTTGCCGGTTTTTGCTGAAGCGCTGGCGCATGCCGAACAGCGAGTAGGGATTGATGCCGACGATCAGCAGACGGCCTTCCGGGCGCAGCACGCGGTACGCTTCGCGCAACAGTTGGTGCGGGTCGTCGGTGAATTCGAGAGCGTGCGGAATGGCAACGAGGTCGATCACGTCATCGGGCAGCGGCAGAGCGTGCGGGTCGGCACGGACATTGGCGGGCGGATCGAAGTCGAGCGTCCAGCGCTGCGGAATGCGCGACTGTGCCAGCAGCGGTTGCTGCGGCAAGCCGATTTGCAGCGCGTAAAAACCGAAGAGGTCGGGAACGGTGCGGTCGAACCAGGCTTGTTCGCGCGCCAGCAGGTATTGCCCGAGCGGCGTTTGCCAGCCGAGCGCCTTTTCTGGCGGTTCTGGCAGTTGCCCGGTTGACGGTTCAGTTGACATGTCCGGCGGGAGGTCTGAAGATGTGCCCATGGTGGCGATTATCCCTATCCCTGTTCTTGCCGACAACTTTATTTGGTTGATTCACGATGGTCGTTATGCCGTGGCGGTGGACGCGGGCTCGGCGGAACCGCTTCTGGCGAGGCTCGAAGCGCTGAAGCTGACGTTGTCGGCGGTGTTGTGCACGCACCATCATGCTGACCATGTCGGCGGCAACGCGGCGGTGGCGGCGCGTTGTCCGGCGCCGGTTTACGGTCCTGCCAACGAGACGATTCCGGCGCGTACCGTGCCGCTGCACGGCGGCGAGACGTTGACGTTGCCGGGGCTGGCGTTGTCGTGTCGCGCGCTGGCGGTACCGGGGCACACGCTCGGGCATCTGGCGTATGTGGTGGAAACGCCGGAGGAAACGGCGCTTTTTTGCGGCGATACACTGTTTGCCGCTGGTTGCGGGCGCGTTTTCGAGGGGACGATGGCGATGATGTGGGCGTCGTTATCGACGCTGAGGGCGCTGCCGGAGACGACGCGCGTTTACAGCGGGCACGAATACACGCTGTCGAACCTGCGCTTTGCGCGTGTGGTCGAGCCGGACAACGCGGCGCTGGCGGCGCGGGAAGCGGCGGTGCAGGCGTTGCGCGCGGCGGGCAAGCCCAGCCTGCCATCGACGCTGGCGGAGGAGCGGGCGACCAATCCGTTTTTGCGCGTCGAGGTTCCGGCGGTGCAAGTGGCGGCGCGCGCCCATAGCGGTTTGCCGTGTGAAACGGCGGCGGAAACCTTCGCCGCCCTGCGGGCGTGGAAAGACGGGTTTCGCTGAGGCGCCAACGTGTTGACGCCCGGCAACAGTCAGCCTACTATCCGAAAATCTTTGGCCGTCGATTGGCGGCAAGTCGTTGCCTTCGTAGAGAAAATCAAGGCAGCATCGGGGGACAACCGTTGTTTTCGAGGTTTATTTTGCGTTATCTGCTTATCGTTTTTCGCTGTTATCTTGTTGTTCTGATTGCCGTCGCGCTGTCTTCGTGCGCTTCTCTGCAAGACCAAGGGTCTGCCGAAACAACAGAAAAAGTTGCACCCGATGTCAGTGCGAGCGTCGTCGCCGAAACACCGCCGCCTGTCGAAGCCGAAGAGCCGCCGTTCACGCCGGAGCAACAAGCCGAGTTGGTGTCGTTGCCGCCGCCGGAAACCGATTTGTGGGAAGTGATCGTCAACGGCTACAGCATCCCCGATGTGGAAGGACCGCGGGTCGAGAAATGGGAAGATTGGTACAGCAACCGCCCCGATTATGTGGAGCGAATTTTCGAGCGCAGCCGCTTGTATCTTTATCACATCGTTCACGAAGTTCAGGCGCGCAACATGCCGATGGAGATTGCGCTCTTGCCGATGATCGAGAGCGGTTACAATCCGAATGCGTTGTCGCGCAGCAGCGCTTCCGGCATCTGGCAATTCATTCCGTCCACCGGCAAGAATTACGGACTGAAACAAAATTGGTGGGTCGATGAGCGCCGCGACGTGTTGTCGGCCACCGATTCAGCGCTCGATTATCTGCAAAAACTGTACGGCGATTTCAACGATTGGCAACTGGCGCTGGCTGCGTACAACTGCGGCGAGGGCAGCGTCGCGCGCGCGCAGGCGAAGAATCGCGCTCGCGGTTTGCCGGAGACGTATGAAGCGTTGAGGCTGACGAACGAAACGATGAACTACGTGCCGAAATTGCAGGCGATCAAAAACATCATTCGCGATCCCGAAAAATACAACCTCGAACTTTCCGACATGCCCGACGCGCCTTACTTCACAGTGGTGAAGACGAGGAAGCGGATGGATGTCAGTAAAGCGGTGGCGCTGGCCGAAATGTCGAAAGAAGAATTTCTGGCGCTGAACCCGCAACACAATCGGCCTGTAATTGCGGGCGCCGACGAATTCACGCTGTTATTACCGATCGACAAAGCGGAACTGTTTGCGTCGAAGCTGGAATTGGAAGATCAACCGCTGGTGACGTGGCAGGCGTATCGGCTGCAGAAGAGCGAATCCTTCGCACAAGTGGCCAACAAATTCGGCATGTCACTTGAAGCATTGCGAGCGGTCAACGGTCTGGGCCTTCGCGCTCACGCCCGCGAAGGCGTGAATGTGCTGGTGCCGGCGCAACAACCTTCGTGGACTGCCGAAACCTCGCTTACCCAAGCGGTGTTCACCACCGTGCCGTCGGCGCGCACCTCGCGCTACAAAGTCAAACGCGGCGACACGCTGGCGCAAATCGCCCATCGTTACGACACGACGCCCGAGGAGTTGATGCGGCTCAACGGCTTGAAGAATGCCAAACATTTGCGCGTCGGCAAAAACATTCGCGTGTATAACGAAAGGGCGCGTTACGACAGCGTGCGCGCTTCATCGGTATCGGCGCCGCGAGCGCTGTCGGAAAAGATCACGGATAAACCCACTGATAAGTCAACGGATAAAGCGACGCGCATCGTTGCAGCGCCAACCACATCGGCAACGTATCACAAAGTGCAGAAGGGCGACACGCCCGCGAAGATTGCTTCGCATTATCGGATCAACGTTCAAGACCTGATGCGCTGGAACGGCTTGACGAGCGCCAAAACCTTGCAGGTGGGGCAGAACTTGCGCGTCTCCGCCGACGGTCAAGTTTCAACGACGCAAGCGTCGTCGTCGCCCAAACTGTCGCCGATCAAGACCCCGGCAACGAGGCACCCGATATCGAAGACGGCCTATCACAAAGTTGAAGAAGGCGATACGCTGTACGACATCGCATCGCGTTACAACGTCAGTGTTGACGAATTGAAACGCTGGAACGGGCTGAAAAACGCCGCTCTGCGAATCGGGCAAACGCTTCGCATTTCCGGCGGCGTTCATACGGCGCGGCGGTGAGAGAAATCATGACGGACATTTCTTCTGAAGAATCGTTATTGCAGTTTCCCTGCGATTTTCCGATCAAAGTAATGGGGAAAAACGTGGAAGGTTTCGCGCAAGCCGTTGCCGATATCGTCGTGGCGCATGCGCCGGACTTCGATCCGGCAACGATGGAAATGCGCCCCTCCAAAGAGAATCACTATTTGTCGCTGACGGTGACCATCCGCGCCACCGACAAAGCGCAACTCGATGCGTTGTACCGCGCACTGACGGCGCATCCGATGGTGAGGGTGGTGCTTTAAGTTTGTAGGAGCGCTTCGCAAAGCGCCCCCTACAGAATTCACGCTAAACCCTAGTTAACCGTAATCTGATAACTGATTGTCTTGATGGCTTCCTGTTGCTCGTCGGTTTCCCAAGAGCGCCGATATTCAAACACCAGCACTTGGGTGCCCGGTCGCGCGGCGGTGAATGAAAAAATTTCCGTCCCGCCCGCGCTGGGGTTGGGTTCCGCGCCTTCCGGCGTCGGCAGAACTTCATAGCGCGGGCTGGCGTCGCGCAGCGCGCCACGCATCGGCTCGGTCTGTACCCATTGGTGGCCGGTGGCGTGATTGCTCCGCAAACGCACATCCAATTGCTGACCGACTTCCATCGGAATGTTGGCGCCGTTGAGCGCTTCGGTGGCGATGGTGCTGTACGATAACGATAGCGTTTTGTCAGTATCGGCGGAACGGGTCGCACAACCGGCCAGAACCGAAGAGGTCAACACGACGACAAAAACGGCGGAGAATATTTTTTTCATGGGGCGCTCCGAGAAGCATCAAGCAGTCAGGCGACAAGTTTACCCTAATGGCGCGTCGGGCGTTAACTTCGTGAAAAATAAGGAGGAACGATGACAGCCGCCTTGCCGATTTCGGCTCGTTCACAAAAGCGCGAAGCCTCGCCGTACAATGCCGCCATGACCTCAACGCTTTCTCCGACAATGCCCTACCGTTTTTGCGTGGCGCCGATGCTCGACTGGACGGATCGCCACTGTCGTTATTTTCATCGGTTGTTGTCGCCGCATGCTCGCTTGTACACCGAGATGGTGACGGCGCCCGCGTTGTATTACGGCGATGCGACGCGACATCTGGATTTCGACGCCGCCGAGCATCCGCTGGCGTTGCAACTGGGCGGTAGTGATCCGGCGATGTTGGCGCACGCGGCGCGACTGGGCGCGCGTTGGGGCTACGATGAAATCAATCTCAATTGCGGTTGCCCGAGCGAGCGGGTGCAAAGCGGCAGCTTCGGCGCTTGTTTGATGAAGGAGCCGACGCTGGTGGCGGACTGCGTGCGAGCGATGCGCGAGGCAGTGTCGATTCCGGTGACGGTCAAACATCGAATCGGCGTCGATGATGTTGAGGATTATGGTTTTGTGCGCGATTTCGTCGGCGCGGTGCACGAGGCGGGTTGTGGCGTGTTCATCGTGCATGCGCGCAACGCGATTTTATCTGGTCTGTCGCCGAAAGAGAATCGCGAAATTCCGCCGCTGCGCTATGAAGTCGCGCAACAGTTGAAGCGCGATTTTCCGCGATGCACCATCGTGTTGAACGGCGGTCTGACCGATTGGCCGACCATCGAAACGCAACTGGCGACGGGCATCGACGGCGTGATGGTGGGGCGCTGGGCCTACCATCAACCGTACTGTTTGGCGGAAGCCGAAGCGCGATTGTTCGGTGACGGTGCGCCGTTGCCGACGCGCCGCGCCGTGCTCGAAGCGCTGATGCCTTACATCGAAACACAGTTGCGGCAGGGCGTACTGCTGCGTGCGATCACCCGTCATCTTCTCGGCCTCTACCACGGCCAGCCGCGGGCGCGGCTGTTCCGGCAGCGTCTTTCTGATCCGCAGCAGTTGGAGCGGCAATCGGTGGCGGTGTTGCATGAGGCGCTGGCGCTGGTTGAGTGAATCCAGAACAACATTTTTTGTTACCGTCGCTGTTCCCTCTTTCATTCCGAAGGGCTACAATACGCTGATGATAAATCCATAACACCCTCATATCATGGAAAAACGTCAACTTGGAAATCTCGAAGTCTCCGCCCTCGGTCTCGGCTGCATGGGCTTCAATCACAGTTACGGTCTGCCGACGGATCATCACGAAGCCATCAGAGTGATTCGCGCCGCCTTCGAGCGCGGCGTCACTTTCTTCGATACGGCGGAAGCCTACGGCCCCTTCAAAAACGAGGAGCTTGTCGGCGAGGCGCTCGCGCCTTTTCGCAACCAAGTGGTGATCGCCACCAAATTCGGTTTTTCTTACGACGCGAACGGCGCGCAAACCGGCACGAACAGTCGCCCCGAACACATCCGCGAAGTGGCCGACGCTTCGCTCAAGCGTCTCAAAACCGATTACATCGACTTGTTTTACCAGCATCGCGTCGATCCTGCCGTGCCGATGGAAGACGTGGCCGGAACGGTGAAAGACCTCATTCGCGAAGGCAAAGTGCGCCACTTTGGCCTCTCCGAAGCGGGCGTCAAAAACATACGTCGCGCGCACGCCGTGCAACCCGTCACCGCGCTGCAAAGCGAATATTCACTCTGGTGGCGCGAACCGGAACTGGAAATCCTGCCGACGCTCGAAGAACTCGGCATTGGCTTTGTGCCGTTCAGCCCGTTGGGGCGCGGCTTCCTCACCGGCGCGATCAACGAAAAAACCACGTTTGAAGCAAAAGATTTTCGCAGCAACTTGCCGCGCTTCACGGTCGAAGCGCGCAAGGTCAATCGCGCGATTGTTGCGCAAGTGGCAAAAATCGCAAAACGCAAAAACGCTACGCCCGCGCAGATTTCACTCGCGTGGTTGCTCGCGCAAAAACCGTGGATCGCGCCGATCCCCGGCACGACCAAGCTATCGCGTCTCGAAGAAAACATCGGTGCTACCGCCGTGGAACTGACGCCCGCCGATCTGCGCGACATCGAAAAAGCGTTTGCGAAAGTGGTTGTTCAGGGAGCGCGTTATCCAGTGTCGATGCAGCGGCAGATCGATCGCTGAGTTTTCGGATAACGGGAGACCCCTATGTCGCAACCCATGCTTACTCTGAACGACGGCTCGTCGATTCCGCAACTCGGTTTCGGCACTTGGCAAACGCCGGAAGAAAAAGCCGCCGCCGCAGTCGCCGCCGCGCTGGCAGCGGGTTATCGTTTGATCGACACGGCCGCCATTTACGGCAACGAAGTCGGTGTCGGCGAGGGAATCCGCGCTTCGGACGTGCCGCGCGAAGACATTTTCGTGACCACCAAATTGTGGAACAGCCAGCAGGGCTACGATGAAACACTGCGCGCTTACGACGAAAGTTTGCGACGGCTGAAACTCGATCACGTCGATCTCTACCTGATCCATTGGCCGATGGCGCATCGGGGACGCTATCTCGATAGCTGGCGCGCGCTGGTCACGCTGAAAAAAGAAGGGCGTGTGCGTTCGATCGGCGTGTCCAATTTCCAGAAGGCGCATTTGCAACAGGCGATGGATGAAACCGGCGTTGTTCCGGCGGTCAATCAAATCGAACTGCATCCGTATTTTCAGCAACGGGCAATGCGCGCCTTTCACGCGCAACACGGCATCGTCACCGAATCCTGGAGCCCGATCGGGCAGGGCGGCGCTTTGTTGCGCGACGAAAAAGTTCTGCGCATCGCGCAAAAGCACGGCAAAACAGCAGTGCAAATCGTGCTGCGCTGGCATCTCGAAAACGGACTGATCGCGATTCCGAAAACCGTTCACGCGGAACGCGCCCGCGAAAATTTTAACGTGTTTGATTTCCGGCTCGACAGCGAAGACATGGCCGCGCTGAACAGCCTCGACAACCCGAAGGGACGTTTAGGCCCTGATCCCGATACGGCGAATTTTTAAGGGAGAGCAAGGCGTCATTGCGAGGAAGTGGTAGTGATGTTGGTTCGTGACATCGAACCGTTGGGGTTTGATGCCTCGTTCCAATCTACGATTTTTTATTCCGCTGAAAATTTTTGGTCTCGCCCGCGTTCAGTCGAGCAAGAATGTGTTGCTTTGTTTTTTCCATTGCCGACTGTTGCTCGTCTTCAGTGTCCGGTGAATTTTCATACAAGAACTGCTCGGACGCATGCAGCGCCTTGAAGGCTTCCTGCAATTCGGGATGAGCGATGAGCGCGGTTTTTTTCGGCAACTTTTCAAAGGCGACGGCGCGGCGGGGACGTACCGCGCTCTTGAACAGTTGTCGTAACGACGGCGTTTGTTCGAACTTGTCCATGTAAAAAACGACGCGCTTGCTTATGTCGTGATTGCGAATCTTCGGAACGGCCAATTCGCCTACCGCCCGATCGCGCGCAATGTTGAGCAAGTCGCGCCGCGTGTCGCTCAGGTTGAACTTGTCCCACGCCAATTCGTAGCCGCTTGCCAGAGCAATTTGTCGCGTGAATTCGCACAGCGCGCGGCTGTTGCCTTCGTAAAAAGGATGGATGTAATCGAGCTTGGCGTAAATCCGGCTGAGTTTTTCCACAAACTCGGCTGTTGTTTTGAGTTGCCGCAAGATCGCCGGAGCGGCGTTGCGCAACGTATCACGCAGATCATCGAGCGTCGCTTTGTTCATGTGCGAGTAACAGACAACTGAGCGCGTGTCGATGCTTTTCAGCTTGCGGGATTTGTACCAATCATCATCGTCCCGAGTGATTTCATAGCGAAATTTTCCGGGCAGCGGATCTTCGATACCGTAAAGCGGCAAATCCTGAAAGATATAACCGTGAACATATTTCAGATGCTGCGCGTCGAAGCGATCAGGCAAGGGCTGTCGGGAAAGTTCGTACAAACGCGCCCGCGTGACGAGCGCCTCGACCTCGATGGGACTACTGGAAACTTCATTGTCCGGCGACATCTTGCTTCACCCGCAGGTGCCCGATTTTTTTCTCGATGTACTGCCAGAAGTCCTCGATCTCGCTCTCGCCGTTGGCGTAACTTTCTTCCAACGTCTTGAAATCGTCGTCAGTGAAAAAACCTTCCATCTCCGTGTTGGCGCGAACAAAATCCACCGCGCGGCGGCGTTCGTGCAACTTGGTTTCGGACAACTGCGGCTTCACTTTGGACTGCGGGGCGCTTTCGACAAAATGACGAATCAACTCACGCAACACCTGCGCCGCCGAACGGTGCGAGGCGGCGGCAGCGCGGTTGAACGCGTCGCGCAACTCGGACTCGATCCGAATGTTGAAAGTCACCGTCTTCATTTCCCCTCCCCCCATCACGCGATTCTGGCATTATGGCAAAGTGCCTAATGTAACGTCAACTATTGAAGAACCTAATACACAGATTGGTGTGTTGTAGCTTCCTCTCTCACCTCGGATTGCTACAATCTCGATGCCGAAGTCCACGATGATCGCGTCGTTGTAGTTCCCTCTCTCACCTCGGATTGCTACAATGAGCCGCGTAACTTGCCGCTTTATCCACTTGTTGTAGTTCCCTCTCTCACCTCGGATTGCTACAATGAAACGGCCGCTGTTTCCATCTCGAAAGGCGTTGTAGTTCCCTCTCTCACCTCGGATTGCTACAATCAAGAAGCCGGAGCGCGTTCCAGAATTCGCGTTGTAGTTCCCTCTCTCACCTCGGATTGCTACAATACAGCGGCGCGCCACTACGAAACGCTCGGCGTTGTAGTTCCCTCTCTCACCTCGGATTGCTACAATCACAAAACGACTGACGGCTTTATCGAAACCGTTGTAGTTCCCTCTCTCACCTCGGATTGCTACAATATGGGGGAAGCAGCAACCTTTAGCCGCGCCGTTGTAGTTCCCTCTCTCACCTCGGATTGCTACAATCTTTATCTTGTTCCCAGGCCAGGAATTTATGTTGTAGTTCCCTCTCTCACCTCGGATTGCTACAATGAGTGATCCGCGAATGTCTCCAACAATTGAGTTGTAGTTCCCTCTCTCACCTCGGATTGCTACAATCGCGCCGCGCCATCAACGGCCTGCCCCCACGTTGTAGTTCCCTCTCTCACCTCGGATTGCTACAATACCGCTATTCTGTTATGTGTTACGGTATATGTTGTAGTTCCCTCTCTCACCTCGGATTGCTACAATTCGCTCTCGTAAAGCGCACGCATTTTTTCGGTTGTAGTTCCCTCTCTCACCTCGGATTGCTACAATTTTCGACTTAGTAACCGTCTGAACTTTATAGTTGTAGTTCCCTCTCTCACCTCGGATTGCTACAATCTCGAATTTACTCGCCCGCCCTGCCCCGCTGTTGTAGTTCCCTCTCTCACCTCGGATTGCTACAATAGGGTGCTAGGGTGTACGCTTGGCGCGCAGGTTGTAGTTCCCTCTCTCACCTCGGATTGCTACAATCTCTCTTCTTGTTTCTACGTCGCCGACTACGTTGTAGTTCCCTCTCTCACCTCGGATTGCTACAATCGGAAGGAGCACCAACCCTCTTGGCTCCGGGTTGTAGTTCCCTCTCTCACCTCGGATTGCTACAATTTTCGCAGCCAGTGTGGTTGCGGATTACGAGTTGTAGTTCCCTCTCTCACCTCGGATTGCTACAATAGCGGTAACCTCTTGACTAGTAGTAATGTCGTTGTAGTTCCCTCTCTCACCTCGGATTGCTACAATAGCCTAAGAAAAATCCCCGTCCAGCCTAGCTTGGCGGGGATTTTTCCTTTTAAAAACAGGCGTCAGAAAAGCAGCATTTGTTTGGAATCGACCTTTTTTTCCTGAAAAAGCGGCAGGCCGACCAGTAGTTTCATGCTAGCGTATTGCTTTTCGGTGACGGTTAAAGCACGGATAGAGCCTTCAGGCGGAAGGTTTGCCGACAAGCGTTGATGATGTTTTTCTTCAGCATCGCGCCCATTAAGGATACGGGCATAAACCGAGAATTGAAGCATGTCGTAGCCATCGTTGATGAGAAAACGACGGAATAATGTATATGCTCGACGGTCGGCGCGAGTGACGACAGGCAAGTCGAAAAAGACAAGTATGCGCATATAGCGCCTCGTTTCAATACTCACGGGCGTGTTGCCGTAAGCCGGCAAGTAAAGGAAGCTCTAAAGTTTCGGCAGCGGCGCCTTCGTAAAAACGAACGAAGCTTTCGACGCATTGTTCAATGGCGGAAAGCACACTCGTCGTGCCGCGTGGCATGGTGACATCAACATTGAGCAGCGCTACCAGAGCCACTTTATCGGTGGGCAATAGCTCGCGTTCTTCGATGAGCGGTTGGCTGACGACATGCAAATCAACAATTGGGCGGAACGGCTCGATAATGTCGTCAGCAAGGTTGAACGCGTTTTGCTCGCTGGCATGAAACAGTCCCAACGATGGCAGTAGCCCATGCGCAACCAACCCGCGCGCAATCGTTCCGCGCAGCACGGCATAGCCATAATCAAGTGCTGCATTGATCCAGCGCCCTTGGTCGCGGGAAAAATTGACACCAAATAACTGCGGAAAATAATGTGCTGATGCCAAGGCTTCACAGTTTGCCGGATCGCCCGAACGAACGCGACGCACGTACGACTCCAAACGTTCGGCGTCATCGCGTTTGGCAAGAGTCAGGCTGCGTGCTTGGTTGGTAATTTTTTGTCGGATTATCGCAGCCCAAGCTTGCTTGGCTGCTGGCTTGGTGATATCGAGTTGCAACCGCAACACGCGCGTGGCTCGCGAATGTTGCAAATAGGGCAAGAACACACCGTTTGGCTGATGGTTATCGCCGGTAGAAAAAAGGCTGATGCCGTATTCGGCGCAGGCTGAAAGCGCCGGATGAGTCAGCGTGATTTCCCGGTGATCGAGAACAATCACAGCGATGTCCTCGAAAGGAACAAAGGCCGTTTCTTCCTGTTCGATGGCCAACGAATAATGCTCCCGCCGCAGACGCGCCGGGCGGGAAATCATCACGCTACGCCAAGCCATGCGGAGAACCGCCGTTTACTTCTTTGTAACGACCTAGAACATCAACCTTGAATTTGCGGAGTTTTTTGATGTCCTTGGTGTTAAATCGGCGTAATGAGGTGTCTTTGACAGCATTTGACTGCTCATCATCATTGTTTTCTTCAGTCTGGTTTGTTTTTAGTGGAGTTTTCCCCGGTCGGTCATGTGTCCGAATTCGCATACGACCGTCGCCTTCGTACACGACGAAATAGCCTGGAAAGGCTCCTCCTGGAATGATTTCACCATTGGTCAAGACAACTTCTATGGGGTCGTCAATTCGAAGATTGAATATATGCTTTGCCCCATCTGGCAGATCTTCCATACCGAACATGGTCTCCTTGTCTGCTTGGTAACGGGGGCGGAAAAAATAGGCACTGCCTGTCCACCAGACTTCTGTCGATATGCTCTCACCTAGTCCGGTGATGCCACCGCGTACCAGTACACCGCTACCGTGTGTATCAGGAAGACGGATGGAGCGAATAACCGGTCGTTCCTTTCCGCTCTTGCCGGGCGGTGGTTGAAAGGGCTGAGCAAACGCATCTTTTGCTTTCTTGTCACCCAAGTGCGTTTTCAATGCCTCGATCAGTTCTTTGTTGCGCTGGTAGAAAGTGCTGCCCAGTTCTCCTTCTGTAAGCATTTTTTGTGTGAGGCTGGTCAATGGAACAGTCTTACGAGCGGTTTTTGACAGATTTTCGTAGAGAAGTTTCGCGTCTCCTTCCTTGCGTCTCTTGGCATTCTCTATCGTCAGAGCTTTGTTCCGTTGCTTGAGGTAGTCGTTAGGCAAACTCCACAGCGGCATGGCGATGCTGTAAATGCGTTTGAGCTTGCCGTGTTTCCCTTGGATTTCATAACCGTCAGCAAACGCCATTTGTGCATCGCCATTGGTAACTTGTAATGCCATGCGCAGCGCTTCGTAGTTTTCTCGCCGCCGTCTCCCGACTTCTCGTAGGCATTCATCCGTCAGCATTTCTTCTGTCAGTTCGACGAGGGGGACGGGCAAATAACGAATGCCTTTAGGGTTGGCGTCATGGACCTCGCCAGCAGATTTCCGTTTTGGACGGCGCGAGATAAAAACTTTCCCTAACGCATTCCGCACATCACGATGAAAATCTTCCCACGGAGCAGGCAGATAAAGTCCGCGTTCTCGCGCTTCCGCTTTGCTGAGATTCTTTTTTGTGCTGCGATTTGTATAAGTGCCGTCAGAATTACGCTTGAAACCGTGTCCATTTTCTTCTTCGGCAAAGTAGTTATTGACTCGTTGAATGATTGCCGGAGAACAGGCAGCGATGATGCAAGCGTCCAGTGCATGGTGAAGATCGCTTTTCTTTCGATCTTTGAGATGAGCTAGTCCCCACTTGCCACGCAGGAAATCCACCAGCCGTCCCTGTGGGGTACGAACCCGAGCACGTTGATAGCGATTCCAGCGGGTTTTGCCGTCGTCGTCTGGCGAAATGGCTTCCAATTCTTCCGGCGTTGCGCCGCCAGCAAAAAGAACCCCCTCTCGTAACATGTTGGCAAACATGCGAGTCGCATAACGTGTGTCGACGAGATTTCGAGCGAGAAATTCGTCGGCATCTTCCAGTGTTTTGGACAGGAGGCGGCGTTGCTTTTCGGCGTTTATGCCCTTACAGTCAAGTACCCTTTTCTCGAATTCTCTCCAGCGAGGATCGCCGCCAGCGCCATTGAAAAATTCATAAGGGATGAGGTTCCTTTTATCTTGGTTTGCTCCAGCTATCACCAGAACTCGATTATCGAGGCTGTTATCGAAGGTCTTGGAGCGCGGCCAGATATGATCAATTTCAACATCATTTGTGTTTTCATTGAGCATTGAGTCAATGAGCGGCTCAAGTGATTTTCCGGTGTACAGACATTGCCCTTTTTGTTCGAGATAAAGGCGCATTTTGAGAACCTGAGTGGAGTTGGGTTCACGGCCTAGTCTGTTTCGCAAATCATTGCGAATGATCTCTAACCGCTTGCCATTGGTTTCCTGTTGGCGTCTGATTTCATCGCGCAATTTTTTTGAGCGGGCTAAATCACGTGCTGTTTCAATATGTACATAGGTGGATGATCCATACTTGGCGACAAGAGAGTTAAAGACGAGTCGAGCTTGGTTGAATGACCGCGCTACTACGGGACTAAGTAATTCCTTATAACGTTTTTCGATATGGCCGGAAAGTTTTCCGTGTCGATAACGCTGGTAGATGAAGGTTTCCAGTGGCGGCAGGTATCGTGATCTCTGATAGTTTTTTTCAGAGTGAGAGAGGTTAGCCAGCGAACAACCTTTGCTATAAATATGCCCCTCTTCGAGGTGCGGCAGTATTTTGTGTAATGCTTCAAACCCAATGTTTCGGAATTTACTGAAACTGATAGTTTGTAATGCCTCAATTTCTGTTTCCGAATAGGCAAGGGTTCTCAATTTGTCTTCTATTTCATGGTCGGTCTGGCTTAGGGTCAAGATGGTAGCAATTTCATCTATATCTTTAGCTGTGCGCAATCCCTGCGTACTAGCAGGCTCTTTGTAGGCTACTTGTAGTGACGCCCATCTATCCGGAAATTTTTCGGCCAGTGCCAGCCGCATGGCGTGCCAACCTTTGAGTTCGACAAGTTTGTGGTCTGTTTCTACGGCTTGGGCATCTTCAAACTGCAAGGGAACGGTTCGCAATTCATCACTGACCTCTATCGCTTCTTCTTTTGTTTCGGAGTGTTCAAATTGCCAAGCGCCTTCCATGCCTTTGAATGAGGCAATGAGTGTGCGCCAGTCGGCTAATGTTGCAGTGCTGCGCGTGCGTAGCGTGGTAACTGCTTTCCAAGCAGCCTTAGAGAATACTTTTGGTTTGCCATCCGAGCAGATGTAGCGATACGATTGTCCCTTAGCAAGAATCCCCTCGCCTTGCGAAGAGAATGGAATGCGCTCTTGTTCGTGCTCGCGGGAGACGATGCGGGTTTCTTTGATGCGATAGACGAAGCGGTCTGAATCATCTAATTCGAGTTGTTCGCGTAAAGCCGTGAAAGTCATGGAACCGCCCGTAAGCTGTTTTTTGACTTCCTTTAGATTTTTTTTACGTTTCTCGGTATCAGCCCATTTGACAAGGCTGATGGGTTCTTCCCCGCGTGGAACAATGAGTATCCAAGCACCGTCATTGGCAGGTTTAGCTTGATAGCGGGCAACGTTGAAATTAGCCTCTTGCCACGAAGCCGGAAAGTCTGTGTTCGCCATCAAGGTTTCACGCACGAGCTTGAGCGTTACCTTGGTGTGCTCGTAGGGCAGATTTATCAGACATTCGCGTTCCTTCGGAGAGAGCTCCTCTGATCCATTTCGACGTATACGCAGTTGGTTTAGCTTTTCAAGCCAAGTAGCACGCTCCGATGAGAAGGCATTCTTGGGGGCGCGTGGTTGCCCTTCTATCAATTCGCATTCGCCAATCATTTCGTGAATTTGATCGCCGTAAAGCGGCGGGTGTTGGAGGTCGAACAGGTCGAAAACGGCTTGCTGAAATGTTTGCCCTACTAGGCGCGATTTGCCGCCAACTGGGATGGTCTTTTCTGGCGTTAGTTTTGTGTTGCCTTGGCCAAGCATGCGCTGTAGGTATTCACCATCGGCGGGCAATTCCAATGTGGTGTATGGATTGCCGTGATTAGTTTGCGTGGCGAACAGTTCTTGCAGCTCTTGCCGGAGTACTGCGCGGAAAAAGGAGTGACGATAGCTTCCACCTTTGTTTCTCAGCGATTCACGGAACAATTTGCAGTCATCTTCGTCAGGTTGTGGCTCGCTAGCTTCGTATCTGTCTTTTGAAAGCCAGGCAGCCAGAGCGCCAACTGTCAGATTGGGGTTTTGGGTGCGCTTCCGATATTTTTCTAACAGTGTGGTGGTGTCACTCAATGCTGCCTTGAGTTTTTTCTTGTCTTTTTCTGTTGTAACTTCGCTTTGTGCATCCTGAGTTTCGCTGATTTCCTCCGTTTTATCCGCTTCGGCATCCTTGTCTGCGGGTGAGTTGATTTCACTCTTGCGAAAGAATTCAAAACCTCGGTGTTTGACCATGTAGTAAAGA
This sequence comes from Betaproteobacteria bacterium, assembly GCA_009778785.1. Lineage (GTDB taxonomy): Bacteria > Pseudomonadota > Gammaproteobacteria > Burkholderiales > Casimicrobiaceae > UBA931. The sequence goes on along the minus strand of WRFN01000003.1, from coordinate 98,828 downwards.
ACGTGTGCCCACTCGATAGGTTCCAGCAGTCGCTTGAGTCCTTGATCGCGCAATTGCCATGGACTCGATGTGTCTGGTTTGCCTTTGCCGCGTGGTGGCGATATGAGTAACTGAGGCTCAGGGCGGGAGATAATGCCTACATCACAGAACAAACGCAAAAGTTGGTTTAAACGCCAGCGGCGCATGTGGAGGCGGTTGCGAGCAACTCGTTTTGATCGCCGCGTTTGGTTGTGAGGCTTTCCATCGTTGTCTTCGCCTGGGTCAAAATAGCGGACCCCAAGGTCAATGATATGATCTTCACCGAGTACACACCAGCCGACCGAGGCAATACCAATGTCGAAACCAAAAGTAAGAGGGTTTTTGGGTGACAGATTGCTTTTCATGAGATATCCTTTTATAATTTCAACCGTTGTGGTAATCCGAGGTGAGAGCCGTTACTACAATAAAGAATCGAAAGATTCTGTATCCACAGCCCGACAGGGAAACCTATCGGGCTGTCTCTTTTCTGTGTCGTCTATGTTGCTAGTTTAACGGGCAACAGTAGGAAAACTCAATATAAAGTAAAGCAATGCAACGCCAAGATAAGCGGAAACGCTTACCCGTTAATGGTTTAGGCATACACTTTTAAAAAGTGTAAATTTACTACCTCGAAAAGCGAAAGCTGCACAACCTCTGTGAGTTTCCTCATTTGAAGAAGGGGAAACATTGCAGCACTGCCAGTTGGCAAGATTCGGGGATTTTACCCTTTTCGCTCCTTGATTTTCTCGTAGATCGTGCTGCGCGGAATTCCCGTTGCTTGCGCGGCGACGCGAGCGGCGCGGGCGGGGGGCAGTTCTTCGAGCAGTGCCGGGAGCCAGCGCGCCAAGGCTGCTTCGTCGGGGGTGGTGTCGCGCGGTTTTGCGGTGGCGGCGGTATCAACGATGAGAACGAGTTCGCCGCGTTCGGTATCGGGGTGTTCGTCGAGCCAGGCGACAGCATCGGCGAGCGGGAGGCGTTGAACGGTTTCAAAGGTTTTGGTGAGTTCGCGAGCGATGATGAGGTCGCGCGGTTCTTGGAAAGCTTGCGTCAGATCGCTCAAAGTGTGGCGGATGCGGTGCGGCGCTTCGTAAAAAATCAAGGCGGCGTCAAGTGCGCGCAACGTTTCCAATTGGGCGCGGCGCGCTTTGGTGGGCACGGGAAGAAATCCGGCAAAGTAGAAGTGTTCGGCGTTCAATCCGGCGGCGGAGATGGCGGTGATCAAGGCGCACGGGCCGGGGATCGGCACGACCGGAAGCGCGGCGGCGCGAACGGCGGCGACCAGTCTTGCGCCCGGGTCGCTGACGGCGGGGGTGCCGGCATCGCTGATGAGGGCGATGCTGTGGCCTTGTTGCAGAAGGTCAATGATGGCGGCGGCGCTTTTGCGTTCGTTGTGTTCGTGCAGGGCGCGAAGCGGCGCTTTGATGCCGTAGTGGGTAAGCAGTTTGGCGGAGACGCGGGTGTCTTCGGCAAGAATGATGTCGGCGGAACCGAGGATGTCGAGCGCGCGCAAGGTGATGTCACGCAAGTTTCCAAGAGGGGTAGCCAGCACATATAATGTGCTTTTTTCGGCGCGGAAGATACGTGCGGACACGGCGGCGGAATGAATCGGCGCGGCGGGATCAGAGGGAATAGCAGAATCGTGGGACATGAGTATGGCGTCGGCGACGACAGAAAAAAGACAAGAATGGTTAAGGTGTTAAGAGCAAACGCCATTCTAGCGCTGTTCTTCGCGTTGTTTGCAGCGTGGGCGGTGGCGCAGCCGCAGCCGCCTGCGGGCGACGCCGGTTGGTCTTCGCCGGAACCCTCGGTACAGGAACGGCTCGACGCGGTGGAGGCGCAGCACGGCGGCAAAGCGCCGTCGGCCGGGAAGCGCTCGACGTCACCGTCAAAAACCACGCCGTCGCCTAAGGCAGCAACGAAAACAAACGCGAAGGCGACGATTGCGCTGATTTTGCCGGGCAAATCGCCACTTTACGGCGGCGCGGCGCAGGTGGTGGAGGTGGGGTTCATGGCCGCCGCCGAAGCGGCGCACGCGAAGGATTCGTGCCTGGTGATCGAGCACGGCGACGGCGATGTGGCCGCCGCTTTTCAGCAGGCGACGGACGCTGGGGTGTCGGTGATCGTGGGGCCGCTGGTGCGCGACGATCTGAAAACCTTGCTGGCAATGCCCCCGCTGGCCTGGACGATTTCGCTGACGCAGTTCGAGGTGGAGGATGCGAAGTTGCCGTCCAACTTGTTTGCGTTGACATTGACGGTGGAGAGCGACGCGCGCTATCTGGCGCGCGAAATTTTTATCGAGAGGCGTGACGGAACGCCGGTGGTGTTGAGCAACGAAACGCCGTTGATGAAGCGTTTCGCCGATGCGTTCATCGACGAATGGTTGCATTTGGGCGAGAAGGCGCCGGAGCGGGTGATTTTCTCGGCGGACGATGTGGCGAAGGTGAAGGCGCAATTGGAGGCGCTGTCGCCCTCGGTGGTGGTGTTGGCGGTGGAAGGCAACGACGCGGCGCTGGCGCGCACACAAACAAAAGCTTGGCCGACTTACGCCAGCGGCCACATTTATCAGCGGCAGGAACAGTTTGAAGCGGCGGCGCTCGAAGGATTGCGAGTTGTCGAAATTCCCTGGCTGGTGACGCCGCAAGCGGCGCGGTTCAAGGCGTTGCCGACCTTGCCGACAGCCCCGGCGGTAGCGCGGCTGTATGCGCTGGGTTACGATGCTTTTCAGACGGCGGAGGCTTTCACGGATGGTTTGCCGATGGCGATGTCGCTCGAAGGGGCGACCGGCAGCTTGCGCTTCGGTCGCAAGGAAGGCTTGATGCGTACCGGACAGTTGGCGGAGTTCAAGGATGGCCGCTTGCAGCCGTTGGAGTTACAGCCGGTGGGGAAAGAAAAATCCAAAAAAGAAAAAGACGGGAAAGAAAAAGCAGAAAAGCCGCCGAAAGAAGCGCCGCCGACGGAGTTGAAAGAGCCGTTACCGGTGGAGAAGGTTTCGCCGCATGACTGAGGGAACGCACGCTCGTGCGCTGGCCGGTCAGCAGCGGGGTCGCGAGGCGGAAGCGTTGGCGGCGGATTTTTTGGCGCGGCAAGGTTTGATCGTAGTGGCGCGCAACGTGCGCAACCGTTACGGCGAAATCGACATCATCGCGCGTGACGGAGGGGCGCTGGTGTTCGTTGAGGTCAGGTTGCGCGGGTCATCGACGTATGGCGGGGCGGTGGCCAGCATCTCGGCGCAGAAGCAGCAGCGGTTGTGGCGGGCGGCGCAGTGTTATCTGGCGGAGTTGGGGCAGGAGCCGCCGTGCCGCTTCGATGCGATTCTGCTGGATACGCTCGATGCCGGACGGTTGCATTGGCAGCGTGACATTTTGCACGCTTCGCGTTAGCCTACATACTTTGAAGATGACGGAACCAAGGATGGCGGGAATGGATTTTGAGCAACAAGATTTTGAAAAGCGCATTGTTGATCATTTTCTGGACAGCGCCCGCCTGAAAGAGGAAGCGGCGGCGCTGCTGGCGCCGGAAATTGCGCGCGCCGGACAGTTGATGACGGAGTGTCTGCTGGCCGACGGTAAAATTCTGGCGTGCGGCAACGGCGGCTCGGCGGCGGACGCGCAGCATTTTGCCGCCGAACTGGTCGGACGCTTTGAGCGCGAGCGGCCGGAGTTGCGAGCGATTGCGTTGACGACGGACACGTCGATTCTGACGGCGGTCGGCAACGATTATTCTTTTGACGCGATTTTTGAAAAGCAGGTGCGCGCGCTCGGCATTCGCGGCGACGTGTTGCTGGCCTCGTCAACCTCCGGCAATTCCGGCAACGTCATTCGCGCGATTGCCGCCGCGCAGGAGCGCGAGATGCGCATTGTCGCGCTCACCGGCAGGGGCGGCGGCGCCATCGGCGGAATGTTGTCGGCGGCGGATGTGCATTTGTGTGTGCCGCACACGCGCACGGCGCGGATTCAGGAAGTGCATTTGCTCATACTCCATTGTTTGTGCGATGCGATTGATGTTCATTTACTTGGAGAAGAAGGATGATGGAAAAAATCTCTCAGTCCCGGCAGTGGGCGACGCCGTTCATGGCGTTGACGGCAGCGGTGTTGGTCGTTGTGCCGATGTCGGGCTGCGCGCCGCTTCTGGTGGGCGCGGCGGCGACGACCGGCGTGGTGGTGGCAACGGATCGCCGTACCACCGGTTCCCAACTCGACGATACGACGATGAGCACGTCGGTTTTTCTGAAGATCAACGACAAATACGGCGACAAAGTGCACGTCGGCGTCGCAAGCTATAACGGTATTATTCTGTTGACCGGCGAGGTGCCCGATCAGGCCACTTCCGATGGCGCGGCGCAAATTGCCCGCAACGAAGATCGGGTGCGTGCGGTTCAGAATGAGTTGATGATCGGGCCGGTATCGGAATTGTCGTCGCGCGCTAACGACAGCTACATTACGTCGAAGGTAAAAACGCGCTTCGTTGACAGCCAGTTTTCGCCGACGCACATCAAGGTGGTCACCGAGCGCGGCATCGTTTATCTGATGGGGATCGTCAAGAAGGAAGAAGGCGATCAGGCTATCGAAATCGCGCGCAAGACGAGTGGCGTCAAGCGCGTCGTTCGCATTTTCGAGTACAGCGAGACCCCATGATCGACTTGCCGGCGCCGCGCTATCCTGCCAAGATGGTTGGAGCCGACGAGGCGTCGGCGCGTATCGCGCTCTTGCCGCGTCCGCTGGTGCTGACCAACGGCGTGTTTGATGTGTTGCATCGCGGCCACGTGACGTATCTGGAGCAGGCGCGGCAATTAGGCGCGGCGCTGGTGGTGGCGGTCAACAGCGACGCTTCGGTGCGTCGCCTGAACAAGGGTAGCGACAGGCCGCTCAATACACTGGAAGACCGGATGGCGGTGTTGGCGGCGCTGGCGTGTGTCGATCTTGTTGTGCCGTTCGACGACGATACGCCGCTAGCGCTGATTGTGCGGGTGATGCCGGATGTGCTGGTCAAAGGCGGCGATTATTCGGCGACCACGACGGCGGGCGCTGCCGAAGTTATCACGCACGGCGGCCGTTTTGTTGCCATTCCCTTTCAGTTTCAACGCTCAACGACGGCGCTGGTTGACCGCATCCGCGCGAGCGGCGCGTCATCATGAATTCGTCGCTCTCGGCGTTTGAAATGGCAGTGGATCGGGAAGTCGATACTTGCGGGTTGAAATGCCCGCTGCCGATTCTGCGCGCGAAAAGAACCTTGAACGAAATGGTGTCTGGGCAGAAGCTGCGCATCATCGCCACCGATCCCGGCAGCGTCGGCGACTTTCAATCGTTTGCACGACAGAGTGGTAATGCGTTGTTGGTGTTTAGCGAAAAAATGGACGGCATTTTCGGATTCGTGCTGCAACGAAAATAAAAACAACAAAAACTTCAGGCAAAGAAAGACCCCGGCACCAAGGGGAGTGATCCGGGGTCTAAGCCGCTCCCTATTGCTATAGGGAGCAGGCACCCGCTCAGGGAGAAAAGCGGGAGACGTTACCGTCCTCCTCTATGATAGGAGCCTTATGGGAAAGTTTCAGAAAAAGTTGATTCTTTTACGCGGGTTTACATCACTCATTACGTAAGCATGGTTTGCCAAAGAGGGCGCCGAAGATTTAATATTCATTTTTTGCCTTTGCCGGAGCCGCCCATGACTTTTGCTTTTACCGGAAAATTTCCGACCCGTCGTCCCCGTCGTCTGCGCCGCGATGCTTTCTCACGAGACCTTGTGCGTGAGCACTCACTTAGCACGAAAGACTTTATTTACCCTGTATTTGTGCAGGCAGGCGAGCAGCGTGAAGAGGCGGTACCGTCGTTGCCGGGGGTATCGCGCAAGAGCCTCGATCTGCTCCTGAAGGAAGCCGAGCGCTGCGTGAAGTTGGGTGTGCCGGTGATGGCGCTGTTTCCGGTGATCGACGCCAAGCTCAAGGACGAAACCGCCCGCGAAGCCTGGAATCCCGACGGGCTGGTGCCGGAGGTCGTGCGCCGCCTCAAAAAGGAATTCCCGACGCTGGGGGTGATGACCGACGTGGCGCTCGACCCGTACACCAGTCACGGCCAGGACGGTTTGCTCGACGCCAGCGGTTATGTGATGAACGACGAAACGGTGGAAGTGCTTATCAAGCAGGCGCTGTGTCACGCCGAAGCCGGTGTGGATATCGTGGCGCCGTCCGACATGATGGATGGCCGGATCGGCGCGATTCGCAACGCGCTCGACGCGAAGAAGCGGATTCACACGCGGATCATGGCGTATTCGGCCAAATACGCGTCGAGTTTTTACGGACCGTTCCGCGAGGCGGTCGGCTCCGCCGCCAGCCTCGGCAGCGGCAGCAAATACACTTATCAAATGGACCTGGGCAACAGCGACGAAGCGCTGTGGGAAGTCTATGCGGATTTGAAAGAAGGCGCCGACATGGTGATGGTGAAGCCCGGCATGCCTTATCTCGACATCGTGCGGCGGGTCAAGGACACGTTCGGCGTGCCGACGGCGGTGTATCAGGTTTCGGGCGAATACGCGATGCTGAAGGCGGCGACGCAGAACGGCTGGCTCAATGAGCGCGCTTGCGTGCTGGAAGTGTTGCTGGGCATGAAGCGTGCCGGCGCCGATGCGATTTTGACGTATTACGCGCTGGCGGCGGCGGAGTGGCTTGAGTAGCAGGGATCCGGGTGTCAGGCATCAGGGATCATGTAGGGGCGACCTGTGGTCGCCCGCAAATCAATACAACGGGTAAGGAATCGTAGGGGACGCCGCCCACGGCGTCCCGCTTTTAGCCCATACACGCGGATGGCGCAGTGAACTCCAACGAGCCGATGCTTCACAGTGATGAGTTTGTATCTGCCAAAGGACTGAAATCATGTGGGAGATGCTGGAATCAAGATTGAGGTTGCTGGCGCAGTTGCGCTCTTTGGGCTTTGGCGCCAGATTGCTTTTGGCGTTCGTTACGGGTTTGTTTGGAGTCGTGATGCTCCTGATTGCATTGACTGGGCCACCTGAAGGCAAGGCGCCACACTTTTGTGTTTTTGCCTTGCTGTGTTTGGCCATTGCTGTTGCCTGCTTTACGAAGGGGCGTGTTGCCCAATTCTTCGGTAGCCTGATCGCTTCGGGCGTACTTGTCGTGGCGCTGTTTTATCTGGGTCATGAACTTTCCGAAGGCTCTTTCTGGAAAGGGTCACGCAGCCAACCTTCCATTGTGAACGCTTTGTTTTTTTGTTTTTTGTTTGGCATTCCCGCTGCCGTGTACCTCATTGAGGCAAAATTCGGGTTGAGCAAGAAGCGAGATGAACGGCAAGATGCTCCTGATTGAGTCGCTGGTGTAGCACAATCCCAGCATCCATTTTGCTTGCGCGCAATACTGCTGGATTTCGCTTCGCTCTACCTAGCCTACGCCTGTTGATCCCTGACCCCTGACACCAGCAACGCCTTCAACGCCTTGTGATCCAGCGAGCGGTGGGTGGCGCGCTGTTGTTGGCGTTGAGCGGTCGGCGTATGGATGCGCAGCAAGACTTCGCTGTTGCCGTCGCTGACTCGCAGGAGGACGTTTTCGGCAGCGCCTTTGGCGAAAACGGTGTCGGAGACGGGCGCGTAGCGAATGCCGCCGTCGATCAATCGCAGTTCCACCGCTTTGGAGTCTTCGGCGATCAGTTCGAGACGAATATCTTGATGCTCGCCGCCCCAACCATCGGCGAGCGCGCCGTAGAGTTTCGGCGAAAAAGCGGCGAGGCGTTCCATCCAAACCAGCGCTTGCAGTCGGCGGGCGCGCAACTGTGAAGCGTGGGCGTCGCCACCGAACAGTGATTGGTGTTCAAAGAGCGCGGCTTCGATTTCATCGTTGTCGGGCAGCGCGCTGTTCTCCGGCAACAACAACTGGCGGGCGGCTTTGCGTTTGGCGTCGTGCCAGTCGGCAAGCCCGTGTTCGAGAATCAACACCGCCGCCGCCTGAGCGATGCGGGCGCGTTGTTGTTGTTCCGTTCGGGTTTCTTGTCCTGAACGGCCGAAACGGTGGTGGCGCGTCATTTTCGCTCTAAAAAATCCGGTCGAGCGAGCGACTGTTTTGCAGCGGCGAGGCGGCCTCCGGCTGGAATTCGCTGTAGAACCATTCGGTCTCGGGACTTTTGTCGCTGCGTTGCCCGGTTTCCGGGTCGATGTGAACGGAGACGACGCCCGGCGGCAGGGGGAGCGGGGTTTCCGGCACGTTTTTGAGTGCGGTCTGCATGAAGGTAATCCAGATCGGCAACGCGGCCGCCGCGCCGGTTTCGCGGGCGCCCAAGGACTTCGGTTGGTCAAAGCCGATCCAGGAGACGCCGACCAGGTTGGCGTTGTAGCCGCAGAACCAGGCGTCAACCGAATCGTTGGTGGTGCCGGTTTTGCCGGCGAGGTCGTGGCGTTTCAGCGTCATCGCTCGGGCGGCGGTGCCACGGGCGACGACGTCGCGCAGCATCGTGGTGATAATGAAAGCGTTGCGCGGATCGATCGCTTCTTGCCGCGCTTCGCCCTTCGGCAGATCGGGGCGGGTGTAAATCGTGTTGCCGCGCGCATCGGTGATATGGTCGATGAAGTTGGGGTCGATACGGAAACCGCCGTTGGCAAAAACGGCGTAGGCGCTCGCCATTTGCATCGGCGTCGCCGAGCCGGTGCCCAGCGCCATCGTCAGGTAGGGCGGGTGTTGCTTGGCCTGAAAGCCGAACTTGGTGATGTAGTCTTGAGCGTATTGCGGCGTGATCGCCTGCAAAACGCGAACGGCCACCAGGTTCTTCGACTTGGCCAGCGCTGTGCGCAGCGACATCGGACCTTCGTACTCGCCGCCGTAATTTTTCGGTTCCCAATCCTGGCCGCCGGCTTCTTCGGCGGGAACGAAGAACGGTCCGTCGTTGACCACGGTGGCCGGTGAAAATCCTTTCTCCAGCGCCGCCGAGTAGATGAACGGTTTGAACGACGAGCCCGGCTGACGCAAGGCCTGAGTAGCATGGTTGAACTGGTTGCGCTCGAAATCGAAGCCGCCGACCAGCGCCAGCACCGAGCCGTCCTGCGGCTGAAGGGCGATGAACGAAGACTCAGCCTGCGGCAACTGGCTGATCGCCCACTGGCCTTTGTTGTCTTGGGCGACGCGAACGACGGCGCCGCGCCGCAACCGGATACTGGCCGGCGCTTTCGGCGGCAGCGAGGTTTGGGCAAAACGCAAACCGGCGCCGGAGATGGTGGTGATGGTACCGTTGGAAATCAGGACGCGAACTTGCTCGGCGCTGGCGTCGATGACGATGGCAGCGAGCAGGTTGTCGTGATCCGTGAGGTTTTGAAATGCTTGATCGACGAGATCCGGATCGTTTTCGACGAGCGGCTCGGGCAGGTTGATGTAGCTTTCTGGGCCGCGGTAACCGTGGCGGCGGTCGTAGTCCAGCACGCCTTGCCGAACAGCTTGATAAGCGGCAGCCTGCATTTCGGCGGAGATCGTCGTCCAGACGGTCAGCCCGCTGGTGTAAGCGTCCTTGCCGTAACCCTCGAACGCTTTTTGACGCGCCATTTCAGCGATGTATTCGGCGTGCAGCCCCGAGCGTTCCTGAGAACTGATCGAATGCACGCGGATGTCCAGCGGTTGATTCAGGGCGGTGTTGTAAGCGGCGTCGTCCAGAAACTTCAGCTCGTGCATCCGACGCAGCACGTAAGCCTGTCGCCCTTTGGCAAGGGGCAGGTTGACCAGAGGATTGTACTTGGAGGGCGCCGCCGGCAGCCCGGCCAGCATCGCAGCTTCCGCCGGGGTGATATCGGCGAGGTTTTTGCCGAAGTAGATCTGGGTGGCGGAGGCGAAGCCGTAGGCGCGCTGCCCTAAAAAGATCTGGTTAATGTACAGCTCAAAGATCTGGTCTTTCGACAGGTTGGCTTCGATCTTCCACGCCAGCAACGCTTCGCGCAGTTTTCGCGTCAGCTTTTTTTCCCGGGACAGGTAAAAATTGCGGGCGACCTGCATGGTGATGGTGCCGCCGCCTTGAAGCTTGTCTGAGGTCAGATTGGCGATGACGGCGCGCAGGATGGAAAGGTAATCCACGCCGCCATGCGAATAGAATCTTTCGTCCTCAGCGGCCAGAATGGCGCTTTTGAGGACTTGCGGAACTTCGTTGATGTGGACGACGGAACGCCGTTCTTCGCCGAACTCTCCCAGCAGGACGCCTTCTCTGGAGACGACCCGCAGCGGGATTTTGGGCTGATAGTCGGTGATCGCGTCCAGATCGGGCAGCGTCGGGTAGAGCAGGGCGATGACGAAACCGCCCAGCAGCGCCGCCACCAAGGCTAATCCCAGGATGACGGAAGAAAGGTAAAGAAACCAACGGGTTATCACGATGAAATAAATGGGTTGAAAAAAACTTGAGTATTATGTTAAGGGACTTTGTAGTCGGGCATACAACACTTTGTAAAAAGGTTTCAGATATTTCATTGTATTCAGGGCTTACGTTCACATTTTAATGTAAATTGGTAGAAAAACATCCATCCATTTTGAATTATGCTAACCGATAGTCTTTCATCTTTGTTCGGCGGTCGGCCTTCGACATTGATCGGAGTTGATGTCGCGACAACTTCAATCAAGCTGGTTGAGTTGTCGGGGCGCAATGGAAAATTCCAACTGGAACGTTACGCCATCGAGAGCCTGCCGAAAGATTTTGTACAGGATGGCAATATTACCAACATTGACCAGGTTGGCGCTATCCTCAAACGCGGATTGAAGCGGTTGGGGAGCAGTTCCAAGACGGTGGCGTTGGCTTTGCCGTCGGCGGTGGCGATCACCAAGCGAATCACCGTACCGGCCGATCAGAAGGAAGACGATCTGGAATTGACGGTGGAGGCGGAAGCCAACCAGTCGATTCCCTTCCCTCTGGACGAGGTGAATCTGGATTACTGGGTGGTGGGACCGGCGCCGAACATGCCGGGCGAAGTCGAGGTGCTGATCGCGGCGGCGCGCAAGGAAAAGGTCGATGATATCGTGGCGCTGGCCGAAAGCGCCGGCGCCAAAGTGCAAGTGGTCGATATCGAATCGCTGGCGGTGCAAAATGCCTTCGCGGCGATGTCTTCCTCGTTGCCGGGGAAAGCGCGAGGGCAGAACGTGGCGCTGTTCGACATGGGCTCGCAAAACACCCATTTTTACGTTTTCCACAATCGGGAAATGTTGTTCTCGAGAGAACTGGATTTCGGCGGCAATCAACTGACCATCGAAATTCAGCGAGCGTTCGGATTGCCGCAGGCGGAAGCCGAAGCGGCCAAAAAAGGCGGCGGTTTGCCGGACAGCTACAAGAAGGATGTACTGAAACCGTTTATCGAGAATCTCTCGATGGAAATCGCTCGTGCGTTGCAGTTTTTCAGCACCACAACGACGTATGGACAAATTCAACAAATCGTTCTGGCGGGAGGATGTGCGTTGATTCCAGGGCTTGAAAAAGCGGTGGCGAAACAAACCGGGTTAACGGTAACGACAGCCAATCCGTTTGCGTTGATGAAAGTCGCCGGGCGCGTGCGCGCACAGCAACTGTCCCAAGATGCGTCGTTGTTGTTGACGGCATGCGGTCTTGCTTTGCGGAGTTTCGAATGAGTCGGCCACGTATCAATCTCCTTCCGTACCGCCAGGAAAAGCGCGCGCGCAAGCAGCGCGAGTTCACTATGATGATGGTACTTGCCGCCCTTGCGGGGGGGGTGATCGTGTTTGCGGTCTGGTATTGGCTCGACAACAGAATCGAAGCCCAGCAGGCGCGCAACCAGATTCTTCAGACCGAGATTACCAAGCTGGACAAGCAAATCAAGGAGGTTGACAAACTACGCGAAGAAATTCGGCAGGCGATCGACCGCAAGAAAACGATCGAGGCGTTACAGGCCAACCGCAGTCAGGCGGTGCATCTGCTTGATCAGATGGTGCGCCAGTTGCCGGAAGGCTTGTACCTCCAGTCGCTGAAACAGAAAGGCAACACGGTTACCGCCGTTGGTTTTGCTCAGTCCAATGCCCACGTGTCGGCGTTCATGCGCAACATTGAATTATCCAAGTGGTTGGCCAATCCGAAGCTGGTGGAAATCAAACTGGTGGAAATCAAGCAGGATCAAAAAACGCCCGCCAAAGGGGTGACGCTCAAGAAGGGAGCGACGGTTAACCAGTTCACGCTCAATTTTGATGTCAAGTCGGCAACTGCTGAGGCGAAAAAGCCGGCGCCTGCGGGGCAGAGCGGAGGTAAAGTATGAATCTCACGGTCGGATCGCTGAATTTTCAGGACGCCGGAAACTGGCCTAGTCAACAAAAACTGGTCGTCTATCTGGTTATTTGTGTCGTGGTCGTTATCGTTGGCGGGGCTTGGCTTTACTTGAGCGGGAAGTACGATGAACTTGAAAAGGGACAGCGGGACGAAGCGCGCCTGAGGGCAGACTACACCGAGCGCAAGGTGAAAACGATCAACTATGATCTCTACGTTGAGCAGTTGGATCAAATTCAGCGGGAGTTCGGAGCGCTGGTGAAAAAACTGCCGGAACGTTCCGAGATCGATGCTTTGCTGGTTGACGTCAATCAGGCTGGCGTGGCGCGCGGTTTGCAGTTCGATTTGTTCAAGCCGGCACCGCAAGAAAAGAAAACCGGGTTTTACGCCGAAATTCCCATCAACATCAAGTTGACCGGTGATTATCATGGAATGGGTGGTTTCGTCAGCGATGTAGCGGCGTTGCCACGGGTGGTGACGGTGGGAGATATGGCGATCGCCCTTAACAAAGAAGGCGTTTTGACGATGGAAGCGGTGGCCAAAACCTTCCGTTATCTCGATGAGAAAGAATTGGCCGAGCAGAAAGCGCAACCGGCGAAGCCGGGAGCGCCAAGGCCGGCGATGCCGCCGCAAGGAGCGGGCAAATGAAGAAATGGTATTTCATTTTAGGTTGCTTGCCTCTTTCTCTTTTATTGGCGGGTTGCGGTGAGCCGAACAGCGATTTGCGGACATGGATGAACGAGCAGGGAAAAGGTATGCGCGGCAAGATCGAACCGATTCCGGAGGTTCAGGAATACGAGCCGTTTACCTACGATGCCGGTAAATTGCAAGACCCGTTCTTCCCACGGAAAATCGATACGCAACCAGAGAAAGGCGACCCCAGAAATGGCCACAAACCAGAGCCGCTGGAAGCGTACTCGCTGGACGGTTTGAAGATGGTAGGAACATTGTCGCGCGACAAGGTCATGTATGCGCTGATTCAGGCGCCGGGCAAGGATGTTTATCAGGTCAGCGTTGGCAATTACATGGGACAAGACTACGGCAAGATCATTTCGATTACCGAAACGGAGATCCAGCTCAGAGAGCTGGTTCAAGATGGCACGGGCGACTGGACGGATCGGTCGAATACGGTGCATTTGGTGGAATCTGAGAAAAAGTGATGAGGACGATGGACATGGCAACGACACTCCAAAGCATTCAACCCGGGAAGGGAGTCACTTCCCGCTGGTTACGAGCGATAGGTTTGGCGACGGGCTTGGTTTTGATGGCGACGATGGCTTTTTCGGCGCCGGTTCAGGCACAAACCAATCGCCTCGAAAGCGTAGCGGTTTCCAAAGGCAGCGCCGGACAGACGATCGTCCGCTTTACGCTGACTTCGCCGATTTCTCAGGCGCCTACCGGTTTTGCCATTGCCAACCCTCCGCGGGTGGCGTTGGATTTTTCCAATGTGGCTAACGGCTTGGGCGGAACACGGCAGTCCATCGATGATGACGTGTTGCGTAGCCTCAATCTGATTCAGAGCGGCGGGAAAACCCGCGTCGTGATGAATCTGAACAAACCGCAACAGTTCAAAGCCGATCTGGATGGCAAGGTTGTGGTTGTGACGCTGACCGGTGAAATACAGGACGAGGCAACAGCGGCGGCCTCGCAAAAAGTACAGCATTTTTCCGAGGCCAAACCGAGCGATGTCCAGTATTCGTTGCTGGATGTCGACTTCCGGCGCGGAGACGGTGGCGAGGGGCGGGTGGTGGTGAATCTGTCCGACAGCGCGGTCGGCATTGATATCCGTCAGCAAGGCAAGCAATTGATCGTCGATTTCCTGAAGACGGATTTGCCGCGCAATTTGGCGCGCCGTCTGGACGTGACCGATTTCGGTACACCCATCGCGATGATCGACACCTTTACCCAAGGCAACAGGACGCGGATGGTAATCGAACCCAAAGGGCTGTGGGAACACTCGGCCTATCAGACCGATAAGCAGTTTATCCTGGAAGTCAAACCCATCGTTGAGGATCCCAACAAGCTGACGCAGGGATCGCGGCAAGGCTACAAGGGCGACAAGCTATCGTTGAACTTCCAGAACGTCGAAGTGCGGGCGGTGCTGCAGGTGATTGCCGACTTTACCGGCCTCAACATCATCACCAGCGATACCGTGCAGGGTAACTTGACCTTGCGCTTGAAAGACATTCCTTGGGATCAGGCGCTCGATATCATCATGCAGACCAAGGGTCTCGACATGCGCAAGAACGGTTCAGTGGTACTGATCGCGCCGCGCGAAGAACTGGCGCTTAAGGAAAAGCAAAAGTTTGAGGCGATGCAGCAGATCAACGATCTGGAACCGCTACGTACCGAAATGTTCCAGATGAACTATCAGAAAGCGCAGAACATACAGAAGCTGTTGTCTGACCCAGGGCAGAAGTTCCTGTCGAAGCGGGGAACGGCGGTGATTGACGAGCGTACCAATGTTCTGTTCGTTCAGGACACGGCAGCACGTCTGGAAGAAGTTCGGCAGTTGATTCGGAAAATCGACATTACGGTAAGGCAAGTGTTGATCGAAGCGCGGATCGTGATTGCGACGGATGACTTCAGCCGACAGCTCGGGGTGCGTTTTGGGACGCAAGCGGGATTTTCGTTCAATAATTACGCGGTGGGAACGACCGGATCGTTGGCTACCACGCCGGCGGTGACGATTAGTTCTGACGGAACCGTCACGCGACAGACGGTGACGCCGACGCCGTTTGAAATTGCTTCGAGCACGACGAGAGGCGCAGGTTATCCAGGTTATTCCGATGTGGGCGGATTGAACGTGAATCTACCTGCGGCTAGCCCGACAGGGTCTCTAGCGATGACGTTGATCAACTTGGGAACCGGCAATCTCGTCAATCTTGAGTTGTCGGCGATGGAAGCCGACCACCGTGGTAAAGTGGTGTCGAGCCCGCGGGTGATGACGGCGGACAATCAGAAGGCAGTAATTGAGCAAGGTACTGAAATTCCGTACGTGACGCCAGGAACGGCCAATAATCCGGCGACGGTGCAATTCAAGCCAGCGGTGTTGCGGCTGGAGGTAACGCCACAGATCACGCCGGACAACCGGATCATCATGGGTGTCGAAATCCGCAAGGATTCGGTTGGGCAGATGGTTAACTTAGGTGGCGGTTACCAGGTGCCATCGGTCGATACCAAGAACGTCACGACGCAGATCTCGGTCAACAACGGAGATACGGCGGTCATCGGCGGTATTTACGAAGAAGAAATCCTCGACTATGTGGATAAAGTGCCGTTCTTCGGTGACATTCCGCTGTTGGGGTATTTGTTCAAGAACACCAGCAAATCCAGCAACAAAACCGAATTGCTGGTGTTCCTGACCCCGCGTATCGTCAAGGATTCCGTGGAGGCCGTGCGGTAACGGTACGCTGATTACAAGAACGCTGAGTTGCTTTACAATGCCCCGATGCAATGGCATCGGGGCAATTTATTTCTGATCGGACTGATGGGCGCGGGTAAAACCACGTACGGCGGTCGCGCGGCGGCATTACTCGGCAAACCTTTCATCGACGGCGACGCGGAGTTGGAGCGCCGGCTGGGGTGTACCATCTCGGACATCTTTGAAAAAGAAGGCGAAGATATTTTTCGCGATCGGGAACAGGCATTGTTGGCGGAATTGACGCAGCGCGAGGGAATCGTGTTGAGTACGGGCGGCGGGGTGGTACTGCGTGACGCCAATCGGCAACAGTTGCGAGCCAACGGCGCGGTGGTTTATCTGCATGCCCTCCCCGAAGTTTTGGCGGAACGCTTGCAGGGAGCGACGGATCGGCCGCTGCTGCGAACTGCGGAAGATTTACCCACCCGACTCGCGCAACTCTACGCGGTTCGCGATCCGCTCTACCGAAAAACGGCGCACAAGGTCGTCGATGCCACGGGTGATGTCGTGGCGCGTCTGATTCAGACATCAGAAATCAAATATTGAGAGGCATCATGGATTGCCAGCACTCTTCCAACGTATTTTCCAGTATCCTGCAAGTCGATTTGGGCGCGCGCAGTTACCCGATCCATATCGGCCCCGGCGTGTTTGCCCAAGCGGGGCGCTTGTTGCGAGCGGTTTATTCTGGTCGCCGCGCGTTTGTGGTCAGCAATCCGGTCGTGGCGTTTCACCATCTGGCGACCTTGCAACAAGGGTTGAGCGCGGCGGGAATCGCCGTTGACGTTTGGCAGATTCCGGACGGAGAAAGCGCCAAGAATTGGGAAGAACTGTACAAAATTCTGGGCTGGCTTCTGGATGCACGCGCCGAGCGGCATACCCCGCTGATCGCGCTGGGCGGCGGTGTGGTCGGCGATCTGGCGGGGCTGGCGGCCGCGTTGTACCAGCGCGGGATGCCGCTGATTCAGGCGCCGACCTCGTTGCTGGCGCAAGTGGATTCATCGGTTGGCGGCAAGACTGCTGTCAACCATCCGCTTGGTAAAAACATGATCGGCGTGTTTTATCAGCCGCAACAGGTGTGGATCGACACGAACACTCTGTCAACGCTGCCGTCGCGCGAATACACCTCCGGCTTGGCCGAAGTTGTCAAGTACGGCGCGATCCGCGATCGCGTTTTTTTCGATTGGCTGGAAGAAAACGTGCAGGCGCTGCTGGCGCGCGAACCGGCGGCGGTCAACCATGCGATTCACCAAAGTTGTCGGATCAAGGCAACGATCGTCGCTGCCGACGAGCGTGAAACCGGCGAGCGGGCCTTGCTGAATCTGGGACACACCTTCGGCCACGCCATCGAGACAGCGCTGGGCTACGGGCAATGGCTGCACGGTGAAGCGGTGGCGGTGGGGATGGTGCTGGCCGGGCGGTTATCGATAGAAGTTTGCGGCTTCGGGCAAAGCGAGCAACAGCGGTTGGAAAGGTTGTTGGCAGCGCTGAAATTGCCGTTGGCTTGCCCCGACATTTCACTGGAGACGTGGATGACGCTGATGGGACGCGATAAAAAAGTGGCCGACGGCAAAATGCGTTTTGTGCTGCTGGAGCGTTTGGGGCAGGCGATCGTGCGGCAGGACATTCCAAAAGAGGCGCTGGCGGAAATTCTGACTCCTGCTTCCCGATAGACGGCGTCTGACAAATGCGTTGCCGGAGATGGCGCTTCCCGCATACAATAGCGGCTGCAGTTTGCAGCGGCAATTTGCGCTTGCAAACGGCAGGTGCAATTTTCATGGTATGCGGGTGTAGTTCAATGGCAGAACGGCAGCTTCCCAAGCTGCATACGAGGGTTCGATTCCCTTCACCCGCTCCAGCTTCGGCCACTCCCGTTTCAGGGGCGCTAACCAAGTCGAGCGGTAAGTGAGCGCTGCGAGCGAATCCGACGGGACGATTATGCTGACTTTCCAACAACTGATTCTTCGTTTACAAGATTACTGGAGTCGTCAGGGCTGCGCGCTTTTACAGCCTTACGATATGGAAGTAGGCGCGGGAACCTCGCACACCGCGACGTTTCTCCGGGCACTGGGCCCCGAGCCGTGGCGGGCGGGATACGTGCAACCGTCGCGTCGTCCGAAAGACGGCCGCTATGGCGAAAACCCCAATCGCCTGCAACACTATTATCAATATCAAGTGGTGTTGAAACCGGCGCCGGCCAACATTCTCGATCTTTATCTCGGTTCGTTGCAAGAGCTGGGTTTTGATTTGACCACCAACGATGTG
Source organism: Betaproteobacteria bacterium (assembly GCA_009778785.1). Lineage (GTDB taxonomy): Bacteria > Pseudomonadota > Gammaproteobacteria > Burkholderiales > Casimicrobiaceae > UBA931. The sequence goes on along the minus strand of WRFN01000003.1, from coordinate 80,897 downwards.
CGCTTTGTCGAGGATGACTGGGAAAACCCGACGCTCGGCGCCTGGGGACTGGGTTGGGAAGTGTGGCTGAACGGAATGGAAGTGACGCAGTTCACTTATTTTCAGCAAGTGGGTGGACTGGATTGCAATCCGATTACCGGCGAGATCACTTACGGCATCGAGCGGCTGGCGATGTATCTGCAAGGCAAAGAAAACGTGTTCGATTTGGTATGGACGACCTACGAAGAGAACGGCGTGGTTCGCACCCTGACCTATGGCGATGTTTATCACCAGAACGAAGTGGAGCAATCGCGCTACAACTTTGAAACGTCGAACGCGCCCAAGCTGTTTGAACTTTTTACCTTTTTTGAGAGTGAAGCCAAACGGCTGCTCGAAGAAAAATTGCCGCTGCCGGGTTATGAAATGATTTTGAAAGCGGCGCACACTTTCAATTTGCTGGATGCGCGCGGCGCGATTTCCGTGACCGAGCGCGCTGCGTACATTGGCCGGATTCGGGCGCTCTCGCGACTGGTCGCGCAAACCTATGTCGAGTCGCGCGAAGCGTTGGGTTACCCGATGCTGGCGACGGAACACCGTCAACAAGCCGCTTGAGTTTCTGGAGTTTTCATGTCATCTACCTCGCTGCTTGTTGAATTGTTGACCGAAGAACTGCCGCCGAAAGCGTTGAAGCGCTTGAGCAAGGCGTTTGCCGAATCGCTGGAAACGCGCTTGAAGAACGAGCGTTTTCTCGAAGACGCGAGCGCGACGACAGCGTATGCAACGCCGCGTCGTTTGGCGGTTCGGATCACCGGCGTCAAGGCGAAAGCGCCCGATCAACCGTTTACTCAAAAACTGTTGCCGGTCGCTATCGCGTTCGATGGCGAAGGGCGCCCGACACTGCCGCTCAAGCGCAAACTCGAAGCGCTGGGATTGAGCGAAGTCGATTTGTCGCGTTGCCGCCGTGAGAGTGATGGCAAAGCGGAAGCCTTGTTCATCGACGGCGTGACCGTCGGACAAACTTTGCAAACAGGCTTGCAAGCGGCGCTCGATCAAGCGATCGCGCAGTTGCCGATTCCCAAAGTGATGCGCTATCCGGTGCCGGGCGGCTATTACAACGAAGTGAGTTTCGTGCGACCGGCGCATCGCTTGATGGTATTGCACGGCGATCAAATCGTGCCGATCAAGGCGTTGGGGTTGACGGCCGGACGAGTGACGGAAGGCCATCGCTTTCTTTCAATCGCTTCTGAAATCACGATCGACAAGGCCGATGCCTACGAGGAAATGCTGGAGCGTAGCGGGAAAGTTATCGCGTCGTTTGAGCGTCGCTGCGCGCGAATCGTCGAAGGATTGCAAAAGGTCGCCGGGAAAGCGCAGGTCGTGATGCCGGAGGCGTTGCTCGACGAAGTGACGGCGCTGGTCGAATGGCCGGAAGTGTACGAAGGGAATTTCGATCCGGCGTTTTTGAAAGTGCCGCAAGAATGTTTGATTCTGACGATGCAGCAGAATCAGAAATATTTTGCGCTGACCGATAAAGAAGGCCGGTTGATCGAGCGCTTCCTTTTGGTTTCAAATCTGAAAACGCCCGATCCGAAAGCGATTATCGGCGGCAACGAGCGGGTGTTGCGCGCTCGTCTTGCCGACGCGCGCTTCTTCTTCGAGCAGGATTGCAAAAAGCCGTTGGCGAGCCGCATCGAAGCGCTGAATGCGATCGTCTATTTCAAAGGACTGGGCAGTCAGCGCGAGCGTGTTGACTGCGTGAAGATGATTGCTCAAAAACTGGCGGTGCTGCTCGGCGCCGACGCAGCGAAAACCACGCGCATCGCAGAGTTGGCGAAAGCCGATCTCACTGCCGACATGGTTGGAGAATTTCCGGAATTGCAGGGAACGATGGGGCGCTACTATGCGCAACACGACAAAGAAGACGCGATCGTGGCGCAAGGCATCGAGCAACATTATTGGCCGCGCTTTGCCGGAGATCGCTTGCCGGAATCGTCGGAAGCGATTTGCGTATCGATGGCCGACAAGCTGGAAACGATTGTCGGGATGTTTGTCGTCAATAATCCGCCGACGGGCGACAAAGACCCGTTCGGATTGCGACGCGCAGCCATCAGCGTGTTGCGAATGGTGATCGAAAAAAATCTGTCGCTTCGTTTGTCGCAGCTTGTCGGCGCGGCGTTCGATGCTTTCGATTCGACCAAACGAGCGACGACCGATTCACGCAGCGTTCAAGCGGCGCTGGAAATTTTCTTCTACGACCGTTTGCGCGGCATGCTGAAAGAAGAAGGTTACACCACGCAGGCGATTGAAGCGGTGCTGACGCAAAAACCGGACGCCATCGCGCAAGTTCCGACGCGATTGAATGCGGTGCGGACATTCGCGGCGTTGCCGGAAGCCGAGGCGCTGGCGGCGGCGAACAAGCGCATCGTCAACATTTTGAAGAAAAACGCCGAAGGCGTGGCTCATGCCGAAGTGCAACCGGCGTTGTTTCAGGACGATGCGGAAAAAGCCTTGTACGCCATTTTTCACGAGCGCTTGAACGCGGAAGTCGAGACGGCGATGCGTGCCGGTGATTTCACCAAAGCGTTGCAAGTGTTGGCTGGAGCGCGCCGTGAAGTGGATCGCTTTTTCGATGAAGTGATGGTGATGGCGGACGATCCGGCGGTGCGCGCCAATCGCTTGGCGCTGCTTAACGAAATCCGGCAGACGATGAATCGCGTGGCCGACATTGCGATGTTGGCCGCGTAGTTCGGATAAACGGCGATCAAACTGAGACTATCATGGATCCTTCTCGCGAATATTCCCCCGGTTTGCGATCGAGCAAGCTGATCGTGCTCGACCGTGACGGCGTGATCAATCACGACAGCGCGTCGTTCATCAAATCGCCGGAGGAATGGCGACCGATCAGCGGCAGTCTGGAAGCGATTGCCAAACTCAACTTTGCCGGTTACCGCGTGGTCGTGGCGACCAACCAATCCGGGATCGATCGCGGCTTGTTCGACATGCAAACGCTGAACGCCATTCACGAAAAGATGTATCAAATGTTGAATCGGTTGGGCGGACGGATCGACGCGGTTTTTTTCTGCCCGCACACGGCGCAGTCGCAATGCGAATGCCGCAAACCGAAACCGGGCTTGTTTCTCACCATCGCCCAACGGTTTCACGCCGATTTGACCGGCGTGCCGTGTATCGGCGATTCGTTGCGCGATTTGCAGGCCGCCGCTGCGGTGGGTGGGCTGCCGATTCTGGTACGCACCGGCAAAGGCGAAAAAACGCTGGCGGCCGGTGATTTGCCTGAACACACCCTCGTTTTCGCCGATCTGGCCGAGGCGGTCAGCGCCTTGCTGGCAACGGGGCTTGAGTAATCGTCAGGCTTTCTCCTATGCGCATGTTTCTCGGTTCGCTGTTGTTCGCCGTCTTTCAGGCGGCGCTAACCCTTTTTTTCGTCCCGCTGTTCTGGTGCATGTTCTGGATGGCGCCGGTGCCGCGTTACCGCTTCATGTTGATTTGGCCGCGGCTCAATTTGTGGGCGGCGCGCGGGCTTTTGGGAATTCGTCATCGCGTGATCGGGCAAGAAAATTTGCCGGACGGATCGGTTCCGCACATCGTCTTGTCCAAGCACAGTTCAACGTGGGACGTGCTGGCGATTCCATTGACCGTGCCGCAGCCCTTGTGTTTCGTTGCCAAAAAAGAATTGATGTGGATTCCGTTTTTCGGCTGGGGGCTGAAACTGGCGTCGCCGATCATCATTGACCGCAAAGCCGGTCGAGAGTCGATGCAACAAATTTACGCGCAAGGTGAAGCGCGCCACAAACAAGGCTTCTGGGTCATCCTGTTCCCTGAAGGCACGCGGGTGCCGCCGACACAAAAACAGCACTACAAAACCGGCGGCGCGCGGTTCGCCGTCACGCTGGGCGTGCCGGTGCTGCCGATCGCGCACAACGCCGGTTATCTGTGGCCGCGCGGTATTTTCGGCAAGCGCGCCGGGACGATCACGTTGTCGATAGGAAAACCGATTCCCTCTGTCGGAAAGGATGCAACCGCGTTGACGCAGGAAGTCGAAACCTGGATCGAAACGGAAACCGCCCGACTCGGCGCGCCGTAGAGAAAGCCCATGACGGCATCGACGACCAGCGTTCGCACCATCGCGCTTCAAAACACGCTGCTTTCGTATCAACTGGTTCGCTCTTCCCGGCGCTCGGTATCGATTCGCGTCGAAGCTGACGCTGTCGTCGTCAAAGCGCCGCGCTGGCTGGCAATCGGTGAAATAGAAACCGCCTTGCGCGAGCGCGCTGCCTGGATCATGCGCACCATCGCCTGGTGGCGGCGTCACGCCCGCCCGCTGGTGAAACCGGCTTGGCAACCGGAAGCGGAAGTGCTGTATCGCGGCGCGATGGTGCCGCTGTCAACGCAACAAGGGCGTCGAGACGATGTGCAACGCGATTTGCTGGGCATTCGGGTGACAACCTCCTCTTCGGCGGAGCCGATGACCATCGAACAAAACGTGCGGCAATGGTGGTGGCGCGAAGCCGAAAACGCCTTGATGCCGCGCACGACGATGATGGCGACGCGGGCGGGGCGCGCGCCTGTCGGTATTCGTTTGTCGCGGGCGCGTGGGCAATGGGGAAGTTGCAACGCGCGCGGCGAAATTTTGCTGAACTGGCGGCTGATTCTGCTGCCGCCGGAGTTGGCCGACGACGTGATTGCGCATGAAGTGGCGCATCTGTTTGAGCTCAACCACTCGTCGCGTTTTTGGGCGACGCTGGAGACGTTTCACCCGGGAACGCGGCAACGCCGGAAAGCGCTGGCGGAGTGGGCGGGATTGCTGCGAGAGTGAGGATTGCTACGGCAATTCCAGAGGCTCGGAAATTCCGGCGCTGCGCAGGGCTTCGGTCAGCACGGCGGTGAATGGCTCGTTGCTGCGGGTGTCGTACCAGTCGCCGTGATTATCGCGCTGAAAATGGTGCGCGCCGCCGGGACCGGCCAACCAGAGTTCTTCGCGTGGTGCGTGGGCGTTGATGATCCATTGCCGGTGGCCGATATCGAGCGTCAGAATGCCGTCGCTGCGTTGCCAGTCGAGATCGTGGTCGGCGGCGAGCGCTTCAAACGCGCGTTCCAGCACGTCGAGAAAATGATCGACGGCTTCGTGAAACGGCAAGAGCGGTAGAGACATGATGATCGGCCGGAGAAATGAGTTGAAAAACGAAAAGTCTATGGGAAAGCCTATTGTAGCGGAAAGTGCAGGCGATGAAAGGTTAAAGCGCGTTGCGATAAAATACGGTATTACCAAAGGCAGGGCGGTAAAATACAAACAGCCGCATAAATCTTTCGGCTTTGTGAATTCGTCTGGCGCGGGTTTTCGGGGTTGACGATTTGTGCCCTTCATGGGATGTTGATAGATAAGGTTTACATGTTGAAACGCTCGTTCAAATGGTGGTTGATGGTGCTTCTTTGTTGCTTTTTTGCCGGTTGCGGCATCAAAGGGCCGCTGCATTTACCGCAAGACAAGAAGGCAACGCCGACGCCCGCTGAAAATGCGCCAGCTCCGGCCTCGGCGCCAGCGGAATCCGCCCCGACTCCGACTTCTCAGGGAACAACGAAATGATGACGAATTTTTTTCAGGAGCGGCAAGGCACGCTGCACGTTGAAGACGTGGCGTTGCCGGATATCGCCGCGCAGTTTGGAACACCGTGTTATGTGTACTCGCGGGCGGCGCTGACGGCGGCCGCCGATGAATTCCGCGCCGCGTTGAACGGCGTGGTCGATCTCACCTGTTATGCGGTCAAAGCCAACGGCAATCTGGCAATTTTGAATTTGTTTGCGCGTCTGGGACTCGGTTTCGACATTGTTTCGGGCGGCGAACTGGCGCGAGTGTTGGCGGCGGGGGGCGATCCGGCGAAAACCGTGTTTTCCGGCGTCGGCAAAACCGTGGCGGAGATGGAAGCGGCGCTGACGGCAGGCATTTTGTGCTTTAACGTCGAATCCGCTGCCGAATTGAGTGTGCTGGCGGCGACCGCCGCACGATTGGGTAAAGTCGCGCCGGTGAGCTTTCGGGTCAATCCCGATGTGGACGCAAAAACGCATCCGCACATTTCCACCGGCCTCAAGGACAACAAATTCGGCGTGCCGTTCGACGAAACGCGGGCGCTGTATCGGCAAGCCGCTGCCACGCCATCGCTGCGGGTAGTCGGTATCGACATGCACATTGGTTCGCAAATCACCGAGTTGTCGCCGTATCGGGAAGCGGCGGAAAAGTTGCTCTCGCTGGTGCAAATGCTGGAAGCTGATGGGATCGCGCTGGAACACATGGATATCGGCGGCGGCCTCGGCGTGTGCTATCGCGACGAGCAACCGATTGCGCTGACGGACTTCGCGCAAATGTTGCGCGAAGTGTTCGCCGGACGTTCCGAGCGTTTGCTGGTGGAACCCGGACGGCGGCTGGTGGCGAGCGCTGGCGTGTTGCTGACGCGTATCCTGTATCTGAAATCGGGCGCTTCCAAAAATTTTGCCATTGTCGATGCGGCGATGACCGAGCTGATGCGCCCGGCGCTTTACGAAGCGTGGCATCCAGTCAATGCCGTCACCCGAAGAGCGGTGATGACGAACGGAGGAGCGGCAGCCGATAGCGAAAAATGTTGGGACATCGTCGGGCCGGTGTGCGAGAGCGGCGATTTTCTGGCACAAGCGCGACCGCTCGTGTTGCGCGAAGGCGATTTGCTCGCCATCGGCGTTGCGGGAGCTTACGGAATGGCGATGAGTTCGAACTACAACGCGCGTCCGCGCGCGTGCGAAGTGATGGTTGACGGAAATGAAATCACGATGATTCGCGCGCGTGAAGAAGTGAAAAAATTGTGGGAAGCGGAACGAATTCTTTCAAAATAAAACATGAGAAAAACGCGAATTAATGTGTGCGAATCACAACACTTTGAAATTTGATGTCTTGAGTGACTGTTGAATGCTTGCAAATAAATCAAATGCGGTTAGAATTCGGCCAGCGGGTAAACGTTTTTGTCAAGAGTTGACATCGCGGCAAATTCAGAATCCGCCGATACTAAGAGTCTTAAGAGATCTCAACAACTCAGACAGGAGTAAATGAAATGGCTGAAACTTTTACGATGTTAGGCGCTCCGGTAGTGGCGAAGCGTAAAGCGAAAAAAGCTACCAAGAAGACGACGAAACGCGCAGTGAAGAAGGGCGCCAAGAAAGTGGCGAAGAAGGGTGCCAAGCGCGTTGCCAAGAAAGCAACGGCAAAGAAGGCGGTCAAGCGCGTCGCCAAGAAAACCACCAAGAAAGCTGCCAAGAAAGTCGCCAAGAAGGCGGGCAAACGAGTCGCTAAGAAGGCAGCGAAGAAAGTCGCCAAAAAAGCCGCCAAGCGCGGTGTGAAGAAAGCGGCCAAGAAAACCACCAAGAAAGCAGCAAAGAAAGTTGCCAAAAAAGCAGCGAAAAAGACGGCAAAGCGCGCTCGCAAAGTGGCCAAAAAGGCCTAAGGCTTAGTGAAGCGACGCAAGTCGCAAGAGGTTCGACGGGCAGCGGCAACGCTGCCCGTTTTTATTGTGCTGCCCTTTCCTGCCCTTCGGGCGCCTTCTCCCACAAGTGGGGGAGAGGATTCTGATCCTTGCTCAATGCGCTTCATCCCAATTCCGTCCCTTCCCCAGATTGACGACCAGCGGCACGCGCAGTTGCGCGACGTGGCACATCAGCGGCGGCAACGCCGACTCGACGCGGACGAGTTCGTCTTCGGGGACTTCCAGCACCAACTCGTCGTGAACCTGCAACAGCAAGCGGGTGTGCAGAGCGCTACTATCGAGCCACTGCTGGACGGCGATCATCGCCTTTTTGATGAGATCGGCGGCGGTGCCCTGCATCGGTGCGTTGATGGCGGCGCGTTCGGCGGCAGCGCGACGCGGGCCGCTGCCGCCGTTGATGTCGGTCAACGTCAAGCGGCGGCCAAACACGGTTTCAACGTAGCCGCGCTCATGCGCTTGGGCGCGGATGGCTTCCATGTAGCGGGCGACGCCCGGATAACGGGTGAAATAGCGGTCAATGAATTGCTGCGCGGCAGCGCGCTCGATGCCCAGTTGTTGGGCGAGGCCGAACGCGCTCATACCGTAAATCAAGCCGAAGTTGACGGCCTTGATGTAGCGCCGCTGTTCGGCGCTGACTTGATCGGGCGCGATGCCGAAAATTTCGGCGGCGGTGGCGCGATGAATGTCCGCGCCGTCGCGGAAGGCTTGGAGCAAACCGGCGTCTTCCGACAGGTGCGCCATGATGCGCAACTCGATTTGCGAATAGTCGGCGGAGAGCAAAATCGATCCGGCCGGCGCGATGAACGCTTCGCGGATGCGACGACCTTCGGCGGTACGCACCGGAATGTTTTGCAGATTGGGTTCGGAGGAGGCGAGCCGACCGGTGACGGCGGTGGTCTGTGAGAACGTCGTATGCACCCGACCGGTGCGGGCGTTGATCATCGTCGGCAGCTTGTCGGTGTAGGTGGACTTGAGCTTGGCCAGCATCCGGTGTTCGAGCAGCACTTTCGGCAGCGGGAAATCGGCGGCCAGCGTTTGCAACACTTCTTCGTCGGTGGACGGTTGCCCGGTTGACGTTTTCTTGACCGGCGGCATTTTCAACCGCGCAAAAAGAATTTCGCCCAGTTGTTTCGGTGACGACAAATTGAACGGCTGGCCGGCTAGCACGTGCGCCTCGTTTTCCAGCACCAGCAAACGCTGGCCGAGTTCGTGGCTGTGACGCGCCAACAAATCGCGGTCGATCAAAATGCCGTGCCGTTCCATCGTGAACAGCACCTCGCGTACCGGCAACTCCATCTCCTCGTAAATCGACAACAGCGACGGAACGGCTTGCAGACGCGGATACAGCGCTTGATGCAACCGCAGCGCTACGTCAGCATCCTCGGCGGCGTAATCGGTGGCGCGATCCACGGCAACCTGCTCGAAAGGAATGCGGTGCGCGCCTTTGCCGGTGAGATCGTCGTAGGAAATCGTTTGCCAGTTCAAATGACGGGCGGCCAGCGCGTCGAGATCGTGCGACTTGTGCGACTCCAGCACGTACGATTGCAACATGGTGTCGTGACGCACGCCGCGCAGTGTGATGCCGTGATTGGCGAGAATGTGCTGATCGTATTTCAGATTCTGGCCGAGCTTGGGCGCGTCGGCATTTTCGAGCCACGGCGTCAACCGTTGCAACACGGCGGCGCGGTTGAGTTGCGTCGGTGCGTCGGCGTAACGGTGGGCGACCGGAATGTAGCACGCCTCATTCGGCGCGCAGGCGAACGACAAACCGACGATTTCTCCCAGCAGCGGATCGAGCGAAGTGGTTTCGAGATCGAAGGAAATCGGCGTTTGAGTTTGTGCGGCGGCATCAAGGCGGACGCACCAGCGTTCCAGCGCTGCTTCGTCGCTCACCATTTCGTAAGCGGGCGTCGCCGGTTTTCCTTCGGGAAGCGCCCCGTTTTCTATCGGCACGTTGGTGGTATCGGCAACGCGCACATCGTTGTGTGCGGGTGCGGCGGGCAGGGTTTTCGCCGGACGGGCGGCGGCGTTTTTGGAGGCAAGGCGCAGCCAGCTTTTGAATTCAAAGCGGGTGTAGAGCGCCGTCAGCGCTTCGGGGTCAACGGGTTCGATGCGCAGCATCTCCGGCGTGACCGACAACGCACAATCGGTTTTGATCGTGACCAGTCGCCGCGCTTGCGGCAGCCACTCCAGCGCTTCGCGCAAGTTGTTGCCGACGGCGCCGGTGATGTCGGCAGCGCGCGCAACCAGTTCATCCAGCGTGCCGTATTGCGAGAGCCATTTGACGGCGGTTTTGGGGCCGACCTTGGCGACGCCGGGCACGTTATCGGAGGTATCGCCGATCAGCGCCAGATAGTCGATGATTTGCTTGGGCGCGACGCCGAATTTGGCGACGACCCCGGCTTCGTCGAGCGTTTCGTTGCTCATGGTGTTGATGCAAGTGACGTCGGGCGAAACGAGCTGCGCCATGTCCTTGTCGGAAGTCGAAATCAGCGTACGCCAGCCACGGGCTTGCGCGTGGCGCGCCAGCGTGCCGATCACGTCGTCGGCCTCGATGCCGGACTCGATGACGAGCGGCCAGCCCTGCGCGCGCACGCATTCATACAACGGTGCGATCTGGGCGACGAGATCGTCGGGCATCGGCGGCCGGTGCGCCTTGTAGTCGGGATACCAGTCGTTGCGGAAGGTTTTTCCCGGCGCGTCGAACACGACCGCAAAGTAATCGGGCACGTACTCGTCAACCAACCGTCGCAACATCGACAACACGCCGCGTAATGCGCCGGTCGGCTCGTGCTGGGAAGTACGCAAATCGGGCAAGGCGTGGTACGCTCGATAAAGGTAAGATGAACCATCGACGAGGACAAACAAAGGCATGATGAAGACTCCAAAAAATTCGGCTGCCGGAACGGAACTCCCGCAGGCCGGACACACGACGCCCGCCACCCTGAACGGCAACGTTTACGACAACGGCGAAGAAGCCTGGCGACTGATGGGGATTATGGCAGAGTTCGCAACGGCTACCGAAAAATTGCGGCATTTAGGGCCGGCGGTCAGCATTTTCGGCAGTGCTCGCCTGCCGCCCGAGCACCCGTATTACCGGAAAACGGAAATCATCGCTCGCAAACTGTCGGATGCCGGTTTCGCGGTGATTTCCGGCGGTGGTCCGGGCATTATGGAAGCGGCCAATCGCGGCGCGTTTCCGGGACGCTCGCCGGCGGTGGGGCTGAACATCTCCCTGCCGCACGAGCAAAAGCGCAACGATTATCAGGAAATCAGCCTGAACTTTCGCCACTTCTTCGTGCGCAAAATGATGTTCGTCCGTTGCGCGTCGGCGTATGTGGTGCTGCCCGGCGGCTTCGGCACACTCGACGAGTTGACCGAGAGCATGACGCTCGTGCAGACCGGCAAGGCGCGGAGCATCCCGATCATTCTGGTCGGCGGTGAATTCTGGCGCTGCTGGCTCGACTGGATGCGCGGTCCGATGGTGGAATGGGGAATGATCACGCGCGAGGAGCTGGAAATTTTGCAAGTCATCGAAGAGCCGGACGACATCGTTCGGGCGATTTTTGATTTCTACGAAGTCAGCGGTTTCATGCCGACGCCGGAAGAGCGCGAGAAAATGCTGAATTTGTGACATCGGGCGGACAGGAAGAAACATTACATGGCGATACTGGGCAGACTCCTCTTCTTTTGGGCTTGCGTGTTGAGCATTCAGATACCGGCATGCGCTATCGCCAACGAAGCGTCGGGGGGAATGGCAGATTCGGCGCACCGCTCTTCTTTCCAGATCGTTTTCCTGCAACAAAGCTGGGATGTCCTCCATTTGGGTTATGAAACCGATGCTGCTTTCGCAAAGCTACGGTCAGCCGACTGGTCAAAGCCACTTTTCGTCATCAACGTCGAGGATATCGAATCGTATCGCTGGTCAACCCAGACCATTCAACTGACGATTCCGGCGACCGACAGATTGGTATCGGCGCTGGCGCCCAAAGCCATTGTCGCAGAGAAAAAATACGGGCGGAAACGCTCATTGGAATCGGATATGGAGCTTCTGGGGCATCAGGTGTTCGGCGTTTTTGTTTCCGGCAAGCCGATTTACTACGGGGTTGTTCTGGATTCTCTGTCGCAGATGGGGATTGGCTGGCCGGTGAGTCGTGCGGAAGTTATCGACGGCCATGCGGTGATGCGCCTATTGCCATACCAAATATCTGGCCCCTCGTCAGTCAATTACGACAACGCTGCCGGAACCGCACAGGCGAAACCCAAGTGCGAGATGTGCGAGCGGATTCGCGATCCGCGCGTCGCCGAAATCATGGTTAAAGCAAAAGTAATGTCACCCTAAAGCGTACCAAACGGAGCGCGCGCAAGCGAACCCATGATGGTAAAATGCAAGGAAAACAGGGGTTTTTGAGAAGGAAGCGTGATGAATCGGATGATGGTAAGAGTGATGGCGGGATTGAGTGTCGGCGGGCTGGTGACGCTGGCGTTTCCGTTCGTTGTTGCGGCGGCAGAACCAGAGGCGCCGGCTGCCGCGCCGCCGACCGTTGCGCCGCCCCCGCCGCCGATGGTTGATGAAAAAACCGCCGACAAGGCAGAGGCCGACGCCGCCAAAGCCAAAAACGATGCCAAAACGAAGCCGCCCGAACAGGGCAACCAGAATCAGGGCGATCCCGATCTGGAACCGCAGGTGACGCTCATTGAAACTCCCGACGAAACGCGCGAAGAAGTGCGGGTCAACGGTGTTCTTCGCTACATCAAAGTCAAGCCCAAGGCGGGAACGGTGTATTATCTGTTGCCCGTCAACGGCGCTACCGGCATGTTTGTGCGCCGCGACAGCCTGGACAGCGGCTTGCGTGTGCCGATGTGGGAAATTCTTTCCTGGTAGATCAGGGATGCATTGATTGACCCCATTCGCCCTGAGCTTGTCGAAGGGCAAAGGGTGCATTATTGAGAGCTTCGACGGGCTCAATCCGAACGGTTGAGAATGTTTCAGAGCAACCCTAAAATTTTTTCGCCGATGTGTCGGTAGTGGAAGCGTATGTCTGTTTACACCAATGTCGCCGCCGAAGAATTATCGGTTTGGCTCGAACGCTACAAAGTCGGCGCGCTGCGCATGCAGGCGCCGATCGCTGCCGGCATCGAAAACACCAATTACTTCGTCACCACCGAAATCGGCGATTACGTCCTGACGCTTTACGAGCGCTTGCCCGCCGCCGACTTGCCGTTTTATCTCGGCTTGATGGCGCATCTGGCGCAAGCGAATTTGCCAGTGCCGATGCCCGAAGCGGATCGTGACGGCTATTATTTTTCAACGTTGAACGGCAAACCGGCGGGGCTGATCGCTCGCGTCGTCGGCGCGCCGCAACTGGCGCCGACCGCCGCGCACTGCGCGGCCATCGGCGAAGTGCTGGCGTGGATGCACTTGGCCGTTGCCGATTACTCGCGCTCGCTGGCGAACGCGCGCGGGCGCGCCTGGCGCGAAATGACGGCGCAAGCGGTACGTCCCTTTTTAACCGAGACTCAGCAACAGTTGCTTGATGCCGAAATGGCGGCGGTGCGCGACGGCGGTATCGAACAATTGCCGGGCGGCGCGGTTCACGCCGATCTGTTCCGCGACAACGTGCTGTTCGACGACCCGGAAGAAACGCGTATCGGCGGCATCATCGACTTCGGTTTTGCCGCCACCGATGCTTTCGGCTACGATCTGGCGGTCACCGTCAACGATTGGTGCATCGCCGATCCAGCTATCGGCGACCTCGACGCCGCGCGCGTCAACGCGATGTTGAGCGCCTATCAGCGTGTTCGTCAGCCGACTGCCGCCGAAAAATTGCACTGGCCGTTGTTGTTGCGCGCGGGCGCCTTGCGCTTCTGGTTGTCGCGGCTTTATGATTATTATTTACCGCGCGAGGGTTCGCTGGTGCATGCCCACGATCCCACGCATTTTGAGCGAATCCTGCGCCAACGCGCGCTCCTTTTACCCGACTGGCCCACTTCGGAGTTGTGAAATGTCCACGCCTGAATCTCATACCCAAACGATCACCTGTTGTTCCGCCGGTCGCGGCTGGCTGTGGTGGGTCGAAGCCTTTCGGATGGTCAAAGAAGCGCCCGGCGCGTGGTACTTGATCGGGTTGGGCTATCTCGCCATTTTGTTTGCGCTTGTTATCGTGCTGGCTATCCTGTTGGGAATAGGAACGGCTGCCGGAGGCGGGATAGGGAGCGGCTCCGGTGTTTTTCTCGTCGTTGGCGCACTTCTGGTCTATGCCCTCATCCCGTGTTTTATCGTAGGCTTCGTGGCGGCAGGCTGGACACAGGCGCGCGGCGGCAAGCCGAAATTTTCGCATTTGTTCAGCGGCTTCAAGGCCGACGTGAAAACGCTCATGGGCGTCGGTGTGGCGACGGCGGTGCTGATCGGGCTTTCTTTTCTGATTTCCTTTTTCATCTTGGGAAGCGATTTTTTGACGGAGATAAAAAACTTCGCTCAAATCAGCGCGGCGAATGCGGATGATCCGAGATCAACGGAAGCGGCGCTGGCGTTTCTCAATTTGTTGACGTCGCCGCGCATGTGGCTGGCCCTGCTCGTTTTGCTGACATTGGCGTCATTGGTCTGGATGGCGGCTTGGTTGGCGCCGATGGTGGTGGTGTTTCAGCGTACTGGCGTTGTTACGGCACTGTGGAACAGCTTCACGGGCTTGTGGATCAACTGGCGGGCACTGTTGATCTGGGGGCTGGTGTTGATGGGCTGGAACTTCGCTCTCTCGATAGTGATAACTGTCTTGATGTTGATACCGATGGGGATAGCGTTGGCGATTGGCGGCGAGAGCGGGATGGTATTGGTGCAATTTCTGATGTGGGGGATGGATTTGTTGATCGGGCCGTTTATAAGCTGCCTGATGGTGCTGTCCTCCTTCGTTGCCTATTGCGACATTTTCCACGCCAAAGACGGGGTGTTTCCAAGACCGGCAAAAGTGCCGAAAGTCTCGTAACGCCTTCGGATTTTGAAACGCAGGGACGACTGGATGCCGCCCCTGCGAAGCCTGATTCTCGATTTCCCCAAAGTGTTGTAAAACGGAACAGAAAACACGGCAACAGGCGATGCCGTGGCCGTTTTCCCCTACCGTCGGCGTCAACAAAAGCGCACAATAAGCGCGTTATAGAAAACCCGCAGAACCATTATGTGCCAGCTTCTTGGCATGAATTGCACTCAGCCTACCGATATTACGTTTTCGCTCAAGGGGTTTGCCGCCCGCGGCGGCTTGACTCAACACCACGCCGATGGTTTCGGAATCGCTTTTTTCGAGGACAAAGCCTGCCGCTTGTTCATCGACAATCAGCCTGCCTGCCGCTCGCCCGTGGCCGAGATGCTGAAGCATTACCCGATCCAATCGAAGAACGTCATCGCTCACATTCGCAAGGCTTCGCAGGGCGCTGTGCGCTTGCAAAATTGCCACCCGTTCATGCGTGAGCTGTGGGGACGGCATTGGATTTTTGCGCACAACGGCGAATTGAAAAATTTTCGACCGAGTTGGAACGGCGACTATCAGCCGGTCGGCGATACCGACAGCGAGAAAGCGTTTTGCTACATCATGCAGATGCTGCGCCAACGCTTTCCACAATCGCAGCCGTTGTTGCCGGTGCTGTTCGAGGCGCTGGCCGACATCACGCAGGAGATTGCCGCTTACGGCGTTTACAATTTTCTCATGAGCAACGGTCAGGCATTGTTCGCGTTCTGCTCGACGAATCTTTATTATCTGGTGCGGCAATGGCCCTTCTCCGTGGCGCATTTGATCGACACCGACGTAGCGATTAACTTTGCCGATGTCACCACGCCTGACGACCGGGTAGCGGTGATCGCCACTGCGCCGCTGACCGACAACGAAAACTGGATTCAACTGTCGGCGGGGGATCTGATGATGTTCGAGCAAGGCTGTTTGATGCAGAGCGTCAAAGTGCCGATCTTGGAAGCGGTTCAGGAAGCGAACGCCAGAGAAACGGTGTGCGTGTGATAAAAAATTCAGTATGGGGGTAATCCATGAGTGAGGCGTTTATCAAAGGACTGATGCAGCCGGAGTCCTACATTTTTCTTTATCTTTTTGCCGTGCTGTTCATCATTGTCATGTTCAAGTCGTTCTTTTACGACTTCCGAGTTTTTTTAATCATCGCCATCGTCTTTTTGCCGCTGGCGCTGCTGTGGGGCGCCGAATACAAAAAGGCCGCGATCATCGGCTTTGCGATTTTGGGCGTCGGCATCGTCGGCTGGATAATTTGTTACCTCTATCGTGACCGCAAGACCCGAGTCACGCGCTGGCTGGGCGGCGGGCTGCTGGCCTGCGCCGTGCTGACGGTTCTGATGGCGCTGAAACCCGTCGTCGGCCTCTGATTCGACGCACTCCTCCGCTTTTGTAGTAAACTGTATGAATCTTTGTGCTCCTTTGCGACGGCAAAGGAGTGCTGAGTCATCCAGTTTGTTCTTTGCGAGGAGATTGCTATGCAACTTTATCTGAATGAAACTTCCCCGGTCGCGCGCCTTGTTCTGATCACCGCGCTGGAAGCCGGCGCCGAAGACCTGCAACTTTGCTGGGTCGATCCGTGGGCGTCGCCCGATGCGCTGACCGAGATCAACCCCTTTTCCGCCGTGCCGACCTTGCGGACGGATACCGGCGCAGCCATTTTTGAAAGCTTGTTCATCTGCCAATACCTGCTCGGCGCGAGCCGAAAAAACACTACCGTCAAATGGAGCGACGCCGACGATTTGCCGCGCCTTGCCGTCGGGAAAGCGTTGATGGAAATGTCGCTTCGCAACGTGATCTTGCAGCGCTTCATTCCTCAAATCGAAAGCTGTGAATTGTTCTTGCGCGGCAAGGCGGCCATTGGCAGGGCGTTAACGACGATCGATCGCATTTTCGATGCGCCACCCGAGGACAAGGCGGCGAGTTTCACGATAGCCGATTTGTGTCTGGCGCTGGCGGTATCGTATGCGCGCAGCAAAACGCCCGAGATCGTTGTGGAAAAGGCCAGCAGCAGTACACAGGCGAAGTTGGCGCTTTGGGAAAAGCGGTCTTCTTTTGAGTTGACGACACCACAGGCGTTGAAAGCGAGACCTCAGACGTTGGCGGAAGTCAGAGCGGGAAGGAAGTGAAGGCGTAGGCGCAAAGCCCTTTTTTGAAAGGGATACCCGCACAAGTGGGCGGGGGGGTGGTTCATCGGGGCGCTTCGCGAAGCGCCCCTGCAATCGCTAATCCCGAAAATTCTGGTACTGCAACGGAAAATCTTCGATGCTTTTTTTCACCAGCGCGATGGCGTTTTGCAGGTCGTCGCGTTTGGCGCCGGAGACGCGCACGGTGTCACCCTGAATCGACGCCTGCACTTTCAGTTTGCTGTCTTTGAGCAGTTTGACAACTTTCTTTGAAAGCTCTTGTTCGAGGCCGACGCGGACGGTGATAGTTTGCTTGACTTTATTGCCGGAAATTTTTTCGACTTGCCCTTCTTTGAGACAGCGGATATCGATGCCGCGCTTGGCGAGTTTGCCGGTGGCAATGTCCATCACTTGCTGACGCTTGAAATCGTCGTCGGCGAACAGGGTCAGTTCTTTGTCTTTAAGTTCGACGCGGGCATCGGAACCTTTGAAGTCGAAACGGTTGGTGATTTCCTTGTTGGCCTGATCGACAGCGTTGTGAACTTCGACTTGGTTGACTTCGGAGACGATATCAAAGGAAGGCATGGTGTGCTCGGTGAAGGCGTGGTTAATTCGTGGTTAATGAAAAACAGCCGTCCGGCGGTGACCGGACGGCTGGCGCGGGTCAGAGGCGTTTGAGTCTGGCGGCGATGCGCAGACGCAGCGCGTTGAGTTTGATGAAGCCTTCGGCGTCTTTCTGGTTGTAAGCGCCGGCATCGTCTTCAAAGGTGACGACCTTGGTGTCGAACAGCGAATCGCGTTTCGAACTGCGGCCGACACAAGTGACGGTACCTTTGTACAGTTTGAGACGCACGGTGCCGTTGACGTGCTCTTGCGAGGCGTCGATCAATCCTTGCAGCAGCTTGCGCTCGGGCGTGAACCAGTAGCCGTTGTAAACCATGCGCGCGTAACGCGGCATCAAGTCATCCTTGAGTGCCAGCACTTCGCGGTCGAGCGTCAGCGATTCCATGGCGCGATGGCCTTTCAGCATGATGGTGCCGCCCGGGGTTTCGTAGCAGCCGCGCGACTTCATACCGACGTAGCGGTTCTCGACGATGTCGAGACGACCGATGCCGTGTTTGCCGCCGAGTTCGTTCAGTTTGGCGAGCACTTGCGCGGGCGACATTTTTTTGCCATCCACGGCAATGATGTCGCCCTTCTTGTATTCGAGTTCGATGATTTGCGGTTTGTTCGGCGCTTTCTCGGGCGACACGGTGATGCGCCACATCGAATCTTCCGGCGCAAAGTTCGGGTCTTCGAGAATGCCGCCTTCGTAGCTGATGTGCAGCATGTTGGCGTCCATCGAGTACGGCGACGTGCCTTTGCGTTTTTTGAAGTCAACCGGGATGCCATGCTTGTCGGCGTAAGCGAGCAGCTTTTCGCGCGACAGCAAATCCCATTCACGCCAGGGCGCGATCACCTTGACGTTGGGCATCAGCGCGTAAGCGCCCAGCTCGAAGCGAACCTGATCGTTGCCCTTGCCGGTGGCGCCGTGCGAGATGGCGTCGGCGTTGGTCTTCTGGGCGATCTCGATCATGTGTTTGGCGATCAGCGGACGGGCAATCGATGTGCCGAGCAGGTATTCGCCCTCATAGACAGCATTGGCGCGGAACATCGGAAACACGAAATCGCGAACGAATTCTTCGCGCAAATCTTCGATGAAGATGTTTTGTTTTTTGATGCCGAGTTGCAGCGCTTTCTTGCGAGCCGGTTCCAGTTCTTCGCCCTGACCGATGTCAGCGGTGAAGGTGACGACTTCACATTGGTAAACGTCTTGCAACCACTTCAGAATGACCGAAGTATCCAGGCCTCCCGAATAGGCCAATACGACGCGTTTTACTTTACTCATGGGTTTCCTCACTGTGACGCATTATCCGGCAACTTTTTTGCTCGGCTTCTTCCCGGCTCCGGAAGCCGACAAAACCTGTCCGTGGCCACCCACGAGCAGGCATAAGTATCTATTTTAGCGTATCCCGGCGAAAGTGGGGTCACCAAGGGATGCGCTGAATAAATCGAACGGCAAGTAGCGCTGCGGATCGGGATGGGCTGCAAGGCACAAACCGCTGCCATAGCAGGAACTATGGCGCGGTGATTTGTTCAGCGCATCCCCAGAGCGGTTGCCCGCTTTTCAAAGAATCCCACCGTTCGGGCTGAGTCTGTCGAAGCCCTCAGACATGCGCCGTTTGCCCTTCGACAAGCTCAGGGCGAACGGAATAACTCAAGAGGTTTTGACTTCGCCGATCAGCAGGAATTCGAGCAGCGCCTTTTGCGCGTGCATCCGGTTTTCGGCTTCATCCCAAACGAGACTTTGCGGCCCGTCGATCACCTCGTCGGTGACTTCCTCGCCGCGGTGCGCCGGCAGGCAGTGCATGAAAACCGCGTCGGCAGCGGCGTGTTTCATCAGCGCAGCGTTGACTTGCCAGTGCTGGAAATCGCGGCGGCGCTGCTCGTTCTCGGCTTCAAACCCCATGCTGGTCCAGACATCGGTGGTTACCAGCGAAGCGCCGCGCGCAGCGTCCAGCGGGTCGGCGAAGATTTCGAGGCGGGCGCGCTCGGCGGCGGTGAGGCGGGCATCGTCCACCGGATAGCCTTGCGGTGACGACAGGGTCACTTTGAAATCCAGCAGGGTCGCCGCTTGCAGCCAAGTGTAGAAAACGTTGTTGGGATCGCCGATCCAGACCACCGTTTTGCCGGTGATCGCGCCGCGATGCTCGATGAACGTATAAATGTCGGCCAGCACTTGGCAGGGGTGGTATTCGTTGGTCAGCCCGTTGATGATCGGCGAGCGCGAATAGGCGGCGAAGGTTTCGACCATCGTCTGGGCATACGTCCGAATCATGACGACATCGACCATCCGCGACAACACCCGCGCGGTATCTTCGACGGTTTCGCCGCGCGCCAACTGCATGTCGTTTTTCGACAGGCAAAGAACATTGCCGCCGAGTTGTCCCATGCCGGTCTCAAACGACACGCGGGTACGGGTCGAAGCTTTTTCAAAAATCATCGCCAGCGTCTTGCCTTCCAGCGTACGGGTGGAGTGCCCCTGCCGCAGCCGATCTTTGATCCGGCGGGCGCGCGCGAAAAGGTATTCGATCTCGGCGCGGGAGCAGTCGTTGAATTGCAGAAAGTGTCTCAGTGTGGCCATGGCGGTAGTTTCCTCTATGGTGAATCGGCACATTCGGTGCATATTGCGTAAAACGATTTTAACACGCTCACTTGTGTTTTCACTAAGTGTCGATGGCATGGGAAAACAAACAGTTGACGAGTCAATGAAAAACCGTGACTATCTTAGGGGGATATGTAATGAAGGCAGTGTGCAGACGATGATGAACACGGAGCCCGTGCTCAATATCGAAGGATTGGCGGTCGAATTTGCGACCGAGGAGCGAACCGTGACAGCGGTGCGCGATCTTTCGCTGCGCGTGAATGTTGGCGAAACGATTGCGGTGGTCGGCGAATCCGGCTCTGGCAAATCGGTGACGGCGCTGTCGATCATGCGGCTGGTCGAGCACGGCGGTGGTCGGATCAAAAGCGGACAAATTCATTTTGTTCGGCGAGACGGCTCAACGCTCGATCTGGTCAAGGCGAGCGCGACGACGATGTGCGCGGTGCGCGGTGCTGAAATCGCGATGATTTTTCAGGAGCCGATGACGTCGTTGAATCCGGTGTTCACCGTCGGCGAGCAAGTGGCCGAATCGGTACGCTTGCATCAAGGCAAGGATCAAGCGGCGGCGCGGGCGGAAGCGTTGCGCATGCTTGAACTGGTGCGTATTCCCGATGCGACGGCGATGTTGCGTCGCTATCCGCACCAGTTGTCCGGCGGAATGCGGCAGCGGGTGATGATTGCGATGGCGCTGTCGTGCAAACCCAAATTGTTGATTGCCGACGAGCCGACCACGGCGCTTGATGTCACCATTCAGGCGCAGATTCTGCAACTGATCCGCGAGTTGCAAGACGAAATGAAGATGGCGGTGATTTACATCACGCACGACATGGGCGTCGTTGCCGAAGTGGCCGACCGCGTGACTGTGATGTTTCGCAGCGAAAAAGTGGAAGAGGGCGAGGCGAAACAGATTTTCAGTGCGCCGCAACATCCGTACACGCAGGCGTTGTTGTCGGCGGTGCCGCAATTGGGCGCAATGCGCGGCACCGATACGCCGGCGCGGTTCCCGTTGTTGGCAGTGGGGGGCAGCGATGTTGAGAAGACTGAAGCAGCGACTTCTCCAATGACGCCGACAGTCGATGAAACGGCGTCACCGCTGTTGCGCGTCGAAAAACTCACCGCGCGCTTTGACGTGAAATCCGGCTTCTGGGGCAAAGTGCGTCGTCGCGTTCACGCAGTCGAGCAAGTGAGTTTTGATTTGCGCGCCGGTGAAACGCTGGCGCTGGTCGGCGAATCGGGTTGCGGCAAATCGACTACCGGACGCGCTTTGTTGCGACTGGTTGAAAGCGAAAGCGGCACGGTTGAGTTCGACGGCAAGAAAATCGCCGAACTATCGCGGCAAGCGTTGCAGCCGGTGCGTCGCAACATTCAAATGATTTTTCAAGACCCGTTTGCGTCGCTCGATCCGCGTGTGACTGTCGGCTTCTCGATTGCCGAACCGTTGTACATTCACGGCGTCGCCAAAGGCCGCGAAGCGGAAGAACGGGTGGTGTCACTGCTGGAACGGGTGGGCTTGCCGCCCGACGACGCGCGCCGTTATCCGCATGAATTTTCCGGCGGGCAGCGGCAGCGCATTGCCATCGCGCGGGCGCTGGCGTTGAATCCGAAAATCATCATTGCCGACGAAGCGGTGTCGGCGCTCGATGTGTCGATCCGGGCGCAAATCGTCAATTTGATGCTCGATTTGCAACAACAGTTCGGGCTGTCGTATCTGTTCATTTCGCACGACATGGCGGTCGTCGAGCGCATCAGCCATCGGGTGGCAGTGATGTACCTCGGACAGATCGTCGAAATCGGGCCGCGACAAGCGGTGTTTGAAAACCCGCAACATCCTTACACGAAAAAACTGATGGCGGCTGTACCGGTGGCCGATCCGACGCGTCGGCGTCGCCGCACGGCGTTGTCCGTCGATGAGATTCCCAGCCCGATTCACGATGTTGGTGATATGCCGGTGGTGCTGCCGCTGGTGGAAGTGGCGCCGCAGCATTTCGTGGCGCAACATCGGGTGGGCGGTGCGTATTGAAAAAAGCTGAAATAAAATGCGGGTAAAAAGCAGGGCAAACTTTGACTTTCGAGGAGGTGTTTGATGAAAATTTCTCAATTATGGGCAATCAGCAGCATCGTTTTGGCGATGGGTGTTTCCGGCACAGCGTTAGCGGGCAAGGATGTGACGATGGCGGTGGCTTCGACGTTCACCACGATGGATCCTTACGACGCCAACGATACCTTGTCGCAAGCGGTGGACAAGTCGTTCTACGAAGGGCTGTTCGGTTTCGACAAGGACATGAAGTTGATTCCGGTGCTGGCGTTGAGTTATGAAGTGGATTCGTCCGGGCTGGTCTATACCCTCAAGCTCCGAAAAGGGGTCAAGTTTCACGATGGCACCGACTTCAAGGCCGATTCGGTGAAGGCGTCTTTTGATCGCGCCACCAATCCCGCAAACAAGCTGAAGCGCTACAACCTCTACAAAAACATCGCCAAAACGGAAGCGATCGACGACGATACTGTTCGCTTCACGCTGAAGGAACCTTTCTCGGCGTTCATCAATCAGTTGGCGCATCCGTCGGGCGCGATCATCAGCAAGGCGGCGCTTGAAAAATACGGCAAGGACATCATGTTTCATCCGGTCGGAACGGGAGCGTTCAAGTTCGTCGAATGGAAGCCGACCGATTATCTGAAGGTAGCGAAGTTCGACGCTTACTGGAAGAAAGGTTATCCGAAAGTGGATTCCATTCTATGGCGGCCGGTGGTGGACAACAACACGCGGGCGGCGATGATGCAGACCGGTGAAGCGCAATTCACTTTTCCGGTGCCTTATGAAGTGGCCGATGTGTTGAAGAAAAAAAGCGATCTGGATGTGATCGCGGCGCCGTCGATTGTCGTGCGCTATCTGTCGATGAACATGCGGCAAAAACCTTTCGACAATCCAAAAGTGCGCGAAGCGGTCAACTACGCGATCAATCGGGACGCGCTGGTCAAAGTGGCTTTCAGCGGGTACGCGATTCCAGCCGACGGCATCGTGCCGGACGGTGTGGATTACAGCGTGAGGTTCACGCCGTGGAAACAGGACATTGCCAAAGCGAAAAAACTGCTGGCGGAAGCCGGTTATCCGAACGGTTTTGAAACCGAGTTGTGGTCGGCTTACAATCACACGACGGCGCAAAAAGTATCGCAGTTTCTGCAACAACAGTTGCAGCAAGTCGGCATCAAGGCAAAAGTGGTGATGCTGGAAGCCGGGCAACGGGTCGAGCGGGTAGAAAGTTACGCGGATGCGAAGACGGCGCCGGTGCGGCTGTATTACGTCGGCTGGTCGTCTTCGACCGGCGAAGCCGATTGGGCGATTTCGCCGTTGCTCGCTTCGGATGCGTGGCCGCCGCGTTTGTTCAACACCGCGTATTACAAGAGCGACAAAGTGGACGCCGGATTGAAAGCGGCGCTGCTGACGACCGACCGCGCCGAGAAAGCGCGCATCTACAGAGAGGTACAGGAAGAATTGTGGAAGGACATGCCGTGGGCGCCGCTGGTAGTTGAAAAATTGTTGTACGCGAAGAACAAGAAATTGCAAGGCGTTTATGTGATGCCCGATGCGTCGTTTCATTTCGACGAGATCGACTTGATGCCCTGACATCGACGAAAAATGCTGCAATACGTTATCAAACGTCTGCTGGGCTTGATCCCGACGCTGCTGATCGTGGCGGTGTTGGTGTTTTTGTTCATCCACCTGTTGCCGGGCGATCCGGCGCGTTTGGCCGCCGGGCCGGAAGCCACGCCGGAAACGGTGGATCTGGTGCGTCAGGACTTGGGGCTGGATCGGCCGATGAGCGAGCAGTTCGCGCGTTTCATCGTCGGCACGGTGCACGGTGATTTCGGCAAATCGTTGCGCACCAAGCGGCCGGTCTCCAGTGAAATCGCCGACCGCTTCATGCCGACATTTTGGTTGACGGTGTGGAGCATGGTGTGGGCAGTGATTTTCGGAATGGCGATCGGCGTGGTGTCGGCAGTGTGGCGCAACCGCTGGCCGGATCATCTCGGCATGACTCTGGCAGTATCGGGCATTTCATTTCCGGCGTTCGCGCTGGGAATGGTGTTGATGCAGATTTTTGCGGTCAAGCTGAATTGGCTGCCGACGGTCGGCGCCGACAGTTGGAAGCATTACATCCTGCCGTCGATCGCTCTGGGCGCGGCGGTGGCAGCGATCATGGCGCGCTTCACGCGCTCATCGTTCATCGACATTCTCGGCGAAGATTTCATTCGCACAGCGCGCGCCAAAGGCTTGCCCGAAAAGAGCGTGATCGCCAAGCACGCGTTGCGCAACGCCTTGACTCCGGTGGTGACGATGATGGGGCTGCAATTCGGTTTCTTGTTGGGCGGCTCGATTGTCGTTGAAAAAGTGTTCAACTGGCCGGGGCTGGGGCGCTTGTTGATCGACGCGGTGGACATGCGCGATTACCCAGTATTGCAAGCGCTGGTGTTGTTGTTTTCGCTGGAATTTATTCTGATCAATCTGGTGGTTGACGTGTTGTACGGATGGATCAACCCGACGATTCGTTATCGCTGAGAAAAAAATGCCCGAAGCCCTTTCCTCTGTGGTGACGATGACGGCGATGACGCGCGAAGTGCGCTCGCCCTGGTCGGAATTCTGGCGCAAATTCAAGAAGCAGCACATCGCGATGGCGGCGCTTGCTTTCGTGGTGTTGTTGACGTTGATCGCGATACTCGCGCCGTATCTGGCGCCGTTCGATCCGGAAAACTTTTTCGATTACGACCGCTTGAACGAAGGGTCGTCGTTGGTTCATTGGCTCGGTGTGGATTCGCTGGGACGCGATATTTTGAGTCGCATCATCTGGGGCGCGCGCATTTCGCTGACGGCGGGTTTCGTGTCAGTCGCCATCGGTTTGGTGGTCGGTACGGCGCTGGGTTTGCTCGCCGGTTATTACGAAGGCTGGTGGGATCGAATCATCATGCGCCTTTGCGATGCGTTGTTTGCGTTTCCGGGCATCTTGCTGGCCATCGGAATCATCGCCATTCTGGGTAGCGGCATGGCGAACGTCGTGGTAGCGGTGGCGGTGTTCAGTATTCCGACTTTTGCGCGGCTGGTGCGCGGCAACACGCTGATGCTGAAACATTTGACTTACATCGAAGCAGCGCGCAGCATCGGCGCGTCCGACTGGACGATCGTGATGCGTCACATTTTTCCCGGAACCATCTCGTCGGTGGTGGTGTATTTTTCGATGCGGATCGGCACCTCGATCATCACGGCGGCGAGCTTGTCGTTCCTCGGCATGGGCGCGCAACCGCCGACGCCCGAATGGGGCGCGATGCTCGACGCGGCGCGCTCGGACATGCTGGTGGCGCCGCATGTGGCGATTTTTCCGGCGCTCGCGATTTTCGTTACCGTATTGGCGTTTAATTTGCTGGGCGACGGTTTGCGCGATGCGCTCGACCCCAAGATAGAAAGAGGCTGATGAAGGCGAATTCTTTTGAAGCGCCGCGAATCGGAACGCTGACCAACGGCGAAAAGAATACGATTGCCGATGTCGGCAGCGTGACGGTGGGACATGCGACGTTGAGCTTTGACAATCTGCAAACCGGCGTGACGGTGGTTCGGCCGCACGCAGGCAATCCCTACGTTGATAAGGCCCCGGCAGCAGCCGTGGTGATCAACGGTTTCGGAAAGAGTGTGGGTCTCATTCAGATCAACGAACTGGGCACGCTGGAAACGCCGATCGCGCTGACCACCACCTTGTCGGTCGGCACAGTGGCGCAGGCGATGGTGCGACAAGCCATCGTCGAGAATCCCGAAATCGGACGCGCCGCCGGCACGGTCAACCCGGTCGTGTTTGAATGCAACGACGGTTATCTCAACGATACTCAAGCGTTGGCGATCACGGAAGCGCATTATCGGGAAGCGCTTGCGGCTGCGACCAAAGTGTTCGCGCAGGGCGCGGTCGGGGCAGGGCGCGGCATGTCGTGCTTTGGCTTGAAGGGCGGCATCGGTTCGGCGTCGCGACGCACGAGTGGCGGCGATTGGACTGTCGGCGTGCTGGTGTTGGCCAACTTTGGGCGCTTGTCACAACTGATGGTGAAAGGCGTGCCGCTGGGCGCGCTGGCGAGCGAGCGCTTGGCGCAGAGAGAAAGCCAGGCTCTTTCCTTGCCCGACAAAGGCTCCATCATCGTCATCATGGCGACTGATGCGCCGCTCGACTATCGGCAGTTGCGTCGATTGGCGATGCGCGCCGGTGCCGGATTGGCGCGAACCGGCAGCAATTACGGTCACGGCAGTGGCGACATCGCGCTGGCGTTTTCGACGGCCTACACGATTCCGCACACCGCGCCATCACCGCCGTTGCTCGATGTATCATTGTTGGCAGAGTCGGCGATGGACACGCTCTTCGACGCGGCGGCGGAAGCCACCGAGCAAGCCATCGTTCACGCGCTGTTCCACGCCCAGACCGTCACCGGCTTTGTCGGACACACGCGCTACGCGCTGCCCGAGTTGCTGCCGGATTGGCGGGCGCTGCTGTGATGAACCCTTTTTTTGTGTTTTCCTTCACATCAAAAAAACAATTTTATTGACGATGTCCAGCGCGCATAACGAAATTTCTTTCGCCGACCAACAGCGGCTGCCATTGACGCATGGCTTGTTTCTCCTCTTGTTGATGGGCGTGCAAGTGTGGGCAGGGTATCACAGCGTCGGGATTTACGACACGCACCGCGATTTGTATTTCGCGCAGAGCATCGTGCAGGGTGCGGAGCTTCCGCTTAACGGCCCAGCGATTTACGGAAAGATGCATTTGGGGCCGTTGTGGTTTTATCTTCTGGCGTTGCCGCTCTGGTTGTTTGATAACGCCGTTGCTGTTCCGGTGACGACGGCGTTTTTAGGCGCGCTGAAATATCCGCTGGCGTATGTGTTGGGACGACATTTCGGCGGTTCACGGTTGGGGTTGCTTTTTGCGGCGGCGTGTTTGTTTCCGGGCTGGTCGTCTTTCACGTTGCTGGCGCTGACCCATTCGACCGTGGTTGAGACGGCGTTGTTGGCGGGCGCGTTGACAACGCTTTTTTATCGAAGGAAAACGACAGCGGGCGCAGCGGTTTTATTGGGGCTGATGGTGGGGTTGATGTTTCACGCGCATCCCACGACGCTGATTCTGGCGGCGGCCATGGTTTTTCTGGCGCTCATCAACGCGCAAGGATGGAAAAAGCGGCTGGGGCATCTGGGCATCGTCGGGTTGGTTTCGTTCCTTTTCCTGACGCCCATGCTGATTGGTCAAGCGCTTCACGGTTTTCCCGATCTTCCCACGTTGACGCTCTATGGCAAAAGCGAGCCTTCATGGCCGTCACTGCAACGAATGGAGGGATTGCTGACGAGCTTGCTGTTTTACGGCGGCGGTTACGTCGCCCGTTTCTGGCTGGAGTGGCCGTTACTCTGGTGCAAAGTATTCTTGTGGGCGTTGGGTGGCACGCTCTTCTGGGTATTGATCGGCGTGGTTCGGGCGGTTTATCGCAACCCGGCGCGGCGGCGGTGGATCGTGGCATTGCTGATCGCACTTCTGGTGCAGACGGCGTATGTGATGATGTTGCGTTCCATCACACCCTTCTGGATGGTGTTCGCGCACCTTCCGATCTTGGCGGCACTGTGCGCGATCGGGTTGGAAGAAGGCGTCGGAATAAAGAAGATAGGCCGCCCCTTGACGGCGGTGACGTTGGTGTTTTGGGTGGGTGTGTCTCTGGCGGGAGCGCTGCTTTTTTTGGGGCGAGGGCCTTACGATGTGTTCATCGATACGCCGTCGCCGGGTCGGCAAGGGCTGATGAACATCAGTGATATCGAACCGTTGGGCGAAGGGCAGAGGATCATGGTCGCCAGAATTTCTTTTGACGATCTTTATCGCATTGGAGAAAAGCTGTGTCAGCCGGTGACGCTCTACGGGCATTATGCCGGATTTGTCGATGAATCTTTCGGCGTCGGCGCGACAAGGTATTGCTTAGGAAAGGATCAAATCGCGCTGGGCGGAAGGGCAGACCCGATAACGGCGTGGATCGGATTGCGTGATTACGCTTGGGCGCAAATCGGGCTTGAGCCGGAGGAATGGTTGGGGACACTGGGCATCATTCGGCCTGAAACCACAGCGGGAAATCCGCAGCCGTTGCCGATCGGAAACCCGCATCTTTATCCGCCGCACAATGAGTCGGTTGCCACGGAAACTTTCGAGGCGACGATGGAGACGCTGCCGGGACGGGCGGTGCTGATTTCGGCTCGTCTTGGTAGAGTAAAGATCAAAGAGGCGTGGCTGGGAGAAACGCCGATTTCTGCGGCCTACGAAGACTCTCCCGGCACCTTCGTTTTTGTCGCGCCGCAATCTCAGAACGAAGAAGGGTTGCGCTGGCGTTTCGTGCTGGCAGGCGATCCGCGCTACATCGACGTGGTTTCGTTTGTCGGAAAGCGGAAATGAAAAAACAGAAAACGGGAAAAAGAAAAATGCCAGTGGCTTGGTGCGGTTGAAATATAGGGAATTTGCGGCGACAATGCTTTTTGCTTGGCATCGTCAGGTGACAAGGGTTGGTTGGCACGGGTTTGTGGGCACGTCTTGGCATTGACGTTGGTCTTGGCGTTTATTATTTATTGGAAATTATCCGGGAGTAATGAATCATGAAAAAGTGGATTTCGTTAGCGGCAGTGGCGTTAGCGGCAGGGTTGCTTCTGCTGGGTTGTGACAGCAAGAAAGAAGAGAAAGCGGCTACGGTGGCGCCTCCGCCGCCTCCGCCGGCGGCAAGCAAGATCGTCATCGGGTTGGACGACAATTTCCCGCCGATGGGTTTCCGCGATGAGCAGAACCAGATCACGGGTTTCGACGTTGATCTGGCGAAAGAAGCGGCGAAGCATCTCGGCATGGCGGTCGAATTCAAACCGATTGACTGGAGCGCCAAAGAAGCCGAACTGAACGGCAAGCGCGTCGATGCGTTGTGGAACGGGTTGACGATCACCGAAGAGCGCAAGGCGAACATCGCTTTCACGACGCCTTATCTGAAGAATCGGCAAATCATCGTGGTGACGACATCGTCGCCGATCAAAGGCAAGGCCGACTTGGCCGGTAAAGTGGTCGGCGTGCAAGACGGCAGCACTGCGGTCGAAGCGGTTGAAAAAGACCCGTCGTCCAAAACTTTCAAAGAACTGAAAAAGTTCAGCGACAACGTGACGGCGCTGATGGATCTGACTGCCGGACGGCTCGATGCGGTGGTAGTCGATGAAGTGGTCGGTCGTTACTACGTCGCAAAGAAAGCCAGCGAGTATGTCGTGCTGGCCGAAGATTTCGGTGATGAAGAGTACGGCGTCGGCGTTCGCAAGGACGATACCGAGTTGCTGGCCAAGTTGCAGAAAGCGATGGACGCCATGCGGCAAGACGGCTCGGCGGCGAAGATTTCGGA
This sequence comes from Betaproteobacteria bacterium, assembly GCA_009778785.1. Classification (GTDB taxonomy): domain Bacteria; phylum Pseudomonadota; class Gammaproteobacteria; order Burkholderiales; family Casimicrobiaceae; genus UBA931. Next base: position 51,637 of record WRFN01000003.1, on the reverse strand, counting down.
AAAATGGTTCGGCAAAGACATCATTGAAAACCCGGCGCCCGCAGCGGCGCCGGCGGCGGCTCGCTAACCACGCTCACAAAAACCCCGGCGCGGATCATTCTGCGTCGGGGTTGTCATGATGGAATATCTGCTCTTGATTCTGGGGCCGCTGCTGAGCGGCGCGGTGGTCACGCTAAAGGTGTTTTTTATCACCCTAGTGCTGGCGTTGCCGCTGGGTTTGATGCTGGCGATGGTGCGGCTCTCGCGGTATCGCGCCGCCAGCGGTATCGCCAACGGTTATATCTGGCTGATGCGCGGCACGCCGCTGATGCTGCAAATGTTGTTCATCTATTTCGCGCTGCCGTTCGTGCCGGTGATCGGGATACGGCTGCCGGATTTTCCGGCGGCAATCGTGGCGTTCGTGCTCAATTACGCCGCCTACTTCGCCGAGATTTTTCGCGGCGGCATTCAGTCGATCGACCGCGGCCAGTATGAAGCGGCGAAAGTGTTGGGACTGACTTACGGCCAAACCATGCGGCGCATTGTTTTGCCGCAAGTGGTCAAGCGCATTCTGCCGCCGATCAGCAACGAAACCATCACGCTGGTCAAAGACACCTCGCTCATCTACGTGCTGGCGATGAACGACTTGCTGCGCACGGCGCGCGGCATCGTGCAGCGTGATTTCACCACATCGCCGTTTCTGGTGGCGGCGGTGTTTTATTTGGTGATGACGCTGGTGCTGACGGTCGTCTTCCAGCGGATGGAAAAAAGGTATGCCGTTTACGATGACTGATCAACTCATGATCACCGCGCGCGACATTCGCAAACGTTTCGGCACGCTGGAAGTGCTGAAAGGCATTTCGCTGGAAGTGAAAAAAGGCGATGTGATCGCCATCATCGGTCCTTCGGGATCGGGCAAGAGCACCTTTCTTCGCTGCCTCAACCATCTCGAAACCATCGACGGCGGCAACATCGAAATCGAAGGCGAAACATTGGTTTCGACCGAAGCGAGCGGCGCTTGCCGCTACGCGCCGGATGCCACAGTGCAACGCATCTGCCGCAAAATGGGCATGGTATTTCAGCAATTCAATCTGTTTCCGCATCTGACGGTAATGCAAAACCTGATCGAAGCGCCGGTCGTTGTCAAGGGAATGAACCGCGACGCGATAATTCCGAAGGCCGAAGCGTTGCTGCGCAAAGTGGGATTGCTCGAAAAACGTGACAGTTACCCGTCGCGCTTGTCGGGCGGCCAGAAACAGCGGGTGGCGATTGCGCGAGCGCTGGCGATGGAGCCGGACATTTTATTGTTCGACGAACCGACCTCGGCGCTCGATCCTGAATTGACCGGCGAAGTGTTGCGTACCATCCGGCAACTCGCCGAAGAACGAATGACGATGCTGGTGGTCACGCACGAAATGGCGTTCGCCAGAGAGGTGTCAACGCAAACAGTCTTCATGGACGACGGCGAAATCGTCGAAGCGCGCCCCCCCGCCGAATTGTTTGCGCACCCCGAACAGCAGCGAACAAGGGCGTTTCTCGAACACATGCTGTGATGAAGACCCGCGTAACGCGGGTGACGCTTCGCTAGCCAGCGCGACACACGCTGGCGGAGGTTTGTAGAAACGCAGGCTAGAATGCGCGAAGCAAATCCCAACGATCAAAAGCGTGACCGACTCGTTGGGGTTTGTGCCTCACCTCAACCTACGCTGCGCAACGATACAAACGATTACTTGATCTTCATTCCGACTTGCGCGCCGCTGTCGGGTTGCAGGAGATAAATACCGGGCGTTTCAGCAGAAGACGCGGCCAGCACCATGCCTTCGGAGACGCCGAATTTCATTTTGCGCGGCGCCAGATTGGCGACGGCAACGGTGAACCGGCCGATCAGTTGTTCGGGTTTGTAGGCGCTGCGGATGCCGGCAAAAACGGTACGCGGTTTTTCTTCGCCGAGGTCGAGGGTCAGTTTCAGCAATTTGTCGGAGCCTTCGACGGTTTCTGCGTGAAGGATTTTGGCGACGCGCAGATCGACTTTCATGAAGTCGTCGATGGTGATGGTAGAAGACGTTTGCGTTGTCGCAGGCGCGGTAGCGCTGCTCTTTGTCGCAGGTGTGGGCGCGGACGCTGTTACCACTGCCGCCGCGACTTTTTGCGCTTGCGCTTCCAGCAGGCGATCAACGTGCAACTTCGGATCGATGCGGGTCATCAAGTGGGTGTAATCGTTGATGGTATGACCGGCAGGCAGGGTGGCGGCGGCTTCGCGCCAGTTCAGCGGCGCGATGTTCAAAAATTGTTCGGCTTCGTCGGCGAGTTTCGGCAGGATCGGTTTCAGGTACAAGGTCAGCAGGCGGAAGACTTCGAGCGCCGCCGAGCAGGTGTCGTGCAACGCGGCGCGCTCGACATCGTTCAGTGCGTCGAAGCGTTTGGCGAGTGTCCACGGCGCTTGCTGATCCCAGTAAGCGTTCATCTTGTCGGCAAGTTCCATGATTTGCCGCACGGCGGCGGAGAACTGGCGCTTGTCGTAGAGCGAAGCGATGGCACTTGCTTGTTGCAAGGTTTCCTGCGCAATCGGCAGGGCGGTAAAGTTTTTTCCGAGTCGGTTGTTGAAATACTTTTTGATGAAGGTTGCGGTGCGGCTGGCGATGTTGACGTATTTGCCGATCAGATCGCTGTTGACGCGAGCGATGAAATCGTCGGGGTTGAAATCGAGGTCTTCGACGTGATCGTTCAGCTTGGCGGCGAGGTAATAGCGCAGCCATTCGGGGTTCAATCCCAAATCGAGATACAGTTCGGGGCTGATGCCGGTGCCGCGCGACTTCGACATTTTCTCGCCGGAGAAGGTGATGAAGCCGTGCACGAACACGTTGTCCGGCACATGATACGGCGCTCCGGCGAATTTCAGCATGGCCGGCCAGAACAAGGTGTGAAAGTAAATGATGTCTTTGCCGATGAAATGGTATTGTTCGATGCCGGGGTCGCGCAGAAAATCTTCGAGCGCTTGGTTTTCTTGTTGCAGCCGCGCTTTCAAACTGGCGAGGTAACCGATGGGCGCGTCGAGCCAGACGTAAAAGTATTTGCCGGGCGCGTCGGGAATCTCGATGCCGAAATACGGCGCGTCGCGTGAAATATCCCAATCAACGAGTTTGTTTTCTTCACCGTCGCCGCCGAGCCATTCGCGGATTTTGTTGCTGACTTCGCTCTGCAAGCGGTGATGCTGCGTCCACTCGCGCAGGAAGGCGAGGCATTGCGGGTCGGACAGTTTGAAGAAGAAATGTTCGGAGGTTTTCAATACCGGCGTCGCGCCCGACAGGGTTGAATAGGGGTTGACCAGTTCGGTGGCGTTGTAAACGGTGCTGCAATGTTCGCAGGCGTCGCCGTATTGATCTTTGGCACCGCACTTCGGGCATTCGCCCTTGATGTAGCGGTCGGGCAAAAACATGCCTTTGACCGGATCGTAAAACTGCTCGATGGTTTTCGGATAAATCAGCCCGCGCGCTTTGAGCTTGCGATAAATGTCGCACGACAACTCGGCGTTTTCCGGCGAATCGGTGCTGTGCCAATGGTCAAAGCTGATGAGAAAACCGTTCAGGCATTTCGGGCGCGTGGCGGCGATGCGCGCCACCAGCGCTTGCGGCGTGACGCCCTCGGCCTCGGCTTTCAGCATGATCGGCGCGCCGTGGGTGTCGTCGGCGCCGACGAAGTACAACTGATCGGCGGCGGTTAACTGCAAGCGAACATGGCGCACCCAGATGTCGGCCTGGATGTATTCCATGATGTGGCCGATGTGAAACGCGCCGTTGGCGTACGGCAATGCTGTTGATATAAAAATTCGGCGGGGACGAGGCGTTGCGGGCGGCATAATCGGATTTCTTGAAAAGCGAAGCATCATTCTAGCAAAGCGCGCTGTCGGGTCGCACGTTTTAAGTACAAATTGCCAATTATCCAAGCTAAAATACAACATTTCGCGCCGCTTTTCCGTAGCGCTATGATGAACTGGAGCAACCATGACGTCCCTTGAAACCGACGTGCAATCGTGTCTGAAAACGCTGATCGATCCCAATACCGGCAAAGATTTTGTCGCCGGCAAGAGCGTCAGGAAAATAACGGCGACCCATGAAGGAGTGCAGGTCGATATCGAACTGGGCTATCCGGCGGCCAGTCAGATCGGGGTGGTGCAAGAATTGATCGAAGACGCTTTGAAGAAACTCGCGGGCGTCGGCCAAGTGAGCGTCAACGTTAGCCAGCGCATCGTCGCGCACGCGGCGCAGCAGGGTTTGAAGTTGCTGCCCGGCGTGAAAAACGTGATTGCGGTGGCGTCCGGCAAAGGCGGCGTCGGCAAATCCACGACGGCGGTGAATCTGGCGCTGGCGCTGGCTGCCGAAGGCGCGAAAGTCGGAATGCTCGACGCGGACGTGTATGGCCCGTCGCTGCCGATGATGCTGGGCATCGACGGCGCGCCGACTTCGGTGGACGGCGAAAGCATCGAGCCGCTCGAAGCGTATGGCTTGCAAGTGATGTCGATCGGCTTCATGGTCGATGCGGATACGCCGATGGTGTGGCGCGGGCCGATGGCGACGCAGGCGCTCGATCAACTGTTGCGCCAGACGAAATGGCGCGATCTCGATTATCTCGTCGTCGATTTGCCGCCGGGAACCGGCGACATCCAGTTGACGCTGGCGCAGAAAGTGCCGGTGACCGGCGCGGTGATCGTCACCACGCCGCAGGATATCGCGCTGATCGACGCGCGCAAGGGCTACAAGATGTTTGAGAAAGTCGGCGTTCCGGTGGTCGGCATCGTCGAGAACATGAGCGTTCACATCTGCTCGAACTGTGGCCACATCGAGCGCATTTTCGGCGAAGGCGGCGCGGCGAAGATGGGGGCCGATTACCACTTGCCGGTGCTGGGCGCGTTGCCGCTCGACTTGAGCATTCGTGAGCAGGCCGATTCGGGACACCCGACGGTGGTGAGTGACCCCGACGGCAAAGTCGCGGCCATTTACAAGGAAATCGCTCGCAAAACGGCGGTGGCGATTGCTGGTAAAGCGGTGGACTTCTCATCGAAGTTTCCGAACATCGTGGTGCAGAATACTTGAGAATGAAAAGTTCGCGGGAGACAACATGATCAAATCAGACAAATGGATTCGCCGGATGGCGACGCAGCACCACATGATCGAGCCGTTTGAATCGGGGCAGATACGGCAAGTCAACGGTTCGCGCATCGTGTCGTATGGAACGTCGAGCTACGGCTACGATATTCGCTGTTCACGCGAATTCAAAATTTTCACCAACATCAATTCGACCATCGTCGATCCCAAACACTTTGACGAAAAAAATTTCGTCAATTTTGAAGGCGACGTTTGCATCATTCCGCCGAACTCGTTTGCGCTGGCGCGGACGATTGAATACTTCCGGATTCCGCGCAACGTGCTGACCATTTGTCTTGGCAAGTCGACTTACGCGCGTTGCGGCATCATCGTCAACGTCACGCCGTTCGAGCCGGAATGGGAAGGTTTCGTTACACTGGAGTTTTCCAATACCACGCCGTTGCCGGCTAAAATTTACGCCAACGAAGGCGTGGCGCAAGTATTGTTTTTTGAATCTGACGAAGAATGCGAAACATCGTACAAGGATCGCGGCGGCAAATACCAGGGGCAGACGGGTGTGACGTTGCCGAAAATGTAGGAGAGTGAAATGAAATTCCGTTTTCCCGTTGTGATTATCGACGAAGATTTCCGCTCGGAAAACACCAGCGGCTTGGGCATTCGCGGCTTGGCGCAAGCCATCGAAGAAGAGGGCTTCGAGGTGTTGGGCGTGACCGCTTACGGCGACTTGTCGGTGTTCGCGCAACAGCAAAGTCGCGCATCGGCCTTCATTCTATCGGTGGACGACGAAGAATTTTCGGGCGAAGCGGCGGAGCAGACAGTCGCCAATTTGCGCGCTTTCGTCGAGCAGATTCGCCATCGCAACGCCGACATTCCCATCTTTTTGTACGGCGAAACACGCACGTCGCAACACATCCCGAATGACGTGTTGCGCGAGTTGCACGGCTTCATTCACATGTTCGAGGACACGCCGGAATTTATCGCTCGCCATGTGGTGCGCGAGGCGCGTGCTTATCTCGACGCGCTGCCGCCGCCGTTCTTCCGGGCACTGACGCATTACGCGGCGGACGGTTCGTACTCGTGGCACTGCCCGGGACACTCGGGCGGCGTCGCGTTTCTGAAAAGCCCGGTCGGGCGGATGTTCCACCAGTTTTTCGGCGAAAACATGCTACGCGCCGACGTGTGCAACGCCGTCGATGAGTTGGGACAGTTGCTCGATCACACCGGCCCGGTGGCAGCGAGCGAGCGCAACGCGGCGCGGATTTTTCACAGCGACCACATGTTTTTCGTCACCAACGGCACTTCGACCTCGAACAAGATCGTCTGGCACTCGACCGTCGCGCCGGGCGACATTGTGGTGGTCGATCGCAACTGCCACAAATCAGTGCTGCACGCGATCATTATGACTGGCGCGATTCCGGTGTTTCTGATGCCCACGCGCAACCACTACGGAATCATCGGGCCGATTCCGAAATCGGAATTTTCCTGGAAGAACATCAAAAAGAAAATTGCCGCGCATCCTTTCGCCAAAGATCAGAAAGAGCATCCGCGCGTGTTGACGATCACGCAGAGCACTTACGACGGTATTCTCTACAACGTCGAAGAAATCAAGGAAGAACTGGACGGCAAGATCGACACGCTGCATTTCGACGAAGCCTGGTTGCCGCATGCGGCGTTCCATGATTTTTACGGCGACTATCACGCCATCGGCGAAGGGCGACCGCGTTGTAAAGAATCGATGGTGGTTTCGACGCAATCGACGCACAAACTGCTCGCCGGTTTGAGTCAGGCGTCGCAGATTCTCATTCAGAACTCAGAAGAGCGCTCGCTCGATTTACCGCGTTTCAACGAAGCGTATTTGATGCACACCTCGACCAGCCCGCAATATGCGATCATCGCGTCGTGCGACGTGGCGGCGGCGATGATGGAGCCGCCGGGCGGCACGGCGCTGCTGGAAGAATCGCTGCAAGAAGCGATGGATTTTCGACGGGCGATGCGCAAGATCGGTGACGAGTGGGCGTCGAGCAAAGACGGCTGGTGGTTCAAAGTGTGGGGCCCCGACGCCTTGCCGGAAAACGGCATGGGCGAGCGCGAACAATGGATGCTGCACGCCAACGAACGCTGGCACGGCTTCGGCGATTTAGCGCCGGGCTTTAACATGCTCGATCCGATCAAGGCGACCTTGATTACGCCCGGGCTGGACATCGACGGCTCGTTTGCCGACGCCGGCATTCCGGCGGGCGTGCTGACGAAATACCTCGCCGAGCACGGCATCATCGTCGAGAAAACCGGACTGTACTCGTTCTTTATCATGTTCACTATCGGCATCACCAAAGGTCGCTGGAACACACTGGTCACCGAACTGCAACAGTTCAAAGATGCTTACGACGCCAATTTGCCGCTGTGGCGCGTGATGCCCGAGTTCATCGCCAAACATTCGCTGTACGAAAAAATGGGCTTGCGCGATTTGTGTCAGCAGTTGCACGATTTCTACAAGGCCTATGATGTGGCGCGACTCACCACCGAGATGTACGTGTCGCCGATCGAGTTGGCGATGCGTCCGGCGGAAGCGTGGGCGAAAATGGCGCACCGCGACATCGAGCGAGTGATGATCAACGATCTCGAAGGACGGGTAACGGCCATGCTGGTGACGCCGTATCCGCCGGGGATTCCGCTGCTCATTCCAGGCGAGCGCTTCAACAAACAAATCGTTCACTTCCTGCAATTCGCGCGCGAACTCAACCACACTTTCCCGGGTTTTGAAACCGATATCCACGGGCTGGTGTCGGAAGTGGTTGACGGCAAGAAACGGTATTTTGTTGATTGCGTGATCGAGTAAACGGGGAGTATCGTGGGGATGGCGGCGGCACAGTGTGGCAGCTGCGGTACAAGCCAAAACCTATAGGTAACAAAAAGAAGCTGCTCCTTGTCGGGTTTTTGGCGACGGCGTAAATTATAAGAAGTACATATTCGCATTCGCCTGAAATCGTGTCAGGGAGATGTGTTGTTTCAACAAGGGTTCAGGAACACACAAAAATCACCGCCCCACCTTTCTTCCGAAAGCGAGGGGCTTTCTTTTTCAAAGGTTTTTTTCATGAAACGATTGCTTTCTCTTGCGCCCGGCGCGATTTTGATCGTTGCGCTTTTTCTGCTTCCCGTGTCCGGCGCGTTGGCGCAAGTCACCATCACGCCTGGCATATCGCCGGTTGCTTACGATGTTTGCGGTAACGCGGTCAACAAGGCGACGGGCGACTGCGTTGCGGTCAACGGCAGCAATGGTAATACCGTCACCGTTCAAAACGGCGCTACGGTGAGCGCGGGGTGGGGTGTTTACGGCAAGAACGACACAAGCATGACAAGAGCTACCGCCGCTGCGTCCAACCACGTTTTTATCTACGGCGCTGTGGATACCGTCATGGGAGGAGAGGCCTCCAGCACGGCGAGCGGCTTCAATGCCACGGTCACGAACAATCAGGCCACGGCTTCCGGCGCGGGCGCGAGCGTCGCAGGCGACTTCTATGGCGGACAAGCTTTATCCTCCGGTAACGCCACCGCCCGCGCCGAGAGTAATGGGGTTTTGGTAGAGCTTGGCGCGGCGGTAGCAGGTTCGACGTTCGGCGGATACGCCTATTGCTTCAGCGGCAACTGCGTTGCGCAAGTCGTGAGCAATACTGCGGCGATCACCGGCGGCACGGCCACAGATCTCTACGGCGGGTTTGCCGTCGGCGCCACCACTGCCACCGCTTCGGGCAACACGGTGTCGATCACCGGCGGCACGGTAAGTGGTAGTATCCTCGGTGGGCTTGCCTCTACTGCCCTCACCGGCACCGCCGCCATCGCTTCGGGCAACACAGTGTCGATCACCGGCGGCACGGTGGAAAATGGTTATATCTACGGCGGATTTGCCGATAGCCCCACCCCCGCCGCCTTGGGCAACACGGTGAACATCGGCGGCAACGCGAACATCGGCCCGGGGATCAGCCTCTACGGCGGCTACGCGAGCAACGGCGGCCCTATCACCAACAACACCCTGAACCTTGCGCTTGGCGGCGTGACCGTGGATTACTTGTTGAATTTTCAAAATCTGAATTTCCAGGTTCCTGCCGGCTTGGGCGCCGCCGCCATGCTGACTGTCACCGACACGGCGACGGTCTTTGGCGCTACGCTCAGCACTGGCGCCAAAATCTCCGTGACCGTGAGCGGGCCGATCAAGATAGGCGACACGATAGTTCTCATCGATGCAAAAACGGCGTTGTTCGGTATGCCCGACAGCGCCGTGATCAGCCCGCAAGGCTATGGGTTTCAGATCGACCAGACCGAGTTGGCCAATAACAGGTTGGTGGTGAAAGTGACGAGCATGCCTCCCGTGCCTACGCTGAATCCCATGGTGTTGGCGCTGCTGGCGTTGTTGCTGGCGGGTGTGGCGGCGGCGACGCAACGCCGGATGGCGACCATGCGGCGCGGGCGGTGATCGCCGAAATTCGCGGGTTTTTCGTAGGAGTGGATTTGAACTCCGCTCTTTTTCATTCGTTGTCTTTTGTTGCAGCATCATCGTAGAGGGGCGCTTCGCGAAGCGCCCTTCAATCACCCCGTCCGTTTTTCCCCCTCCTGGGAGGGGAATTGTTCTGTTCGCCTTTCGACAGGCTCAGGGCGAACGGTTGATGGCAGTGCCCGCATCTCTCGTAAAACCACACCCACAAGTAAAACCGCATCCATAAAAAAACCGCCGCAGGTTTGCGGCGGTTTTTGTCGGTCAACAACTCGATGAGAGTGTTCAGACCAGATTAGAACCAATGCATCATGCCGACTTGGATTTGGTACTCGTTGTCGTGACGGCCATCGGTGAATTTATCGCTAGCGTATTTGATGTAACCGCCGGCGAGATAAAGCTTCGAGCGTTTGCTCAACACATAGTCGGTGCCGACGATGTATTGCTGGTAGCCGCTGTCGTCAAGCTTCTTGCCGTTGACTTTGGCGTTGAAACCATACGCAAAGCTGGCGCGCGGGACGAAGCTGCCGACTTGGTAGCTGACGGTGACCGCTGCTTCGTTGGTTTCCATCTTGTCGTTGTCGCCGAAGGCTACGTTTGAAGCGCCCAGCGTGCCGCCGTAATTGCCGGTGGGACGCATCCAGATGCTGTTGGTGCCGCCGGTGGCCGACGAGCCGTACTGCGTGGATTGCTGATAGGCGCCGATGATCGACAGGGTGCTGTCGTAACCGCCTTCAACCCGCCAGTAGTTGCCGTCTTTGTTAGCGCTGCCGTTTTGTTGCTGATATTGGGTATAACCGGCTTTGGCGAACAACGCATTCCAAGTATAACCGGCGCCCAAGCTCCAAACCGAACGGTCGTCATTGTTGGTTTTGGTTTCGTCGGTGCTGTACATGGCGTTTAACTCGATACCGGGAACGAAGGCCGGCGCATCGTAGCGAACCGCGTTATTGAAACGGGTGTCGAAGCGGGTAATCATGCCCAAGGTATCAATGCCGATGCCCAACTGGCCGGCCCAAGAGGCCATCGTTTCCATTTCCATATTCTGGTAGTTGGAAAGACGTCCCAAGCGTACTTTACCGAAACCGCCTTGCAGGCCGAGGAAGGTGTCACGGCCGGCCAACTGATTGGCACGGCTGCCGCCGTTGAGGTTGGTGCCGTCAGCGCTCAGCCAGGATTCAACTTGGAAAATGGCATTTAACCCGCCGCCCAGCGACTCGGTTCCACGAATACCAATCCGTGACATATTGTCGTCAACACGGACGGTGTTTTTCATGTCGGGATTGTTGCCGAACATTTTGGCGGTACTGACGCCGAGGTCGAGCATACCGTAGATGGTGACGTTTGACGTTTGCGCCAAAGCAGAAACCGGCAGCGCCGCCGCGACGGCAAGAACGAGAAGTTTTCTTTTCATAAGATTCCTTTGCAAAAAAAGTGAGCCACGGGTAGAAACAGCGGCACCCCCAAAAAAACGTGCTGCCTTGGAATTTTACTATGAGAGAGCAAACATGCCAGAACATCGGCGCGAATTACCCTTTTGGAAAAGAAGGGTGTTGTAAAGACGATAAAAGGGCGGTAATGCGAGATGAGCGGAATACGAGCGGAATGAAAAAAGAACAAACGGAATTCTCAGGATGCAAAAAGAATAAAAAATACCGCCGAGGTCGGCGGTATTTGAGTGCAAACCGGCGTTTATCCGGGTCGCTTATTCAAGCGAGGTATCAATTTATTTATTCGTTCTCAAGGAAACTGCGCAATTTTTCGGAACGCGACGGATGGCGCAGTTTGCGCAAAGCCTTCGCTTCGATTTGCCGGATGCGTTCGCGGGTCACGTCGAATTGTTTGCCGACTTCTTCGAGGGTGTGGTCGGTATTCATTTCGATGCCGAACCGCATGCGCAGCACTTTGGCTTCGCGCGGCGTCAGCGAGTCGAGAATTTCCTTGCACACGTCGCGCAGGCTGGCGTTGACCGCCGCATCGGACGGCGCGATCACCAGCGAATCTTCGATGAAATCGCCCAGATGGGAATCGTCGTCATCGCCGATGGGCGTTTCCATCGAGATCGGTTCTTTCGAGATTTTCAGGATTTTGCGAATCTTGTCTTCGGGCATTTCCATTTTTTCAGCCAGCAACGCCGGTTCCGGTTCCTGTCCGGTTTCCTGAAGAATTTGCCGCGAGATCCGATTCATCTTGTTGATCGTTTCGATCATGTGTACCGGAATGCGGATGGTGCGCGCCTGATCGGCAATCGAGCGGGTGATCGCCTGGCGGATCCACCAGGTGGCGTAAGTCGAAAACTTGAAGCCGCGACGGTATTCAAATTTATCGACGGCTTTCATCAACCCGATGTTGCCTTCCTGAATCAGATCGAGGAATTGCAAACCGCGGTTAGTGTATTTCTTGGCAATCGAAATGACCAGCCGCAAGTTGGCTTCGGCCATTTCGCGTTTGGCTTTGCGCGCTTTGCGCTCGCCGTCGTTCATCTGCTTGTTGATGTCCTTCAGCTCTTTGAGCGGCACCATCACGCGGTTTTGCAGATCGATCAGTTTCTTTTGTTCATCGACGATGGCTTGCCGGAAGCGCGCCAGTTGACCGCTGTAAAGCGCTTCGGAAGCGATTTCCTTGTCGATCCATTTCAGGTTGATTTCGTTGAGCAGAAAACGCTCGATGAACTGCGGCCGCGGCATTCCCGATTGTTCGACGACAAGGTTTTGAATCTTGCTTTCGATCTGGCGAATGTTTTCCACTTCAAAGCGCACCGCTTCACACAGACGCTCGACCACACGAACCGAGAAGCGGATACCGGTCAGTTCCTCTGAAATTTTCTTTTGCAGCGTTTCTACTTTAGGAGATTTGGCGCTTTCCTTGGCGATGGTGCTGCGCATCCGAAGGAAATATTTGCGCAGGGTCTCGAATTTTTCAAGCGACCGCTCTCGCAGGCGCGCGAGGTTTTCCGCCGAGACGGAATTGGCGCCGCCGTTGCCATCATCATCGTTTTCGCTGTCTTCGTCTTCGCTTTCCTCTTCGTCGGCGCCGTTGCTGTCGGCCATTTGCAGCAAAGCTTCCGCTTCTTCTTCGAGATCGGTGAGACCATCGACCACATCGTCGACTCTCATTTCTCCGGACTTGACCTTATCGGCCATGTCGAGAATTTGTGCAATGGTCATCGGGCACGCCGAGATGGCGTTGACCATATGCTTGAGTCCCTCTTCGATCCGCTGGGCGATAGCGATTTCATCTTCGCGGGTCAGCAAATCCACCGTCCCCATTTCGCGCATGTACATCCGCACCGGATCGGTAGTGCGGCCGAATTCGGAATCCAGCGTCGAAGCGGCGGCTTCGGCTTCTTCTTCGACATCTTCGCCGGACGCGCTGGGTGCGGTTTCCGACATCAACAGTGTTTCGGCATCGGGCGCTTCATCATAAACATGAATTCCCATGTCGTTGATCATCGCAATGATGCCTTCGATTTGCTCGGGGTCGATGATCTCGTCGGGCAAATGGTCGTTGACTTCGGCGTAAGTCAGATAACCGCGTTCCTTGCCGAGCACGATCAGACTTTTCAATCGGTGCTTGCGCGCTTCGGCTTCGGCCGGAGAAACTTCGCGCAGATTCAATTCGTCGGCGACCTTGGCCGTCTTCGCCGATTTTTTGGGAAGCGGCGCCTTCGAGGTTTCCACCATCTTGGCGACGGCATTATTCAGCGCGGCTTCGGCAGCCTTTGTCGGCTGCGCTTTCACCTTGGCGGCAACGGCGGCCGCCGGACGAATGGGCGCTCCCTTCTTCTCGACGTGCTTTTCAACGACGGGCGCGACAGGCTTGGGCGCAGCCGCTTTGGGCGCGGCTACTTTCGGGACTGGCGCTTTGACATTCTTCGGCGCGGCAGCCACCTTCGGCTTTACCGCGACGGTTTTCTTTTCCGGTTTTGTCGCAACGGGTTTTGTGACAGTGATTGTCTTCTTGGCCGGCGTTTTGACAGGCGCTTTCGTCGGCGTTTTGGTTACTGTGCTGCGTTTTTGAACCGGAGCGGCGGGCTTGCGGGCAGCGGTTTTCGCTGCCGTTTTTGTAGTCGCTGTTTTAACCGAGGTTTTCACCGAGGCTTTCGGTGTCGTTTTGGCGGTTGTTGTTTTAGCTGCGGGCTTGACAGTAGCACGGCTCGTCGCCGCTTTCGCAGCGGTTTTCACGGCGGCAGTTTTTACGGCAGTTTTAGTCGTCGTTTTCGCGATCGCGCGCGTGGCCTTTTTCGGCGTCGCCGTGGTTTTCGTCGCGCTCGCCGTTTTGCGAGTAGTCGTTTTCGCCGCGGTTTTGGTCACAGCCTTCCGCGCCGTGGCGGTTTTGGACGTGACGGTCTTTTTCGCCGCCGCGTTGCGTGAAGGTTTTTGCCGCGATGGCGCGGCGCTGTTTTTCCCTGCGGCGGGACGCGCTTTGGCAGGCGTTTTGACGCGCGTCGTCGTGGAGGCGGTGCGCCGGGTGGCAGGTGTGCGGGAAGTTTTCGCGAGTTTTTGAGCCATGATTATCCAGTTAACAACGCCCCTGACGGAAGGCGAGAGCGATGAGAAATGTGTCGAAATATGTGCGGATCGGAACTCTGGGCAAAAAATGCTTTTCTTGCGCGCTCGCGGCGGGGCCATAGCCATAGCGCGACGAGAACCCTTGTTGCATATCTAACATAACCCCATATTATAACATATTGCTTCGTGAACAGTTCACCAACGTTACGCTATCATGCAGCCTATGCCGTTCGTGAAGCGCGGGATCATCAATTGTTTTAAGGTGATCTGAATAAGCTCAAAATCTCTTAGACTGCCAAACATATTTCATTGTTTCAGCAGAGAGATTTCGTTGGATTTGCTGTTATTCCTTCGTGGGGGGCGGGTTTCAAATCCGCCCCTCCAAAGTCGTCATTTTTTGTTCCCGCTTTTTCTACTTCAGCCCCAACACTATAGATTCTTCGCGGCTTTTTTTATTATGTTCTCGCCATTAAGATGCTTCGAAATCGGCAAGGGCGCTTCGCGAAGCGCCCTTGCGACTTACAACTGCTGCACCGAAAACGTATCGCAAGCCTTTATGTCGCCGGTTTTGTAGCCCTGTGTGAACCAGTGCACACGCTGGGCGCTGGTACCGTGGGTGAAGCTGTCGGGACGTACTACGCCGCGTTGTTCGCGCTGCAACTTGTCGTCGCCGATTTGCGAGGCAGCGTTCAGAGCCGATTCGATGTCGCCCTGATCGAGCCAGTGGCGCGCCTGATCGGAATGGTTGGCCCAGATGCCGGCGTAGCAGTCGGCCTGCAACTCCACCCGCACCGACAAGGCATTTTGCTGGCGCGCATCCAAACGGCCGCGCTGTGCATCGACTTTGCCGGTGATGCCTTGCAGGTTCTGCACATGGTGACCGACTTCGTGCGCCACCACGTAGGCGCGGGCGAACACGCCGGGCGCGCCGAGCTGGCGGTCCATGGTGTCGAAGAAATCCATGTCCAGATACACCTTGCGGTCGGCGGGGCAATAAAACGGCCCCATCGCCGCTTGTCCCGTGCCGCAGGCCGTCGGCGTCATGCTCCGGTAGAGCACCAGCGTGGGGCGTGTGTAATGCCCGCCCGCTTGCTGGAACATTTGATCCCACACATCCTCGGTAGAAGCGAGGATGGTGGCGACAAATTCGGCGTTCTTGTCGCCGGTACGCGGCTGCCCTGTCGGAGCGTGGTGTTGCGGCTGCTGTTGCTGTACCGCCGTCGGCGCGCTGCTGCCTCCCGACAGTAAGCTGAGCGTGGTCAGTGGGTTGATGCCGAATACCCCCCAGCCCAACAGCGCCAGTACCACCGCGCCAATGCCAATGTGACGGCCGCCAAGAGCAAAATTACCGCTGCCCATGCCACCCCCGCCGCTGCCGGGTTCTTCGTCGCGGCGATCCTCAATGTTGTCCGACTCGCGGTTGCCTTCCCATCTCATGATTTGATCCGTTTCTGTTGCGCGTCGCGCAGCCTGTGTTGTTGTCAATTCCGCGTCAGTGAAACCCACGAAACTCATGAATTCTTGGTTCTTACATCGGCGGTCAAATGGAGTTGACGCCGTTCAAGTGCAAGTGGAATTTTGCCCAAAAAGCATCGTCGCTGCAAATACATTTTGCGATGGTTACAATGCTTGTCGAGCGGCAAATCAGTCGGCAGGGGAGAAAACCGCAGGCGGAACAAAGACATTTAACGTTCCGTTTGCAAACAATGACGCAACGGCAGCAAAAACATCGTCGATAACATCGTCCTCGGAGATTTGGGGGTTGATTTCTTTAAGGATACGCTGATTTGTTCCGCTTGCCTTGAGCAAGTTGTTGGGCAAACGGCGTATCGTTGCGAGCGTTGCCCCTTCGACAAGCGCAGGTTCAGCCCGAGCGGTTGGGAAATTTGTAGGGGCACGGCCGTGTCCCTACAAAACCTCAAAACGGCGGCGTGTCGTCGTCGGGGACGAACAGCGACGGTTCTTTCTCGCGGGGGTGCGTGGCGTGGCGGTGGGCAAGCTGGACGGCAGAGAATTCCGGTTTGGGGGCACTCTCGGTGTTCGCTTTGACGGGGGGCGTTGTCTTGTGCTCTTCGCGACGCATTTGCGCCAGCCGTTCGCGCTGTTCTTCGCTCAGTTGCGACAGCGGCGTTTGCAGCAAGGCGGCGGTTTCCCGCTGCTGTAACTGTTGCCGCCAACGCGCCAGCGCCGCGTCAAACTGCGAAGCGACCAGTTCCGGCGGCAGCGCTTGCGCTTCGGCGGCGGCCAGCATCTCGGCGATCAGCGCCTGATGCGGCGATCCGGCGAATTGCTGGATCACGCCCGCGACGGTGAGCGGCGCTTGCGAATCGCGGCAGTAGCGAACCACCTCGTTCAACGCCAGTGCTTCCGGCGAACGTTCGTCGGCAATGGGAACCGTTTGCTGGCGGGCGAGTTCGGGTTGCTGGACGACGGCTTGCAGCAGTTCGCGGAGCAGCGAAGGGGCGCGACGGACGGCGCGAAAAGCGGCGCCGCGCTCGGGGATCGACAAGCCACTCGCAGACGGCGCGCCGGAAGGGCGTTTTGTCGTAGCTTTTCCCATCGACGGGCGTTGACTCAGCAGTACGCGCAACTCGGATTCGGGCAGTTGCGTCAGTTCGGCGAGCCGCCGTCGCAACAGCGCCGCCAGCGCGGGCGCGGTGACAGAGGCCAGCAGCGGTTGTAGCGCGTGGATCAAAGCGGCGCGACCTTCGGCGCTGTGCGGCGGATTCTGCGCCGTTTTTTCGGCGAGCAGAAATTCGGACAAGGGCATGGCGCGGGTCAAGGCTTCTTCAAACGCGGCGCGGCCGCGTTGGCGAACGAAATCGTCCGGGTCGAGGCCGTCGGGCAAAAAGAGGAACGCGGCGCGCTTGCCGTCCTGCAAAGTCGGCAACGTGTTGACCAGCGCTCGCCAAGCGGCTTGTCGGCCGGCGTTATCGCCGTCGAAGCAGAAGACGACATTATCGGTCAGCCGATAAAGTTTTTGCGTGTGGACAGGCGTCGTTGCCGTGCCCAGCGTAGCGACGCAGTAGTCGATGCCGTGCTGCGCCAGCGCCACCACATCCATGTAACCCTCGACGACGATCACGCAACCTTGACGGCGAATCGCATCGCGCGCCTGAAACAAACCGTACAACTCGTTGCCTTTGGAGAACAGCACCGTTTCCGGCGAATTCAAATATTTCGGCTTGTCGTCGTTGTCGATCACTCGCCCGCCGAAAGCGATGGTGCGTCCCCGTGCATCGTGAATCGGAAACATGATGCGATGGCGGAAATAATCGTAGCGGCGGTCTTCTTTTTGAGCGACCAGCCCGAGCGCGTCGAGCGCGGCGTCCCGATAGTCAGGGAGCGCTTGCTCCAGCGCCTGCCAGCCTTTGGGAGCGTAACCGATGCCGTAGCGCGCCGCGATTTCGCCGGTCAGCCCGCGCTGCTTGAGATAAGCGATGGCGCTGGGCGTTTCGCGCAACTGGGCGCGGTAAAAACGCGCTACCGTCTGCATCACCGCAAAGTAATCGGGAGGCGCCGGTTTGTCGCGCTCGGTATGAACCTGCGGCACCGTCAGCCCGACATCGCGCGCCAAATCCTCGACGGCTTCCGGGAACGTTTTGCCGGAATACTCCATCAAAAAACCGATGGCTGTGCCATGCGCGCCGCAACCGAAACAGTGGTAAAACTGCTTGGTCGGACTGACCGAAAACGACGGTGATTTTTCCTTGTGAAACGGGCAGCAGGCAACGTAATTGGCGCCGGCTTTTTTAAGCGGCACCAGGCGGTCGATCACCTCGACGATATCGACGCGAGCCAGCAAGGATTGAACGAAGTCGTTGGGAATCACAGTATCGGGAAACGGGGAGTTCTTTTATAAACACTATATCAGGGTTCATGGTCAAAATCGGACAGCCTGATGCCAAAACCACGCGCAGGCGAGAAATCACAAAAAAGCAAAACACTTCTTGCCGTCATTCCCGCCTTCGCGGGAATGACGGCAGTGGAATAATGTGGCTGCGTGGGCCCATCGTAGGGGCACGGCGCGCAAATCACGCGCAGTCGTGCAGGCGGCAGAATGCCGCCCCTACTTTGTCGACAGTTTGCCTTGTGCTTGACGTAGCTCGTGCAGGTTGGGGGGGGGGCGCTGCACTCACCCCAACCTGTGCTCCTCATGGTTCCGCAAGAAAAGCAAACGTCGCCATGCGCCCCTCATCGCGTCCCCGCCGCCAGGAAAAAAACCGCCGGGCATCGCTGTAGGTACACCACGTTCCGCCGCTGATTTTCGGGACGCCCAGACGGCGCAGCCGCAGCCGCGCCAGCGCGTACAAATCGGCATGCCACTTACCGGCAACGCCCGTGGGAACGAAGCAGGCGGCGGCCTCGGCGTCATGGGGGGCGTCGAACGCAACATGAACGTCTTCGCCGACTTCAAACGCGGCGGGGCCGATGGCCGGCCCCAGCCAGGCCATCAACAAGGCGGCGGGACAGGCCAGATGGCGAACGGTATTTTCCAGAACGCCGCCCGCCAAACTGCGCCAACCGGCATGGACGACGGCGAGCGCGGCGCTGTTTTCGTCGGCGATGACCACGGGCAGGCAGTCTGCCGTCAAGAGGGCGAGGACGACGTTCGGGGCGTCGGTAACAGCCGCATCGGCGACTGGCGGCGCTTGCCTGATTGCGACGACATCGGGGCTGCGATTCATTTTTGCCACGTCGATGCCGTGCACTTGTTCCAGCCACAGCGGTGGCGACGGCAGAAAGTGCTGCAAGGGTTGACCGCGCTGCACGAAGGCGGCTTCGATCGCGGCGCCTTTGGCGTGTGCGGTCGGCGGCCAAATTTCTTGAATCTGTTGAAGCCCGCCCGGAAACGCCGCTTGCCCTTCGACAAGCTCAGGGCGAACGGCAGGAAACCGCGTTGTCGTCAGCACCCGAACGCGGGGCGGCAAGTCGTGCGGTGACGGGGTGATGAAAGATGTGTCAGGCATCAGGTCTCTGGTATCAACGTAGGAGCGCTTCGCGAAGCACCTTTATTCGTTCCCTCTCCACAAGGAAAGAGGAAAAACAAACCGCCGCCCGCCTTTGGCGGGCACCCCTTTTCAAAAGGAAGGGGCTTTCGGCGGGCGGCAGAATGCCGCCCCTGCGAATATCTGAAACTCGCTTACTGAAAATCGCCCGCAATCGAATACACCACGTTGTCGGGAACCAGATATTTCTTCAGCGCGGCCGCGATTTGCTCAGGCGTGACGGCGGCGATTTCGTCGTCCAGTTGCGCCGAATCTTTCCAAGTGCGTTTCAAGTAGAGTTGGTAAGCAAGGCTCGTTGCCTGTACCGAGTCCTGCGCTCGCGCGATGTGACGTTCTTGCAGCAGCGATTGTTTGGCGTCGGCGATTTCCTGCGCGGTCAAGCCGTCCTTGGCGGTTTGGGTCAGAACATCGCTGAACGCTTCCTGCACGCGCGTCAGATTCTGCGGCGCGAAGATCGCGTAAAACACGAAGCGCGAGTTAGCGTCGAGCGAGGTCGGTTGCAGCGCCGAACCGACGCTGTAACTCAAGCCGTCTTGGGTGCGGATGCGGTTGGGCAAGCGCGCTTCGGGCGAGCCGCCGAGCGCTTGATTGGCGACGAGCAGCGCGGCGTAATCGGGGTCTTGATCGTTGATGGGTACCGCCAGCCGACCGATCAGGAAAGCGTTGGCTTTGTCCGGCGTTTTGAAACTCAGCGTAGTCGGCGCGACTTTCTGGTAAGGATCGTCCACGCGCGCGTAAGCCGCTTTGCTCTTTAACGGGCTGAAAAGTTTTTCACTCAGCGCGCGAATTTCCTTGGCGTCGAAATCGCCGACCACGGCCAGTTCGCCGTTTTGCGCGCCGTAGAAATTTTGATGAAAGGTTTTCAGATCGGCGATGGTCAGCGCTTTCAGTTGCGCTTCTTCTTCGTCAACCGTCAGGATGTAGCGCACATCGCCGGCAGGGAACGGTTGGGTGTAGCGGCGCAAGGCGCGGGAAGCGATGGCTTGCGGATCGCTGCGCGACGTTGCCAAAGAAGTCAGCCGTTCGCGCACCAGTTTGTCGAGTTCGTTCTTGGGGAAAGACGGCGCGCGCAGCGCTTCCGCCGCCAGCGCGAGAAGTTCGGGCAAATGCTCGCGGGTGGTTTCGCCGCTGATGCTGGCGCCGGTGGCGTCGCCGCCGATGTCCAACTGCGCTTGCAGACGGTCGATTTCATCCTCGAAGACTTGGCGGTCGTGCTTGGTGGTTCCCATCGACAACATGTCGGCGGTGATCCGTCCGGTCATCGCCTTGTTTTTCAGCGACTCGGCGTTGCCCCAATGCAAACGCAAGCTGAAACGCACGGCTTCGCCGCGGGTTTTCTTCGGCAGCAGCGCCAGCTTCAAGCCGTTGGGCAGCGTGCTGCGCTCGGTGCGCGCTTCGAGGTTTTCTGTCGAGGCGTCGAATGATTCGCCGGCGGCGAGGGCTTCGTCGCCGCGATAATCATTAACCAGTGCTTCAACATCGATCTTCGGCGGTGACTTGGCGCGATTCGGCGCATCTTCGGGCAAATATTCGCCGATGGTGACGTTCGACGGCTTGATGTACGACGTGGCGGCGCGCTGCACATCGGCGGCGGTGAGTTTGCGCCACTGATCGCGCTGCAAGAAGAAGAGCCGCCAATCGCCTTGCGCGATGGATTCGGACAGCGCCACGGCGAAGTGTTCGGGGTCGCGCAGCAAATCGTTGTAATCTTTCAGTGCGCGGGTGCGCACACGCGCCACTTCGGCATCGGTGATCGGTTTTTGGGTGACGGCGTACAAGGTGTCGGTCAAGGTTTTCTTGACCGGCGTGATTTTGTCTTGCGGCGTCAGCATTGCCCAGAAAATCAGCATGCCGGGGTCGAACAGCGAGAAGTTCCACGCTTCGACGCCGCTCGCTTTGTGAGTGGCCACCAGCGCTTTGTACAAGCGCCCCGACGGCGCGACGGTCATGATTTCGCCGAACGCTTCGAGCGCCACGCTGTCGGCGTCAGGGCCGGAGACCGTATGATAAAGGGCGCCCACCACCGGCGTGTTGCCGTTGCGCCGCACGGTGATGGCGCGTTCGCCTTCCTGCACCGGTTCCACGGTATAGAGCATGGGCAAGACGCGCGTCGGCTTGGGTAGCGCGCCGAAAGTGCGGCCGATGGTCGCCAGCGCTTTGTCCGGATCGAATTTACCGGCGACGATCAGCACGGCGTTGTCTGGCTGATAATAACGATGGTAAAACGCTTGCAGCCGCTGAATATCGACGTTTTCGATGTCGGAGCGGGCGCCGATGGTCAGGTTACCATAATTGTGCCAATCAAATGCCACCGACTGCATCCGTCCCCACAGCACGAGGCGCGGGTTGTTTTCCCAATTTTCGTACTCGTTGCGGACGACGGTCATTTCACTGTCGAGGTCTTTGCGGGCGATGAAAGCGTTGACCATCCGGTCGGCTTCCATGCCGAGCGCCCAGTCGAGCACGTCCTGATCGGCGGTGAACGTTTCATAGTAATTGGTACGGTCGAAATAGGTCGAACCGTTGAAGCGCATCCCGCGCTTGCCGATTTCCTCAAAAATGTTGGCGGTGGTCGGCGTGCCCTTGAACATCAAATGTTCGAGCAAGTGCGCCATGCCGGTTTCGCCGTAGTTTTCAAAGCGCGAACCGACTTTATAGGTAATGTTAACCGTCGTCGTTGGCTTGCTGTCGTCGGGGAAAAGCAAGACCTGCAAACCGTTGTCCAGCGTGAAAGAAGCAATGCCCTCGATGGTGGGGCCGGAAGTGAAACCGGCGGGAGGGGCGGCAGACGCGGTAGCGAGCATCATGGAGCATCCAAAGAAAAGAAGAAAACGAAAAAAAATTGACATGAGAGAAAACTCCAAAGCCGGATTGCCGAAGCAGACCGGCCATAGAATAACGCCTACCAGCGAATGACGCCGGTGCCGCTTGTCACCAAAATAAACAGCCCGAAGGCCAGCCGATACCAGGCAAACGGTACGAAATCGTGACGGCTGATGTAGCGCAACAACCAGCGCACACAGAAAAAAGCCGACACAAAAGCGGTGACGAAACCAACGCTCAAAAACGAGGTGAGGTCGCCCGACGAAAGCAAATGACTGTCTTTGTATAACGAGTAAACGGTGGCGGCGAACATGGTGGGGATCGCCAGAAAGAACGAAAATTCGGTGGCCGCCACTCTCGAAAAGCCGAAAAACATGCCGCCGATGATGGTCGCGCCCGAACGCGACGTGCCGGGAATCATCGCCAGCGTTTGGGCGAGACCGACTTTCAGTGCGTCCTTCCAACCGATCTCGTCAATTGACTGAATGCGAATCGTGGCGGGGTTTTTCTTGTAGCGTCGCTCGGCCAGCAGAATGATGAAAGCGCCGACGATCAGGGCGCAGGCCACCGGAATCGGCTTGAACAAATGCGATTCTAAAAACGAGTGCAGCAAAACGCCCAACACGATGGCGGGCAACAGCGCGATGATGAGGTTGAGCGCTAACTTCTGCGAAGGGCGGGCGCTGAAAAGGGTGGTGCACACCGTCCAGATACGTTGGCGGAACTCCCAGCAAACGGCCAAAATGGCGCCCAACTGAATCACGATTTCGAAGGTGATGGAACTTTCGTCGTTATAACCGAGCAGCGAACCGGCGATGATCAAATGACCGGTGGACGAAATCGGCAGAAATTCGGTCAAACCTTCCACGAGGCCGAGGATGAAGGAAATGAGAAAGAGATCGGGCGTCATGAAGGGGCGTTCATTCTTTTGGGAAGTGCGGATTATAAGGGTTAATCCTGACGGGTGGCAGAATGTCACCCCTACGATCCCTCGCTTCTTGTGAGAGAGAGGTTGGGCCAACCCCCGTCCGCCTGCGGCGGCCATCCTTTGAAACGGGGGGACTTTTCATCGGTACACGGCACGTCGTGTGGGAACCGGCGCGCTTATGACGACGGCAGTACCGGCTTACCCCTAATTTTTTTAAGGGGCAAAGAACGGTGGGGAATAAGCAACAGCCATTCATAATGCCCGCTTCAAAACCTTAACAAAACTTTCACAATGAATGAAATTTCTAGTATGGTGCTACATTAAGAGTCTATCGGCGAGCGGTGCGGAAAATGAAATCAGGGCGCGGGGCATCCCAGCCTTCCTGTTGCCGCAGATCGGTCAATAACAGTGCTTGTGGGAGGTTGAGATGTTTTGGGAGCTTTTCCGGAAATACCGCGCGATTTTTATCTCGGTGTTGATCTTCTTTATATGCGATGCGGCGGTCGTTACTTATAACTACCTCAATTCGAGCAAATTGGAAGCATCGGCGGTGTCAATCAACCTCAGTGGTCGGCAGCGGATGTTGTCGCAACGGACAACCAAGGTGCTGCTGTCTTTGCAGGAGGATGCGAGAACCGGCGCGTCGCAAGAGGCCGATCTGAAAGAACTGGCGCTGGTGGTGGACCTTTTCGATACGACGTTGAAAGGGTTCCGCGACGGCGCGATGGTGACCGGCGGCGACGGCAAACCGGTTTTTCTGGTGCGGGTCGAAACGGACAACGCGCACCAGATCGTGAAGAACGCCTATGAAATCTGGAATCCGTACCTGGAGAAACTGCAGCCGCTGTTGAAAGGCTCGCGCTTCAGTTCGGAAGAATTGGTCGGTGCGGTATCGTATGCGCGCGCCAACAACTTGAAGTTGCTGGGGTTGATGAACGATTTGACGACCGACCTCGAACAGTCCGCCAGCCAGCGGGCGAAATGGTTGCAGATCGTTCAGATCGTCTTCTTGGTGGTCGTGATCATGAACGTGTTGTACACGGTGTTCAAGTCGATCCGGGATTTGATGGAAGGCGACCGCGCGTTGACGAAGGCGCGCAAGGAGACCGAAGAAATTCTGGGAACGGTGAAGGAAGGCTTGTTCCTGCTCGATCGGGAATACAAGATCGGTTCGCAGTATTCGGAATCACTGAAAGATGTGTTGCGGCGCGAAGTGGCGCCGGAAACGCCGTTCCTGCCGATTCTGGAGGCGATGGTCTCCAAGGAAGTTTATGAGAGTGCCACGGACTATATCGAACTGCTGTTCGGCGACCGCGTGAAAGAAGCGCTGATCACGTCGCTGAATCCGCTGAGTCAGGTCGAAGTGCGCGGCAAAGAGGGCGATTCGTCCCATTATCTGAGTTTCAACTTCAACCGCGTGCTCGAAGGCGGCAAGATCGCGCACT
The DNA here is from genome assembly GCA_009778785.1 of Betaproteobacteria bacterium. GTDB lineage: Bacteria > Pseudomonadota > Gammaproteobacteria > Burkholderiales > Casimicrobiaceae > UBA931. The sequence goes on along the minus strand of WRFN01000003.1, from coordinate 27,354 downwards.
TGCTGGTGACGGTGCAGGACGTGACGGAACTGGTGCAGTTGGGCGCGCAACTGGAAGCGGCGAAGGGCTTGTCACGGGTCGAGGTAGAAGTGTTGCTCAAGATGCTGAACACCGACGCTTCGGTGTTGCGGCAATTCCTGGATAACGTCGGCAAGGGTCTGGCGCAGATCAATGAGCGGTTGCGCTCGGAAGACGACAGCGAGCAGGCGCGCTTGCACTTGCTGAATCACATCATGCGCATCGTGCACGGCATCAAGGGCGAGGCGGCGGCGCTGGGCGTCGAGCTGTTTGAAGATTACGCGCACGGGTTCGAGAAAGAACTGGTCGGCATGCGTGAAAAAGGTGAAGTGCGCGGCGAGGACATGGTGCGGATCACGGTGTTGCTGGACGGTTTCTATGAAAGGCTGGCGTCGATCACCAACATCGCCGAAAAAATGGCGGGTGCGAGTGGCGGCGATTCGGACGCCAAGTTCCTGAAAGCGTTTACCGACGGAGCGCAAGGGCTGGTCGCCCGTATCGCCGGTGACGAACAGAAGGAAGCCACGGTGGTGTTCGATGTCGACGATATCGCGCGCTTGCCGCGACGGGTTGCCAATGAGTTGAACAGCGTTGCCATTCAGTTGTTGCGCAACGCCGTCAAGCACGGCATCGAAACGCCGGCGGAGCGCGAGGCGCAGGGCAAAGAGGCCAACGGCGAAATTTTCGTCGAGTGTAAAGAGACCGGCCGCGACCAATATGAGTTCACCGTTCGTGATGACGGTCGCGGTATTTCGGTGAACCGGATTCGGGAAACGCTGGTACAGAAGGGCTTGTTCACGAAGGAAGAAGCCGATGCGCTGAGTGTTGATGAGGTGATGATGCAACTGTTCGAGCCGGGCTTTTCGACCGCTGAGGAAGCCGACCGCGATGCCGGACACGGCGTCGGTCTCGATGTGGTCGCCGAAAAGGTCATGCAACTGCGCGGGTATTTGACGCTGAACAGCAAAGCCAAGGCGTTCACCGAGTTCAAGATCCATTTTTCGTATTGATGGGTGAGTATCGGAGGCGCTGAGAAAGGGATGTTACGTGAAATTATTGATTGTCGATGACTCCAGTATCATTCGCAGCCGGATCGCCAGAATCATGAGCGATCCGCGTTTGCCGTCGCTGATGATTGTCGGGATGGCGAGAAACGGCGCCGAGGCGTTGGAGCTTTTCTCGCAAACGCAGCCCGATCTGGTAACGATGGATTTGACCATGCCGGAAATGGACGGGGTCGAGTGCACGGAATCCATGACGCACTTGAACGCGGACGCAGGCATTCTGGTGGTGTCGGCGTTGAGCGATAAAGCAACTGCGATCAAGGCGCTCAAAAAAGGGGCAAAGGGGTTTTTGTATAAACCATTTACAGACGAACAGTTGGTGAATGCGCTTCTGGAAATGATGAGTTGAGATGGCTGATATTACAGAACAGGAAATTCAGGTTTTCGTGGGGGCGGTCAATCGCTACTTTGAACAGATGACCGGAGAGAAGGCCAAGATACAGGCTTCGTTTTTGGCTGAGGGAGAGATATTGCCGCCGATTTACGACTTCACGGGGTTGATTAACGTCGGCGGTCAATATCAGGGTTGTATCTATTTTTCGGCGTCGAAAATTCTGCTGATGCGGCTTTTGCTGGCGTTGCATGAGCCACGGCAAAACGATCTGCACATGCTCGACGCGGTGGGCGAAATCGCCAACACGCTGGCTGGAAACGCGCGCGAGTATTTCGGCGAAGCGATGACCATTTCGGTGCCGATCACCTTTCAAGGCGCTTCCGACCTGCTGAAATCGGCGGTGCGCAAACGGCCTTACATCATCATGATTAAATGGAAGCAGTACGAGGCATCGGTGATCGTCGATGTCGTGCGAAAATGATGTGAGCCAGCCAAGGGGTAAGTTGGCGGTGGGCACAGCGGACCCCAACATAACGAGATATCGACCCGTTGGGGTTCGTTCCTTACCCCAACCCACGCCGGATCAATGGACCACCGTCGCGGCAAAGAAATGCACGACCATGCCGTTTTTCAGCCGGAAAAAATCAGCCCCCAGCGGCTTCGCCTGATCGATGTCGGAATGAATCAACGTCACTTCGGTGTCGTCATGGCTCGCTTCCAGCACAATGTCGTCGGCCACGGTGTTTTCGTCGGGAATGCGCAAATAGCGCGTCTCAAAAATTTCGCGGTCGATAAAGACGAAATCCGCGTTTTGCATGGCTTCGATAAAGTTCAACATGGGGCTTCCTCCTGCTTCTTTCTAAGATAAGGGGACGGGCGCAGGAATTCAAGGGGGTGGTTTTTCCCTCGCCTGCTTGCGGGAGAGGGGTGTAGGGGCGTGGCGCGCCGTAGGGTGGGCAGGCTTGAAACTCGCCGTTACAACCTCCGTAGCCACAATGCCAACACCAGCGAAACGCCAACGCTCGCCGCGCCCAGCGCGAAGATGGCCGGGACGCCGTACCATTCGCCGAGCGGGCCACCGAGCGCCATGCCGATGCCGAGGCCGCTGACGATGCAGGTCGATGACCAGGTAAACGATTCGGCGGTGTAGCGCTCCGGCGTGTAGCGCGAAGTCAGCAGCGTCAGGGCGGTGATCGACGGCGCGATCAGCATGCCGGCAGCGACGGCGAGCAGCAAAAGCAAACCGGGAGCGCTGGTGATGGTGTGCAGCGCGATGAACAAAAAAAGTGCGGCGAACAGCCCAGTCATGTGTTGTTCGACTTTCGATTTGAAATGAATGCCGCCGTAGATCAGGCCGCCGGTGGCGCTGCCGATGGATGAGAAGGCGATCAAAATACCCGCCCAGAAAGATTCGCCGTAGCGCGTGGCGAAAGCGGTGTAGCCCAATTCGAGCGTTCCCAGCGCCATCGCTATTGCGGTGGAGATCACGAATACCAGCAACAAGCGCGGTTCGGTCAACGGGCCTAACCAGTGGCGCTCGACATCGGGATCGTGTTTGATGTAGCGAACGGCGGGCGAGCGCAGAAAAAGCGGCACCGAGAGCGTCGCAAAAATCACCAGCAGAAGAAAAGTCCACTCCGGCGAAGCGAAGGCCAGCGTAAACGCAATCAACATCGGGCCGACGACGAAGTTGAGTTCGGTCAACACGGCGTCGAGCGAGAAAGCGGCTTGTCGCAAGTCGGGCGTTTCAAAACGATAGCGCCAGACGGCGCGGGTAAGAACGATGAGCGGCGGGCAGAAGATGCCGGCGACGGCCATGCAGGCGGTGATGAACCCGTGCGGCAGAGGCATCGTGACGGGCAGAAACAGTAACCACAACGCCAGCGGATAAACGATGCCGGTGACCCACAACAAAAATCGCGCTCCGAAGCGGTCGATCAATCGACCCATGACCGGCGCCGCAACGGACATCGCCACCAGATAAATGCCAACGTGCGCGCCCGCGAACGCCAGCGAACCGGTGACGTGACTCAAGTACATCAAAAACGCCAGCGACGACATGCCGACCGGCAAGCGCGTGATCAGCGCGGTGATCAGAATGGCGCGAACATCCGGTTCTTGCAGAAATCGCCGATAGCGATCGCGGGCTTTAAGCAAAGGCATCAATAAACAAAGCGGGCGGCGGTGACGCCGGGCAACGTAGCGAGGTGTTGAATCAGGGTTTCTTCCGGCGCGATGCGCCAGAGATCGGGCAGGGTGACCACGCCACTGGCGCTGGCGTTGGCGTAGTTGATGATGACCGGCACGCCGGAACCGTTCTTTCCCGAGAACGGGCGCAGAATTTCGAGAAGCGTGGCGGCGTTGATGCCGGTGCTGCAAGAAATGCGCAGCGTTTTGGCGCGATTGCGGCGCAGGGTATCGAGATCGTAGAGCGCGTCAGCAAGAATGCGCAAACTGCTTTGCGCATCGTCGCCGTCGCGTTCTTGATGGCGGGCGGAGATGCGCACCTCGGCGATAAGGAGGCGGTCTTCCTGCAACAGCGCGCGGGCGGTGTCGAACACTTCGTTGTAAATCACGACTTCAACGTTGCCGACGCTGTCGTCAAGGGTCACGAAAGCCATTTTGCCGCGCTTGCTCGATTGCACGCGAATCGCGGTGACGATACCCGCGATCAGCGCGCGCTCCTGCTGCGGCTTGAGATTGTCGAGCGGCGCGGCAGTGAGCGCCAACAATTCCTCTTTGTATTGATGGAACGGATGCCCCGACAAATAAAAACCGAGCACGCTTTTTTCTTGCGCTAATCGTTCGGCTTCCGGCCAGGGCAGCACTTCGGCGAGCGCGTGTTGGAACGGCAGCGCTTCGTCCGAGAACAGAGCGGTTTGCGCGGCATGAGCGCTTGCTTGCTCGGCGGCGTCCATTGCCATCGGTACCGAGGCGAGTAAGGTGGCGCGATTGCTGTTGAGCAAATCGAAAGCGCCGCCGCGAATCAGCGCTTCGACGACGCGACGGTTGACTTGACGACGGTCCACGCGCTTGCAGAAATCAAAGAGATCGGTAAAGGCGCCGCCGGCCTCACGCTCGGCAACGACGTTTTCGATGGCGTGTTCACCGGTACCCTTGATCGCGCCCAAGCCGTAGCGCAAGGTGTGCGTGTCGATCGGCTCGAAGCGCCAGGTGGAAGCGTTGATGTCGGGCGGCAGAATCGTCAACCCTTGCGCGATCGTATCGTCGTAAAACAGCCGCACTTTGTCGGTATCGTGCATCACCAGCGACATGTTGGCAGCCATGAACGCGGCGACGTGATGGGCTTTGAAGTAAGCGGTTTGATAGGCGACCAGCGCGTAAGCGGCGGCGTGCGATTTGTTGAAACCGTAACCGGCAAACTTCTCCATCAAATCGAAAAGCGAATGGGCGTTCTTCATCGACACGCCGTTTTTCTCGGCGCCGTTGACGAAGATGTCGCGGTGCTTCGCCATTTCTTCGACGTTTTTCTTGCCCATCGCGCGCCGCAACAAATCGGCGCCGCCGAGCGAATAACCACCGATCATCTGCGCGATCTGCATCACTTGTTCCTGATAAACCATGATGCCGTAAGTCGGGCCGAGAATGGTTTTCAGGCGGTCGTCGAGATAGTCGATGCGGGCGCCGTGCTTGCGTTCAATGTAATCGGGAATCAGCTCCATCGGGCCAGGGCGATACAACGCCACCAGCGCGATGATGTCTTCAAAGTGATCGGGGTGTGCGCGCACCAGCAACTCGCGCATACCGCGCGATTCAAACTGGAAAATGGCGGTGGTGTTGCCCTTGCGGAAAATATCGTAAGTGGCTTTGTCGTCGAGCGGCAAATTCTTGAGCGTGATGCCGGAAGTCGAATCGAGTTTTTTGACGAATTTCAACGTCCAGTCGAGCACGGTCAGCGTGGCCAGTCCGAGGAAGTCGAACTTCACCAAACCCGCCGCTTCGATGTCGTCTTTGTCGAATTGCGAAACGGCGGCATCGGAGCCGGGTTGAAGGTACAACGGGCAAAAGTCGGTGAGCTTGCCCGGCGCAATCAATACGCCGCCGGCGTGCATGCCGACGTTGCGCGTCAAGCCTTCGAGCGGCTCGGCGAGCGCCAGCAACTCGCGCACTTCTTCCTCGTTCTTCTCGCGCTCGGCGAGCAACGGCTCGGCTTTGCGCGCTTCGGCCAGCGTGATTTTGTTGCCAGGCGTGAACGGAATCAGCTTGGAGATGCCGTCGCAAAACGAGTACGGCAAATCCAACACGCGCCCCACATCGCGCACGACGCCTTTTGCCGCCATCGTGCCGAAAGTGGCGATTTGTGAAACGCTGTCACTGCCGTACTTGCGGCGCACGTAGTCGATCACGCGCTCGCGCTTGTCTTGACAAAAGTCGATATCGAAGTCAGGCATCGACACGCGCTCGGGGTTGAGAAAACGCTCGAACAGCAAAGCGTAGCGCAGCGGATCGAGATCGGTGATGTCAAGGCTGTACGCCACCAGCGATCCGGCGCCCGAACCGCGACCGGGGCCGACCGGCACATCGTTGGCCTTCGCCCAGTTGATGAAGTCGGCGACGATCAAAAAGTAGCCGGGGAATCCCATCTGCACGATGGTATTGATTTCAAAATCGAGGCGCGCCTGATATTCGGCGCGTCGGGCTTCACGCTGCGTTTCATCGGGAAACAATTCGCGCAAACGCCGCTCCAGGCCTTCGGCGGCTTGCGTTTTCAGAAACACTTCGACGCTCACGCCTTCCGGCGTCGGGAAAATCGGCAGATGCGGTTTTCCGAGCGGGATCGTCAGATTGCAGCGCTGCGCGACCTCCGCCGTGTTGGCGAGCGCTTCAGGCAGATCGGCGAATTTTTCCGCCATCTCGTCTTGCGTCGTGAAATACTGCTCGGTCGTGAATCGTTGCGGGCGACGGGTGTCCGACAAAGTGTAGCCGTCGGCGATGCAGACGCGCGCGTCGTGCGCCCGAAAATCACTGCGGGCTTTGAACTGTACCGGATGGGTGGCTACCAGCGGCAAATCCAGGCGACGCGCCAGATCAGCGCAAGCGGCCACCAGCAAATCATCGTCGGCGTGACCGGCGCGCTGTACTTCGAGGTAGAAGCGGTCGGGGAAAGCGCTTGCCCACGCGCGCGCCGACGTTTCGGCGGTCTCGGCATCACCCTGCAACAAGGCTTCGCCGATTTCGCTGCCGCGCGCGCCGGCGATCAACAGCAAACCTTCGTGATGCTCGCGCAACCATTCGGGGGCGACGCCGACTTTGCCTTGGTGCGCTTCCTGCGTCTGATAAGCGCGCGTCAGCAACGTACACAGATTCAGATAACCAACGCGTGATTGCACCAGCAGCAACACGCGCTGCGGCGCTGCGCGCGGTTTCTTGGGGATGACGCCGATGTCGGCGCCGACAATCGGCTTGATTCCGGCTTTGCGCGCCGTCTTGTAGAATTTGATGAGGCCGAAAAGATTGTTGAGATCGGTCAGCGCCAGCGCCGGCATGGCATCGGCGTCGGCGGCGGCGATGGCCTCGTCGATGCGCAGAATGCCGTCAACGATGGAAAACTCACTGTGGCAGCGCAAATGGACGAAACGAGGGGCGGCGAGGGTCACAACAACTTCTTTCGGCGACAGGTGTTAAAATCCGACAATCTTTGGCGCAAGCGCACGACAAAGCACTATGAAACGACTTTTCATCAGTTTCGTTATTTTAACAGCGGCGGCAGGGTGTGCGGTGAATCACCCGGCGGAGAAACCGGCGACCATGTCGTCGGATGACGTATTCGTCGGTCCGCCGGTGCAAACACCGCCCGCCGTTGAGCCGCCGAAGCCAAAATACAACCTTTCCGGTTTTCCGTTGCCGTATCGGCAAGGCTATGACGACGGCTGTCACAGTGTCAAAGGCGGTGAGCGCAAAGATGCGCAGCGGTTCGCGCACGACATGGATTACCGGATCGGCTGGCAGGACGGCTACTCGATGTGCGCGACCCAAAAATAACCGAAACACTGCTTTCACTTTCTGATACGAAAACCAACGACCGGTTTCCAACCGTCGGCTTCTGACATGAATTCGCCCGCTCTCTTTCTCGCCACCGCCGCCATCTGGGGATCGACCTGGCTGGCGATCACGGGGCAATTGGGCTTGGTGTCGCCGATCGCGTCGGTCACTTATCGCTTTGCGATGGCTACCGTGATTTTGCTGGCCTGGTGCCGGTTGCGCGGCTTGCCGCTGCGTTTTCCGTGGCGAATGCATCTCGGTATCGCGGGGCAGGGCGCGTGTTTGTTCAGTCTCAACTACCTGAGCATTTACATCGCCGAGCAATACGTTTCTTCGGGGTTGGTGGCGATCATCTTTTCGTTGCAAGCGGGATTGAATGTTTTTGGCGCGCGCGTCTTGTTCGGCGCGCCAGTGGCCGCGCGCACCGTCTTCGCCGCCGTTCTGGGCGTTGGCGGTGTGGCGCTGATGTTCTATCCCGAATTCGGCTTGATGCGCAACCATCCCGAAGTTCTCAAAGGCATCGTGTTCGGCGCGCTCGGCACCTTGTTTGCCAGCGGCGGCAACATGGTCGCCATCTACAACAATCAGCGAGCACAAGTGCCGGTATGGTCGGGCGCAGCGTGGGGAATGCTTTACGGCACGGCGCTGTCGGCAATCATCGGTGTCGTGACGGGCGTCGAATGGACCTTCGACGCGCGGCCGACCTACATCATTTCGCTGCTGTATTTGTCGGTGTTCGGCACCATCGCCGCGTTTCTGTGTTATTTGACGCTGCTCAAACGTGAAGGCGCCGGCATCGCTTCTTACGTCAACGTGGTCACGCCGGTGGTGGCGTTGTTGCTCTCGACGCTGTTTGAAAATTACCAGTGGACCATCATTGCCATTCTCGGCGCCGCGCTGGCTTTCGTCGGTAACTTTTTGGTGATGCGGCGGGGAAGGTGACAGAGATCAGGAATCCGTTATCCGAAAATGCAAAGGGCAGGTTTCAAACCTGCCCTTTGTTGAATCAGCGAGCGTAGAAATAGTTTACAAAACAAAATTAAAATAACGCAAAATTTTTTATAGGTTTTTTCTTCGAGTTTTTGCTTCAAAAGTGAACGCTTACGCATCAGTAATGTTGTGTTATTCAACAAATGTATAAGATGCTTTGTTAAGCACCATTCTCTTCATGGATTTAATACCCCTAATAAAGAAGATGTTTTTTTATTGCAATTAACGCTTGACAAGCAAACAAAGTGAGAGGTTTAATATTTTCGTCTTCCGACGAGCAGGTGGAAAGACGGAGTATTGAGGATGCCTCGATCGCGGGGTGAGTTTTTTTATGAGCGCGACGGTAACCTCTCAGGTGCGGCGCTCGTTCAATGAGGAGACACAAAATGCGTCACGGTGATATTTCCAGTAGTAATGATTGCGTCGGCGTTGCCGTTGTGCAGTACAAGATGCCGAGTTTGCACACACGAGAAGACGTGTTGGCAAACACTCGCGAGATTGCAAAGCGCGTTGAAGGCATCAAGCGTGGTTTGCCGGGCATGGATCTGATCATATTCCCGGAGTATTCAACGCATGGGATCATGTACGACGCGAAGGAGATGTACGACACGGCCTCCGCCATTCCCGGCCCGGAAACCGATATTCTTGCTGCCGCTTGTCGCAAGGCCAATGTCTGGGGCGTTTTTTCGCTGACTGGCGAGCGCCACGAAGAGCATCCGAACAAGGCGCCCTACAACACGTTGATACTCATCAACAACCGCGGCGAAATCGTGCAAAAGTACCGCAAGATCATGCCGTGGGTGCCGATTGAAGGCTGGTATCCGGGTGATTGCACTTATGTGACCGATGGCCCGAAGGGCATGAAGATCAGTCTTATCATTTGCGACGACGGCAACTATCCTGAAATTTGGCGCGATTGCGCCATGCGGGGAGCGGAACTGATCGTGCGCTGTCAGGGGTACATGTACCCGGCCAAAGATCAGCAGGTGTTGGTTGCCAAAGCGATGGCGTTCATGAACAACAGCTATGTTGCGGTCGCCAATGCTTCGGGATTTGACGGTGTTTATTCTTACTTCGGACACTCGGCCATTGTCGGCTTTGATGGCCGCACCTTGGGTGAATGCGGAGAAGAAGAGGATGGCATTCAGTACGCCGAACTGTCGATCAATCTGATTCGAGATGCGCGTCGCAACATGCAGTCGCAGAATCACTTGTTCAAGCTGCTGCACCGTGGTTACACCGGTAAAATCGGCTCGGGCGAGTCGTACAATGGCGTGGCCAATTGCCCGTACTCGTTCTACTCCAAGTGGGTCAACGATCCAGAAGGGACGCGCGCGATGGTCGAGTCGCTGACTCGCACCATGCCGGGCACCGAAGAATGTCCGGTTGAAGGAATTCCGTCGAAACCGCCTGCACACCGTTAAGCGCAGCGTTAACCATCTCCGCCGCTGACGGCGGCGGAGCCTTTACCTTTTTCAGGAGCATTCATCATGTTGGGTGTCGCTTTGTTTTTTATCGGCGCCGTTCTGATCGTGAACGGTATTGGATTAACCGGTCGGATCGAGCCCAGAGATTCGGCGCTTTTCAATTTGCTTGTCGGCGTGCTGGCATTGCTGCTCAATGTGATTGGCCTGTTGCATGCCAGCGCGACCTCTGATTATTTCGGCGCTGCCGGTGGGCTATTGTTCGCTTTTACCTATTTGTATCTGGCAGGCGTGCAGTGGTGGGGACTCAAAGGCGTTGGGCTGGGTTGGTATTGTTTGTTCGTTGCCATCAGCGCGCTGGTTTACGCGGCGTTGTCGTTTGGCTCGGATGTGCGCGTGGGCGTTATGTGGTTGTTGTGGGCCAGCTTGTGGTTTCTCTTCTTTCTTGCTTTGGGTTTACAGCGCTCCTGGCGTTTGCTGCCTGCTTATACGGTCATTGTTGGTGTCGTCACCTGCTGGGTACCGGGGCTGCTGATGCTGACAGGGAGGTGGTGATGTCTGATAAACCTCAACTGAAGATGGCTTCGGTCGGAGATTCAATGCAACAAAACCGGATGGCGGGCTACCGCATCAAGGCACAACCGTATTTCCGCGCGGTCGGAGATGAGGTGGAATTGTTCGAGGCAGCGCATCGGCTGAAGTTGCCGGTGCTGCTCAAAGGGCCGACAGGCTGCGGCAAAACACGGTTCGTCGAATACATGGCGTGGCGGTTGGGTTTACCGCTGGTTCAGATTGCTTGCAACGAAGACACCTCAGCATCCGATCTTTTGGGGCGCTTTTTGCTCAATCGTGACGGCACTTACTGGGTCGATGGCCCTTTGACTCTGGCGGTGCGTCACGGTGCGATTTGTTATCTGGACGAGTTTGTTGAAGCGCGACAAGATGCGACGGTGGTCATCCACCCGCTGACCGACGAACGCCGTATGTTATTGCTGGATCGTAAAGGAGAAGCCGTACAAGCGCCGCCTGAGTTTCATCTGGTGATTTCGTACAATCCGGGTTACCAGAGCGAACTGAAACGCCTTAAGCCGTCAACGCGGCAACGCTTCGTGGCGTTGGATTTCGACTACCCGTCAGCTTCTCATGAAGCGATCGTGGTGGCGGCGGAAGGCGGGGTCGATCCAGCCTTGGCAGCGCGGCTGGTTGATATCGCGCACCGTTCGCGACAGCTCAAAGGCAACGGTCTGGATGAAGGATTGTCCACGCGCATGCTGATTCGCGCGGCGCGGTTGATGCGCGATGGCTTGTCGCCGTTGTCGGCTTGTCGCCTGGCGTTGAGCGCGCCGGCCTGCGACGATGCGGAAATCTGCACGGCGCTGCAAAACTTTGCCGAAGCGCATTTCAGTGCGTGATGACGGCCATGTCAGACTTTACCATCATGGAGAGTGCAGAGACTTTGCGGCGGATCGACAAACTGCCCTTGTCTCTGCGCGGGGCGCAGGTAAGAACCGTTCTGCTGCCCACCCATCCGCGCAGCAGTTTGCATGCTTTTCTGCATGGGATGTTGTCGCGACGGGTGGAGGTCGTCCGTCGAACCGCTGAAGCAGAGGAGATGCTGCGGCCTGTGCTGGAAGACAATCGGTTGGCGTTGCCGATGGATTCCTGGTTGAAGTCGAAACAGAACAGCTTGTGCCGCGCTGCGGCGGCGCACGCTCTCGCACACTGGCGTTATTCGCCTGCCGCTCAGGCCATAGACGGATTGAAGCCGATCGGGCGTCGCGTTGCCGACGCGATTGAGGATGCGCGGGCAGAAGCATTGTTGTTGGACGATTACCCCGGTTTGCGCAGCCTCTGGAAACCGTTTCATGAAGCCGATGAGTCCTCCGGAGTGAGTTTGGATGCCTTGTTGGCGCGTCTGGCGCATGCTTTGCTTGACGCGGAATATCACGACGGTAATTTCTGGGTCGACAAGGCGCGGCGATTGTTCGACGCGCAGCGTGATCACCTGAGTGATTATTCCGGCTTTCGTCATTTGGCGTCGATACTGGCCAATGATTTGGGTCAAATGCGAGTGCGTTTTGAGCCGGACAGCGGCCGGTACCTGCGTTATCGCGACGACAACACCTGGCTGTGGGCGCCCGACACCGAGACGGTTGTTATTGCAACGAACGAGTCGAACGAGAAAATGGACGACAACCCGTCCGACAGTGCGGCTTCAGGGGCTGCCAGTGAAGTGCCGACCGAGCGCGACGATGCCGCGCAAGCGACGGCGTTGTACACTTATTCAGAGTGGGATTACCGCTTGGGGCGCGAACATCCTCATTGGGCAACCGTGTTGGAGCGCGCGCCGACGCTCGGCGAGCTTGACGCCGCTTTGCGCGCCAATGTTGCCGCCGATCGTCTGGTGCGGTTGCCGCATTGTCGCACGCGCCGCACAACGCACCCTTCTATCATCCGGCGGCGTTACTTGCAGTCTGAAGGTGACACGCTCGACATCGACGCCACCATCATGCTGCGAGTGGCGCTACGCCAAGGCTCGTTGCCGGAACTGAATGTTTTCAGCGCAATTCGTCCCAGCCCGCCAGAAACTTCGGTGCTTATCCTGCTCGACCTGTCGGCGTCGACCAACGAGTACGCCGCTGCGCTGGAAAAACGCGCCACCTGTCAACTGGCAGAACGGTTGAACGACGGCTACCACCGCGTGGCGGTTCATGGCTTTTGCTCCGATGGGCGCCATCGGGTTTTCTATCATCGTTTCAAAGATTTCGACACGCCCTTCGATGAGGCTTGCCGAAATCGTCTGCTTTGCGCGCACAGCGGACTCTCGACGCGTATCGGCGTGGCGTTGCGGCACGCTGTTGCGCAAATGCGTGCAGAACTGCCGCGCCGCGTAAAAATCCTGATGGTTGGCGATGGCGAGCCTGCCGATATCGATGTTTTTGACCCGCGTTACTTGCCGGCCGATGTGGCGCATGTAATTTACACGACACGGCGGCGCGGCATCGATATTCTGGCGCTGTCCTTTGCCAGCGGCGCGACCGCTTCCGAAGTTGCGGACAACGCCACAAACAAAGGCGATGAGGACATACGGCAAAGCCAGTTGGTTTATAACGCCAACACTTTCACGGCGGCGATGGCGCGCGCGCACGCTTTCATCGCGCAATAGGTCGAAGCCCGCAGCGGTATTCCGCACGCCCTTCGACAAGCTCAAGGCGAACGGAACCCGTCAGCGCTTGCTCACTGCTCGCCACATGCCCACGCTCATCAGCGCCAGCGTCAACAAGGCCAGTGCCCAAGCGCCCAGCGCGGGGACAGGCGCGGGAGCGGGAGGTTGCGAAGCGCCCAGCAGCGGAGTGATGTCCCATTGAAAGGTGTAATTTCCGCTGACGTTTCTCGATGCGTTACCGACAAACCACGGTATCCCTACCATCACTCCAAACAGTGGGGAGGTTTTACCCGGTTGGAGGACGATGCCGCCGGACGGCCAGTTTTCGCTGGCGTCGCAGGCAACAGTTCCATCATGAAAGGAGGAATTACCGGCGCCGTTGATGCCGCAAAGTGTGCCGAAGATGAAGGGGGCAATGGCGCCGTCGGCGCTGAAATCGGCGTAAGATATTTTGACGGGCACAGACAGGTCGTTATAAAAAGCCATATCGGCGCCGAACACGCAACCTGGAATGATGAAGTTGAGATCATTGCCTCCCGATGAGGCTCCGCTACCGGAAGCGTATAAAAGCGATGGGGTATTCAAAAGGGCGCAACCTTCATCGAAATCATCGTCGTGCCAAACTCTATCGTACACTCGCTCGACGCTATAGGTCACGATGGGCTGCGCGTTGGCGACGGCTGTCCCTCCGAAAGGTACCCCGGCTTGAAAAGAGATGGCGAACGATTGCCCTGAAGCAAGGGTGATGTCTGACGGTGGGTTTCCGCTCACCAGCGTCAAACCGGAAAGAGTCATCGCCGCTGTTCGTGTAAAGTGCAGCGGATAGGCCGTGTTGTTGGTGACGGCGTAGGTCACGTCCCAAAGTGTACCTGCGACGGTGGCTCCCAATGAGATAGTGTAAGTTTGATCTGTTCCGTAATTCACTACGGATGTGCCGCCGGCCTTCGGCGTGGGCGGGTTGTATTGCGCTTGCGCGCTTCCCCACGCCCACAGCAGAACGGCAGCCAGGGCGATGTTGAACCAAAAACGCAAAATGCCCGCAACCAAGCGTGGACACACGAACGTGTAATGCTCTTTCATGACTCTCCCCCCTGAAAATTTTTTATTTTTTGCTATGTGAATCTTCACATAACCATGTGCGCATTGCTGTCACGGTGGCCGGAACGAACAACGCAATCGTAAAATCATCCTATCACAAGAATTTGCGGCATTGAGCAGTGCCCCTACTGCAATTATGGATACGTGAAGCAATTTGTTGCGTTATCGCAAAATATTTCTTTTCATTAGATGTTTTCAGGTATAGTAAAAGGGCTGGAACCATCCACGCTCAAGTCAGAAACGCTGTAAACCTCCGTAATCGCTTTTCTTCAACTTAAGGAGATCACGCCATGACCATTATCGCCGAAATTTTATCCGCCCGTAAGAATAGCCAACTGGTTGCGCTGCCGCCTACCGCTACTGTGCGTAATGCCCTTCAACTGATGGCCGACCGCGATGTCGGCTCGGTGTTGTTGATGGAGGGCGACGCGCTGATGGGTATTTTCACCGAACGCGATTACGCCCGTCGAATTGTGCTGCAAGGCTTGTCGTCTATCGACACGCCGCTGGCCAACGTGATGACTTCGCGTCTGTATGTCGTCGGCCCGCGCCAGACGGTACTGGAGTGTTTGTCGATCATGTCGCAGGGCAGAATGCGCCACCTGCCGGTGGTTGAGGGCGGGAAGGTGTTGGGGATGGTATCCGTCCGCGATCTGGTGAACGCGCAACTGGAAGAGCAACACTTTCTGGTCAAGCAGTTGGAAAATTACATCGCGGGGTACGCTGTACCTTAATGGGGCAGCAAAGAAATCGCTGAACAAGCTCACCGGCAGAGCACAAAGTTGCTCTGCCGGTGCGATGGTGTTTGCTGATACGGAGTCATCAGATTCAAAAAATTTTCCGTAGATGAAACCGATCAAGATTCAGATTGAGAGGCTGGGAGATGATGGATGTCGCAAGGCTCAACCCATCCTGCCAACTCAATCTTTCTTCTTCTTGCCCTTCTTTTTCTTGTCGCCTTTTTTGTCCTTCTTCTTGTCTTTCTTTTTCTTCTTGAGCTTGATCAGGTAGCCGCGACATTTTTCGCTGCCGCAATGGCAAGCGTAATCTTCCAGTTCTTTCTTCTTGAGCTTGCCGTCAACGGAGAGTTTGTAATCGTAGGAAAGTTCTTCGCCTTTGGCGATGTCGCGGATTGCCTGAATCCAGACACGGTCGTTCTCGTCCTCGAACGATTCGCAGTTGGGATCGCAGGAATGGTTGATCCAGCGCGCTTCGTTGCCGGCGCTGCCGCCGTCGATCACTCTGCCGTCGGAGAGTTCAAAGAAAAAAGTATGGGTCGGATTGTCGGGATCGCTGGGCGGCAATTCGAGAGCTTCGTCCCAACTCATCCGGTTGCCTTTGTACTCGATGACCGAGGTTCCCTTTTTGATGTCGCGGGCGGCGAAGACGCCGCGCCCGTGAATGCGGGAAGTTTTGACGCGGCAAAGGGGCGCAGGGGTGGCGGTTTTCTTGCTGCGCTTGACGGCTTTCGCTGTCTTGCGCTTGGGAGCAGTGGTGGTCTTGGGGGTTTTCGTTGCCATGATGGTTCAAAAGAAATGAAGGGGGTATCTCAAACTGACTCACAACAGTGAGACAATACCACGTTAAGGGGCGGCGCGCACTATGTCGCCGCAGTGATACAAAATTTTTTACGCATCGATATGGAACCCCGTTTTTCCAGGGAAGCAAGGCAGGCATTGGCGGCGAACTTTCTGCTGGTGACGCCGAATAACCGGATGGCGCGAACGCTGGTGCGCGCGCACGACGCCGCGCAGCGCGCTGTCGGTTTGGCGGTCTGGCCGACGGCGCAGGCGCTGCCGTATGCGGCGTTTATCGAGCGCTTGTGGCGGCAACTGGCGACGGTGATGCCGTTGCCGCGTTGCTTGAATGCGCGGGCCAGCCGGAGGTTGTGGGCGGAGATTATCGAGCAGGACGCGGCGGCGGCGTTGTACGCGACGACTGGCGCGACAACGCTGGCGCAGGAAAGCTGGCGGCTCATGCATCTCTGGCGCGACGCGGCGGATGAAACGCCGTGGCGGCAGTGGCGGCGCGAGGGCGGTGGGATCACGCACGATACGGCGCGCTTCGCGCGTTGGGCGGCGCGTTATCACGAGCGGCTCAACGACGGCGGTTTCATCGACGAGGCGCTGATGCCCGATTTCATCGCGCGCCATGCGTCGCCGTGGCGGGGGGTGGCGCCCAAGTGCGCGATGGCGGGGTTCGACGATCATACGCCGCAAGCGTTGCGGCTGATAGCAGCGCTGCGCGCGGCGGGGTTCGAGATCGTCGAAGTGCCGTCGCTCGACGAAACGATCGGAGCGGCTTTTCAATACCGCGCCCGCAACACGACGGCGGAGTTGAGCGAGGCGTTGAGTTGGGCGTGGTGGTGGGCGCATCGCTCGGATCGCCATGAAACGCAACAAGTGGCGATCGTGATTCCGTCGCTGGGTGCGCAGGAGCGGGCAGTGCGTTGGCTGGTCGAAGATTTGTTGCCCGATCCGACGCTGTGCAATGTTTCGCTGGGCGAACCGCTGGCGCAAAAGGCGTTGGTGGCGACGGCGCTGGAGGTGTTGACGTTGCTGGATCAACCGCTACCGACCGAGCGGGCGGCGGCCTTGCTGCAATCGGCGTACTTGCCTAACGATGTACAGAGTCGAGTGAAACGCGCGGCGCTGGCGCGGCAGTGGATCGAGCGCGGGCAGCGGGAAGTGTCGTGGCGCGAGATGTTGAGGGCGTTGGCGACAGTGGACTCGGCGTTGTCTTCTCGCTGGCATGAGGTGGAAGCATTGCCGATGCGCGCTGCCACCGGCGCTTGGCCGCATCTGATGTTGACGTGGTGGCAAGCGTTGGGTTGGCCCGGCTCGCAAACTTTGGACAGCGTCGATTATCAAGTGCGCGACGCCTGGCGACGTTGCCTCGAAGCGTTGCCGACGATAGAAGCGGTGACGCCGCAGATGTCGCGCCGCGAGTTGGCGCAGACTTTGCGGCAGTGGGCGACGGAAACTTTGTTTCAACCTGAAGGCAGCGACGATCCGATTCAGATTTTGGGCACGCTGGAAGCGGCGGGACTGCCGTTCGACGCGCTGTGGGTGACGGGACTCGACGGCGAGGCTTGGCCGCCGTCGGTGGAAGCGCAACCGTTGTTGCCGCTGGCGTGGCAACGCGCACGCCGAATGCCGCGCACGGCGGTTGACCAGATATTGGTCAATGCGACGCACACGCAAACACAGTGGCAGCGAATGGCGCCGGAAGTCGTGCTGAGTTATCCGGCGGAGCGCGACGGGCAACCGGTCACCGCATCACCGTTGATAGCGACGTTGTCGCCGTATTCATTACCGACGAAGTCGCTGCCGAGCCGGATGATGCAGACGCCGGAAGTCAAACTGGAAACATTTATCGATGATAAAGCGCCGCCGGTGGCGCGCGATGGCGAAGGCCGCATCGTCGAAGCGATTCGTCACGGCAGCAGCGTGTTGCAGCAACAAAGCGATTGCCCCTTCAAGGCGTTGGTGATGGCGCGCTTGAAAGTATCGGCGTGGCCGGAAGCGAATGAGGGTTTGTCGCCGATCGAGCGCGGCAACTTGGTGCACACGGTTTTGCAAAAGTTGTGGCGGCGTCTTGAAAAGCAAGAAACCTTGCTGGCGCTCGACGCGGTGGCGCTCGATGCGCACATCGACGCGGCGTATCAGGAAGTCGTTGTCGAAGGCGAAGCGGTGACGGCGGAACGCTGGCGCCATTTGCCGTCGGCCATCGTGGCGATGGAGAGAGAGCACATTGCGACGCTGTTGCGAACGTGGTGCGACATCGAGCGCGCGCGCGCGCCGTTTCAAGTCGCACACACCGAAAAAAAATTGACGCTCGAACTGGCGGGAATGACTTACACGTTGCGGGCGGACCGCATCGACGCGCTCGACGGCGGCGGTGTCGCCCTGATCGACTACAAAACAGGGCGGGCGGAGTCAACGAAAGCCTGGTTTGATGAGCGACCCTCGCCGTTGCAACTCGGCGTTTATGCGTTGGCGTGGCAGGCGTCGCCAGAAACCGTACCGGTGCGCGCCTTGGTGTACGCGCATTTGCGCGAAGAAGGCGTGGAAGTGCGTGGGATGACGGATGAAGGAAATCCGGCGTTGTTGCCCAAGCTTGAAGCGGTGGCGCGTTTCGGTTTTGATACGATGGATGCGGCGCAACAACGTTGGCGAGAAATCTTCGCTTCGTTGACGCAAGCGTTTCTGGCCGGAGAGGCGCGAGTGGCGCCGCGTCACAAAAATTTGTGTGAGAAGTGCGATCTGAAACCGTTGTGTCGAATCGGTTATCGAGAAAACGATGAGGACGAAAGCGGCGCGGGAGAAGGCGATGAGTGACATCGTTTATCAAAAGCTGATCGAAGAAGACCGGCAAGCGCGCGCGCAAGCGCTCGATGTTGCGCTGTCGTTTCTCGTACAAGCGCCCGCCGGTTCCGGGAAAACCGAACTTTTGATTCAGCGTTTGTTGGCGCTGTTGGCGAAAGTCGATCAACCCGAGCGCGTGCTGGCGATGACCTTCACACGTAAAGCGGCGGCGGAGATGCGCGAACGTATCGTCGCGGCGTTACGTGCCGCACATGAAGGTAAGCCGCTGGAATCGGCGCATGAGCAGCAGACTCGTGACCTCGCGCTGGCGGTGCTGGCGCAGGACGCCAAAAAGCAATGGCGATTGATCGAGCAACCGGCGCGCTTGCGGATATCGACGCTCGATGCTTTTTGCGCGCAACTGTTGCGACAAACGCCGTTGACGAGTCGCTGGGGCGCGATGCCGTCGTTTGAAGATTTTGTTCAGCCGCGTTATGAGGCGGCGGTGCGCGAAGCGTTGCGTGATAACGATGAAGACGCGCAGCCGTTCTGGCGCGAGGTTCTCAAGACGCTGGGCAACAACGGCGACAAACTGGTGGAAACCATGAGCGCGCTGCTGATGAAGCGTGAGCAGTGGTTGCCGCTGTTCGGTAGCGCGGTAGGGAAAGAACAGAGAGAGGTTTTGCAAAAAGTTTTACTAACCGAGATCGCAAGCGAGTTGACGCAAATTCGTGATGTGTTGCAACGGATGTGGTCGGTGAGTGAACGCGAGGAAGTGCGCGCCGCGATGCGCTACGCGGCGGGGAATCTCGGCGTCGATGCGGCGTTGGCGCAGACATTGACGGAGTGCGCAGCGCGCGAAGACCTTTGGCCGTCGCCTGAAGCGATAGCGTTACCCGACTGGCTGCGCTTGGCCGGTTGGTTGTTGACCGCTAAGGGAGAGTGGCGCAAGAGTTTCAGAAAAACCGAAGGTTTCCCGGCTCAAAAAGAGGGCGGCAACGCGGAGCTGAAAAATTCGCTGGCGGCGCTTTTGGCGGAACAATCCGGCCACGATGTGACGCTGGCGCGCGTCAAAGTTTTACCATCGGGGAGGTATCACGACGACGAATGGCGATTCATCGATGCGCTGCTGTATTTGTTGCCGCGTTTGCTGGCGCGCTTTCAGTGGATGTGCGCGCAAGACGGCGTGATTGATTTTGCCGAAGCGCAGTTGGCGGCGATCGAAGCGCTGGGCGAAGAAGACGCGCCGAGCGATTTGTTGTTGACGCTCGACATGCGGATCGAACATTTGTTGATCGACGAATTTCAGGACACGTCGCTAACGCAAATGAGATTGCTCCGAAAGTTGACAGCGGGTTGGCAGGTGGGCGACGGGCGAACCTTGTTTGCGGTCGGCGATCCGATGCAATCAATTTACCGTTTCCGGCAAGCGGAAGTCGGCTTGTTTCTCGAAGCGCAGGCGACGCAACGCATCAACGACGTGCCGGTGACGTTGTTGACGTTAACGCGCAATTTCCGTTCGCAAGCGCGCTTGGTCGATTGGACGAACGCGGTTTTTCCCGAAGTGTTTGCGCGCGATCAGGATGCCTGCCGCGGCGCGGTGGCGTTCAAACCTTCGGCGCCGACGAAACCGGCGGAAAGCAACGAGGTGACGGTGCGCGTGTTGGCCGATGCGGATGAAGAAGCCGACCATGTCGCGCAACAGACGGCAGCAGCGTTGGCGCAGGGCGCGCGCGATGTTGCCATTCTCGTGCGGGCACGCTCGCATTTGAACGAAATTCTTCCGGCGTTGCGCGAGCGAAACATCGCGTTCACGGCGGTACGGTTGGATCGTCTCGGCGAAAGACAAGCGATCACCGATTTGTTAATGCTGACGCACATGCTGGTGCAACCCGATGATGAGTTGGCGTGGTTGTCGGTGTTGCGAGCGCCGTGGTGTGGATTGACGCTCGCTGATTTGACGGCGTTGGCGCGAGCGCGAACGGATTGCAGCGTCGATGAAAAATCGCACTCGCCGCGTTGGAGCGAATGGCTGTCAACTTTGCCGGAGCGTGTTGATGGGTTGAGCGAGGACGGGCATCGTCGTTTGGCGCGCCTGTTGTGTTGCTGGCGCACGGCGTATGAGGCTTGCCATGATCGCTTGGCACAACGGATTTATCGTTGCTGGTTGGCGTTGCAGGGGCCGTCGTGCTTGAATGAGCGCAACGATGCGCTGGCGGCGGCGCGCTTCTTTGAAGCTCTCGATGCCGAGGAGAACGCCGGACAGATTTTTGATTGGTCATTATTCAAGCGTCGCCTCGAACAGGCTTGTCTGCCGGAAGAAATGATCGACGCGGAAGAGGCGGGCGCGGGGGTCAAGGTAATGACGCTGCATCAGGCGAAAGGCTTGCAATTCGACACGGTGATCATTCCCGGATTGGCGCGGGGTACGGGACGAACGGAAACGCCGTTGTTGCGTTGGCGGCAGCGACCGCAGGGGTTGTTGTTGGCGGCGCGTCAGGCAAAAGCAAAGCAAGAGAGCGGGACGTATTCCGGTCTCGATGATTATCTGAAGTTTCTCGAAGAGGAAGAAGCGCGTCACGAATTGGCGCGTTTGCTTTACGTCGGCGTGACTCGCGCCAAACGGCAACTGATTCTGTCGGCGGTTGCAAGCGCTAAAGAGGAAAAAGCAACCGAAGAAAACGAGGGCGATAGCGATAGCGTTGCATTACAATGGGCGTCGCCGAGGACAGGGACGGCGATGGCGCTATGGTGGGGCGCGTTGTGCGCAAGAGGAATGATAGCGCTGCCGACCGAAATGAAAACAGCAACGACTTCATTCGGCGAAGTCGCTTCCAGTTTGCCGTTGTGGCGATTGCCGTCGGCGTGTTTCATGAGCGAGGAAACAGCGACGGCGGAAAGAGCGCGCTCACACGCGACGCCGTTATCGTTTGATGAAGCGAATGTGGCGGCGCGACACGTCGGGACAATGGTGCACGATTGGCTGTCGCGGGTCGGCGTTCCCGACGGACAGCGTTTGCAGGATTGGACGCCGACGTTTCTGAACGCGCAGCGCGAAACCATCGCGCACGGCTTAGGTGAGTTGGGCGTGACGAAGGCGCAACGCGACAACGCTACGCAGCGCGTGCTGGCCGTGTTGAGCGCGGTACGCGATGACCCGTTCGCGCAATGGCTGCTCGATCCGGCGCGGGAGGCGGCGCGCAACGAGTGGGCGCTTTCGGAAGTTTCGGAAACTTCTCAGGTGAACGCTCACCACGCGCGGCTGGATCGAACCTTCATCGATAACGGCGCTCGCTGGATCGTCGATTACAAGACGGGCGGCGCCGAAGTTGCGGATGTCGAGCACTGGCTCGATGCTGAAGTCGAACGCTACCGCTTGCAGATGGAAGGCTATGCGGCATTGATGAGGCGTTTTGAAACGCGACCGTTGAAACTGGTTTTGTATTACCCGATGGTTCAGCGTTGGCGTGAAGTGGAGTAAAGAGAAACAAACGGAAAATGCTGGGAAACTGAACCCTGCTTGCAAATGAAGTATTTGATGTATCATGATAAAAGTTACCCTCAAATCAGACTTTTTTTAAGGAGCGCCCAATGAAAACGAAAAGAAGTCTCTATCTCTGCATGCTTGTGGGCTTGCTCCTGACGGCATGTGGCGGCGACAGTGGCGGTGGCAACAGCGGCGGTAATGGTGGTAACGGCGGCGGCGGCGGTGGCGGTAGTGGTAGCGGAGCCGTCGGCGACAAGCGGCTGGTGAGCCGGATCGTGACCGAAGGCGGAGGAGAAAGGACTTTCCAGTACGATGATCAGAATCGTCTCATCGCAGACAGCAAGTTGGGCGTTGGCAATAAAATCGAATATCAAGGTGACGACTCTCGCCCCTCGTTGGTCACTTATGGAGCGCCTTATCCAACATGGACGGGCTATGATTCTCCGGCCGGAGGAATTGTCACGTTACCGATCCTTTATGTTCAATATCAGTACGGCGAAGACAGTCTTTTTAATAGCGCTCCTGAGAAGTATTATCAAACGCGGCAACTGGATCAAAACAAAAAACCGTTTTACAACAACGAAAACACTTTTTATCGTCACTATCTGAATTCGGCGGGTCGAGAAATCGCACTTGGTTATTACTATGCTGATACTAACTTCTTTCAGAATTCATACAGTTATATTTATGATGAACGCGACAATCTGCTAGGCCGATACAGATATTACTTTTTTCCTATGGGGGGAGTTTACCAAACCGCTTGGGAATACATCTATGATGACAAGAAAAGCTCGGCTTCAGGGATGGCAACGCCTCTTTGGTGGTTTGAAAACAGTGATGATTTTACAAGTGATATTGATGCTGCCTTTTCTGATAATTTCTTTGCCAATCCCAACAATTCGCTGAGCTATACCGTTACCAGATACCTCCCTCCCGCATTCGATTCCGGTCGCCAATTGTCGAAAGAAACTTATAGTTATACTTACGACCAAGATGGCTTTCCTACGGCGGCTGTTGTGACGAGCACATCGTTCGACTCTCAGGGCGTCGGAACAACGACCACTTATCGAAGAACCTTCGAGTACATCCCCGCGCATTGAGTCGGCGAAAGCGCGGGAGCGCAGCAATCACGAAAGGGTACGTTAGAAACGTGCTCTTTTTTTGACCGGGTTCTCTTTTTTGTAGCAGTGATGACTCACGGGTTATCGCTCAACTTATTCGGCGAATCCCTTGAAGTTGCCAACCACTTGCAAATATTCAGCTTACAGTCTATGCTTTTTCCTGTCATGACCGCGCTGTGTCCCTTTGCTCGCTCGTTCGGTGTGCGAGAAGGCGGATCGTGAAGCTCCCTCACCTTTCCATCAAGGAGATATTGCATGTCGGATTTCGATCACGTGATTTTAAGAGACCTGAAAACGGATGAATACGAGCATTCTTTGGACAGAACGACACTCGATGTCTTGAGAAAGATTCCGATTCTGCCGAAACTGGTGGAACTGGTGCAGTTGCCGACAAGCATGACTTCAAGGTACGCCATGCTGGGTAGTGATTTGCGCGTCACCGACAGGCAGTTTCCTTCGCTGTACAAAATTTTTCGGAAGGCGTGCGAGGTGATGGAAGTGCCGGAGCCGCTTTTCTATATCAGCACGGCGCCGGAGTTGAACGCTTACACCGCTTGCCCCGACAAGCCGATTGTCAAGATGTACAGCTATTTGCTGGACATTCTGGAAGAAGATGAAATCATGTTCGTGATCGGACATGAGTTATCGCACATCAAATGCAGGCACCTCGTTTACACGGTATTGGGCGAATTGATCAGCACGGGGGTTCTCCGAGTGATCATATCCACGATTCCGGGTATGGGCGCGCTCTACACGCCGGCGGAAATCTCGTTGAATTACGCGTTCTATCAATGGATGCGGGCGTCCGAATACACTTGCGATCGCGGCGGTTTTTTGGCTTGTCAAAACTTCGAAGCGTCGTGTCGCGCCTTGATGAAGTTGGCAGGTTATTCAAAAACCTACGCGAACGAGTTGAATCTGGATGAGTTTTTTGAGCAGGCCAAGGCCTTTGATGATTTGAACGAAACGGCGTTGGGAAAAATTCAACAAATCTTGTTGAGTTTCGGGTTGACCCATCCGTGGGCGGTTTTGCGCGTTCGTGAATTGATGAAGTTCAAGGATGGCGGTGATTACGACCGAATTTTGAAACGTGAAATGCAGTTGGCCAAGCTGCCTGAACCGTTGTCGCCGAACGAGGAGGTGGGCGTGTCGAGCGGTTTGGCGGCCGCTTTGCCGAAAGACTTGAAGTTCAAGAACCCGTTCAAAAAGTAAGAGTTTGCGTTATTCGTGTGGCGTGAGTGGCGCGCAAACGAAACCCGCGTCACACGAACCGATGATGAGGCAACAGGATTGATATGCGAACGTTGGTGATGGTTGTGATCATGGCGACGGGGATGGTTGCGGCTTCGGTAACTGTCGCCGCTGCCGAAACTGCTGCTTCTGCGAAAGCAATTTCCTGGCAGCGCGAATTGCCCAAACGCGCGCGCGTGATAGAGACGGTGAAAGTTCCGTCGAAACATGGTCAACGGTGCCTCGTCCTCTGGGTTGCCGATCCCAAAGAGTATCGCGAGGAGTCCTATGGCGATCCGCTGACCTGCCCGGAAATGGCTAAGGGAAAGCATTACATTGATGGGCTGGTGCGGTTATCGCTGGTGGACGAGCGTCGTTCTCGAATCATCAATACCGTACCCATCGAGAACGAGAGATATATAGCGTATCTTTTTGACAACCCCGCCGACGGAAACAAAAAGACCTTGGCCATTGATGTCCCCGATCCGGAGAACAGAAAGCAGAGCATTCCGCTCGACGTGACTCAAACGCTGTACGAGGTGTCGAGAGGTAAAGACAAAGGCAAAGGCCGGGTGATGCGAATGCGCGACATCAACGGTGATGGTTTGCCCAACGAATTTGCGTTCTATACGAGTGAGTCGTGCTCAGATATTTACGCTGCCGTCGCCGGTTACAGCGAACGTACCGACAAAGCGATCTTGTACAATTTTCACCTTCAAGTCAACGACGAAGGCAAGATAAGCACCGAAGACATTCACTGGGTTCCGGCGGCGTTTGACAATGCTTCGCAATGGCTTGAGCACATCCCTCCCGACAAAGGCGTTTGGCGGTTTACATGGCGCTATCCAGAAGAAGTTCCGCGCGAGTATCGCTACGAGATTCGCTACGATGCGGCGCGCGAGGCGTTTGTCGGAACGGAAACCATCGTCAGGGTTCCGTAGAGGGCGCTGGATGGCATTCGAGGCGTTTCGATTGAAATACATTTTTGCTCTTTTCTTTCTTGTTTTACTAAACGCATCGGCGTTGGCTGCTTCGTTTCAGCCCGTCTCGCGCATCGTCTGTCCGGGCGGTGAGCTTGTCGTTGATGCGCGGCCTTACCTCGAAGACGAGGCCGGTGGTTCGCAGGTGCAGTTGCGTTACCGTTACCGCGGCATCGAACTGGCCGCCATCGAGTACGAAGCCTATTTCAAAAATCTCGACCTCTGGTTCAATCAAGGAAGCCCGCGCATCTACAATCTGGGGCTTGAACTCGATATGAGCGGCAACAGCAAGACAGGCGGTCGCTACGATCGCGGCGACACGCTTTATCTTCCGCCATCGACATTTTCTCAAACCGAAACGCAAAGCCTGTTTGATTGCCTTGTCGAAAGCGGCGCTCAACAGCAACTACGGCGTGACTTCAAGAGCGCGGTTATCCGCTCCAGTATCTTCCTCGGTCTGCTGAAGACCCAAACGGGAACCCGCCGCAACGGCATTGCGCGTCTGGCGCATGCCGACGCGCCCCTTATCGGTATTTACGGGCGAGGGGCATTGATGGTTCTGATAGAGCGCAGCGGTCACATGTGGCTGCACACCGGATGGACGGACAACAATCGGGCTGACTCGGTGGAGTGGGGAAGGATCGTGACGCAAGCCGATAAAGCCGCACACACCCGGCCGGTACTGCAAGCGCCGCGCTACGTTCAGTTCGACGGCAAGCAGCGCGATATGAGCCTCTTTCTGCGCGAACGCGAAGGGAGAACCGGACGGCAGCTTCAGGAGGATTACAACGTGGAGTGGCAGTGAAAGGAATCTTTTATCTTTTGAGAATTTGCGGAAAATGGGAAACGTAGCGCAATATCGTAGGGGCGGGCTCCAAACCCGCCCCTGCAACTTTTCTTTCCTCTTGTGGGAAAGGAAAAGGACTTTGTGTTTTTGAAAGCGCAACCGCCTCAAATCTCCGTAAACAACACATCCGCCGCAAAACGCGACTTGGGGATGTTGGTGTTGAAGTCATCAGCGCCGTGGTAGCCGACGGGCACCAGTGCGCTGCTGACGAAGCCGCGCTCGCGCAGCCCCAGCTCGCGGTCAAGCACGACATTGTCGAAACCTTCGATGGGGGTGGCGTCGAGTTCGAGTTCCGCCGCGCCCAAGAGCAGGAAGCCGAGCGCGATGTAGGTTTGTTTTTCCATCCACGCTTGTGGGTCGCGCAAGGTGTAGCGGTGCATGTCGATATAAGTGAACAGCGTGTCGCGTCGGGTTTTCTGATCTTGCGGCGTCGGCAGGCGACCGTCGCGCACTTCCTGTTCGATTACGGCATCGACGTGCGCGTCGGTCAGCGTGTGCCGCGTGCACAGCACGAAGACGTGCGAGGCGTTGAGGATTTTGGGCGCGTTGTAAGCGAACATGCCGTGCGTGGCTTTGGCGATACGCGCTTTGCCGGCGTCGGTGGAGGCGACGACGAAGTGCCACGGTTGCGAGTTGACCGACGACGGCGACAAGCGCAACAGCGCGCGCAGTTGGTCGATCAGCGGCGCGGGAACTTTACGAGCCATATCGTAGGCTTTGGCAGCGTAGCGGGTACGGGCGTATTGGGTGACATCCACTTTCATGAAAAAACTCCTTCGATGTTTTGAGTTGGTGATAAGATGAAATCTGAAATACTTTAATGATACGCTGTTTGCCCAACGGTTGGCTCAGGGTGAATGGAAAAAATCAGTGCTTCTTTAGCGTGGTTTTCATTTAATCCTGTTCAGTGCCGGAGTGCTTTGTTTCACGTGCATCGGTTATCGGATAATCGGTTTGTACGGCTGGGCTTCTTCGGCGTCTTCGATCAGTTTGGCGACCTCGCTATCCTTGGCGATTGCGACGATGATGCATTCAGCCCAAGGCGGTCTCATGGTGGCTGTATCTTTGTAGGCGTCACCGCAATACACGCGCACGACGTAGCGCGTATTCTCATCCGCGCACAGCGCCACACCCAAAATCGGCTCGGTCGGTCGGAGGCGGCGCCCCAAATCCTCGGCTAACACCAGCGCGCGTTTACGGGCGCGCCGCCGCGCGCGAAATTTTGCAAGCCGCCGGAACAGGTGAATCATTTAACGGCCTGAGTCAAAACTCCTGCAACGTAGGT
>WRFN01000002.1 GCA_009778785.1 Betaproteobacteria bacterium | reverse complement strand
CCACGGTACCCTTTGGGACAATCAAGACGTACACGGTAACGCCCAATGCGGGTTACACCCTTTCTTCGGTCGGCGGCACTTGTGGTGGAACGCTCAGTGGCAACACCTACACGACCAAGATCGTTACCGCCAACTGTACGGTTGCGGCATCATTCGCTCTAGCGCGTTAGGACATTTTTTATTCAAACACTTATATGTCTCAAAGCAGCCCGTAATACCAAACAACACAGCGCTCTTCCACGGGGGGAGAGTGCTGTGTCGAGACATGAAAGTGATTTCCTCCGGCAAAGGATAAAGTCATAGGCATGTCACATCAATAAGCGGGACAGCGTTCCCGAGAAATTATCTTCCGCCAGCCAGCACGCTGTCGAAGAGAATCGCTCCTTCCCTCTTATTGCTGCTTCTCTTCTCGTTTCCCCCTTGACCTTCCCGCGACTTCGGGCTATCTTATCCCATTTGGGAGGTTGCCTCCCAAAGTGGTACGGTGTGTCGTTCCCCGTGCGGGTCACAAGCCTCAGCGGGTTTCCCGGATACGACGCGCCGGACATCATCACTGCGACGATTACGATCTACCCGATTGCGATTGGCAAGGCAACGCTCATCCAAGGCGTTACAACAGCGGTTGCGAAACCGGTGGTGGTTGATAGGTTTTTCTCGATCAACAGGTAATTCGATTCAAGCAGAGGCAGGAACTATGCGACTGACGGGTGCAGAAATCATTATCCGTGCGCTTCAGGAAGAAGGCGTGGAATACGTCTTCGGTTATCCGGGCGGCGCGGTATTAAACATTTACGATGCGTTGTGCAAGCAAGACAAGGTTCGCCATGTGCTGGTGCGCCACGAGCAAGGCGCGGCACATGCGGCGGACGGTTATTCGCGTTCGTCGAAGAAGGTCGGCGTTTGTCTGGTCACTTCGGGGCCGGGGCTGACCAACACGGTGACCGGAATCGCGACAGCGCACATGGATTCGATTCCGATGGTGATTATCTCGGGGCAAGTCTCGACGCCGTACATCGGGCAGGATGCGTTTCAGGAGTGCGACACGGTCGGCATCACGCGCCCCTGTGTCAAACACAATTTTCTGGTCAAGAACGTCAACGATTTGGCGTTGACGATGAAGAAAGCGTTTTATCTGGCCACCAGCGGCCGACCAGGGCCGGTGCTGGTTGATATTCCCAAGGATGTGACGCAGATGTCGGCGGAGTTTTCGTATCCGAAAACGCTGACGATGCGTTCGTACAATCCGGTGGTCAAAGCGCATCTCGGGCAGATCAAGAAAGCGATGCAGTTGCTGTCGGTAGCGGAACGGCCGATGGTTTATATCGGCGGCGGCGTGGTGCTCGCCAACGCGGCGGAAGAATTGACGCAACTGGTGCGTCGTCTGGGTTTTCCGTGTACGCAAACGATGATGGGGCTGGGCGGCTTCCCCGGCAGCGATCCGTTATCGACCGGCATGCTGGGCATGCATGGCACTTACGAATCGAACATGGCGATGCAGCATTGTGATGTGCTGCTGGCGATCGGCGCGCGCTTCGACGATCGGGTGATCGGTAACGTCGAACATTTTTCCGGCCCGCCCGATCGCAAGATCATTCACGTCGATATCGACCCTTCGTCGATTTCCAAGCGCGTGCATGTGGACATTCCCATCGTCGGCGATGTCGGCGATGTCGTGCGCGAGATGTTGAAACAACTCGACGCGTCGCCGAAACCGGAGAATCTGAAAGCGCTCGACGCCTGGTGGGCGCGAATCGAATCTTGGCGCAGCAAGCAATGCTTGAAGTACAGCACGAGCGGCAAGAAAGTCAAACCGCAATCGGTGATTGAAACGTTGTATCGCTTGACGCAAGGCAAGGCCATCGTGACCACCGATGTGGGTCAGCATCAAATGTGGGCGGCGCAGTATTACAAGTTCGATCAGCCGCGACACTGGATCAGTTCCGGTGGTTTGGGAACGATGGGCTTCGGCTTGCCGGCGGCGGTCGGCGCGAGCTTTGCCAATCCTGGCCGCGAAGTCGTATGTGTGACCGGCGAAGCGTCGATCCAGATGTGCATTCAGGAACTGGCGACATGCAAGCAATATCGCCTTCCCATAAAAATCATCAACCTCAACAACGGTTATATGGGGATGGTGCGGCAGTGGCAGGAGCTGTTTTACGGTTCGCGCTATTCCGAATCGTATTTCGACACGTTGCCCGATTTCGTCAAGCTGGCGGAGGCTCATGGCCACGTCGGTGTGCGCATCGACAAGCCCGAAGATGTGGAACCGGCGCTCAAGGAAGCGCTGGCGATGAAGGACAGACTCGTCTTCCTCGACATTCACACCGACCCCGGCGAAAACGTTTTCCCGATGGTGCCGGGCGGCAAAGGCCTGACTGAAATGGTGCTGTTTGATGCCCCGTAAACGAGGATGAGACCATGAGACATATTCTTTCCATTCTGATAGAAAACGAAGCCGGGGCGCTGTCGCGCGTCGCCGGACTTTTTTCGGCGCGCGGCTACAACATCGAATCGTTGACCGTGGCGGCTACCGAAGATGCCACCATGTCGCGGATGACGATCATCACGACTGGCTCCGATGATGTGATCGAGCAAATCACCAAACAGCTGAACAAGCTGGTGGAAGTGGTGAAAGTGGTGGCGCTGACCGACGGCAGCCACATCGAGCGCGAACTGATGTTGATCAAAGTGCGCGCCTCCGGCAAGGATCGCGAAGAGATGAAACGGATGGCCGACATCTTTCGCGGCAAGATTGTCGATGTTACCGAAAAGAGTTACACCATCGAATTGACCGGCACCTCCGTCAAGCTCGATGCGTTCCTGCAAGCGCTGGAACCCGGCGTTTTGCTGGAGACCGTGCGCACCGGCGCCTCCGGCATCGGTCGCGGTGAGCGGATTTTGCGGGTGTAGCCGAATCAAAGTATCAAACTGATCGCATTTATTTTTTTATGGCAAGGAGCATTCATGAAAGTTTATTACGACAAAGACGCTGACCTCTCGTTGATCAAAAACAAGAAGGTGGCGATCATCGGTTATGGTTCGCAGGGACACGCGCATGCGCTGAATCTGCACGAATCCGGTATCAAAGTGGTGGTCGGTGTGCGCAAGGACGGTTCTTCGTGGAACAAGGCCAAGAACGCCGGACTGGAAGTGGAAACCGTCGCCAAGGCAACGGCGGGCGCCGACGTGGTGATGCTGCTGATGCCTGACGAGAACATCGCCGAAGTTTACAAAAACGAAATCGAGCCCAACCTCAAAAAGGGCGCGGCGCTGGCGTTCGCGCACGGCTTCAACGTCCATTACGGACAAGTAGCGCCGCGCGAAGACGTCGATGTGATCATGATTGCGCCGAAAGCGCCCGGCCATACCGTGCGCTCGACATATGTCGGCGGCGGCGGCGTGCCGATGCTGATTGCTGTTCATCGTGACGCCACGAAAAAAGCGCGCGATCTGGCGCTGTCTTACGCGGCCGCGATCGGCGGTACTCGCGCCGGTGTGATCGAAACAACGTTCAAGGAAGAAACCGAAACCGATCTGTTCGGCGAGCAAGCCGTGCTGTGCGGCGGCACGGTCGAACTGATCAAGGCAGGTTTTGAAACGCTGGTCGAAGCGGGCTACGCGCCGGAAATGGCGTACTTTGAATGCCTGCACGAACTGAAACTGATCGTCGATCTGATCTACGAAGGCGGTATCGGCAACATGAACTACTCGGTGTCGAACAACGCCGAGTACGGCGAATACGTTTCCGGCCCGCGCGTGATCAATGAAGACACCAAGGAAGCGATGCGCTGGATTCTCGACGATATTCAAACCGGCGAATACGCCAAGCGTTTCATCCTCGAATACAAAGCCGGCGCGCCGGGCATGATCTCGCGCCGTCGCTTGACTGAAGAACACCAGATCGAACAGGTGGGCGGACAGTTGCGGGCGATGATGCCGTGGATCAAGAAAAACCGTTTGGTGGATCAGAGCAAGAACTGAGTTGCCGACAAGTTTTCTCTCATCCAATCTCGAACGCAGGAGCGGGTTTCAAACCCGCTCCTGTCAGTGAGAGAGGGAATCTTGTTCAGAAATTCCAATCAATTTCAACCTATTGAAACCCGACACTACCCAAGCAAAGGAGCCCCCCATGATTCGTGAAGTCGAAGGCGACATTCTTCTCAGCGACGCGCAAGTGATCGCGCACGGCATTGCTACTCACGACCCGTTTGATTCCGGCCTGGCGCTGGCGTTGCGTGAGCGCTTCCCCTCGATGGTGCGCGATTACCGTCACGCCATGCACGCCAAGGAACCCAAAACCGGCGAAGTCTGGGCGTGGAGCGGCGTCAACGAAGACGGCAGCGCGCGCGGCATCGTCAACCTGCTGACGCAAGGCATGCAAGGGCAGGGCAAGGCGGCGCGCCCCGTCAAGGCCAAGCTGGAAGACGTGAACCACGCGCTGCGCGAACTGGTGCGCCTCGTGCGCGAACATGGCATCAAGAGCGTGGCGTTGCCGCGCCTGGCAACCGGTGTGGGCGGGCTGAATTGGGCGGATGTCAAACCGCTGATCGTTCAGCACCTGAGCGACTTGGGCATACCGGTGATCGTGTACGAGGTTTATCGCAAAGGTCAGAAGGCCGACGAGAAATTGGGTTGATGGCTGGATGGTTTCGCTTCGCTCGCAATAACGACAGTGGGAGAGGCGAGAATGGCGGCAACATCTACGCCGTCGTTGCAAGGAGCGAGGCGGCGAAGCAATCCAAGCATCGTTATCGTCTTTTCTGTGCGAAAGGGGCGGCGATGATCCAAGCAACTTCGTGGTTTCATCCGGAGCGAGGTCATCTCCGCCAATTCGCAAGCTCACGATTGATGGGTGATTGATGGGTATAACTGTGCCATGCGAAAATTTCTAACCGATGCTCCACCCGAAAATTTTCAAATCAATCGAATCGTCTTGACGAAACACGATACCTTCTTTTTTCAGTTTGCGTTTCTGTAAGAGCAGCGAGCTTCCCGTCAGCGAAATTCGGCCTTGATGGTTGATGACGCGGTGCCAGGGCAGGGTGGTGCCTTGGGGCAAGCGGTGCAGCACGCCGCCGACTTGGCGAGCGGCGCGCGAGGAACCGGCAAGGCGGGCGAGAGCGCCGTAGGTGGTGACTTTGCCGCAGGGAATAGCGGCGATGATGGGGTAGAGGCGTTGCGCGAAGGTGTCCATGTCAGGAGTCAGGATGATTCGAGCGGTTCTTGTATAGGAGGGCGAACGATCAACGATGGTGTGATGGGTTTCGCTATGCTCTGCCCAGCCTACGAGTGATGACGATTCCTGTCACCTTCGTTCCTGTCGCCAGACGAGCGCGGAGGCGAGGCTCAGGAAGACGACAGAGGGTGCCAGCGCTGAGGTCAGCGGTGACCAGTCGTTCAGCACGCCGAGGTAGGAAAACAGCCGTCCCAGCAAGAAGAAGGTCAGCCCGAGCATGGCGCCGGCGAAAAGCCGGAAGCCGACGCCGCCTTGTCGTCGCTGGAATTGCGAGAACGGCAGCGCCAGAAACATCATCACGAAGATATTGAGCGGATAGACGAGTTTGACCCATAAGGCGATTTCAAAACGCGAAGTCGGTTGTTCGCTTTTTTCGAGGATGTTGATGTTGTCGTAGAGCGTTTTGATTTCGAGTTGTTCGGGCGGAATTTGAAAAACGGTCAGGATCGACGGGCGCAAGACGGTTTTCCAGACGTAGGATGGTTCGGTGTGAACTTGGGTGTGGCTGCCGTTGCCGATCTCGGTGGTTTCGACATCATCGAGCAACCAGGCATTGTCATTCTCGGAATAAACGCCGCGTTCGGCGCTGCGGATTCGCAGCAGGCGCATGGCTTCGTCGAATTCGTACAGTCGCACGCCCATCAGTATATGACTGGCTGTGGCGGCGCGGATGTTGGCGAAGATGTATTGTTCCTTGAACCAGAAGCCGGAAGAAAATTGTTGCGCGATCATTTGTTGATCGTTGCTGCGGTGAATGGCGCGCACGCTTTGCGCCAGACGTTCGGCCGGCGGCGCGACGAATTCGCCGGCAAGAAAGGTGGCCACCGCGATGGGGGCGGCGACTTGAAAGATGGCGAGGCTGATTTGCGCCAGCGACACGCCGGAGACGCGCATTACGGTCAGTTCGGAACTCGACACCATTTGCGCGAGCACGTAGAGAGCGCCGATCAGCGCCGCGACCGGCGCCAACTCGTAAATCCGTGACGGCAAACGCAGCGCGACGTAGAGGAAAGCGGAGGAGAGGGTGCGACCGCCGCGGCCGACATCGCCGAGTTCGTTGATCAGATCAAAGAACGCGAAGAACATCACCAGCGCGACGAACAGGAACAGCGTCGCGATCAGGATTTCTCGACGAAGGTAACGTCGCAGGATGTTCATGAGGCGGCGGCGGGTGGTGACGAAACATCAGGTGACGAAACATCGGGTGATGAAACATCAGGCGGAGACGCATCACGCGGCGGTCGTCGCCAGAAAGTGTAAATCTGGGTGCGGTGGTAGAGCAAAAAAATCGTCAACGCGATAGCGATGCCGTGCGGGATCAGCAAGCCGGTCAAGAGCGACAGCTTTTCCTGCGCGATCAGGCTTTGAAAGATGTTGAGGCTGTTGGAGTAGATCAGGTACAACAGCACCGCTGCCAGCAAGTTGAACGAGCGTCCCATGCGCGGGTTGACGTAGCTCAGCGGCAACGCGAGCATCGTGAGCACCAGCGCCATGATCGGAATCGACAGGCGCCAGAAAAGTTCGGCGATTTCCGGCGCTTCGTCGGATTTCAGCAAGGCGAGGGTCGGGGCGGCGCGTATCGTCGGCTCGGCAATCTCGGTGTTGGCGGGTTCGATGCGGCGTCCCAACTGTTCAAACTCGACGATTTGATAATCGGCGCTGCCGGGGGAGCCGACGCTGCGGTTGCCCTGCGACATGACGAGGAAACGGTCGCCGTTCGGGCGAGTTTCGACGATGGCCGATTGTGCCGATAGGGTTTCACTGCGCGGTTTGTCGATTGATTGTAAAAAAACATTTTTGATGGTGCCGGTAAACGGGTTGATGCTTTCGATATACACCACCAATCCGGCGCGCTTGAATTCGCGGAATAATCCCGGCGCCAGCATCGACATTTCGTCGCGCGATTCCAGTTGTTTCTCGTATTGCTGTCGCTGCTGTTGCGCCCACGGCGTCAGGAACAGCGACAAGGTGGCAATGGCGATCAGGAAGGGCGCAGCGAAACCCAGCAGGGGGCGGCCCCAAGCGACAAGCGGTTGTCCTGCCGACAACCAGACGATCATTTCGCTGTCACGATAAGCACGGGTCAATGACAGCAAAACGGTCAGAAAAAGTGTAATCGCCAGTAAGATATGCAGATATTGCAGTATATAAAAACCCAACATCGGCAAAATGCCTTCAGTATCAAACTGACCTCCGGCGGCAAGGCCTAGCAAGCGCAATACAAGGTTAGTGAACAAAATTGCGAGCGCTACCAAGAACAAGCCTATGGCATTTATGGTGAGTTCTCGGATGAGGCTGCGTTTGAAAATCATGAATAATTTTGATTTTGTACGATACTTTGCCGATAATGCGTTTTGGCGCCTGTTCATCCCGGCGCTTTTCTAAGAGAAAACACAAAAGAGGACATAATGGAATTTACCATAAAAAGCGGGAACCCAGAGAAACAAAGGACGGCTTGCGTAGTGGTGGGGGTGTTTGATAATCGCAAGCTTTCTCTGGCAGCCGAACGGATCGACCGCGCGGCAAAGGGTTATATCAGCGATATCATTCGGCGCGGGGATATGGAGGGACGTTTAGGAACCACGCTGCTTCTTTACAATGTGCCGAACACACTGGCAGATCGGGTGTTGCTCGTCGGTCTGGGACGCGAGCGCGACTTCAAGGAACGCGAGTACTACACGGCGGTTCGCAATGCCGTGAAATTTCTGAATGAAACCGGCGCTTACGAGGCGGTGATTTATCTGACCGAAGAGAAGGTTCGCCGCCGCGACATCGGCTGGCGTATCGAGCATACGGTGATTGCGGCAAGCGACGCTACCTATCGTTTCGATCACATGAAAACGGAGAATGTGGATGTACGGCGACCACTGCGCAAACTCACCTTGTCCGTCCCGATGCGTTCCGACCTGTTGATTGGCGAAACCATGCTGGCGCGCGGCGTGGCGGTGAGCGAAGGGATCGAATTGACGCGCGATCTCGGCAATTTGCCGGCTAACATGTGCACGCCGGCATATCTTGCCGATATGGCGCGCAAATTGGCGTCGATGTATTCCACCGAAGTCAAGGCGCAGGTGCTGGAACAAAGCGAAATCGAAGAAAACAAGATGGGCGCTTTTCTGTCGGTGGCGCAGGGCAGCGAAACGCCGCCGCGTTTTATCGTCATAGAATACAAGCGAGCGGGCGTCAAGAAAAAGCCGGTGGTGCTGATCGGCAAAGGCATCACTTTTGATTCGGGCGGCATTTCGTTGAAACCGGGCGCCGACATGGATCAGATGAAGTTCGACATGAGCGGGGCGGCGAGTATTTTCGGCGTTTTCCGTACCGTCGCCGAACTGAAGCCGAACATCCATTTGATCGGGCTGATTCCGGCCTGCGAAAACATGCCTTCGGGACGGGCGACCAAGCCGGGCGATGTCGTCACCAGCATGTCGGGGCAGACCATCGAAGTCCTCAATACCGACGCCGAAGGCCGCCTGTTGCTGGCCGACGCGCTGACTTACGCCGAGCGTTACGACCCCGAAGCGGTGGTCGATGTCGCCACGCTGACCGGCGCGATGGTGATTACGCTGGGAAATGTGGCTTGTGGCGTTTTTGGTAATAACGAAACGCTGGTGCGGGCGCTGGTAACGGCGGGCGACGATGCCGCCGACCGCGCTTGGGCGCTGCCGCTGTGGGACGAATACCACGACGCGCTGAAAAGCAACTTTGCCGACGTGGCCAACGTGGGCGGGCGGTCGGCGGGGAGTATCACCGCCGCTTGCTTCCTGTCGCGTTTTGCCAAAAAATACAACTGGGCGCACCTCGACATCGCCGGCGTGGCCTGGAAGGAAGGCAAGGAGAAAGGCGCGACCGGGCGGCCGGTGCCGTTGCTGGTCAATTGGTTGTTGGCGCGGGAAAATCGTGACGAGTGACGCCGGGAGAGTTATCATCTCGGAATGACTGTCATCGATTTTTATACGCATGTGAACGACCCTCTTGGCGTTGTCGTCCGGCTGGTGGAAAAAGCCTACGCGCAACACGGGAGGGTTCGGGTTTTGACGGAGGACGAGACCATGACGGCGGCGCTGGATCAACGGCTGTGGATCGACCCGCCGCACGCTTTTCTGCCGCACTGTCGGCTGGGGAGTTCGCTGGCGGACGAGACGCCGATTCTGATTGACCATCTGCCCGAGCATAATGGCCCCGCCGCCGTGCTTATCAACACCAAAGCCGAGTTGCCGCCGTTTTTCAGCCGCTTCGAGCGGCTGGCGGAAGTGATCGGTTGCGACGAAACCGCGCTGGCGCAAGGGCGTCAGCGCTACCGTTTTTATCAGGAGCGCGGCTACGAACTGCGTGCTCACAATCTGACGGCGCGCCGTTGAAACGGATCGGGGGGCGGAACATGACGGATCAGCAGGACACTCCTACAACACCGCCGATAGTGCGCAACCTGTTTGACGGTGTGGATGCGCTGATGCGACGCAACCGCCGGACGGGAACCGTCGAGCCGCCACCGCCGCCGCCGGAAGGGCTACCCGATCTCGCCAAAGTTTCCGCCGAAATCTTCGCCGAAGTTTCGGCCAAGGCCTTTGCCGGAAGTTTCGGCAAGGGGCGCGAGGAAGAAAACGCCGAACCATTACCAACTGTTCGGGCTGAGTCTGTCAAAGCCCACAGTGATACGCCGCTTGCCCTTCGACAAGCTCAGGGCGAACGGAATCAACCAGCGAGTTCCGAAACACCGACTGTTGCCCAAGCGCCGGAATCCGTACCGGAAGTGGCAGCGAAAAAGGCGCGAGCGGAAGACGATTTGCTGCTGTGGGAGTTTGCGTTGCCGATAGAGGGTGCGACGCCGGAGCCCGAAGCGCCATCCGCTGAAGTCGAAGAAGCAAAGCCGGCGGTCAAAGAAGAACCAGAAGAGCCGCGCACGCTGGAAGAATTGTTTTTCGATGCGTTGTCGCTGATGTCAACGCCCGAAGTGCTGGCGACGCCCGCCCAAGGTTCCGTCTCTTACGAGACGGCGCCGCCGACGGTGGCGTTCGACGTGGCGGCGCCGGAAGCGTCGGAGACAAAACCGGCATCCACTGCATCGGAAGAAGAGGTCTGGTTGCCGTCGGCAGAAACGGACGACATTCCTCCAGCGCTCGACGAAGGTTCGGCCATCGGAGTAGCGGAAGCGCTGGCGCCCCTGTCCGGCATCGGGCTGACGGAAGCAGAGGCGGCCGCCGAAGAAGCCGCCAAAGGCGCGACGGACTTCGCGTGGCCGGAACCGAAAGCGGAGTTGCTGGAAACTGCGGCACCGGAAACGCCGGAAGTGGAAACTGCCGAAGCGGAGACTATCGAAGCGCCGGAAGAAATTGCCGAAGCGGTCGAGGCAGAGGCCGTCGAAGAACCTGAGGAGATTGTTGCCGAAGAACTCGAGGGATTCACCGAAGCGCCTGAGGATGAGTTTGCCGAAGCGGAAACCGCAGAAGCGTCAGAAGTGGAAACCGCTGAGCCGGGGGAAGCTCTTTTCGCCGAGCCTCTGATTTTTGCGCCGGAAGCAGTAGAGGAAGAAACAGCTGGGGAAGCCGGTGAAGCAGCGGCGGAAGCCGTCACCGAGCCGCCCGAAGAACAGCCTGCCGAGGAACAATTCGCTCCTGAGAAACCCGCTGCGCCTTCGTTCTCGGCGGCGGCGCTGTTGTCCGAATTCCAGTACGGTAATGAAGTCGGAACCCCGCCTTCACACTACTCGGCGGCGCAGTTGTTGTCGGAATACCAGCAACAGCACCCACAAGTGCAAAACATCAAGGCGATGGTGGTCTCGCTGCCGCCGATTCGCACGACCTCATCGGTGGATGAGCATGATTCTTTACTGACTTTAGTCGAATCGGCCAAGGATGGCAACAAGACGAAGACGGTCGAGAAAGCGCCGGAGAAAGAACCGCCGAAAGTTTTCGAGAAAGCGCCGGAGAATGCTCCGGAAAAGACGCCCGATAAAGCCCCCGCCCGTGTTTCCCCGCTGCCTGAGGCGCCGGTGGCGGCAACGCCTGAATTGACCCTTAAAGTGTTTCCGGCGGCGCCTGCTGCTGTCGCGCGGACGGGAGAGGTGGCCGTGCCCGTAGCGCCCGCCGCCAGAAAGCCCACCACAGCGCCTGTCGCTGCGCCCACCGCAATCCCTGTTACCGCGCCTGCCGCGAGGCCAACGCCTGTTGTGGACAAGCCCGTTGCGGACAGGCCAATCCCTGCCGTTGCCAAACCCGTTGTCGCACCCGCTGCGCCCGCCGTCGCGCCCAATCACGATGACGATTATTTTCCGGTGTTGACCGATGTCGTCAGCGAAGAGGAATTGCCGTCGTCGGGCAGGATGTAAAGTAGGTACAAGAAGCACAACATCTATAGCCAACTGGCCTAAAGGCTCCCGTAAATAGCGGCGAGCGTGTAAACTTTAACTTTTTTCGCCAAGGGCATGACCATGTACCACCGTTCCATCACGCTCGCGCAAACCGACCCCGAACTTTGGGCGACCATCGCTGCCGAAACGAAACGGCAGGAAGATCACATCGAGTTGATCGCTTCCGAGAACTACGTCAGCCCGAGCGTCATGGCGGCGCAAGGGTCGCAACTGACCAACAAGTACGCCGAAGGTTATCCGGGCAAACGCTATTACGGCGGTTGCGAATTTGTCGATCAAACCGAACAGTTGGCCATCGACCGCGCGAAAAAATTGTTCGGCGCGCAAGCGGCGAATGTACAACCGCATTCCGGCGCGCAAGCCAATCAAGCAGTGTTTTTCGCGGCGTTGCAACCCGGCGACACGATTCTCGGCATGAGTCTGCCGCATGGCGGTCACTTGACGCACGGCTCGCCGGTGAACATGTCCGGCAAGTGGTTCAAGGTGGTTCCTTACGGTCTCGACGAAAGCGAGTTGATCGACTACGACAGCATGGCGAAGCTGGCGGAGGAACACAAGCCCAAGCTGATCGTTGCCGGCGCGTCGGCGTATTCGCGGGTGATCGACTGGAAAAAATTTCGCGCGGTTGCCGATCATGTCGGTGCGGCGTTGATGGTGGACATGGCACACTACGCCGGATTGGTTGCGGCGCATCTGTACCCAAGTCCGATCCCGTTCGCCGATTATGTGACGACGACGACGCACAAAACGCTGCGCGGCCCGCGCGGCGGCATGATTTTGATGCCAGCGGAAAACGAGAAGGCGATCAACTCCGCCGTCTTCCCCGGTTTGCAGGGCGGGCCGCTGATGCATGTGATTGCGGCCAAAGCGGTGGCGCTTCACGAAGCGCTCTCGAAAGAATTCAAAACGTACCAGATGTGTGTGCTGGAAAACGCCCGCGTGCTGGCGAAAACGCTTGGCGAACGCGGTTTGCGCATCGTTTCCGGCGGTACCGATTCGCATGTGTTTCTGGTGGATTTGCGCGCCAAGAAAATTACCGGCAAAGCCGCCGAAGAAGTGTTGGGCAAGGTGCACATCACGGTCAACAAGAATTCGATTCCGAACGATCCCGAAAAGCCGTTCGTGACTTCCGGCGTCCGGCTCGGCAGTCCGGCCATCACCACGCGCGGCTTTTCCGTGTTTGAATGCGAAAAACTCGCGCATTTGATTGCCGATGCGCTCGACGCGCCGGAAGACGATAAAGCGCTGGCGCGGGTGAGGGCGGAAGTGGACGCGCTGACCGCCAAGTTTCCTGTTTACAAGGATTGACGGGAGTCGTCGATGAAATGCCCGTTCTGTCGCAGCGATGATACGCAAGTGATCGACTCGCGGGTGTCGGAAGCGGGCGATTCGATTCGGCGTCGGCGGCGTTGTACCGTGTGTCAGAAACGCTTCACGACCTATGAGACGGTCGAGTTGCGAATGCCGCAAATCGTCAAAAGCGACGGCACGCGCGATGAGTTTGTCGAAGCCAAATTGCGTGTCGGCTTTCAACGCGCGCTGCACAAGCGCGCCGTTGAAACGGAAGCCGTCGATGCGGCGATCCAGCGCATCATTCAAAAATTGCTGTCGTTAGGCGAGCGCGAAGTGCCGTCGCGACAGATTGGGGAAATGGTGATGGAAGAACTGTATGATCTGGACAAGGTGGCGTATGTTCGCTTTGCTTCGGTCTATCGCTCGTTTAAGGACGTTTCGGATTTTCACGATGTCTTGAGGACGATGGAAAACCCGGAACAATCACTGGCTGAAAAATAGAAAGGGGATAATGCGCTGGTCTGGAGCTGATGTACGACACATGCAGCACGCGCTGGTGTTGGCGGCGCGGGGCTTGTATACCACTGCACCGAACCCACGGGTCGGTTGCGTGATCATTAACGACAACGGGAAAATCATCGGTGAAGGCTGGCATCAAAAAGCCGGAGAGTCTCATGCGGAAACGTCGGCGCTGATCGACGCGCTCGCGCAGGGATATGATGTGCGCGGCGCCACGATGTATGTTTCGCTGGAACCGTGCAGCCACTACGGGCGGGTGCCGCCCTGCACCGAAGCGATCATCGCCGCCGGTATCGGGCGAGTGATTGCGGCGTGCAACGATCCGAATCCGAAAGCATTACACGGCGGTCGGGTGTTGCAGGCGGCAGGCATCGCGTTTGAAGCGGGCTTGCTCGAAAAAGAAGCGCGCGAATTGAACTGCGGTTTCATCTCGCGCATGCAACGCGGGCGGCCGTGGGTTCGCAGCAAAATCGCCGCCAGTCTGGATGGACGGATCGCGCTGGCCGACGGTCGCAGTCAATGGATCACGCAAAAGGCGGCGCG
The DNA here is from genome assembly GCA_009778785.1 of Betaproteobacteria bacterium. Classification (GTDB taxonomy): domain Bacteria; phylum Pseudomonadota; class Gammaproteobacteria; order Burkholderiales; family Casimicrobiaceae; genus UBA931. The sequence continues at coordinate 289,101 of WRFN01000002.1, read as the reverse complement.
CGACGACAGCCATGCTTTTCGCGCGCGCGCCTGCGCGTTGTTGACCGGCATCGGCACCGTGTTGGCCGACAACCCGTCGTTGACCGTGCGGGCGGTGGAAACGCCGCGGCAACCGTTGCGCATCGTGCTCGATCGTCAAGCGAGAACGCCGACAACGAGCAAGCTCATGAACGACGACGGCGAAACGATGATCATTACCTCAACCACGCGACCGGCGTCCTGGCCCTTGCATGTTCGTCACCGGCTGCTGCTGGCCACCGGCCTTGAAGGAAAATACAGCGCCGAAGATTTGGAGGCGATGATGGCCATGCTGGCAAGAGCGGAAGTCAACGAATTGCACGTCGAAGCCGGTGCGCGCTTGAACGGCGCGCTACTCGAAGCGGGACTCGTTGACGAATTGCTGGTGTATGTGTCGCCCAAACTGCTGGGGCAACAAGCGTTGCCAATGTTCAATCTATCCGCGCCGCTGGACACGTTGGAAGGCGACGCGAAATTTTCGCTCGCAGAAGCGATGCGCGTCGGTGACGATGTGCGTTTGCGCTTTTGCCGCAAAGAAGACTGAAATGTTTACCGGAATCATCTCCGCTGTCGGCACGATTAAAAACGTCACGCCCAAAGCGGGCGGCGTTGCGCTCACCGTCGATGCCTCGGCGCTGGATTTGACCGATGTTGCGCTGGGCGACAGCGTCGCGCTCAACGGTTGTTGCCTGACAGTGGTTGAACGACGAGCGCAAATGTTGGTGTTCGACGTGTCGGCGGAAACCCTGCGTTGCACTGCTGGATTTCCGGCGGGAGGTCGCGTCAACATGGAAAAAGCGATGCGCTTGTCCGACCGTCTCGGCGGCCATCTGGTGAGCGGCCACGTTGATGGCGTCGGTCGCATCGTGCAACTGATTGCGCTCGATGCTGCACAGAATGAAGAAAACGCGGCGCACAATTACCTGCTGGAAATCGAAGCGCCGCAACCCTTGATGCGCTTCATCGCGCCCAAAGGATCGTTGACCGTCAACGGCGTCAGCCTGACTGTCAACACCGTTGCCGATCATCGCGCGGCGATCAACCTGATCCCGCATACGTTCACTGCCACCACTTTTTCATCGTTGAAACCCGGCGACGCCGTCAATCTCGAAATCGATCTGATTGCACGGTACGTGGCGCAACTGCTCGACGGAAATGGCAGGTTGGGGTGAGTGCAGCGAACCCCACGGGTCGGTGCGACGTGGTACAGTTGTTTGTCAGGAATGTTAGTCAAAAGCAGGAGCGAATATGGAAAATCTGCCGCTCAATAAAGTTTTTACGTTGATCGAACCGGGGCCGGTCGTGCTGGTGACGACGCGCGATGGTCGTCGCGACAACGTGATGACCATCACCTGGACGATGGTGCTGGATTTTTCGGCGTCCTTCGCCATCACCACCGGGCCCTGGAACTACTCGTATGGCGCGCTCAAGAAAAACAAGGAATGTGTGATCGCCATTCCCACGGTGGACATGCTCGACATCGCCGTGGGCATCGGCACTTGCAGCGGGCGCGAGGAGGACAAGTTCGAGAAGTTCGGCTTGACCCGCGCCAAGGCCAAGCACGTTCGCGCGCCGCTCATCGAGCAGTGTCTGGCGAACATCGAATGCCGGGTGGCGGATATCATCGAACCCTACAACATCATCGTGCTGCAAGGCGTGGCGGCTTGGATTGACAGCGACCGCAAGGAAAAGCGTCTGCTCCACGCCATCGGCGATGGTACGTTTGTCGTCGATGGGCGCAATTTCGACCGCAAGGAAATGATGCAGTCGAAATTGCCGGATGGGGTGTAGGGTAACGTTGGGCAAACCCAACCGCTTCGGTGCTTTGCGCTATTCTTCCATAGAGAGGAATGGCGTTGGTGGTATCGGAAATATCGGGGGTAGTAGCACGAAAAATGGAGGGGTGGACGCCGAAGGCGGACGGGGTGATTGAAGGGCACGGCGCGCTGTTCCCCTACGGCAATACATCCCGCCGTGGCGGCAGGATGCCGCTCCTACAATTCTGCATTATGTTCCGGAATAACGCCCGACAATCTTTTCCGCCAGCGCCGCCAGCGCTGCTTCCGATAAATCGTCGGGGTGAAAGCGCGGCGCATGGTGCAGTTTGTTGAAGTGGCGGTATTGCGAATGCGCGTACAGCGGATCGTAGTGGTGGGTGAGCAATTCGGCAAAAAGTTCGGGCAGGTTGCCCTCTTGCGCCCACTGTTGCCAGCGTGTCAACGCAGCGTTGTCGATGAAGCCGCGGAGTCGTTCCAGCTGCGCGCACAAGTCTTGCGGATTTTGGCCGAGGTAAGCGTAATCATCGAGCAGGTAGCGCAGTCGCACTTCCGGCGACGGCGAGAGTTCGAGGCAATCGGCGTTGCGCATGGCGTCGATCAGCGCGTTGGGCAGCGCGACGCGGCCGATCTTGCGACTCTCGGCTTCGACGTAAACGGGGCGCGTCGGATCGAGCGCAACCAGCGTTTCGGAGAGTTGCGTTTCAAACGCTTTTTGTGAAGGTTGCGGAGTGTCCGGTAACGCGCCGAGCACCGAGCCTTTGTGTGCGGCCAGCGCTTCGAGGTCAAGCGTTTGTTCACCGCAAGCTGCCAGCGCCGTTAGCAGCCGCGTTTTGGCGCTGCCAGTAGGGCCGCAGATGACGCGCCAGTGATAACGCGGCGGCTGTTCGTCGAGGGTTTGCAAAACGTGGTTGCGCCAGGTTTTGTAGCCGCCGGCCAGTTGCGTGGCGCGCCAGCCGATCAGCCGCAGCCAAGTGACGAAGCTGGCGCTGCGCATGCCGCCGCGCCAGCAGTACACCAGCGGCCGCCAGCTTTTGGGGCGGTCGGCAAATTCATGGTCGAGGTATTGGGCGAGGTGGCGGGCGACCATCGCGGCGCCGACTTTGCGCGCTTCAAAAGGGGAGTTTTGGTAGAGCGTGCCGACGGCGGCGCGCTCTTCATCATTCAGGACGGGGCAGTTGCGCGCGCCGGGAAGGTGGTCTTCGGCGAATTCGGCGGGGGAACGCGCGTCGATGATTTCATCGGCGTCGGCTCGTTCGGCCAGAGTGCAACGCGCGTCGGGGAGAAGGGTCATGGCGGGTGGGGTTCGCGGAAGAGCATCGGGAAAATCGCATTGTTGCACGGCGGCGATACGCAGGGGCGGCATTCTGCCGTTCGTAAAGGTCAATTTTGTGAGAAACGAGCGGCAGGATGCGCCCCTACTCTTCAATTCACGCAACTAACCATCCGAAAACACACAAAAGCTGTTTCGAGCCGACACAAAGCGATATGTTTTTCAAAATATAGACGATATGTTTGATAGAATATAGAAAATTATGGATATGGCCTAACTATCCCTTCCCACCCAACCCCAAGGAATCGCCATGAAACGTTTTGATTCGTTGCTGAAAACCGGCGCGGTGACGCTGGTTTTATCTCTCGCCTTCATTTCTGCGGCGCAAGCCAGGGAGGTCAGTGCCGCCGTAGCGGCCAATTTCACCGGCCCCATGCAGGCGCTCGCCGTTGCCTTCGAGCAGGAAACCGGACACAAAGCCGTGCTTTCGTTCGGCGCGACCGGTCAATTCTATGCGCAAATCAAAAACGGCGCGCCCTTCGACGTTTTTCTGGCTGCCGATAACACCACGCCCGCCAAGCTGGAAGCGGAAGGCGTGACGGTTTCCGGCAGTCGGTTTACCTACGCCATCGGCGCGTTGGCGCTGTGGAGCGCCAAGGAAGGTTTCGTGGACGACAAGGGAGCGGCGTTGAGCAAGGGCGCATTCGCTCACCTTGCCATTGCCGATCCCGAGAAAGCGCCTTACGGCGCGGCGGCGGTGGAAACGCTCAAGAGCTTGGGACAATATGAGAGGCTCCGATCCAAGTTGGTGATGGGCAACAACATCGCTCAAGCGTATCAGTTCGTGACCACCGGCAACGCGCCGCTGGGGTTTGTCGCGCTGTCGCAAATTTATAAAGACGGCAAGTTGACCGGCGGCTCGGTGTGGATCGTTCCGGAAAATCTTTACAAGCCGATTCTTCAAGACGCGGTGTTGTTGACGAAAGGCAAGGACAATCCCGCTGCTGCCGCGTTGTTGCAGTTTCTGAAAGGGCCGAAAGCGGCGGCCATCATCAAATCTTACGGGTATCAACTCAAGTAATCATGGACAACGCCAGCCTCACTGCCATCTGGCTCACCTGCAAACTGGCAACGTTGACGACGGTGCTTTTGTTGCTGGTCGGAACGCCCATTGCCTGGTGGCTGGCCAACACCCGCTCGCGCTTGAAAGGGCCGGCGGGCGCGCTGGTGGCGCTGCCGTTGGTGCTGCCGCCGACGGTGCTGGGGTTTTATCTTTTGATCGCGTTCGGGCCGCACGGCTTCATCGGGCAGGCGATGGACGCGCTGAATCTGCAACGGCTTCCGTTCACTTTTGCCGGACTGGTAATCGCTTCGGTGATCTATTCGTTGCCCTTCGTGGTGCAACCCATTCAAAACGCTTTCGAGGCCATCGGCAAACGCCCGCTGGAAGTGGCGGCCAGCTTGCGGGCTTCGCCGTGGGACGCTTTTTTCAGCGTTGCTCTGCCGCTGGCGCGCCCCGGTTTCATCACCGCCGCCATTCTGGGCTTCGCGCACACGGTCGGCGAGTTCGGCGTCGTGCTGATGATCGGCGGCAACATCCCCGGCAAAACCCAAGTGTTGTCGGTCAAGATTTTCGACTACGTGGAAAACGCCAACTACACGCAAGCGCACTGGCTGGCTGGCGGCATGGTGCTGTTCAGTTTCGTGGTGTTGATGCTGCTCTACGGCCGACGCCAACGGGCAGACTGGAGCCGGTGATGGAAGGGCGTTTCCATATCGATTACGCCGGTTTCACGCTGGACGTTGACCTCTCCATTCCGGAGAAAGGCATCACGGCGTTGTTCGGTCCGTCCGGTTCCGGCAAGACCACAATTCTGCGCTGCATGGCCGGACTGGAATGCTCGCCGACAGGTTTTCTGTCCGTCGCGGACGAAGTGTGGCAAGACGAGCGTCGCGGCATTTTTTTGCCCACGCACCAGCGCCCGCTGGGGCTGGTGTTTCAGGAAGCGAGCCTTTTTCCGCACTTAACGGTCTTGAAAAATCTTCGCTACGGAATGAAACGAGCGGGCAATAACCATGGCGAGGGGTTCGACGCTATGCTCGATTTGCTGGGCATTCGCTCTCTTCTCGAACGCGCGCCCGACAGTCTATCCGGCGGCGAGCGGCAGCGCGTCGCCATCGCACGCGCGCTGCTCACCCGTCCCCGTTTGTTATTGATGGACGAGCCACTCTCCGCACTCGACATGAAGCGCAAGCTGGAAATTTTGCCTTACCTCGAAAGGCTGCGCGATGAACTTTCCATTCCTGTGATTTACGTCAGCCATTCGCTGGATGAAGTTGCACGCCTCGCCGATCATCTCGTCCTCATCGAAGACGGGCGTGTCATCGCCAACAGTTCGCTCACGGAGGCGCTGGAAAGAGCCGACTTGAGCGCTGTCTTTGCCGGAGAAACCGGCGCGGTGCTGGAAACGACGGTGGCCGCGCACGAGGAGGACGGCCTCACCAGATTGGAATTTCCCGGCGGCAAACTCTACATCGCCGGAAACACGCCCGCGCTCGGCAGTCGCTTGCGTTGCCGCATTCACGCCAGCGATGTCAGCCTCGCGTTGAGCGCGCACACTGACATCAGTATCTTGAATACGTTACCCGCCACCGTGGTTGCCATCGCCGATGCCGATACCCCCGGCCAGGTGCTCGTGCAACTGCAACTCGCGGGCGGGAAAAACTTGTTGCTGACGCGCATCACCGAGCGGTCACGGCAAGCGTTGAACATCACACCCGGACTCGGCGTTTTTGCGCAGATAAAGTCTGTGGCGATTCTTCGCTGAGTTTTGACGGTCGATACGGTGACGCTTTCACAAGGAGAAAAGAAAAATGAGGGTACGAGGGACTGGATTCCTGCCTTCGCGGGAATGACGGCAAGAGGAGGGGGCTGTGTTTCTCCTGCGCTTTCGTTCCCCGTCTGCGCGGTGATTGGCTCCGCGTGAATGAGGGAACGAGGGACTGGATTTCCGCCTTCGCGTGAATGACGGCAAGAGGAGGCTGTGTTTTGCCTGCGCCTTCGTTCCCCGTCTGCGCGGTGATTGACTCCGCGGGAATGACAGGGAATCCAGTCCTTCCACCTATCACTTATGAAAGAGTGAAGTCAATCGGTAACAGCAACGATCACTTGTCTCGGATCGATAAGCGCAAATACTTCGGCGTCGAGAGGAAAACGCGCAGCAGTGTGATCGAGCGCGACGATCAGGTGGTGGTTGCTCGGCAGCGCCAGCGTGATTTCGGCGTTGCCTTCGTCGTCGGTTTCGATATGAGTCACCGTGCCGCGCAGCGTTTGTTTGCCGTCAACCGGCGCCGCGCTCAGTGCGATCATCGGTGCTTTGATGAGCGCGACGGCGTGACGCCCCGCCCGCAAATCGAGCGCTTCGACGCTGGCGCGCGTCAGTTGCGCTTGCAGAATCATTCCTCCGCCGAGATCGAGATCGGCAATGATACGCTGGCCGTGTTCGTGCAATTCGCGAACGACGGCAGCGAGTTGGTTGCGGGCGCTGGTGCGCAACTGTAAGCGACGGTCGAGCGCTTGCAACTGGCCGAAATGAGGATAACGCCGTTCGAGCGCCGCCAGCATCGTTTCGTATTCCTGTTCCATCGCGCGGTAATTGGCAACCACATGTTGTCCGTACTCGGTCAGCACCGTGCCGCCGCCTTGTCTGCCGCCCTTGGCGCGTACGACCAGCGGTTGATCGGCGAGATTGTTCATCGCGTTGATCATGTCCCAAGCGGTTTTGTAGCTCATGCCGAGTTGGCGCGCGGCTTCGGCAATCGAATGGCTGGCGTTGATTTTTTCGAGCAGATCGACGCGCCCGCGCCCCAGAAAAGCATGCGGGCCGCGCTCGACCCAGAAACGTCCGTGGACTTCGAGTTTAGGAGGCTTGTCGATGGAATTGGTCACGTTTTTTCGTTCGGCAAAGGGTTGGTCGGAGAGCGGCAGACGTGATAATCTTGTGCTTGTAAGGCAAAATAAAAGAGTAGCATAATGAGTAGCATAAAGGCAGAAGAAACGGTTCGATTGACGCAATTTTCACACGGTGGCGGTTGCGGCTGCAAAATAGCGCCCGCCGTATTGGCGGAAATGCTTTCGACGATGTTGCCGGGCGTGGTCCCGTCGGAACTCATGGTCGGCGCCGAAACCGGCGACGATGCCGCCGTGTATCGCTTGAACGATCAGCAGGCGCTGGTGGCGACGACCGATTTTTTCATGCCGGTGGTGGACGACCCCTATGACTTCGGACGCATCGCCGCCACCAATGCGTTGTCCGACGTTTATGCGATGGGGGCGCAACCGATTCTGGCGCTGGCGATTGTCGGGATGCCGATCGATAAACTGCCGTTGCCGCTCATCGGCCGTATTCTCGAAGGCGGCGGCAGCATTTGCCGCGAGGCCGGCATTCCACTGGCGGGCGGGCATTCGATTGACAGCGTGGAGCCGATTTACGGACTGGTGGCGCTGGGGTTGGTTCACCCGGATCGGGTGCGGCGCAACGCCGCCGGTCAAGCGGGCGACGCGCTGATTCTCGGCAAGCCGCTGGGCATCGGCATTCTGAGTGCGGCGCTGAAGAATAACAAACTCGACGCAACGGGATACGCCACGATGATCCGGCACACGACCCAACTCAATCGCGTCGGCACGGCGCTGGCGAAACTCGACAGCGTGCATGCGATGACTGACGTGACCGGCTTCGGTCTGCTCGGCCATTTGCTGGAGATTTGCCGAGGGTCGGCGTGTGGGACGCGCTTGTCATTCGGGCAACTGCCGCTGATGGAAGAAGCCGCCGCCTTCGCCCGCGACGGCATGGCCACTGGCGCGTCCGGTCGCAACTGGGCGTCGTATGGGCTTGAGGTGCGGCTGGCTCCCGCTATCGCGCCCTGGCAGCAGACGTTGCTGACCGATCCGCAGACCAGCGGCGGCTTGCTGGTTTCGTGCGCGCCGGAAGCGACAGGCGAGGTGTTGCGCTTGTTTCACGAGGCGGGCTTCGCGGCGGCGACGGTGATCGGCGCGCTCGCTGAGGGCGCCGCGCAGGTGGCCGTCGATCCCTGATGCTGTCATTACGTCCTGCAAACGGCTACAATAGTGCGCTTTTGCGCGCCGCGCAATACTGATTGCATAACCATGAACGTCTCCGAAATCCGCCGCCAATTCATCGACTATTTTGTTGCCCACGGTCACGCCGCCGTGCCCAGTTTCTCGCTGGTGCCGGGCAACGATCCGACGCTGCTGTTCACCAACTCTGGTATGGTGCAATTCAAAGATGTGTTTTTGGGCATCGACAAGCGCCCTTATCAACGCGCGGTCACTTCGCAGCGCTGCGTGCGCGCCGGCGGCAAACACAACGATCTGGAAAACGTCGGTTATACGGCGCGCCATCACACCTTCTTCGAGATGCTCGGCAATTTCAGTTTCGGCGATTATTTCAAGCGCGACGCGATCATCTTCGCGTGGGAATTGCTGACCAAGGTTTATAAGCTGCCGCCGGAAAAATTGTGGGCGACGGTTTATATCGACGACGACGAAGCCTACGATATCTGGGCGAACGAAATCAAGATTCCGAAAGAACGCCTCATTCGCATCGGCGACAACAAGGGCGCCAAATACGCCAGTGACAATTTCTGGCAGATGGCCGATATCGGCCCCTGCGGCCCGTGCTCGGAAATTTTCTACGACCACGGTTCTGCCATTGCCGGCGGCCCGCCGGGATCGCCCGACGCCGAAGGCGACCGTTATGTCGAAATCTGGAATCTGGTGTTCATGCAGTTCAGCCGCGACGCGCAAGGCGTGTTGACGCCGTTGCCCAAACCGTGCGTCGATACCGGCATGGGGCTGGAGCGTTTGGCGGCGGTGCTGCAACATGTTCATTCCAACTACGAGATTGATTTGTTTCAATCGCTGATTGCGGCGGCGGCCAAAGCGACGGGATGCAAGGACAAAACATCGCCGTCGCTGCGCGTGATCGCCGATCACATTCGCGCTTGTGCGTTTTTGATCGTTGACGGTGTGATCCCCGTCAGCGAAGGGCGCGGCTACGTGTTGCGTCGCATCATTCGTCGCGCGCTTCGGCACGGCTATGAACTGGGACAGCGGAAACCGTTTTTCTACACCCTCGTCGAAGCGCTGGCGAAAACGATGGGCGACGCTTACCCTGAATTGGTGCGTGAGCAAACGCGAGTGGCGCAAGTGCTGCAAACCGAAGAACAGCGCTTCGGCGAAACCATCGAAAACGGCATGAAGCTGCTGGATGAAGCGTTGAAGCGCATGCAGGACAGCGGCGGCGCCACGCTTGACGGCGAAGTGGCGTTCACGCTGTACGACACCTTCGGCTTTCCGCTCGATCTGACGCAGGACGTTTGCCGCGAGCGCGGCATAACGGTCGATGAAGCCGGTTTCGATCAAGCGATGCAGACGCAGCGCAAACGGGCGCGGATGGCGAGCCAATTCAAGGCCGACGAGCCGTTGCCTTATCAGGGATCGAAAACCACGTTTGAAGGTTACGAGCGACTGGAAAACGCGGCGAAAATCGTGGCGCTGTACAACGATAGCGTCAGCGTGCCGTCGCTTAAAGAAGGCGAATGCGGCGTGGTGGTGCTCGATCGCACGCCGTTTTACGCCGAATCGGGCGGGCAGGTGGGCGATATTGGTCAACTTGGCAGCGGCGCGGTGATGTTTTCAGTGCGCGACACGCAAAAAATTCAGCCCGAAGTGTTCGGCCACATCGGCGAAGTGATGAAAGGCGCGCTGAACGTCGGCGATACGATTCAGGCGAACGTGGATCGCGCTGCGCGCTCGCGCATCATGCGCAACCACTCGGCCACGCACTTGATGCACAAAGCGCTGCGCGAAGTGCTGGGCACGCATGTGCAACAAAAAGGCTCGCGAGTTGACCCCGAGCGCACGCGCTTCGACTTCTCGCACTTCTCGCCGGTCACCTCCGAAGAAATCGCGCAAGTGGAAGCGAAAGTTAACGAAGAAATTCTGGCGAACGCGGCGACGCAAACGCGAGTGATGCCGTTCGACGATGCGCTGAAAGCGGGCGCGATGGCGCTCTTCGGCGAGAAGTACGGCGACAAAGTGCGCGTGCTCAACATCGGCTCGTCGTGCGAATTGTGCGGCGGCACCCACGTCGAACGCACCGGCAGCATCGGCCTGTTCAAGATCGTTGCCGAAAGCGGTGTCGCGGCGGGCATTCGCCGCATCGAAGCGATCACCGGCGAAGGCATGCTTGGTTACCTCAACGACCGCGAACAGATTTTGCAACGCGCCGCCGGAGAATTGAAAGTATCACCCGGCGAACTGGACGTGCGCGTCGCGCATCTGAACGAACAAATGAAAAACGCCGAGAAAGAACTGGCGCGACTGAAAACGCGAATGGCGTCGATGCAAGTCGATCATTTGATTGACGCGCAAACGGTCAACATCAAAGGCATCAAAGCCGTCGTCGCTGGTCTGGACAACGTGGACAGTGCCGCGCTGCGCGACGCGCTCGACAAAGTGCGCGCGAAACTCGGCTCGGGCGTGGCGGTACTGGCAACAGTGAACGACGGCAAAGTGCAGTTGATCGCGGGTGTGACCCCCGATCTGACCGCCAAGATCAAAGCGGGCGAACTGGTGAATTTCGTCGCGCAACAAGTCGGCGGCAAAGGTGGTGGTCGCCCCGACATGGCGCAGGCGGGCGGCACCCAGCCCGATAAATTGGCAGCGGCATTGCAGTCGGTGCGGGGGTGGGTTGAAGCGAAGTTGTGATTCCGCGCAGGACAACAATCGTAGGGTGGGGAGGCGAGGACTGAGCCGTGCCCCTTTGCTCACCCTACGAACGATATATTGAAGATGCGGGCGCGGGCACATTCAAAGCCCTCTTTCAAAAAAAGCTTTCCGTTTTTTACCGCCAATATCTCGGATGGTTTTGCCGATAAGTCTCGGCAGTGATTCCTCGATCGTCAACCGTGAAGTGAACGGCGCCGCCGCGGTCGGTGCGCCATTGGTTGGCGTGGACGGTTTCATAGCGGGCGATGGTTTCTTCTTTCGGAAAGCCGAAGCGGTTGCGGTAGCCGACGGAATAGACGATGTGCGATGGCGCAACGTCGGTAACGAAGGGCAGCGTTGATGAAAGCCGACTGCCGTGATGCGGCACGACGAGGATGTCGCTTTTTATATCGGCGGCGTGGCGTTCGATCAACGCATTCTCGGCGCGCTTGCCGATGTCGCCGGTCAACAGCAAGCTGCCATGCGATGATTCGATTTTCAGCACGCACGAGCGGTCGTTGGCGCTGCGTAAGGAGGTGTTTTCTGACGGCGACAGGAAACGAAAACGAACGCCGTCCCATGTCCACTCAAAACCATCGACACAATCGACGGGGGCGGGGAGAGGCGTTTTGTTGTTGACGGCCTTTTCGTTTTCTGCCGCTTCGACGGGCGCCGAGGTGTAAAACTGTCGGACGGGCAAGGTGGCGAGCACGTCGCGCGTGCCGCCGTTGTGATCGTCGTCGTCGTGACTGACGACCAGCGTGTCAATGGTGTTAATGGCGCCGAATTGCAGAAAGGGCGAGACGATGCGGCTGCCGGCGCTGGCGTCGTCGAAGTAGCTGGGGCCGGTGTCGTAGAGCAGCGTGTGTTGGCTCGTGCGCACGAAGACCGATAAGCCCTGCCCGACATCGAGCACGGTCGCTTCAAAATTTCCGGCGGCGGGCGCGAGCGGCACGATCAAAAACATCGGCAAACACCACAAAACGCCGAGGGCGCGGCCGGGCACGCCGCGCGGCATCAGCATCCAGAGAATACCGAAGACGGCGGCGATGATGGTCCAGATTGGCGCGCCGTGTTGTTGCCACACGGCAATCGGCAGGTGCGACATCCAACTCAGCGCGGTCATCAAAATTTCAAATAAAAAGTGCGCGAGCGGCAACAACCACGAGAAGCCGGGGGTGGCGCCGATCAGCGCGATGGGCGTGACCAGCAACGTGATCCACGGGATCGACAGAAAATTGGCGGGCAACGAGACCAGCGGAAATTGTTGAAAGATCGCCAGCAGCAGCGGCATCAATCCCAGCGTGACGATACATTGGGTGCGAAAGCCGAGCGCGAGGTAACGCTTCCAGCGCGCGCGCCAACGGGCGTCGATGTTATTGCCGGAGAGATGACCGGAAGCGGCGTACATCAACCAGCCGACTGCGCCGAACGACAACCAGAAACCGGCGGCGAGCGGCGCCCACGGATCCCATAGCACGACGACGAACAATGACCACAGCCAGGTGTGCAGCGGTTGGCTGATGCGTTGTGTCCATAGCGCGAAGGCAAGAACGGCCAGCATGATGAGAGTGCGTTGTGCGGGAATCCCCGCGCCTGCCAACGCCACGTAAAACGCCGAAGCGAAAAAGCCGGCGAGCACCGCCAGCTTGATTGCCGGGCAACGCGAGGTCAATCGCGGCAAGCGACGAAACAACTGAAAGAGCAGGCCGCCCAGGAGCGTCGAGAAAACGGTGACGTGCAACCCAGAGATGCAGACGAGGTGGGTGATGTTGGTGCGGTTGAACACTTGCCACTGCGCTTCGGGAATGGCGCGTTGCTCGCCGATGATGAGCGCGACCATCACGCCGACGTAAGGTTTGTCAGGCAGCGCTTGTTGAACGCGGGTGCGGATGTTTTCGCGCATGCGTTGAAGGTAATCGAGCGGTTGGCCGGCGAAAGCGGCGAGGCGGATGTTGACGGGTTCAGCGGTTGCATCAACATCAGCGCGATTGCCAACATCGGAACGCACATAACCGATGGCGCGAATGTTGTGCTGTAACAACCACGCTTCATAATCGAAGCCGCCGGGGTTGATGCTGGCAACCGGACGTTTCAAGCGCACTTTCAGTTGCCAGCGCTCGCCGGCGTGCAGCGCGGGAAGCGTGGTTTCTTCATCGCTGTTGAAATCGCGGGCGTACCAAGTCAACGCGATGCGTGAGGGGATGTGCGCTTCCGGCGTCAACACGTTTTCGACGGTGAACGAGAAGCGCGTGCCGCGATCGTTGGTATCGGGGAGATCGTCGATCACGCCGTTGAGAACGATGTCGCGCCCTTCCCATTCAGTCGGCAGCGCGTCGGCGAGTCGGTATTGGGCGCGCAGCGCGGCGTAGTCGTAACCGCAAAAAGCGGCGGCGATCAAGAGCACGCCGAAAACGAGCAGTGTTTTCGGTTGGATTTTGTCGGAGGAACGGCGAAGGCGAAACAGCGCGAAGGCGCTGATGCCGAGCAGCAATAAGGCCAACGCCAAACCCGCCCACGGTGACTCCGGCAGCGCGGCGCGGGTTTGCAGCAGCGTGGCGCCGACAACAAAAGCGGCGAGTGCGGCGATCAGCGGCGCCGCCAAGAGAGACGCGAACGGCACGGTAGAGAGGGCGAATAAAAAGCGGATGCCGCAATAATACAACAGAACGGTACGCCCATTTCAGGGGGGCTGGTTTATTCTCAATCCGAACGGTTGGGACTGTATCAGTGCATCCTTGTAAAACAGAATGCCGTACAATAAGCGAGCCGGAGGAATCGGCGGGAGAGGTATTTGTGGAAAACATGGTAACGATCATTTTGGCACTGACGGTTTTACTGCTGATGGCTGTTGCGTATTCGGTGGCGCGAACGGCGGCGTTGGCGCGCGATCAGCAAAAACTTTTGAGCGAACTGACGGAAACGCGCACGCAACTGGCGGCGCTGGTGGCGCAAAGCGGGAAGAGCGAGCGCGATTTGCGACAGGATTTGGCGACGCAGCGCGGCGAGTTATCGACACTGTTGTTGCAACAGGCGCAAGCCGCGCAGCAACAATCCACGGCGCAATTCGGCATGCAGCAGGAACAGTGGTCGCGCTTCGGAACGCAGGTCCAGCAGTTGACGCAAGTGTCGGAGCAGAAGCTGGAAGCGATTCGCAAGGCGCTGGAACAGCGGCTCGACGTGATGCGCCTCGACAACGCGCAAAAACTCGATCAGATGCGGGCGACGGTCGATGAAAAATTACAGACGACGCTGGAAACGCGCTTGGGCGAATCGTTCAAACAAGTCGCCGACCGTTTGGAGCAAGTGTATAAAGGTTTGGGCGAAATGCAAACGCTGGCGGTGGGCGTCGGCGATTTGAAGCGTGTGTTGAGCAACGTCAAAACGCGCGGCGGCTGGGGCGAGGTTCAGTTGGCGGCGCTGTTGTCTGAAATGCTGACGCCGCAGCAATATGGCGAAAACGTCGAGACGATTCCGGGCAGCGGCGCGCGGGTGGAATTTGCGATTCGCTTGCCGGGGCGCGACGCGCATCAGCCGTGCTGGTTGCCGATCGATTCCAAGTTCCCACTCGATCATTGGCAGCGTTTGCAGATCGCGCTGGAAAATGCGGACATGGCGGCTGCCGAAGAAGCGAGGAAGGCGCTGGAAAACTTTCTGAAAACGGAAGCGAAGAAGATTCAGGAAAAGTACGTCAAGCCGCCGCACACCACCGATTTCGCCGTGTTGTTTGTGCCGTCCGAAGGATTGTACGCCGAACTGATGACGCGCCCCGGCTTGAGCGATGTTTTGCAGCGCGAGTGGCGCGTGATGATTGCGGGGCCGACCAATCTGATGGCGATGTTGAACAGTTTACAGATGGGTTTTCGGACATTGGCCATCGAGCAGCGTTCAAGTGAAGTGTGGGAAGTGCTGGCGGCGGTCAAGACCGAATTTCAGAAGTTTGGACTGATATTGATGAAAACGCGGGACAAGCTCGATCAGGCGACGAAAACCATCGACGAAGCCGATAAGCGGACGCGAGCGATCACACGAAAACTGCGCGGGGTCGAACAAATGCCGGAACCGGACGCGGCGCGTTTGTTTGAGACGGAATCGACGCTGACCTTGTTGCCCCGCGACTCTGACGACGACGAGTGATGAATTTCTTCTCGCGTTGGCGTCGCGCCCGAACGCTGCAACGGTATGCAATCCCGGAAGCGTTGTGGCAAAAAGCGCTGGCGGCGTTGCCGTTTCTTGGCGATTGGCCCAAGAGCGAACTGGAAGCGTTGCGCGCGATGAGCGTGCTGTTTTTGTGCGACAAAAACATTGTCGGCGCGCGTGGTTTCAAGGTGACGCCGTTTCAGCGAGTCGTGGTGGCGGCGCAGGCGTGCATTCCCGTGTTGAAATTGGGACTGGAATGGTACGATGATTTTGAAACGGTGGTGTTGTATTCCGATGAGTTCATCACCAACGCCGAATGGGAAGACGAAGACGGCGTGGTTCATCGTGATGATGAACCGATCATGGGCGAAGCGATGCCGGGTGGGCCGGTGGCGCTGTCGTGGCCGGACGCGCTTGATCCCAACCGCGAACGCAGTGACGAAGAAGCGGAAGATGATGAAATTTTTTCGGAAGCGACGGAAGGCGATGCTTTGCCTGTCAACGTGGTGATCCACGAGTTTGTTCACAAGCTCGACATGAAGAACGGCGAAGCCAACGGTTGCCCGCCGCTGCCGCCGGAATTGCCGATAGCGCGCTGGCAGCAAGTAATGGGGCGCGCTTACGATGATTTTTGTCGTCGCACGGATGCGGGCGAAGATTTGGGGATCGACCCTTACGCTTCGGAACATCCGGCGGAATTTTTTGCGGTGATGTCGGAAACTTTTTTTGTGGCGCCTGCGCGCTTGCGCGAAACGTATCCCGACGTTGATGAATGCTTCCGCTTGTTTTATCGGTGGGCGCCGATTTGAGACGCGCTGATGGGTTCCGTTTGTTTTGAGCTTGGCGGCGTATACTCGGCGAGATCATCGCGCGTCAATAAAAAGACCGAATCCTCCGACGAGCCGGTGTCGAGCCAGACGAAAGGCAGATTTGGATAAGCGACTTCGACGATAGCGCGGTTGTGACCGATCTCGACGACGACGATACCGTGCGGTTGCAGCAAGCGCGGCGCGTTTTTCAGAATGTGATGAACGGCGTCCAGTCCATCGACGCCGCCGGCCAGCGCCAGTTCAGGCTCGTGACGGTATTCGCGCGGCAGATTTTGCATCGCTTCACCAGTGACGTAAGGCGGGTTGCTAATGATCAGATCGTAGCGTTTGTTCTTCGGCAGATTGTCGGTGTAGTTGGAACGAATCAACGTGATGCGGTCGGTGAGATGATAGTCGTCGATGTTGCGCTGCGCGACTTCGAGCGCCGGCAGCGAAATGTCCACGGCGTCGATGTCGGCGTTGGGGTACGCATCCGCCATCAGAATCGCCAGGCAACCGGAGCCGGTGCACAAGTCGAGCGCGTTCTTGACATCGTGGCGATCGGGCAGGTACGGCGACAACCGGTCGGGCATCAACTCGGCGATGAAAGAGCGCGGGATGATGACGCGCTCGTCAACATAAAAACGAAAATCGCCGAGCCACGCTTCCTGCGTGAGATAAGCGGCGGGGATGCGCTCTTCGATGCGACGGTCGAGAATTTTGCGAAGTTGCGTTTTTTCGGGCAACGTCAAACGGGCGTCGAGAAAACTATCGAGTTGATCAAACGGTAACGCCAACGTGTGCGCGATCAAATAAGTGGCTTCGCTGAGGGCGTTATCACTGCCGTGCCCGAAATACAACCGCGATTGATGGAACCGGGTCACCGCCCAGCGCAACCAGTCGCGCACCGTCAAAAGCTCTTCAGGGATATTCATAGTGTTACTCTTTCATCGTAAACGGCAACAACGTATTCAACCGGCTCAGCGCCTGCGACATGATACTCAAGGCCGACGATGATTTGAACCGTCAACGAAAGTCTTTGAAATCAAAAGCAATGTTTGCTAAATTGCTGACATTCCTACATCATCGAAGTTCGCCAACAAAAACGCCCAACCAGAAAAGTTGAGCGTTATTGGTGGACCGAAGGAGGATCGAACTCCCGACCTCCGCATTGCGAACGCGGCGCTCTCCCAGCTGAGCTATCGGCCCGTAAGGTTCGGAATATTACCGAATTTCTGGCATTCCGACAATCGCCTTATGCTTCGCCAGCCGGACAGGCTGGAAAATAAGCGCTGGACGCCGCCAACTGCTACACTTACGTCATTTCAGACGATGAAGGAGGAAGCGATGAGCGACACGAAAGCAGCGGGCAAAAAGGCCATTCATACCGCGCAGGCGCCGGCGGCGCTGGGGCCGTATTCGCAGGCGGTTGCGGTGGGGCAGACGGTGTATTTGTCCGGCCAGTTGGGGCTCGATCCGGCCAGCGGCGTGTTGGCGACGGGCGCCGAGGCGCAGGCGCATCAGGTGTTCCGCAATCTGCGGGCGGTGGCGCAAGCGGCAGGCGGCGAGTTGGACGATATCGTGAAGTTGACGATTTTGATGGCGGATCTCAACGATTTCGCGCTAGTCAACGAAATCATGGCGTCGTATTTCACCAAGCCGTATCCGGCGCGGGCGACGTATCAGGTGGCGGCATTGCCGAAGGCGGCGGCGCTGGAAGTCGAGGCGGTGTTGTTTCTGAGGTAAGTCGTGGCGACCGGAATGTCGCGTGATCTTCCGGCGGCGGACAAGCCGCGCAAGGACAAGGGTTCGGTGTTGGCGGCGCGTTTGGCGCGGCTGGGCATTGTCCGCGATGTCGATTTGGCGCTGCATTTGCCGCTGCGTTACGAGGATTACACGACGCGCGTGCCGCTGGCGCAGTTGCACGCGGGGATGTCGGTGTGCGCCGAGGGCGTGGTGACGGCGAGTGAGGTGCGTTATCGGCCACGGCGGCAGTGGGTTTGCGCGATTGAGAGCGACGATGAAAAAGGGATCGGCGCGGCGTTGACGCTGCGCTTTTTCACGTTTTATCCGAACCAGCAAAAAGCGCTGACCCTCGGTGCGCGGGTGCGCGTGTTCGGCGAAGTGCGGGAAGGCCATTTCGGTTTGGAGATGGTGCACCCGAAGTTCATGGTGCTGAGCGCAGCGAATCAAAGAGAAATACCGCGAGAAGCGCCGCGTGATGTGTCGTTGCCGAATCGCTTGACGCCGATTTATCCGACCACCGCCGGGTTGTCGCAGGAGGTGTTGACGAAGCAAATCGCACGGGTCTTGCAACACGAAGCGGTGTTGCGCGACGATCTGCCGGAAGCCGTGTGTCGGCAGGAGGATTTGTGGGACTGGTCGCGGGCGTTGCGTTTTTTGCACGCGCCTCCGCCGCAGTTGTCCGAAGAAGAACAAATAACGCTGTCGGCGCACACGCATCCGGCCTGGCAGCGGATCAAGTTTGATGAATTGCTGGCGCAACAACTTTCGTTGAAGCGACACAAAGCGGCGCGCGCCAGCCGTCGCGCCGAAGCACTGAAACCGCGCGGTGTTTTGACCGAGGCGTTATTGCAGCGCTTGCCGTTCGCGTTGACGATGGCGCAACAGCGTGTGTGGAAAGAAATCAGCGACGATCTCGCGCGCACCATGCCGATGCACCGCTTGCTGCAAGGCGATGTCGGCTCCGGCAAAACCGTGGTGGCGGCGCTGGCGGCGTTGCGCGCGGTGGAAAACGGTCGGCAGGCGGCGTTGATGGCGCCGACGGAAATTCTCGCCGAACAGCACTACAACAAATTGTCGGCGTGGCTCGAAGGTTTGCCGGTGCGGCTGGTGTGGTTGACGGGAGCCTTGACGTCGGCGCAACACAAAAAAACATTGGCGATGTTGGCTGACGGCGAACCGGCTTTTGCCATTGGCACGCACGCGCTTTTTCAAAAAGAAGTGGCGATGCCGAATCTGGCGCTGGCGATTGTCGATGAACAACATCGCTTCGGCGTGACGCAGCGCCTGGCGTTGCGCGATAAAGCGGCGAGCGCTGAAGAAGTACATCAACTGATGATGAGCGCGACGCCGATTCCGCGCACGCTGGCGATGAGTTTTTACGCTGATCTCGATGTGTCGGTGATCGACACGTTGCCGCCGGGGCGCACGCCGGTAACGACGCGGCTGGTCAATCAAACGCGCCGTGCCGAAATCATCGCACACGTCGGCAGGCGTTGCGCCGAAGGCGCGCAAGCGTATTGGGTGTGCCCGCTGATCGAAGAATCGGAAAAACTCAGCCTGCAGGCGGCACAAACTCTGTACGAAGAACTGATGGCAACCTTCGACGGCAGCCACGAAACTGCGGACGGTGCGCCGTTGCCAAAACTCAACGTCGGCTTGCTGCACGGTCGAATGAAACCGGCGGACAAAACTGCGATGATGGAAGCCTTCGTGCGCGGCGACATTCACATTCTGGTGGCGACCACCGTAATCGAAGTTGGCGTCGATGTGCCGAACGCTTCGATCATGGTGATCGAACACGCCGAGCGCTTCGGGCTGGCGCAGTTGCACCAATTGCGCGGGCGGGTAGGGCGCGGCTCGCGGCAAAGCCAGTGCATCCTGTTGTTTGAAACGCCGCTGGGAGCGTTGGCGAAAGCGCGGCTCAAAGTGATTTTTGAAAACAACGACGGCTTTGAAATCGCCCGTCAGGATTTGCGTATTCGCGGGCCGGGCGAGTTGCTGGGAGCGCGACAATCGGGTGTACCGCTGCTGCGCTTTGCCGACCCCGAACGCGATGAAGCGCTGCTCGAACGCGCCAGCCGCGTCGCCGATCGGTTGTTGAAAACGAAAGAAGGTGAAACCGCCGCCGTCAAGTTAATTGATCGCTGGCTCGGCGACAAGGCGGAGTTTTTCAAGGCGTGAGAGAGAATGGCGTTTGTATGAAAAACAAAACCGAATTGTAAAATGAAATCGAAACAGCGATCAGCAGGGCGGGGATTGTATCGCCCAGAATTGGTGAAAGAGGTGAGAAACGACGATGGGTTTCGCTTCGCTCTACCCATCCAGCGATTCCGCGTTTGGTTCGACATGAAGATCAAGCCGTGAGGCAAGAGCGCGACATCTTTCTGTTGAATCCGTTGGCCGATATTCTGCGATCTGAGCCGCGATTTTCGGGAAAGCAAATTTCAAAGCGCTCCAACCGAAAATGCGACGGTTTTTATCTTCCGACTTTATTAAACCAATCACCCAAGGAAGCTCGTTGCTAATATCTTCGCCTCTTTTCATCAGTTGAGCAAGAATGAGGTGTGCAACAAAATACTCGTGATGGAGGCGCTCGCGCAACTGTTGGCTGGGTTCTTTTTCCAACCTCTGCTTTATCGAGCGATTTGCGAACACCCACGGCAAGCGAGCAACGATGTACCCCATTGCGCCGCCTACCAATGCTATTCCTATGGCGCCTGTTGTGCCGAACCAGAGTAAGCCACATTTGTGTCCGATGAAAATACCCGCGATAATGCCGATGACGATCAACGCATCAAAAAAGGTGAAGAAGCCTCGCTGATGGTTCATTGGTAATTGCTCTTTCAATACCGTACAGCTACGTCCCCGTTTCTTCGTGGCAAAAAACAGGGCGGGTTTGAAACCCGCCCCGACGGAGACCTTCCGTTGTTTTTCGCTTCTCTCGCCGATGGCTTCACTCGCATCCGGCTTTTTTCATTTCCTCTTCGACGCGCGTTGCTTCTTTCAGGCGCGCGTCCATCGTCATCGCTTCCCGCTCGCCTTCTTTTTCGCCGGAGCGGTACAACACCATTCCGGTGTCGCGGAGTTGTCGAAGATTGGTGCGCGCGTCTTGGCAACGCCGTAACAGGTCGGCCTTTTCTTTCTTTTCGTCCACCGCTTTTTTCTCGCTGGCCTGACGTTCATCCGAACGCTTCTGGAACTCTGCTTCTTGTTGCACCATCTTTTTGGCCGCGTCGGGATCGCCCGTCGGCAGCACGTCTTGCATTTTTTCGGTTTTTTCGGCCTCTTTGGCGGTCGTCGGCGGCTTATCCGAGTAGGTCACTTTGCCGTCGGGACCGGTGATTTTGTAGAGTGTTGCCGCCGAGGCGGAAGCGCTTAATGCTAATATCGTTGCGGCCAGCGCGGCCATCAGCAAGCCATATAATGGAAAAGATCGAGTATTCATGACACACCTCTCACTGGACTTGGGGTTCCCCCAGCACCGTCAGACTTGGGCTTGGGCTGTCATGGCAAGTATAATCAATTTTTGTGAGGAGCAGGCCTTTTATGCGCACCATTGACAAAGCGTTAACTTTCGACGACGTTCTTTTGACCCCCGCTCATTCCGATGTAATTCCCCGCGACGTTTCTCTGAAAACGCGGCTGAGTCGGGGCATCGCGCTCAACATTCCGCTGGTTTCGGCGGCGATGGATACGGTCACCGAGGCGCGCCTCGCCATCGTGATGGCGCAGGAGGGCGGTATCGGCATTCTGCACAAGAACATGCCGCCCGAAAAGCAGGCGGCGGAAGTGGCCAAGGTCAAGCGTTTCGAGAGCGGGATCGTCAAGGATCCGATCGTGATTTCACCGGAGATGCGGGTGGCCGATGTGCTGGCGCTGACCCAGAAGCACAAGTTTTCGGGATTGCCGGTGGTCGATCATGGCCGCGTCGTCGGCATCGTCACCAACCGCGATCTGCGTTTTGAAACGCGCCTCGATCAGCCCGTTGCCAACATCATGACGCCCGGAAACCGGCTGGTCACGGTCAAGGAAGGCTCCGACCTCGACACTGCCAAACAGTTGATGCACGATCATCGGCTGGAGCGGGTGCTGGTGGTCAACGACGCGATGGAGTTGCGCGGGCTGATTACCGTCAAGGACATTCTGAAATCTTCCGAATATCCGAACGCCTGCAAGGACACGCATGGGCGGTTGCGCGTCGGCGCCGCCATTGGTGTTGCGTCCGACAACGAGTTTCGTGCCGCGCTGCTGGTGGAGGCCGGAGTGGACGTGATCGTCGTCGATACCGCGCACGGCCACTCGCAGGGCGTGCTCGACCGCGTGGCGTGGGTTAAAAAACGTTTCCCGCACATCGACGTGATCGGCGGCAACATCGCCACCCGCGCTGCCGCGCAAGCACTGGCCGACCACGGCGCCGACGCCGTGAAGGTCGGCATCGGGCCGGGGTCGATCTGCACCACGCGCATTGTTGCCGGGGTCGGCGTGCCGCAAATCTCGGCGATTCTTTACGCTTGCGAAGCCACCGAAAAAGCCGGTATTCCGGTGATTGCCGACGGCGGTATTCGCTATTCGGGCGATATCGCCAAAGCGATTGCCGCTGGCGCGTCGTCGGTGATGCTGGGCAGCCTGTTCGCCGGCGCCGAAGAAGCGCCGGGCGAGATCGAGCTTTATCAGGGACGCTCGTACAAGAGTTATCGCGGCATGGGCTCGCTTGGCGCCATGCAGCAAGGCAGTTCCGATCGCTATTTTCAGGAGTTGGAAGAGGGCGATACCGCCGCCGCGCAAAAGCTGGTGCCCGAAGGCATCGAAGGCCGCGTGCCGTACAAAGGGGTTCTGGCCAGCATCATCCACCAACTGATGGGCGGGGTGCGTGCCGCGATGGGTTACTGCGGTTGCGACGATATTGAAGCGCTGCGAACGCGCGCTCAGTTCGTCGAAATCACCTCGGCGGGGATGCGCGAATCGCACGTTCACGATGTGCAAATCGTCAAGGAAGCGCCCAATTACCGGATGGGCGGCTAGGCAAGTTTCGCAGGGGCGGGTTTCAAACCCGCCCCTGCTTTCTCTTTTGAAAAATCATTGAACGTTTAAACCATGTCTCAACACCCGCACCACGCCAAAATTCTGATTCTCGATTTCGGCTCGCAAGTTACCCAGCTTATCGCCCGCCGGTTGCGCGAAGCGCATGTGTATTGCGAAATTCACCCGTTCGACGTGTCCGCCGATTTCATCCGTGACTTTGCGCCGAAAGGCATCATTCTTTCCGGCAGCCCGGAGAGCGTCACCGAAAAAGATTCGCCGCGCGCGCCGGAAACGGTGTGGACGCTGGGCGTTCCGGTGCTCGGCATTTGCTACGGCATGCACACGATGGCAATACAACTCGGCGGCAAAGTGTCGCAAGGCAGCGTGCGCGAATTCGGTTATGCCGAACTGCGCGCTCGCAATCACTCGGCGTTGTTGCGCGATATTCAGGATCGAAGCAACACCGAAGGTCACGGCCTGCTCGACGTTTGGATGAGCCACGGCGACAAGGTCACCGAATTGCCGCCCGGCTTTGTTATCATCGGCACCTCGCAGAATTGCCCGGTTGCGGCTATTGGCGATGAAGCGCGCCGCTTTTACGGCGTGCAGTTTCATCCCGAAGTAACGCACACAAAAAAAGGGGCGGCGATTCTGTCGCGTTTTGTGCACGACGTTTGCGGTTGCGGCGAAGACTGGACGATGAAAACTTACGCCGACGAAGCGATTGCCGCAATCCGCGAACAAGTCGGCGATGAAGAAGTGCTGCTCGGCCTCTCTGGTGGCGTTGACTCTTCCGTCGCTGCCGCGCTGATTCATCGCGCCATTGGCGACAAACTGACGTGCGTTTTCGTCGATCACGGTTTGTTGCGCTTGAACGAAGCCGATCAAGTCATGCACACTTTTCAAAGCAACATGGGCGTGCATGTGATTCACGTTAACGCTGCTGATGAGTTTCTCTCGGCGCTGCACGGCGAAGCTGACCCCGAAAAGAAGCGCAAGATCATCGGCAAACTGTTCGTTGATGTTTTCCAACGCGAAGCGGCAAAATTGCCGAACGCCCGCTGGCTCGCGCAAGGCACCATTTACCCCGACGTGATCGAATCGGCGGGCGCCAAAACCAAAAAAGCGCACACCATCAAATCGCATCACAACGTCGGCGGCTTGCCTGAAACGCTGCATCTGAAACTGCTTGAACCGTTACGCGATCTGTTCAAGGATGAAGTGCGCGAACTGGGCATTGCTCTCGGGCTTCCGCACGAAATGGTTTTCCGTCACCCGTTCCCCGGCCCCGGTCTCGGCGTTCGCATCCTCGGCGCCATCAGCGAGCGCAAGCCCATCGAACTGCTGCAACGCGCCGACGCCATTTTCATTGAAGAACTGCGCAACACCATCGCCGACGACGGCCGCAACTGGTACGACAACGTCGCGCAGGCTTTCGCCGTCTTCCTGCCGATACGTTCCGTCGGCGTGATGGGCGATGGCCGCACCTACGAAAACGTCGTCGCGTTGCGCGCCGTGCAAACCACCGACTTCATGACTGCCCATTGGGCGCCATTGCCGCACGATTTGCTGGCGCGCACCAGCACGCGAATCATCAACGAAGTGCGCGGCATCAACCGAGTCGTCTATGATATTTCGGGCAAACCGCCGGCAACGATCGAGTGGGAGTAGCGCGTTCATCGCTGCGTTTTTTTCACGCTCACCCGTTGCGTCAACCGCCAAACGATGATTGCCGACGCCAGCGTGGCGAACAGATGTTTCAGTGTGTGCCCGCTGACTACTTGCAGCACATCGAACAACGCATGGTCGCCGAGTTCCGCCGCCTTCGCCAGCACATAACAACCGATGGCCAGCAAAAACGCTTTACGGTCGGCCGTCGGCGCGCGGTACGCGCTTTGCCATAGCGGAATCAACACCAGCGGCAAACACTGCAAAAGAATGTAAGGCCGCAAATCGTCTTGGCCGAGTTGGTCGCTCACGTACCACCAGCCGACAGAGGCGACGGCAATGAGACCCAACGCTGCCGCCGCCGTCCAGCCTTCGCCGGTGCGACGGGTTTCGCAATGCACGGCGGCCAGCAATCCGGCGCACGCCAACGCAATCGGCAAACGATCCCATATCAACCGGAAATTGTCCGGCGCCCAATGGTAAAACGACGAGCCGGCGGCGGTGGCGATCAACGCGATCAAAAAGAGCGCGTACCCCGGCCAGCCTTGATGAAGTTGCGGCAAATGGCGCTTCGGAAACAACCGGATCAAACCCCACAAACCCACAAGCGCAAAGCCCAGGTTCGACCACACATCCGCCGCATGCGGCACGCCGTCTATCGTGCGCTGGTCGGCAAAATGGTGATACGACAGCGGTTGACTGATCGGCCCGTAAAAATAAAGCGCAACCATCATGGCCACCACCAACAGCGGCGGCGCCCAGAAGAGCCATTCCGAAATTTTCGACCGCGGCTTCCGGTTAGAAAAAGAAAAAGCAGAAGACATGACACCCTCCATCAGTTGTTGAATTCAGCGGATTTGACCGCCACGCCGACAGATTGATGGAAAGGCGCTTTTTTTGAAACAAAAAAAGGCGAAGCTGCAATATAATGCCGATAAAGCATTATTAAACGATACTTTTTCGGGAGGGCACTCATGGACGGCGGAACCACCCAAATCGCGCATCTCTTTCTCACGATCAAACGCGAGTTGAAAGCGCGCAACCTGACCTACCGCGATATTGCCCAACTGCTGGAAACTTCCGAGGCCAGCGTCAAGCGCTGGTTTTCTCTGCGCCGCATTTCACTGGAACAACTCGCCGCCATCGCCGATTTGCTCGGCCTCACCCTTGCCGAACTGATGCAGGAAGCCGCGACCTACGAGCCGCCGTTGCGCTCGCTGACGCTGGAACAGGAAAAAGCGCTGATGGCCGACTCCCGCCTTTTTCTGATTGCCGCGTGCGTGATGAACCACTGGGCGCTTGCCGACATCGTTGCCAAATACGACATCAAAGAAACGCAGTGCATCAAATATCTGGTCATGCTCGACCGTTTGCGCCTGATTGATTTTCTGCCGCAGAACCGCGTGCGATTACGCATCGCGCGTGATTTCGCCTGGCAGGAAAACGGCCCGATCAGTCGCTTCTTTCAGCAACAAGGCTTGCGCGATTTTCTGCAAAGCTCCTTCAAAGCGCCTTACGAAATCTCCGCTTTCACCCACGCCATGCTCACCCCCGCCGCCAACATACAATTTCAATCACAGTTGAAGCGGCTGCGAAAAACGTTCGCCGATTTACACGAAGAAAGCCTTGCCGCGCCGCTCAACGAACGACACGGCGTCGGCTTCTTCTTTGCGCTGCGCGAATGGGAACCGCAAGAATTTGCGACGTTGAAAAAGGAGAAGGCGACCAAGGCGGGGAAGGGGTGAGTACAGCGGAATTTGTGGACACCGCTTGCGTACTATTCGTGCTACGCTTATCTTGCAATTTATTTTCTGAGCACCCTAGGTAGATTTCATATTTGATCTTCTTCGAAGCAGGTAATGGTTTTGGCGTCGTTATCGGTATCCGTGTACAGCTTACTTGAGTGAGCGAAAAACCGTAGAGGTGCAGTTTTGCCGCTTTTCCCTATTACGATCAAAACAGCGATTCATTCGATGATCGACTTGGTTTCTTGCGAGCGGCGTCCGGAGTGCTCGGCAATTCATTTGCAGTAAAGCATGAGCCAGACGTGATGTTTGATAGCAGGGCGGACATGGCAGGGTACTCGGCAAGCGTGGCTTCCAGTACCCATAGCAGTTCAAGAAGTTCGGTGGTGAATTCGCTTGGCCAGCCGCCCAGCGTTGCTGCCGTGATCTCGTCCAGGGGTGAAGATTTTTTGCCCTTGGGCTTCTTCATCCGATACCCAAGCCAAGATTGCACGACCTTCAACCCCGAAACCTCAAACTCATAAACATCCCGCGATACAGGAGAGAACTCGCCTGATCCAACATGCAATGTTTGCGCTACCCCATCGTATTCGTATTTGTCCGGGTATTCCTCTGCTTTTTGCGACACGGCTTTTTTACATTTTGCCGCGCCTGTGGGGATTTGCCCGATGTGTTTGCCCTTGGGGACAAAGCGCTGACCAAAGGTGTGCAACCACAATAATTTTTCTCCCGCTTTCGCCGCTTGGTCGAACAGGGCGGCGTCTTTAGTCAACGGCACGCGAAGCTCGCGGGAACTTAGTTCTTCGGCGAATCGTTCCGTAAAGGCGGGGTGCGCCAATACGCCGTAAACGTAAGAAAAGAATTTTTCAGCGGCCACTTTCCGGTCATAGGTTTTTGCCAACGCCTCCAGCAGACTTGGCAGGATGTTGGGTTCCTTGCCATCTGCATCGCGGTACAGCGGCACAATATCCTTGGCCCCGCGCCCTGAAAAGTGGTGAAGATCGGGCAGGAACGCGCAAGCAGTTACAGCCGGCCCCGTTTCCAGGGATTGTGAGAAAATGCTTGTCAGATACACTTGCCCTTCGCTGTGAGCAGCCCAAAGTGACGGGCCCGGCCTGTCCAGCATGCGGGCATCGGCAAAAATATATTGCCGGTCGAATGACCGAAAGGCGTACCGCACAACACTTGGCAGCGGCGCGTTTCGGGGGATCTCGGCAAGCGCTTGTAACTTCTCGTTCCCCGGCGGAAGTTGAATGGGCGTATTCGTTGCCTTTTGGCCTGTGGGCGAATCCTTGAACAACACGGCTCGCTTGTGCTTGTCGGCATGGCACAGAGCGGCCCAACGCGTTTCAAGTTCGCTGGCGCTGGGGGCGATCACCCAGGTTCGCCCGGCTTTGACCCCGCTTTGATTCCAGGGCATGAGGTCAGTCAGCAGCGGCCAATCGAAATATCTCCCGGTCCCGGCTGGCCGGAAAGGCGCTTGCCATTCGTCGGGGCAATCCTGCCACGCCAGAGAAGCAAAGCCGACAACGCCATCCAGCGCTTGCAGTTTTTCCTCGCGTGTGCCTTCCGAAATCGAAGCGTAATGTATCTTGGCCGGTTGGTTCTTGTTGGTCTTTTTGTAGCGGACAGCTACGGCAATTGCAACAGGTGTTTGAATGGCGAAGACGTTTTCGCTCTTGCGCGTTCCCCGACCTTCGCCACCCAGATCAAGAATCCAGATTTCGTCACAAACCTGACGCATGTGTTCGCGCATCCCGCAGAAGGCGTCGCCCTCCAGGTAGCTGGACGCGGTAATAAAACTCGTCACGCCCGGCCCGGTGGAATCCTTGGATTCAAAGACTTTCCACAAGGCCCAGCGCCAGAAATAAACATACAGGTTGTAGAGGTTTTTCAACTGACCGCCTTGTCCCGACAATTTCACAGGTTCGATGAAGTCGGACAAGATGGGCGGGATTGCAGTATTTTTTTCGCCCCAGCGCACCCAATGCCCCGTTCGCGCCTTGTTGCTTGTATCAGCGGCTTCGTGCCGATCATAAGGCGGGTTGCCAAGGCAGACAATTACAGGCACTTCGGCTTTGACTTTTAGAGCTTTGGCGTGTTGATCGGCAATGGGTTTCAGAATCAGAGGCAGAGTCGGCGGTGTCGTGTTGGGGCTTTCCAGCGTATCGGTCAAGTAAACGTGGCTTCCGCCGGAAGGCAGCGTTGCTCCTCTGTCGGCCAAAGCGCGGCTGACGCGAAGTTCGCTCACGGCAAAAGGCCCCACCATGATTTCAAAACCGTAGAGGTTGTTGGCGAGAGCCGACGCCTGACCCGACACTGCTCCTGCGCCTTGCTGTGTTTCTACTTTGCTCAAGGCGTGATGAATGACGCCAAGCAAATAGGTGCCTGTACCGGCGGCAGGATCCAACGTGATAACGTCGGAGCTGGCAAATCCCAAAGCCTTGCCCAGCTTGTTCGTCAGCAGGTCGTCCACCAGCCGAACTTGGGCGCGAACAACTTCTATCGGCGTGTAGTATGCCCCCGCGTCCTTGCGTAAGATGGGATCGTAGGCCGCCAAGAAGTCTTCGTAAAAGAAAAGCCACGGGTCTCTCTTGTTATCAGCATCCTTTAACGAGGCCGAAGGCACAATGTCTATTACTCGAACCAGAAGATTCAAAGGGGCAGAAATTTCCGTCTGCGCGCTGGAATCGGTTAGCACTTGCAGAGCACGGGACAACAAGCTGTGATCGACCGCCAGAGCCTTTTGAGCGCTTGCCAGTTCCAGCGGCTCGTCGTTCTCGCTTCTGGCAAGCAGCAGCGCAAAGGTGACCGTTTGCGCGTAAGCATCGGCGAATTGTTCGTCGCTCGCGTCGGGAAACAGCAGTTGTCGCCAATCTTTGGCTAGTTGTACCAATGACGAATCCGGGTCTTTCAGCGCATCCGCAACACCATCGCGCAACATTCTGCACAGTGGAGCAAGCAATTCTGCCAGTTCCTTGATGTTTTTCGGAACAATGGGCTGCCAAGAGAGAAAATCCGTCAGCAAGGGACAAACAGCAGCGGCGTCTTCTTCTGTTACAGCCCTTTTACCGGCAGAACCCACGTCGCCGGACAGTCGAACGACAGGGCGAACAAGCTCTCCATTACGGTATAAGCCCCACTCGTTACCGTCGCAATAAAGCAAATTAGGGATGGCGGCAAAACGCTTGGCTTGTTGTGCGTTGTGTCCTTTGAAACGCGTCGTATTCGCTCCAACGCCAACGGCTTTCAATTCCACATATCCGGTCAGAAGATTCCCTCTGAGAACGGCGTAGTCCGGCTTTCCCAATCGTTCGGCAAGAAGGATTTCGCCAACGCAGTTCACATCAAAATCCAGCGCCGCGCCGATTTCTTTCATGCAAACTTCAAACGGTCCGCGTAATTGATCTTCCGGCTCGCCTTGAATCAGCGCGCTCATCTTCACCGTTACAGCGGCGGCAAATTTTTTCAGGGCGGCAAGTGTCGCTGTATCAGGCATTTTCAAGAGCTTGGTTGTACATGGTGGGTACAGCGCTACGCGCTTTTGCCCACCCTACAGATCCACAGGATCTCAATCTGCCACGACAGGCCCCAACACCGGCGGTTTCACTTCGCCGCGTTCCACCATTTCCTCGATTTGCGCGACATCTTTGTCGCCGCGTCCGGAGAGGTTGACCAGCACGATTTGATCGCGCGGCAAGGTCGGCGCCAGTTTGATGGCGTGCGCCAAAGCATGTGACGATTCGAGCGCCGGAATGATGCCTTCCAGTTTCGACAGCGTGAAAAAAGCGTTCAACGCTTCTTGATCGCTGGCGTGCACGTAACGCGCCCGACCGCTATCTTTCAGCGCGCTGTGTTCGGGGCCGACACCCGGATAATCCAGCCCCGCCGAAACCGAATACACCGGCTCGACGTTGCCTTCGCTATCCTGCAACAGATACGAGCGGAAACCATGCAGCACGCCGGGCTTGCCGAGCGTCAGCGTGGCGGCGTGTTCGCCCGACGCCAGACCGCGACCGGACGGTTCAACGCCGATCAGGCGCACCGACGCATCGTCGAGAAAGCCCGCGAACAAGCCGATGGCGTTGGAGCCGCCGCCGACGCAAGCCAACGCATAGTCCGGCAAGCGGCCGCACAGTTCCAGCATTTGCTCGCGCGCTTCCCAGCCGACGATGGATTGGAAATGGCGCACCATGCGCGGGTAGGGATGCGGCCCGACCGCCGAGCCGAGCAGGTAAAAAGTATCGTCGGCATGCGCCATCCAATCGGCGATGGCTTCATCGACGGCTTCTTTCAGCGTCCGCTGTCCGCTCTTGGCCGAGACCACTTCGGCGCCCATCATCTGCATCCGGAAAACGTTGAGCTTTTGCCGTTCGATATCGACTTCGCCCATGTAAATGTGGCACTCCATGCCCATCAGCGCCGCCGTTGCCGCCGTCGCCACGCCGTGTTGACCGGCGCCGGTTTCAGCGATCACGCGCTTTTTGCCCATGCGTTTCGCCAGCAAAATCTGGCCGATGGTGTTGTTGATCTTGTGCGCGCCGAGATGATTCAAGTCTTCCCGTTTCAGATAAATCTGCGCACCGCTGAAATAGCGGCTCAAATTCGCGCAATGAAACACCGGCGTCGGTCGTCCCGAATAATGCTTCAGCAGCGACATGAATTCGCGGATGAATTCGGGATCGGCGCGGTAACGCTCGAAGGTGGCGCTCAATTCATCGAGCGCGGGTTTCAACACTTCGGGCACGAACTGCCCGCCATATTCCCCGAAAAAGCCATCAGCGGCAGGGGGCGTCTGAGATAAGATTTGAGAGATATTCGGCATAATTTTCCCGTCAAGTTTCTGAAAACCGTCATCGGCAACCACGAAGTTTACCACTTCATTGCCGGTGTACCGCCAGCGCGCCATAAGATTGACATACCGGCATCAACTGAATCGTGTTGACGTTGACGTGCGCGGGCAGGGTGGCCGCCCAAAACACCGCCTCGGCAATGTCATCCGCCGTCAGCGGTTGCGTGCCCTGATAAACCGTCGCCGCCTTAGCTTCGTCGCCGTGAAAACGCACCTGCGAAAACTCCGTGCCGCCGCACAGCCCCGGCTCGATATTGGTTACGCGCACCGGCGTTCCCAGCAAATCGGCGCGAAGATTGTTGCTCAGTTGGTGAACAAACGCCTTGGTTGCGCCGTAAACATTTCCGCCCGGATACGGCCACTCGCCCGCCGTCGAACCGATGTTGATCACATGCCCGCGCCGCCGCGCCACCATGCCAGGGAGCAACGCGCGCGTGCAATACACCAGCCCCTTGATGTTGGTGTCGATCATTCGATCCCAATCGTCCACCGACGCCTTGTCGAATCCTGCCATCCCCAACGCCAGCCCGGCATTGTTGACCAGCACGTCGATATCGGCGAACGCTGCGGGCAAAGCGGACAGCGCCTTCTCCACATCGCTGCGCTGCCGCACGTCGAGCACCAGCGGCAGCAACGCCTCGTCCGACTCCTGCCGCAACACTTCGAGCCGATTCGCTCGCCTGCCGGCGGCAACAACCTTGTGCCCTTCGCGGACAAACCGCTGGGCAATCGCCCTACCGAACCCGGCGCTGGCGCCCGTGACCAGAACAATCATGTTCATCCCTTCATGTCGAAAAACGTTTCCGTATTCTGCCTCATTTCTACTCCAAAACTGAAAGAAATTAAAACTTGGCGCCAAGCATGGCAAGCACAAGTACAACGAATCCGAAGAAACTCACCAAAAGCAATCGAGTCCAGTTCCAGCGCTTGAACAACCCAATGGAAAGGGTCAGCGCAAAGGCAAAAATGAGAGGAAAAACGAGGGGAAATCCCTTAATGACCATCCCGACAACCCCTGCGACAACACCAATACCGGATAAAGTGATGAAAACCCATGCCAGAAAGGCCTCAAGCTGTTCTCTTTCGCTTTTCACTTTGCGTTTCTTTTCCTTGCCAAACTCCGCTGCGATTGGCGCGGATAAAAGCTTCCCTATGGCCGAACTGAAAAACGCAAAAAATCCGAGGGAGATGATTAAGAAGAAGATCCCTAACGGAAAAATAAGAGCCGATGAGCTAAACACATCGACAATCCAAAAAAGGCTGTACACAAGAAACAGCACCATGATGCCTATAGCGCACAATCTGGCCCAGTTACAGCGTTTGAATAACCCAATGGAAGTGATCAGTATGAAGGCTGAGAACAGCAAAAGAGCCAGAAGGATTGACTGAATATCGCACCAGATACCAAATATATCGATTTGCCTGTCCGATGGGCCTACTTGTAGTCCGTCAATCCCTACTATGGCAATAATGCCTGACAGGATGATGAACACCCACGCCAGAACGGTGACGAAAGTAGAGCGTTGCTGCGTTTCGGACATAACACCTTCTCCATGGGATGCAAGGGGGGGCGATGAAATTATGCCATTAAATGAGAATAAAACATCCGTAGGGGCGGCATTCTGCCGCCCACCCATGCAGGCACGGCGCACCGTACCTCTATGATAACGCCTGTGCTGCCCCGTTGGGGTTCGTGTATTTCCTCAACCGACGAATGACGTTTCCCGCCACCGATAAACCATCGCGCCGCAACGGTTTTTACTGACACCGCATCCGCTACAACCGCTGCCGCACGAAGCGCCGACATCGACCGTCGCGCATCCTTTGCGCACCCAATGTTCAAGCATGCTTTGTATTGCGCTTTCGGGGATGTCGAAATGCCGCGCTGCATCGCTCAAGCTGACAGCGCGTTTTTCTTTCAGGTAATCGCGCAGTTTCATCAAAATCATTTTGACAATACCTTTTGTCGTTGCGGCAAACTCGCGTATCTCAATACAAAAAACAGAACGACGAGTGTGGCCGCTAAACCCAGCAGCCACGCGCCGGCGCTGGCTGGCGAACTTGCCAGCAGTGAAAGTTGGTAATAGCCGGTGGCGCACACCCACGCCAGGGCGAATCCCCAAGCGGCTGCCAGCGCCATCCATTTCGCGCTGGCTTCGCTGTACACGGCGCTCAGCGACGCCACGCACGGCGTGTACAGCAAAACAAAAATCAGAAAGGCCATGGCCGCCGCTTGCGTGCCGAACGCGGTATGTATTCGACGGGTTGTCGTTTGTTGGGCGTTGTCGTTGACGGTTTCGGCTTCGCTCATTTTGGTGGCGATGCCGAGAGGGTCGATGATGCCGGTGGCCGCGTCTTTGAGATTTTCGGGAATGGTGGCGAACGCTTTTCTGATGCCGTCGAGCGGGCGATAACCACTTTCTTCATTCGCGCGCGCGCCCATTGGCGAATACAGCGCGTTCAGCGAGCCGATGATGGTTTCTTTGGCGAAGATGCCGGTAAAGAGGCCGACGGTTGCCGGCCAATTTTTTTCTTCAATGCCCATCGGCGCAAAAACAGGGGTGATCGTTTGGCCGATGTTGGAGAGCACCGATTTGTCGGTATCTTCGTTGCCGAAGCTGCCGTCGGCGCCGAGCGAATTGAAAAAGCTCAGCACCATCACCACCAGCACAATCGCTTTGCCGGCGTTGATGATGAAACTCTTCAGCCGTTCCCACGTCAGCATCAACATGTTGTGCAGTGTCGGCAGGCGGTACGGCGGCAGCTCCATGATGAACGGCGTGATTGCGCCCGGCAACAAGGTGTGTTTCAACACCAGCCCCGTCAAAATCGCCACGGCGATCCCGAGGAGGTAGAGTGCGAAAACCACATTCTGACCGTTCGCCGGAAAGAACACCGCCACCAGCAGCGCATACACCGGCAAGCGCGCGCTGCACGACATGTACGGGATCATCATGATCGACATCAAACGGTCACGCGAACTTTCCAGCGTGCGCGTGCCCATGATCGCCGGCACGTTGCAACCGAAGCCGATCAGCATCGGCACGAACGCTTTGCCCGGCAAGCCGATCACGCGCATGCCGCGATCCACCACCATCGCCGCTCGCGCCAGATAACCGGAATCTTCAAAGAACGACAGGCACAGAAACATCGCTGCAATCACCGGCACGAACGTCGCCACGGTTTGAATGCCGCCGCCCAAGCCGTTCGACAGCAGCACGGTCAACCACTCCGGCGCGTTGAGGTTTGTCAAAAGATGTTTGATGCCGTCCACAAAAATTGTTCCCGACAGAATGCCGAAAAAGTCAATGAACGCCGAGCCGAGCCGAATCGCCAACAGAAACATCAGATACATCGCCAGAAGGAAAAACGGGATGCCGGTGAATTTCCCCAACGCCCAACGATCCATCTTCGCCGTCATCGTTTTGCTCGCTTGCCGTGGTCGCGCGATGACTTCCCGACTGAGCGCATCGATCACGTCGTAACGCGCGCTGGCTAACGCAATATCCATTTCGCCGCCGCACCAACCTGACAAATCCTGACGACAACGGGTCAACGCTTGTTCGCTGAAATCGTCCAACGGCTCGCTTTCAGCTTCGTAATTCCCGAGAAGCGTGTCCAGCAGTTGCCAGCGCGTCATCGTTTGCAGCGGACTCTCCGGCGGCGCGGCCTCCAACAGCTTCGCTAAAACCGCTTCCTGCTTTTCACCCAGCGTTGATATTTGGGGTTGCGGCGCAGTTTTCTGCTGCAACATCGTTTCGATGGTGTGCCGCAACACGTCGATGCCTTCGCCGCGACTGGCGCAAACGCCGACCACCGGACAGCCGAGTTGCGTCTGCAAGCGCGCTACGTCAATCGTCTCGCCGCTGTGGTGCACCGCGTCCATCATGTTCAGCACCACTATCATCGGGCGGCGCAGATCGAGCAGTTGAAACGTCAAATAAAGATTGCGCTGGAGATTGGTGGCGTCAACGATGTTGACGATCAACGGCTCGCGTTCGTGCAACACAAAGTGGCGCGCGATCAACTCGTCCTGAGAAATGCCAGCGATGGCGTTTTCGATCGCGTAAGTGCCGGGAAGATCGATCACATACACTTTCTTGCCGTCGTGGCGGTATTCGCCGATCTTGCGTTCGACCGTTACCCCCGGCCAGTTGCCGACGCGCTGATGCGAGCCGGTTAGCGCGTTGAATAAGGTCGTCTTGCCGCAGTTGGGATTGCCGATCAGCGCGATCTGACGCTCGTGCGAATGGTAGCGCGAACTCATGAGCGACATTCTTCCACCGCAATCGTCGCCGCTTCGGCGCGACGCAGACACAAATGAAAACCACAGATCTCGATTTCAATCGGATCGCCGAGCGGCGCGGCACGAATCACCTTGATCGTACAGCCGGGCGTGACGCCCATCGCCAGCAACTTGCGGCGAAACGGCGCGGCGGCCTCGGTCAAATGCGTGACGAGCGCCCGCTGCCCAAACGGCAAACAATCCAGCGTGGTTACCGGCATCGCAATATCCTTGATACGTCAGGGCGAACGGAATCCATCGACGCATCCACAAAGCCCCCTGAGCACGAACTCCCTCTCCTCAACCCCTCCCCCACGAGAGGCGAGGGGCTGATTTTGCCGATGTCGTCAAACCGCACGACGCAGACGCCTTCTCTCACGAAACGTCGAGGCAGTTCTCCTCTCTCCCTTTGTGTGAGAGAGGTTGGAGGAGAGGGGTAAGAAGCTTCAAACATAAATCAATAACACGCTGACAGCACACCTTATATTAACTGAGAATCATTCTCATTTGCAACCCGTCAAAAAAATATCACGTTGGCCTGCCGTCGCCGGAATTTTCATAACCTTTTGATTTACATGATTTTGGCACACTCCGCCACCGGCTCATGACCGACATCGACTTGTGCCGCAACACAGGGGAGTCGCTTCTTGCTGTATTGGAAAAAGCCGCCGTGCGACAACATCTGGCGACTTGTTCATAAGTTGTTAGAATGCAACATATTAAAAACACAGAGGCCAGCCATGCTGAGGTATCCGCATACCATGCCGCCCGCTCCCGGCGCGATTTTGGAAGTCGCTCCCGACATCCTGTGGCTGCGGATGC
This sequence comes from Betaproteobacteria bacterium, assembly GCA_009778785.1. Classification (GTDB taxonomy): domain Bacteria; phylum Pseudomonadota; class Gammaproteobacteria; order Burkholderiales; family Casimicrobiaceae; genus UBA931. The sequence goes on along the minus strand of WRFN01000002.1, from coordinate 253,154 downwards.
CGCTGCCGTTTGCGCTCGATCACATCAACCTGTGGCTGTTGCGCGATACCGACGGTTATGTGCTGGTTGACTGCGGCTACGGCGACAAGGCGACGCGGGCGCTGTGGGAACAGCACTTTCAGACCACCCTGCGCGATCTGCCCATCACCCGCATTCTGGTGACGCACCACCATCCCGACCATCTGGGTAACGCCGATTGGCTCATGCAGCGCTTCGCTTGTCCGTTGTCGATGACCGCCGCTGAATTTCTGATGGCGCATACCATTTTTCATTCGTGTGCGCCTTTCACCGCCGAGACAACCCTCTCGCTGTTTCGTTCGCACGGCGCCGACCCCATACAGCTTGATGCCTTTGCGGCGCGCGCCGATCTCTATGAGGCTGGTGTTCCCGGGCTGCCGACGCGCTACCATCGCCTCAACGAAGGCGCGGAACACTCCATCGATATCGACACGAACCCGTGGGAAATCATCATCGGTCATGGTCACGCGCCCGAGCACGCTTCTTTTTATACGGAGGCGAAGGGCGTGTACATTTCCGGCGACATGTTGATGCCCAAAATCAGCACGCACATCAGCGTGTGGGCGTTCGAGCCGGAATCCGATCCGCTCACGCATTTTCTCGGCTCGTTGCATGCGATGGCCGAATTGCCCAGCGATACGCTGGTGTTGCCGTCGCACGGCTTGCCGTTTTACGGTATCGGCGAGCGCATCGCGCAACTGCGCGAACACCACGAAGAACGACTGGACGAATTGCGCGACCTTCTGCGCGCCGCGCCGCGCTCGCTGTGCGCTGCCGAAATCTCTCCAATCCTCTTTCGCCGCGAACTGGATGTGTATCAGCGTTTCTTCGCCATCAGCGAAACCATCGCACACTTGAACCATCTCTGGTTGAATAATGAAACGACACGCGACATTGACGATCAGGGCGTGATCAGTTTTTCGTTAGCGGAGTGAATTTGTCGGGGCGGGTTTGAAACCCGCCTCTACGGCATCGCGCCATGCTTTCCATCTCTCCTAAATGGAATCAAAATTCATTTCAATTTTCGCAGGCTTTAATGATGTGATGACTTGATAAGCTGCCGAATCCTTGATAAAATTTTCAAACTCCGTCAAATCATCGAGAGATGCGCACCATTTATTATCGGCTTGAATCGCCCTCAAATCAGGTATCGGGTCAAAGAACAAGGTAAGCGATAGCTGGTTTATATCCTCATCGTCTTCTGAATCACCTAATATGAACTGGCGCGTCAGATCAAAATGGAACCATTCCTGGCCGGTAAAATCATAGATGCCCCACTGACCAAGGAGCATGTCGCCATCTTCGTCGAGAGCACAACCCTCAACGCGAGTTTGTTCATAAAACTTCAACACCAAAGCGACAGCTTGCTCCGGTCTGAGCGATGTCATCGCATTTCCTGAGTCGCTGATGAACTTCTCGAATTCTTTCGCTGCGCTTTGAGGAGTCATGATGGGTGGTGGTGGGGGCTAGCCTTTTTGTTTCTCAAAGCGCATGCAACTGCCCAAACTGGTCGTTGTACGCGGTGAATTGCTTCACGTAGCCTTCGTAGCCTTGCTCGGCCGCGAAGCGCAGCGGCAACACGCGCTGAACCAGAACTTCGCGCGCGTTGGGCTGGGTGTCCAGAAGGTGCATGACTTCGGTGATGAAGTCCGCCAGCGGCAGGGCGTTGGGATCGGTGGCCTGCCCCTTGCCCATGAGTTCGGTCTGCACGTAGGGCGGCACGATCTCGATCACATCCACGCCAGTGGCCTGGAGCTGGTAGCGCAGCGCATCGCTGAAGGCATGCAGCGCGGCCTTGGTCGCGCTGTAGGTGGGGGTGTTGGCCATGGTCAGGAACGCCAGCCCGGAGGTCACGTTCAGCACCGTCGCGCGTGGCTGCTTGCGTAACTGCGGCAGCAGCGCGGCGGTCAGCCGGATCGGACCGAGCAGGTTGGTTTCGATGGTGGCCTCGGCGGTGTCCGGATCGACCTCGGCGGCGTGCCAGTCCTCGATGCGCATGATGCCGGCGTTGTTGATCACCGCGTTGAGCGCCGGAAAGTCGGCGCCGATCCGGGCGGCAAAGCGCGCGATGTCTTGCGGGTCGCGCACGTCGAGCGTGGCGGTGCGGATGCCGGGGTGGGCTTGCGCCACGGCCTCCAGCGCCGCTTGCCGGCGCCCCGCGATGATGACCTGGTTGCCGCGCCGGTGAAACGCCTCGGCCAGCCCCCGGCCGATGCCGGAACCGCCGCCAGTGATCAGGATGGTGTTGCCTGTGGTTTGCATGGTGGAACTCCTACATTCGCTTACTTCAATCTCACCCCACCAACGCCCATCTTCGTTGACACCTGCTCGAAAAACGCGGCGCCGAATTTCCGCGCCAGACGCTCGGAAAAGTCGGGGCGATAGGAGAAGTCATAGACGTTTTCAACGCCGATGATGTCGCGCGCGACGGAATCCACGGTGCCCAAGCCGTCGGCGAGCCCCAGCGTTACCGCTTCGTCGCCGTTCCAGATCAGTCCCGAAAACATGTCCGGCGTTTCGTGCAGCCGGTCGCCGCGACCTTCGCGCACGGCGGTGATGAATTGCTGGTGAATGCTGTCGAGTAATTTTTGCACATGCGCTTTTTGTTTTTCGTTGACCGGGCTGAACGGATCCATAAACGCCTTGTTTTCGCCGGCGGTCATCGTGCGTTGTTCGATGCCGAGTTTTTGAATGGCCTCAGTAAAGCCGAAGTTCAGCATGATGACGCCGATGGAGCCGACCAGACTGGCTTTGTCCACGTAAATTTCGTCAGACGCCGCCGCGACGTAATAACCGCCCGACGCCGCCATTTCGCCGACGACGACGTAAAGCGGAGTGTCCGGATGTTCTTCGCGCAGCCGTTTGATCTCATCGTAAATCTGTCCGGCTTGTACGGGACTGCCGCCCGGGCTGTTGATTTCGAGAATGACGCCGCGAACGTGTTTGGCGGCAAATGCTTCTTGCAACGCCGAATTGATGTGTTCGGCGCTGGCGTTGGCGTCGGCGGCGATTTCGCCGGTGAGTTGCACCAGCGCGGTACATTCGGTCAGGCAGCTTTTGCTGCGATCTTTACTCATGAAGCTGAGGCTGATAAGCAACACGATGAACGCCAGCAGCACCAGGCGGAAGAAGATGCGCCAACGGCGGGCGCGGCGTTGTTCGGTCAGAAAAGCCATCGTGACTTTCTCCATCGCCTCGACGCGACGATCATTGGCTACCGATGCAGCAGCCGACGACGGAGCGGTTTGCCCGAATACGGAAGCGTGCAAAATGGAATCGTTGGGATCGGGGGTATTCATGGTTGCCTTTCTGCTTTTGCTAAGAAGGGTGTTGATTTTTCGACAGGCGGTTGGGTAGGGTTCAGCGCAAAAGGCTCTTTGCGGTTTTCATAACCCCGCTATTATCCGTGCATGGCGAGCCAAGTGTCCAGCGCCGCCACGGAATCGACGATGTCCAGCGGCTGGTTTTGGCGCAAAATGTCTTTATCGTGCGCTCCGTAGGAAACCGCCAGCGCCGGAACGCGAGCATTTTTCGCCATCAGGATGTCGTGGGTGGTGTCACCGATCATGAGCGTTTGCTCCGGCGCGACGCCCAGCCGTTCCATCAGGTGCAGCAACATTTCGGGGTGCGGCTTGGAAAAACTTTCGTCGGCGCAGCGGGTGGCGTGAAACCGCTTCATCAGATTTTTCTGTCGCAGCACCCGATCCAGCCCCTTGCGCGATTTGCCGGTGGCCACACCCAGAAGGTAATGTTGGCGGTCGAGCTTTTCCAGCAGGGCACGCATACCGTCGAACAGTGGAATTTCGGCGTCGCCCAGCAAATAGTGGTAACGATAACGCTCCAGCAAGCCGGTAATCATTCTCTCCGGTTGCTCCGGCGAGAGGGTGGTAAATGCTTTGCCGAGTTCCAGCCCGATGATGTAGCGCGCCGCATTTTCGGTGGGCGGCAACAAACCCAAATCGTGGTACGCGGCTTGAACGGCGTGCACGATCGGCGCCGTTGAATCGGCAACCGTGCCGTCCCAGTCGAAGACCAGCAGTTGAAAGCGGCGTGGGCGTGTGTTGGGTTCCATCATTCACGCTCCGCCGATAAACCGTCGAGAAACGCTTGCAGCGCTTCGGGAAGCGGCGCTTCGATGTCCAGCCATTCGCCGCTGGCCGGATGCGCGAAGCCCAGCTTGCGCGCGTGCAAAAACATCCGGCGCAATCCCGCTTTTGCCAGCATGCGGTTCCAGGCGAAATCGCCGTATTTGTCGTCTCCGGCCAGCGGATAGCCGAGATGCGTCAAGTGCACCCGTATCTGGTGGGTGCGGCCGGTGTGCAGTTCCGCTTCCAGCAGCGACAGCGGCGGCTCGTGTTTCGGCCAGACTTGTTGCCGATAAAACACGGTGGTCGCCGCTTGCCCGTCGTCGTCGGCGCGTACCCGTCGCTCACCTTCCGCCGTCAAAAAGCGCGTCAGCGGCACTTGCACTTTCCGCTTGGCGTCCGGCCAGCGTCCGCGCACCAGCACGTCATAGCGCTTGTCCACCGCGCCCTCACGCCAAGCGGTGTGCAGCCCCGTCAAGGCCGACCGCTTTTTCGCCAGCAGCAGCACGCCCGACGTTTCGCGGTCGAGCCGGTGCACCAGTTCCAGAAAACGCTGTTCCGGGCGCTGGGCGCGCAACTGTTCGACCGCGCCAAACGACACGCCGCTGCCGCCGTGCACCGCCAGCCCGGCGGGCTTGTTCACCGCCAGCAGCCATTCGTCCTCGAACAACACCGGAATAACACAAGTCGTGCTCGGCGCCGCCGCCCGACGTTCTTCGACTCGCTCCGGCAGCCGCAGCGGCGGAATGCGAACGGTATCGCCCGCCGCCAGATGGCTCGACGGCTGCGCCCGCCCGCCGTTGATCCGCACCTCGCCCGAGCGCACGATCCGATAAATGTGGCTCTGCGGCACGCCCTTCAGCGTCTTTATCAGAAAATTGTCGAGCCGCTGCCCGGCAGCGGTTTCGTCAATTTCCAGAAATTTCACAAAATTGTTGCGTAAGTCCTTCATTCCTTTATAATCACTGACTGATCGTGGCATCGCAGGATGCGGCAAGCGGCGGGATGCGAGTGGTATTATCCGTCGCTCCTTTCGGAAACCGGACTTGCCCGCCTTTGTCATGTTGACGATTGCGGTACGTCGCGCGCCGCGCGCCCAGCCCCGGAAGTTCCGGGTCGGATGCAAAGTAGCGATCTTAAAGGAAGCCTTGGAGCAGTGCCAGCCGGTGCGTCAGGATTCTTTGCGAAACTCCGCCGAAGTCGGAGTAGATGAGATGTCATCAAGATGTAAAGGCGCTGAGTCACGCCGCAGACAAACGACCGAGTGTCGTCGCCGTGACCGCAGGAGCCAGTCTCGCAAAGCCCGCCCCTTATCAGGCACGTCGAAAGACTTCCCGATGAAACAGATTGAACACGCGCATTTTCGCGCCGAGGTTTCGGCCACAGTGAATCTGCGCGGCAAGAGATACAAGGCTGCGATGCCGTTCGCACCCACCCGCCGCCCTGAAAGGTCGCCGGTTGTCAGGCAACAGTTGATGGCATCGCCCGTGCACCCCGCTTAGCGAGGTGCTTGACGAATGAATAGGAAGTCGTCCCGCAAGGATGATGATCGGTGTATTGACAACGATGTTGACAACAAAGTTTTTACCGATTGGCCGCCTCCCTCGTCAGCCGAGCGCACTTTGGTGCGGCTCCGGCGTCTTGTCTCGCCGCCGGTTTTGACCGGTCGGTTGTGCCGCGCCTGATGTTGCAGCCTTCTTGTGAACCGCAAGAAGCGCTGTGAATCTGTCGCCTTCCCTGGTGTGCAACGCGCACGAGAGGATGAAGAATTATGAAAAGAATGTTGTTTAACGCGACCCAGGCAGAAGAACTGCGGGTTGCCATCGTCGATGGGCAAAAGCTCATCGATCTCGATATCGAATCGGCTTCCAAAGAACAACGGAAATCGAACATTTACAAAGGCGTTGTCACCCGGGTCGAACCGTCACTGGAAGCGTGCTTCGTGGATTACGGCACCGACCGCCACGGTTTTCTGCCCTTCAAGGAAATTTCGCGGCAGTCGATCGGGGTTCACGAAGGTCGCATTCAAGACCATCTGCGCGAAGGTCACGAACTCATCATTCAGGTGGACAAGGACGAACGCGGCAACAAAGGCGCGGCGCTTACCACTTACATTTCGCTGGCCGGACGCTATCTCGTTCTGATGCCCAACAACCCGCGCGGCGGCGGCGTTTCGCGTCGCATCGAGGGCGAGGAGCGCAATGAACTGCGCGAAACGCTGACCCAACTCGACGTGCCGCGCGGCATGAGCACTATCGCTCGCACCGCCGGCATCGGTCGCTCGCAAGAAGAATTGCAGTGGGACCTCAATTACCTGATGCAACTGTGGAGCGCGATCGAGGACGCGGCGCGACTGCAAAAAGGCGCTTACCTGATTTATCAGGAATCGTCGCTGGTGATTCGCGCCATCCGCGATTACTTCCATCCCGACATCGGCGAAATTTTGATCGACACCGAAGCGGTGTTTGAGCAAGCGCAGCAATTCATGAGCCACGTCATGCCCAACAACGTGCATTGCGTGAAACTCTACCGTGATGATGTGCCGTTGTTTTCGCGTTTCCAGATCGAGCATCAAATCGAAACCGCCTACGGGCGGGAAGTGGCGCTGCCTTCCGGCGGCGCCATCGTGATCGACCACACCGAAGCGCTGGTTGCGGTTGACGTCAACTCGGCGCGCGCCACGCGCGGTTCTGACATCGAAGCCACCGCACTGCAAACCAACCTCGAAGCGGTGGACGAAATCGCTCGCCAGTTGCGCTTGCGCGACTTGGGCGGTTTGGTGGTGATCGATTTCATCGACATGGAAAGCCCGAAGAACCAGCGCGCGATTGAAGACCGTTTGCACGAAGCGTTGCGCTACGATCGCGCTCGCGTGCAAATCAGCAAAATCTCGCGCTTCGGTTTGCTCGAACTGTCACGGCAACGACTGCGTCCGGCGCTGGCCGAATCGGCGCACATGCCTTGCCCGCGTTGTCACGGCATCGGTCACATTCGCGGTACGGAATCGACGGCGTTGCATATTCTGCGCATCCTGCAAGAAGAAGCGATGAAAGACAACACCGCGCAAATCGTCGCGCAAGTGCCGGTGGAAGTAGCCACCTTCTTGCTCAACGAAAAACGCAACGACGTGTTCGCCATCGAAGCGCGCTTCCACGTCAACGTGCTGCTGGTGCCGAACCGCCATCTCGAAACGCCGAACTTTTCGGTGGAGCGCTTGCGTCACGACGATCTGAACCACGGCGACGTGTTGCCCGCTTCGTTCGAACTGGCCGAAAAACCGCAAGAGCAGAATTTCCTCAGAGAGATCAAGGAAGAAGCCAAAGAGCCGCGTCAGGAGGCCGTCGTCAAAGGCATCACCCCGACTGTGGCGCCGCCCGCGCCGAAAGAAATCAAATCCGTCGAAGGGCCGTCGTGGTTCTCGCGCATTCTCGCTTGGTTCAAGAAGGAACCGGAAGCCGCCGAGCCGGTCAAGAAATCGGGCAAGCGGCAAGACAACCGTCGTCGTGACGGCAGCCACGGCGAGCGTGATCGTAACGAACGTCGCGGACGCAACGGTGAGCGCGGCGAGCGTAACAACGAGCGCAATAATGAACGCGGCGAGCGCAATGAGCGCAACAACCGCGACGACAAAAACGAGCGTCAAAAACGCCAGAATGAAAATCGCCAAAACGAAAACCGCAGCGACAAAAACGAACGCGGCAACAAAGGCGAGCGCTCGCAAGAGCGTCGTCGTGACGGCGAGCGTCAAGAGCGCGAACAGAACGCCGCCAAAACGCCGCGTGAACCGGTGGCGCAAAAACAAGCGCCGGAAAACGCGCCGCGCCATCGCGAGCGTGATGACGCACAGCAAAACAAAGCGCAAGACGGCGAGCGCCGCCGTCAGGCACAGGAAGAATCGCGTCGGCAACCCGCGCCGCAGGAAACGGTGGTGGAGGCGGAGACCGCTCCCGCCGTCAGCGGCGCTGCGCTCGAAACTTTGCCGAACGGCGAGGGCGGCGAACAACGCGGCCACAAGCGTCATCGTCGCGGTGAGCGCGGACGCGGTCGTCGTCAGGAACACGCGGAGCAGGGAGAAGCGACTTCTTCGCCGATTTCGTTCGAGTTTGTCGTTGATCCTGAGGCCGCCGCTCCCGTCGCCGCGAAACCCGTGAGCGAGAACGAAAGGACTGACGACAGCGTTGTGGCCATGCCCGCGCGCGTTGAGAAAGATTCGACGTTTGAAGCGCCGACGAAAGCGCCTAGCCGAGATAGGTTTGGTGAAAGGGCAAATGAAAAAGCAAGCGACATTGCAGCGGAGCCAGTAGCGCCGACGCAAGAAAAAGCGCCGAGAGAAGAACAACCGAGGGAAGAACCGCGGAGAGTAGCGCCCGCGCCGAAAGTTCCTGCTTTCGTTCCCGATCTGGTCGGCGCCGGGCTGGAACTGATCGAAACCCGTCACGTCGCGCCGTCGTTTGAACCGCAGGAGACCGAAGTGCCGCGCCCGAAACGGGTACGCCCGCCGCGTGTCGTCGTTCAGGAAGAGCCGCTGCAAATGGTGGAGACAGCGCACAAAGATTGAGCAAGCGCGTCGCTTTACCGCTAAAAAACAAACAGGCTGCCTTTGGGCGGCCTGTTTGTTTAGGGAATTACATACGTAACTTGGAAAGATCGCATAGCGCGTGAATTAGGCCGTATGGCGAATTCGAGAACCAAAACATACCCTATTAATTGTCACGCAAACACCGTTTCTTCAGCCATGTAGTGATGCGGCATGAATTGTCAGCAGGCTGAAAGCGTGTGTCAACCACTTTTCTGACAAGGTTATCTTGTTACCTGTTTTCGCCTGACGGCTTGCTCAGGGCGAACGGAATAAATCGGTGTTTCCTAGGCAGTTTGAAGGCACAACAATGGCAAAATCATCAAAAACCCGATTTTTTTACTCGGAAATACGCCGAATTTTGATCTGGATCAGAAATAAGTAAACGATTGGCAACAAGCGTCTATTAACATCGTTCCATTGTAAAATGATATAGCGTCGATCCGGTTCGCGTGTTAGGATTCGCGCGCTGTTTTGCTATTAATGAAAGAAATGGATTGGCGGGGCGGCGCCCCGAAAACGGTTCGTTAAAGGAAGGAAACTTTTCGATGAGAAAGAAATTTATATGGGTTTTGATTGTGGGGATTATTATCGGCGCGGCCGGGTTGGGAGCAATGAATTATGCGTTGCACGAAACCGGCAAGGACGAGTTTTGCTCGACCTGTCACGCCAATAACACCACCAAGGAATGGATGCAGTCCAGGCATTATTCCAATCAGTACGGGGTTCGCGTGGGTTGTTCGGATTGCCACCTCCCGAAAGAGTTCATTCCGATGATGATTCGCAAGACGAAGGCGCTCGGTGAAGTTTACGCGAATTTCAGGGGGACGATTGATACGCCCGAAAAATTTGAGGCCAAGCGCAAGGAGTTGGCGGAGAGTGAGTGGGCGCGGATGAAGGCCAACGGCGCTCAGGAATGCCGTAATTGCCATCACATGGATACGATCAACAACCCGGAAAAAGAGTTTTTGAAGGACATGCACGTCAGCGCTTTGAGTGGCGGGCAGATTTGTATAGATTGCCATAAAGGTGTGGCACACAAGGCGCCGGATTGATTTATCGGCGGTTTTTTGAGTCGCGCGGTCACGCGCATGAAGAAGGAGCAAGCATGAAACTAAAAGTAATGGTGTTGGTGGCGGCGGGCGCTTTGCTGTCGGCAAGCGTGGGCGTGGCTTCGGCGCAGGACACGGCCGCTCTGATGAAGAGCAAGGGCTGCTTTAGCTGCCATGATATTGAAACCAAGAAGATGGGTCCGAGCTACAAGGATCTCTCGGCCAAGTACGCGAACGACAAGGGCGCGGTGGCGAGAATTGCTGAAGAGCAAAAGACGGGTAAAGGCCATATGAAGATCAATGCGTCTGACGACGAGATCAAGGCAATGGTCGAATCGGCGCTGAGCCATAAATAATCAGCGTTGAAGCAGTCACGGAAAAGGACGGCGACCCCGTCCTTTTTTGTATTGGTAAAATGGCGCCATGAATTTTTCGACGAATATTCCTGTTGTGACGATCGATGGGCCGGCGGCGTCCGGCAAAGGCACGCTGGCGGCGGCGCTGGCGGCGGCGCTGGGGTTTCACTTGCTCGACAGCGGCATTTTCTACCGGATGGTCGGCTGGAAGGCGCTGGAGGGCGGGGTATCGCTGGACGACGAGGCGGCGCTGGCGCGGCTGGCGGCCGGATTGCAGCCGCGTTTCGACGGTGAAACGATTTGGCTGGATGGACGCGAGGTAACGCTGGCGCTGCGTCGGCAGGAAGTGGGGACGGCGGCGTCAAAAGTGGCGGCACTGGCGGCGGTGCGGGCGGCGCTGTTTCAGGCGCAGCGGGCGGCGCGGCGGGCGCCGGGGCTGGTGGCGGATGGTCGCGACATGGGGACGGTGGTTTTTCCTGATGCTGTTTGCAAGATTTTCATCACCGCCGGGGTCGAAGCGCGGGCGCAACGACGACATAAGCAGTTGATCGAAAAAGGATTACCGAGTAATATATCCACCCTTTTGCAGGAAATCGGCGAGCGCGATGCGCGCGATGCCGGACGCGATGTGGCGCCGTTGAAAGCAGCGCCGGGAGCCTTGGAAATCGACACGACGAAGCTGGATGCGGCGACCGTGTTGGCTCAAGGGTTGGCGTATTGCCGCGCGCGTCTGGAGCGTTGACTTTCCCGCGAAACAACGGCTCTTCACTGCTTTAGCCGGCAGTGAGAGAGTCATTTACGAATCGGCCCGCTGACAACGAGATACAGGGTTCTCGCGCGGCGGTCTTTGACACTTATTAAGGAACCAACCCCAATGGCTACTGCTATTCCCTCTACCGCTCCGGCGGCCTCCGAAAATTTTGCGGCGTTGTTTGAAGAATCGCTTGCCCGTCAGGAAATGCGGCAAGGCGAGCTCATCACCGCCGAAGTCACCCGCGTCGATTACAACGTTGTTGTGGTCAATGCCGGCTTGAAATCGGAAAGTTTTATTCCCATCGAGGAATTCAAGAATGATAACGGTGAAGTCGAAGTAAAAGTCGGCGACTTCGTCACGGTCGCCATCGACTCGATCGAGGACGGCTACGGCACCACCCATTTGTCGCGCGACAAGGCCAAGCGCTTGAAAGCCTGGCAAGACCTCGAAATGGCGATGGTCGAAGGAACGCTGGTTCAGGGCTTGGTGGCCGGCAAGGTCAAGGGCGGCCTGACGGTGATGATGAACGGCATCCGCGCTTTCCTGCCGGGATCGCTGATCGACGTGCGGCCGGTAAAAGACACCTCGCCGTATGAAAACAAGTCGATGGAATTCAAGGTCATCAAGCTCGACAAGAAGCGCAACAACGTCGTGGTATCGCGTCGCGCCGTGCTCGAAGAAACGATGGGCGAAGACCGCGAAAAACTGATGGCCACGCTGACCGAAGGCGCGATCGTCAAGGGCGTCGTCAAGAACATTACCGATTACGGCGCGTTTGTTGACTTGGGCGGCATCGACGGTTTGTTGCACATCACCGATCTGGCTTGGCGGCGCGTCAAGCATACGTCGGAAGTGCTGGCGGTGGGCGACGAAGTCACCGCCAAAGTGCTCAAGTTCGATCAGGACAAGAACCGCGTCTCGCTGGGCATCAAGCAACTTGGCGACGATCCGTGGGATGGCTTGTCGCGGCGCTATCCGCCGGGCACGCATTTGTTCGGCAAGGTGACGAACATCACCGATTACGGCGCGTTTGTCGAAGTCGAATCGGGCATCGAAGGGCTGGTGCACGTTTCCGAAATGGATTGGACGAACAAGAACATTCACCCGACCAAGGTCACCCAACTGGGCGACGAAGTCGAAGTGATGATTCTCGAAATCGACGAAGAACGTCGTCGCATTTCGCTCGGCATGAAGCAGTGCAAGCCCAATCCGTGGGAAGAGTTCGCGATGAACCACAAGAAGGGCGATCACGTCAAAGGCGCGATCAAGTCCATCACCGACTTCGGCGTCTTCATCGGCTTGCCGGGCGGTATCGACGGGCTGGTGCATTTGTCCGATCTGTCGTGGACGTTGCCGGGCGAAACGGCGGTGCGCGATTACCGCAAAGGTCAGGAGATCGAAGCGATCGTGCTGGCCATCGATGTTGAGCGCGAGCGCATTTCGCTGGGCGTCAAGCAACTCGAAGGCGATCCGTTCACCAACTTCGTGGCGGTCAACGACAAGGGCAGCATCGTCGAGGGCACGGTGAAGAGTCTGGACGCGAAGGGCGCCGTGATTACGCTGATCGAAGGCGAAGTCGAAGGTTATTTGAGAGCGTCGGAATTGTCGCGTGATCGGGTTGAGGATATTCGTCAGCATTTGAAAGAAGGCGACAAAGTGTCGGCCATGGTCATCAACATCGACCGCAAGAGCCGCACGATCAACCTGTCGGTCAAGCAGAAAGACAGCGCTGACGAAAACGAAGCGATGCAGCGGATGAAGACTGAGAATGCCAACGCCAGTGTCGGCGTGACCAATCTGGGCGCACTGCTGAAAGCCAAACTCGATAACAAAGACAACGCGTGAACGACGGAAACAGCATCACGAAATCGGAACTGGTCGGCCGTTTGGCCGCCCAGTTTCCGCAACTGGCGAAAGACACCGAGTTCGCCGTCAAGACCATTCTTGACGCGATGATCGAGGCGCTGGTGCGCGGCGATCGGGTTGAAATTCGCGGTTTCGGCAGTTTCGGGCTGAATTACCGACCGCCGCGGCTCGGTCGTAATCCCAAAACCGGCGAGCAAGTGATGGTGTCTGAAAAGCGCATCCCGCACTTCAAGGCCGGCAAGGAATTGCGCGAGCGAGTCGATTCTGGTGAGAAATAATTTAGTGAAAAATGCAGAGAGGCACTATTTTTTAATGGTGCCTCTTTCTTTTTTTGCAGTGCGGGTTTATAAAGAGCCTGTGAAACTTTTACCTGTAAGGAAAGCGCCATGAGCATCATTCGCTGGGCTATTGTGATCGTCATTTTCCTTGCCGCTTTATTGCTGTCGTTTTCCAATTCCGATCAGGTGACGCTGCATTTTCTCGGCTTCGGAAGTTGGCAAGCGCCGCTGATTCTCATCGTGTTCTGCGCGTTCGCGCTGGGCGTGATGTTTGGCTTGTTGACCGGCGTTTTTCGGATGGCGAAGGTCAAACGGGAACTGAAAAAAGCGCGCAAAGCCTTGTTGGCTTATGAAAAGAACTCGGAGCCGAACTCTGACGTGATCACGATTCGCCCTGTTTCACCGTCTCCCGACACGTTGCCGACCACAGCGCCCAAAGAGTAGCGCGTCATGTTTATTGAGCTGTGGTGGCTGCTGCTGATTCCGGCGATATTTTTCGCGCTGGGCTGGATCGCGGCGCGGATCGACATTCGGCAGTTGCTGGCGGAAGCGCGGGAATTGCCGCGCTCGTATTTTGAAGGGCTCAATTCGCTCTTGAACGAAGCGCCGGATCAGGCCATCGAATCGTTCATGGTGGTGGCCGAAAAAGACCCGAAAACCCTGGACTTGCATTTTGCGTTGGGCACTTTGTTTCGGCGGCAAGGCGAATTTTCGCGGGCGATTCGGATGCACCAGTCGTTGCTCGAACGCCCCGAACTGGCGGCGCGCGATCGCGAGCGCGTCGAGTTTGAATTGGCACAGGATTTTCACCGCGCCGGCTTGCTGGATCGCGCCGAAACCTTGTTTCTAAAACTCGAAGGAACGCGCTTCGAGCACGAAGCGCTGGGTTATCTGCTGGAAATTTACGAGACCGAAAAACATTGGCCGGAAGCGATTCGGGTAACGCGGCAGATGGAAGCGGTGGCGCAGACGCCGCACTTCAAGGAGATCGCGCATTACCATTGCGAGATGGCCGAGGAAGCGCTGGTTCGTGGCGACCCGGTGTTGGCGCAACAGAACATCGAACAAGCGTTTGCCGAATACCGCGCCTGTGTGCGCGCGTTTCTGATTCAGGGCGACATTGAACTCGCGCGCAACGAACCGGGCAAGGCGCTGGCGGCGTGGGAGCAAATTGCGTCGCATCAGATCAATTCGTTGGGACTGGCGGCGGAGCGAATCGTCAAAGTGTGTCAGCAAACAGGCAAGACGGATTACGCGCTGCGGTTGTTGACGCGCTGGCAACAAGAAGCGCCCTCACTCGATATTTTCCACGCGCTGTTTCAGTTGAGCCTTGCCGAAGAAGGACCGCAGGCAGCAGCGCAACGAGCGCGCAGCGAAATCGAGCAGCGGTCGAGTTTGTTCAGCCTCGATCACTGGTTGCAGGCGAGATTGAGCGCGGTTTCATCGCCGGAAGCGCAGCAGAGTTTGTTGTTGATCAAAAATCAGGTGGCGCCGTATTTGAAAAAGATGGGGCAGTATCGTTGCACTCGTTGCGGTTTTCGTGCGCGCCAGTATTATTGGCGTTGTCCGGGCTGCCAGAAATGGGAAACGACGCAAGCGCGGCGCAGCGATACGCCGGAAGGTTTTCGCTGAAAATATTTATTGAACGAAAAGAGATGTTATGAAAATCACCATGATCGGCTCCGGCTATGTGGGGCTGGTAACTGGCGCTTGTTTTGCCGAAATTGGCAACGAAGTGCTGTGCTTCGATATCGACGAGCGCAAGATCGACATTCTGCAAAACGGCGGCGTGCCGATTCACGAACCGGGCTTGCAGGAAATGATCGCGCGCAACGTCGCGGCGGGGCGTTTGCATTTCTCGACCGACATCGATTACGCCGTGGCTTTTGGCGCGCTGCAATTCATCGCGGTGGGAACGCCGCCGGGCGAGGATGGTTCCGCCGACATGCAGTACGTGCTGGAAGCGGCGCGCAACATCGGGCGGCGCATGAACGAGTGGAAAATCATCGTCGATAAATCCACCGTTCCCGTGGGCACCGCCGATCGCGTGCGCGCGGTGATTGCCGAGGAACTGGCGAAGCGTCGTTCGAAAGTGGATTTCACCGTCGTGTCGAATCCTGAATTTCTGAAAGAAGGCGCGGCCATCGACGATTTCATGAAGCCCGATCGCGTCGTGATCGGCACCGATCATGCGCGAGCAGCGCGGACGATGCGAGAATTGTACGCGCCGTTCCAGCGAAACCACGAGCGGGTTTTGATGATGGACGTGCGCTCGGCGGAATTCACCAAGTACGCCGCCAATGCGATGTTGGCGACGCGCATCTCTTTCATGAACGAATTGGCCAATCTCGCCGACCGGCTGGATGTGGACATCGAGATGGTCCGGCAAGGCATCGGTTCCGACCCGCGTATCGGTTACGGCTTTTTGTATCCGGGCGCGGGCTACGGCGGAAGCTGTTTTCCCAAGGATGTCAAAGCGTTGTTGCGAACGTCGGCGCAAGCGGGATTGCCGCTTCGCGTGCTGGAAGCCGTCGAGAACGCCAACGAGCGGCAAAAGCATGTGCTGATCGAAAAAATTTGCGCGCGCCTTGGCGATGATTTGTCCGGTTGCAAAATTGCGTTGTGGGGCTTGGCGTTCAAGCCGAACACCGACGATATGCGCGAAGCGCCGTCGAAGGTGATCGTTCGTGAACTGTTGCAACGCGGTGCGCAGGTGGTGGCTTACGATCCGATTGCGATGGAAGAGGCCCGTCGCGTTTTCGATCAGGAAGAGCTGAGTTTGATTTACGCGGACTCGGCAATGGAAGCGGTGCACGGCGCTGACGCTTTGGTGTTGATGACCGAATGGAAAGCCTTCCGCTCGCCCGATTTCGTCGAGTTGCGCAAGCAACTCAAAACGCCGCTGCTGTTTGACGGTCGCAACATTTACGATCCGCAAAGCGTGCGCGAAGCGGATTTGGAATACTTCGGAATCGGGCGACGTTAATGACTGTCGTGAATTTCCACTTTGCCGATTGGAAAGACAAACTGGCGAAAGCCAGAGTGTTGATCGTCGGTGATGTGATGCTTGACCGTTACTGGTTCGGCGATGTGGAGCGTATTTCGCCGGAAGCGCCGGTGCCGGTGGTGCGAGTGGTGCGTGAGGAAATGCGCCCCGGCGGCGCTGCCAACGTCGCGCGCAACGTCGCTTCACTCGGTAGTCAGGCTACCTTGCTGTCCGTGGTTGGCGATGACGAAGCGGGAAAAAAACTGGAAGCGCTGATTCAGAGCGAGAAAGTGATTTCGCTGTTTCAGCGCGACGCGCAACTGCCGACGACGGTAAAGCTGCGGGTGATCGGTCGGCAACAACAACTGCTGCGCGTGGATTTTGAAACGCAACCGTCGCGCGAAGCGCTCGCCGGAAAACTCACCGACTTCAAAGCGCGGATCGGCAGCGCCGATGTTGTGCTGCTCTCCGATTACGGCAAGGGCGGCTTGCGCCATATCGCGCAAATGATCGAGAGCGCGACGGCGGCAAAGAAGCCGGTGATCGTCGATCCCAAAGGCAGCGATTGGAGAAAGTATCAGGGTGCGTTTATGATTACGCCCAACCGCAGCGAATTGCAGCAAGTAGTAGGCCTCTGGCGCGATGAAAACGAGCTGGCGGCGAAAGTGACGCAGTTGCGGCAGACGTTGAAAATAGCGACGCTGTTGTTGACGCGCTCCGAAGAGGGCATGAGCCTTTTCACCGAAGAAGGAAGCTGGCACATCCCGACGCGCGCGCGCGAGGTTTTCGATGTTTCCGGCGCCGGCGATACCGTGGTGGCAACGCTCGGCGTTTTTCTCGCAGCGGGCGCGCCGTTGCGGGAAGCGGTTTACTTTGCCAACGAGGCCGCTGGTATCGTCGTTGGCAAGTTTGGAACAGCAGTTGTTCTTCCCGAAGAATTGCTGTAAGTCGTCTAATCATTGAAAGAGGAGATATTGTTATGGATAAGCTGGAAGAAATCATTGCGCTTGTTGCACAAAAAACCGGGATCGACCCGCAAACATGTACGACCGTGGTTCAAGCTTTGGAAAAAGAATTGGGCGGCGCGTTGGGCGGTTTGTTGAGCGGTGGATTGAGCGGCATGTTGGGCAAAGAGTTGGGTGGTGAATCGACCGGTTCGAGCAGTGCGGCGCCCGGTGCTTCGGGGAGCGCGCTTGACGTTGTCGGAGAAATTTCGCACGTGCTTGACATGTTCAAGAAGTAAACGATTTCAGCGCCTGTTCGCTGAGAACACCTCATGCCCGCTGCGGCCGAACCGCTGACCGAAAGCTCGCTGAAATACGCTGCGCTCAAGCAGCGCCACCGGCTGGTGCGCGATGGGCACCCTGCCAACTTGAGGCTGCGCATCCACCGCGCCTTGAGTTGGCTGGATTGCGCCGAGCAAGCGGAAGATGTGGACGAAAAATTTATCTTTCTGTGGATTTCCTTCAACGCCGCTTACGCGCAAGAGGTTGATGACAGCGAACGCATCTCCGACAGAGATGCTTTTACGGACTTTCTCGAAAGGCTATGCGGCCTCGACACTGAGAAGCGCATCGACAAGCTGGTCTGGAATGAGTTCTCCGGCAGTATTCGTGCGCTGCTCGACAACCCTTACGTCTTTCACGCGTTCTGGGAATTTCAGCGCGGCAAGCTCGATGAGGGCGAATGGAAGGAGCGTTTCGCTGCCGCCAAGAGAGCGGCGCAGAAGGCTTTGTCCGACGGCAAGACGCCGAAGCTGCTCTCAGTCGTGTTCAATCGGCTCTACACGCTGCGCAATCAGTTGTTTCACGGCGGCGCAACATGGAAAGGCAAAGTCAACCGCGACCAACTGCGCGATTGTACGCGCCTTTTAAGCAAACTCGTTCCCCTGATGATTGCGCTCATGATGGACAATCCGGACGCGCCGTGGGGCGATGCCGTTTATCCTGTTGTCGATCAAGGCGCTTGATCGAGAGTTTTTGTATTCATACTCTGTTTATTGCGGGACACGTCCTGAACTTTTCAGTCGATGAACATCTGCGCCGCCGAACGCACAAGGCCAAGCGCCGAGCGGATGAGGTCTTCCGAGAGAACCCCCAACGGCCCTTCGCCTTTTTTCACCAGCGCATCTGCTGCCGCGCCGTGCAGGCAGACGGCGTAACGCAGCGCAAGCGATGCTTCGACGCCTTGCGCCAACAGCGCTCCGATCATTCCGGTCAACACGTCGCCGCTGCCGCCGAACGAGAGCGCCGGATTGCCGGTAGCGTTGATGCACCACGAACCTTCGGGGGCGGCGATGATGCTGCCGCTTCCTTTCAGCACGGTGTGCGCCCGATAGCGTTGAGCGATTTCGCGAGCGGTTTGCGGGCGGTCGCGCTGGATGTCGTCAGTGCTGCATTGCAACAAGCGAGCGGCTTCTGCCGGATGCGGCGTGAGCACGGTGGGCGCGTGTCGTTGGGCGACACGAGTGATCCACTCGGAGTGTTGACCGAGCAAGGTCAGCGCGTCGGCGTCAAGCAGTAAGGGCGCATCGAACGCGAGCACCGCCGTCAGAACTTCCGCTGCCGAAGAAGAAAGTCCCAACCCGCAACCGACCGCCCAGGCGTCGTGCGAAAGAGGCAGCATTGCCGACGCCGGATGCAGCATCAGTTCGGGACAAGCGGGATCGAAGAGCGGCGCTTCGCCGAGAAAGCCAACGCGAATTTTTCCAGCGCCCAATCGTGCGGCTGCCCGACCGGCAAGCAACGGCGCACCGCTCATGCCGGTCGCGCCGCCGACAATGCCCAGACAACCGAATCTGCCTTTGTGAACGTTGTGAAAACGGCGACGCATGGGAAGAGGCAGGTGGGTTTCAATGAAGCGATGGTGGAGAGCTTCGGCTTCGGCGTTTGCCGCGAGATCGTCAGCCGGAATGTCGAGCGTGGTGAAATGCAATTCGCCGCAATGGTCAGGGCCGTCGAGCGTTAACAAGCCGGGCTTGAGCGCGATGAAGCTCAAGGTCGCGTCGGCGCGAACGGTGGGCGCATAAGCGATGCCGGTGTCGCCGGAGAGGCCGCTGGGGATGTCGAGCGAAACAACATAAGGCCGAGCCTGTTGAGAACGCGGCGCGACGCGGGTGTCGTTGATCCAGCGGATGAGACCGTCGAAAGGTGCGCCAAGGGCGCGGTTCAGGCCGATGCCGAAGAGGGCGTCAACGATGATCGCGGGCGGTTCGGAAAAGTCGGGAAGCGTGGTGTGTAAGACGCCGCCGCGCGCAAGAAAAGCGGTTAACGCTTCGGCGGCATCCGGCGGCAAAGCAGCGGTGGCGGGCGCGATCACGCAAGGGGCGAAGCCTTGTTCGCGCAGTAAGCGGGCGAGCGTCAAACCGTCGCCGCCGTTATTGCCCGGTCCACAGACGATGACGATTGAGCCGTTGACATGCTTTTGTTTTTCCGACAACAACGGCGCAAGAAATTGGAGCGCCGCCGCGCCCGCTTTTTCCATCAACGCGGCTTCGGCATAGCGCTTTTCAAGCGCACGTAAGCGCGGCGCTGTTAACAGGGGTGACAAAGACGCGGGAGGCAACAGAAGTGCGGAGGACGGCAAGAGCGGAGCAGGATCATCGAAGGAGAACATGGCGATGTCGGATGAAAGGAGGCAGGCAAGATGTAATATACATGATTTGTTTGAATGATGGCGGGAAAAACAAAAGTTGAAAAGGGGGAAAGCGTAGTAGTATATGGCCAATAACACGCGCTTCCGTGGCGTCGGCGTTATCGGTTATTTTTATTGGGTGGTTCATTGAGAGGAGGAGGCATGATGCGTAAGACTCATATTTTGCTGTTGCTGGCGGCAACGACTTGTTTTGCTGTACCGGCGATGGCGCAGGAGTTGACCGGCACGTTGAAAAAAATCAAGGATACCGGCACGATCACGATCGGACACCGTGATTCTTCGATCCCGTTTTCGTATTACGATGATAAGCAAAACGTCGTTGGCTATGCGATTGATTTGTGCATGAAGGTTGCCGACGAGGTCAAAGCCGAATTGAAAATGCCGGATCTCAAGGTCAAGCTCAATCCGGTCACGTCTTCGACTCGGATTCCGCTGATTGCCAACGGCACCATCGACATCGAGTGTGGTTCGACCACGAACAATCTGGAGCGGCAGCAGCAGGCTTGGTTCTCGCCGACGTATTTTGTGATTACGACGAAGTTCGTCACCAAGAAAGGTTCGGCGATCAAATCGTTCAAGGACTTGAAAGGCAAAACGGTATCGACCACCGCCGGAACCACCAGCGCGAAATTGCTGGCCGAAATGAACAGCAAGGACGACTACAAGATGAACGTCATCTCGGCCAAAGATCATGCCGAAGGTTTTTTGCTGGTTGAATCGGGACGGGCGGAGGCATTTGCGATGGACGACATTCTGATTTACGGGTTGATCGCTAATTCCAAAACGCCGGATAACTATGTGTTGTCGAACGACTGGCTGACGATCGAGCCTTACGGTGCGATGCTTCGCAAGGACGACAAGCCGTTTAAAGATGTTGTCGATCGGGCGTTCAACAAGATATTTGCCAGCGGCGAAGTCGAGACGCTTTATAAAAAATGGTTCTTGTCGCCGATTCCGCCGCGCGGTGTGAATCTCAATGTGCCGTTAAGCCCGCTGTTGAAAAAAGTTTTTGAACATCCGACCGATTCCGGCGATCCCAAGGCATACGAATAAGCGCTGAATCAGAAAGTACCGTAAAGCGGGTACAATACGCGGCGGGCGTTTGTAATGAAACGTCCGCCGTATTGTTTTGTGATGGTTTGCATAAAGTTGAATGATCCAAAAAACATGAAAGAAAGCTTGTGCATAGAATCGTATTGATAGAAAAGCTCGGGGGGGCGAGGTGAACTATAACTGGAATTGGCATATCTTCTGGGAAGCTTCGCCCGACGGCAGCGGCACTTACCTAGACGTACTGCTCAACGGCTTGCAGTGGACGCTGGCCACTTCGTTGTCGGCGGCGGTGCTGGCATTTTTCCTGGGCTCCATTGTCGGGGTGATGCGCACCACGCCGTCGCGGGCGCTGCGCGCGTTCGGCACGGCTTACGTTGAGCTGTTTCGCAATATTCCGCTTCTGGTGCAGATGTTCCTCTGGTATTTCGTGTTGCCGGAACTGTTGCCGACGGCGATGGGGAACTGGGTAAAAGCAATGGCGCCGCCGTGGGCCTCTTTCTTTCCGGCGGTCGCCTGTCTGGCGTTTTTCACTTCGGCGCGGGTGGCCGAGCAAGTGCGCGCCGGCATTGAATCGCTGTCGAGCGGGCAACGTCTGGCCGGTTTGGCGACGGGGCTGACGCTAACGCAAACGTACCGCTACGTTTTGCTGCCGGTCGTTTATCGAATCATTACGCCGACGCTGACTTCCGAATTGATGAATGTCATCAAGAATTCGTCGGTGGCGCTGACGATCAGCCTCGTTGAATTGACTTCGGCGACGCGCTCAATGCAGGAATTCAGCTTTCAAGTGTTCGAGGCGTTCACCGCCGCGACGTTGATTTATGTTTTCATCAACATCGTGGTCGTGATCGTGATGCGAATTCTCGAAAAGAAAACAACGATCCCCGGTTTTTTCAGCGGCAAGGCTGAAGAACCCTCGACTGAGTGAGGATCGCCATGTTTTCAGATTTCGATTTTGATGTTATCCAACGCTCGTTGCCTTATCTTTTCAAGGAGGGGATGACGTTCACGCTGGAGTTGACCGTTTGCGCCATGATCGGCGGCATCATTCTGGGCACGTTGCTGGCGATGATGCGACTCTCCAAATATCGGGTGCTTTCGGCGCCGGCGGGAATGTACGTCAATCTGACGCGCGCTGTGCCGTTGCTGCTGGTGATTTTCTGGTGCTATTTTCTGATGCCTTATGTGTGCGGCTATGTGTTGCACCGACTGTATCTGGTGTCGCCGAGCGCGGTCGGCGACACGCTGGTCGATCTCTTCGGCTATCAAGTCAAAGACGGCCAGCCTGTGCAGATCGGCGCTTTCGCTTCGACGCTCGTGACCTTCACGCTGTTTCAGGCGGCGTATTACTGCGAAATCATGCGCTCCGGCATTCTGTCGGTGTCGCGCGGACAAGAGGGCGCGAGTTACGCGCTGGGCTTGAATTACTGGCAATCCATGTTTTACGTGATCTTGCCGCAAGCGTTTCGCAACATGTTGCCGGTACTACTGACGCAAACGATCATTCTGTTTCAGGACACTTCGTTGGTTTATGTTTTGTCGATCACCGATTTTCTGGGAGCAGCGTCGAAAGTCGCGCAACGCGATGGTCGGCTGGTAGAAATGTATCTTTTCGCGGCGCTGGTGTATTTTGCAATTTGCTTGGTGCTTTCGTATGGCGTGCGCCGTTTGCAGCGACGCATTGCGATCGTTCGTTAAAAAAGAGGGAGAGAAAAAATGCCGATGATCGATATTCGAAATGTCTCGAAATGGTATGGAAGTTTTCAGGCGCTGAAAGACTGCACGACCAGCGTTGACAAGGGCGAAGTGGTGGTGATTTGCGGCCCGTCAGGGTGCGGTAAATCGACGCTGATCAAAACGGTGAACGGGTTGGAGCCGATTCAGAAGGGCGAAATTCTGGTCAACGACATTTCGCTGACTTCGCCCAAAACCAACTTGTCGAAACTGCGCGCGCAAGTGGGCATGGTGTTTCAGCACTTCGAGTTGTTCCCGCATTTGTCGGTGCGTCGCAATCTGACATTGGCGCAAATGAAAGTTTTGGGACGGTCGCGCGACGAAGCGGAAGCGAAGGGGCTGAAATATCTGGAGCGCGTCGGCTTGCTGGCGCACAAAGACAAATACCCCGGCCAGCTTTCCGGCGGCCAGCAACAGCGGGTGGCAATTGCGCGAGCATTGTCGATGGACCCGATCTGTATGTTGTTCGACGAACCGACATCGGCGCTCGATCCCGAAATGATCCGCGAAGTGCTCGACGTGATGGTGCAACTGGCGCAAGAAGGCATGACCATGATGGTGGTCACGCACGAAATGGGCTTTGCGCAAAAAGTGGCGCGGCGGGTGCTGTTTATGGATCAGGGCACGATTGTCGAAGACGCGCCGAAAGAAGAATTTTTCAAAAAGCCGCGCAGCGAACGGGCGCAACAGTTTCTGGACAAGATACTGGTGCATTGAATTCTGGCGAGGATTCCTGATATCCGCCGCGTTACGTCTTCGTCGGCGCTGTTACAGTGGGGCGACGGTTGGAGTGCGAGTGTCGCCGTCGTAGGCGGCGTGCAGTCGCAGCAGGCCATACTCCGGCTCTTGTCGCAACAAAATGTCGTAATAAGCGCGGACGCGATCGACGTAGGCAACAGGCATGCCGCCGCGTGCGTAGCCGTAGCGGGCGCGGCTGTAATACTCCGGTTGCGCCAGCAGCGGCAGCATTTGCTTGATGTCCTTCCACAAATAGGGGTCAAGTCCCTGCTCACGCGCCAGCCGACGGGCGTCTTCGAGATGGCCGATACCGATGTTGTAAGCGGCGAGCGCCATCCAGGTGCGGTCGGGTTCGGTGACCTCATCCGGCAAACGGTCCTTGAGGTCTCTCAGATAACCAGCAGCAGCCTGAACACTCTCGCCGGGATCGAGCCGGTTTTTGACGCCTAAAAAACGAGCCGTGTCGCCAGTGATCTGCATGAAACCGCGCACGCCGGTTTCGCTGGTGGCGAGTGGCGCCCATTGCGATTCCTGATAGGCCACCGCCGCCAGCAAGCGCCACTCCACCCCGGAAGATTCCTGAGCGCGGTAAAACAGCGGACGCAGCAGCGGCAAATCGTTGCGGATACGATCCTGAAAAACCCCGGCGTCCAGCCGCTGGACTTTCTGCTGCGGGTGAAAATAACGCTCGGCGAGTTGGTCAATCAGGCCGCTTTCCTTGGCTCGGGCGATGAAAGAATTCAGCGGTTCGAGCAGGTAGCTCTTGTTGGCAGGCACCGCCCAAGCCATTTCAATTTTGACGCCGGTTGAAAAAGCCGTCGCAAAATTCAGATAAATGTTGCGGGCGAGGGCGACTTTGTGCGACGTGACCAGCGCGTAGGGGAAAGCGCCTTCATCAACTTGGGACAGCAGCGCGTCGGTGGACGGCGCCGCGACTGGCCGCCAGCGGATGCCCGGATGCGCCGTCGCCAACTCCGCCACCAGCGATTCCATCCCCGAATTGGCGAGATAGGCCACGGTATCGCCGGTAATCTGCTCCCAATCCTTGGGGCGGCGAATGTCGGTGTTATAAACGATCACCGGCTCGGCGGTGTAAAAGCTATCCGTCCAGACGATACTGTCGTCCGTGCCATGATTCGGGCGATAAAGCCCGGCACTGAGGCTGGCTCGGGCATTTTTGAGCGAATTGCGCAACTCGGCGCCGTTTCGAGCGGCGGTGGGGCGCAGTTTCAGTTGCACCTCCTGCGCGAATTGATCCAGCAAATCGTACTCGAAACCGGCAAATTCGCCACTGCCGCTGACGAACCAGCTTGCCGGGTCGGTGCAAAAAGCGACCGTCAACACCGAGAACGAAGGAAAATCGTTCCCGGAGATAGCGGCTTGGGCCTCAGCCGAAAAGTAGGAAGACGGCGGCGTCGGCGGGTGGTCACAGGCCAGAAGCGCCAACACAGGTAACAACAACAAATTGCGGCGAAGACTGAAAATGAATCGGGAACCGATTCCTGAAGCGTCGCGCCGCGAAGTCCGTTGCCGCCGTCGGAAAAAAGCGTGGTTTGACATTGGCGTAAATTATAGCCGAAATCATTCATGTTTTATGTATAACTGTCTGATTATTCTGAAAGAATGGTAAAAAGTTGTTTTTGTACTACAGGCGGTGGGTTAAATCATGCCTTTCTACTACGGATAGTAGGGGTTTTAGCGATGATTTGAGGAGAAAAAGCCTTTTTGGGGAAGGAGCACATAATGCGCGAAAGGGGGACATGGAAAAAGCCATGAGAGAAGTGAACCGTGGAGGGGCGCCATTATCCCTCATTGTCTCGCCACCTATTAGGCAATCCGTCAGCAGCTTAGCGACTTTCTGACCTCACGGTTCACTTGCACAATACCCAAAAATCGACGAAACCGCAACCATGAAGATTGACATTCGCATTGTCGGCGACGACGGGGTGACAAAAATGCTACAGGGGCTGACCCGCGCCGCGCAAAACCCTGCGCCCTTGATGAGGGATATTTCCGAGGCCATGCTCTTTGGGGTTCAAAAAAACTTTCTTGAAAACGGTCGCCCGGCGTGGGTGCCGCTGAAGGGGGGGGGCGTTGCTGCCATATTTCAAAAAGGAGGCTTTCAATGAGCCGTTTGGTAAACTGCCGATACCCCGCTATAATCCGTTCCCTGTAATACCATTTTCGGCGGGTCGCCCCGCATTGCACGTTCGCCAACCGGGTCAGGTTCGGAAGGAAGCAGCCCTAACGAGTTTGTGCAAGTGCCGGGGGTTCGGCTCGCCACCCATCTTTGTCGGTTCCCTTGACGGAGCCGCCGCCCGTAAGCCCGCCGCACCGCCGACGCCAAAAAAAGCCGGTGCTGCACGGGCGGGGTGCGATAAAATGCTTCATTGCCCGATGGGCGTCTTTCTCCAGAATCAGAATACCCGATATGAGTTATCAAGCGCTTGCCCGCCAATGGCGTCCCAAGACTTTCGCAGAGTTGGTGGGGCAATCCCATGTGGTGACGGCATTGCAGAATGCGCTGACCCGCGGGCGTGTCCACCACGCTTATCTGCTGACTGGCACACGCGGCGTCGGCAAGACCACGCTGGCGCGCATTCTGGCGAAGAGCCTGAACTGCGAGCAGGGGGTGACGGCGACGCCCTGCGGGCAGTGCGCGGCGTGCGTGGCGATTGACGAGGGGCGGTTTGTCGATCTGCTCGAACTCGATGCGGCGTCGAACACCGGCATCGACAACATGCGCGAGATTCTCGACAACGCCCGCTACGCGCCGACTTCCGGTCGCTACAAGGTTTATCTGATCGACGAAGTTCACATGTTGTCGAAGGCGGCGTTCAATTCAATGCTGAAAACGCTCGAAGAGCCGCCGGAGCACGTCAAATTCGTTCTGGCGACGACCGATCCGCAGAAAATTCCAGTGACAGTGCTGTCGCGTTGTTTGCAGTTTTCGTTGAAGCCGCTGCCTGCCGAGCAGGTGAAAGCGCGGCTGGCGTACATTCTGGACGCGGAAAAAATCGCGTTCGACGACGGCGGTTTGACACAGATTGCGCGGGCGGCGCGCGGCTCGTTGCGTGATGCGCTGTCGCTGCTCGATCAGGCGATTGCTTACGGCGCGGGCAGCGTTCAGGAAACGCAGGTGCGGGCGATGCTGGGGACGGTGGACCGCGATTACGTTTATCGGTTGGTGGAAGCGCTGGCGGCGCGCGATGGCGCGGCGTTGCTGGCGGAGGCCGACGGCTTGGCCGTGCGCGGACTGGACGCGGGCGCGGTGCTCGATGAATTGATCGCGCTGTTTCACCGGATCGCGGTACTGCAAGTGGTGCCGGAAGCGGCGAGCAACCTCGAAGACAGCGCGCAGGTGGCGGCGCTGGCGGCGCGGTTCACGGCGGCAGACATCCAGCTTTTTTATCAAATCGCGCTGCAAGGCCGCGCCGATCTGGCGCTGGCGCCCGATGAAACGATGGGAATGGGGATGACGCTGCTGCGTCTGTTGGCGTTCACGCCGGAGGTGTTTTCATCGGCGTCCGTCGCGCCCGTTCCGGCCAGGCAAGAGCCAAAGGCTGCAGGGGCTGGTTTCAAACCCGCCCCAACCCCAATGAAGAGCGAAGCGCCTGAACCACAACCAGTTGCCGCCGTCGCCGAACCCGTCGCAAAGCCCGCACCGCAAGCCTTTCCCGCTTCCGGTGACGAATGGCCGGATTGGATCGACCGTCTGGAAATCAAAGGGATGGCGGCGCAACTGGCGGCACATACCGAATGGCGCGATTTTTCCAACGGGACCTTGACGTTGGCGTTGCCGGAAGCACAACACCATTTGGCGAACAAGACGAATACCGACAAGCTGAAAAAAGCGCTGGAGCAGGCGACCGGCCAGCGTTTGCGTTTGGAGTTTGAAATGGCCGACGCGGGAGATGCTTCATTGAAGGCCAAGCAGCGGCAAGCCCGCGAGCAATCGCAACGCGATACCGAAGAAGCTTTCCGGCGCGACGCTTTTGTACAGGCGTTGGAAAAAGAGGGTGGGGAAGTGCGGGCGGAAACGATAAAACCCACGCTGCCACCGGCCTCGGAAGCATCGTAGCACGATATGCCATATCGGAATTTTTGAATAAACAACTTCAATAAACAGATATAACTCGTTGAAAGGTAATTAGAATGATGAAGGGTCAGCTTGGCAATTTGATGAAGCAAGCGCAGAAAATGCAGGAGAACATGCAGCGTGCGCAGGAGGAATTGGCGCAGATGGAAATTGAAGGACAGTCTGGCGCTGGGCTGGTCAAAATCACCATGACCGGGCGGCACGAGGTTCGGCGGGTGGCCATCGACCCATCACTGCTGGCGGACGACCGCGACATGCTCGAAGACCTGATTGCCGCGGCGTTCAACGACGCCCTCCGCAAAGTGGAAGAAGCCTCGAAAGAAAAAATGGCGCCGATGACCGCCGGTTTGCCGCCGGGTTTCAAGATGCCGTTTTAAGGGGGGGGGGGCGCTTCGCGAAACGCCTTTACGGTGAGAGAGAACACATCTGCGCCATGCCCTCGGCGAAGCCAACCTTTGGCGACCATCCGAGGAAAGCGCAGGAAGCCTCAGGATCAATCTGAAAATTGCCAGCCAGTTTCTCGAAACCGGCTTTTTGCCCAAGCAGAAAACACGCGGTTTTCAAAAGCGTGGGCGGTACTGAAAAAAGCCGCGCCGATTTTCCCGTTTCGCGGGCAATCGCGCGAATCACCTCCGATGTTGAAACGTCCTCTCGGTCGGAGGCCAGAAAAACCCGTCCACCCGCGCCCGGACAACATGCCGCCGTGAGAAAAAAATCTACGCAATTGGGAATGTTGATAAAACTTCTGCGGTTATCGATCCCCGCCAGCGGCAAAGGCAAGCCGCTCGTCGCCAGCCGCATGAGCGCCGCCATGTTTCCTTTGACGCCCGCGCCATAGACCAGCGGCAAACGAATAATCACCGGCTCCAAGGCTGCGCCGCCGGACAACAAAAATTCTTCCGCCGCCCATTTGGATTGCGCGTAAACACTATCGGGATGCGGCGCGACCGGCGAATCTTCCCGAAATGTCGCGCCGGGAAGCGAAGCCGTCCCGTAAACGCTGACGGAACTGGCAAAAACAAAGCGACGCACCCGCGCTTCCAGCGCCGCTTCCGCCAAAGCACGGGTTGTTTCCAGATTGTCGCGGAAATAAATCGAGCGCGCGGATGGCAAAGAACCGTCTTGACGATGCGCGCGTCCGGCCAGATGAAAAACCACTTCCACGTCCTGACAAGCTGCCAACCAAGCCGCAGGATCGACCATGCTTCGCGCTATTTGGATGGGTTCCAACCTTTTGCCAGCAACGATTCTCGTCGGCGCTGAAGCATCAACGGCTCTGACTTCATGGCCTGCATCGAGAAGGTGGCGAACAAGGTGTCCCCCAATAAAACCATTCGCACCGGTAACGAGGCATTTCACAGTATTTCCTTTTCCACCAACAGCCCTTCCTGTTTTTAGAGCTTACGGAATATTGTCTCAGATTGCGAGGCCGTGCAGGGGGCTTTGAGGGTTCTGGCGGTTTGAAACCGGGGATGGCATTTTCGTTTATAATCAACCACTTTCGTGTAAAATTTTGCTCGCGGCGCTCTGCGATCAATAATATAAGAAAATAGGAAAGATTTTTCAGGATGAACCGCCACTTGCTGTTGCTGACTTTGGCTCAAGGTCTGTTTCTGGTCAATAACTTTACCTTCATCACCATCAACGGGCTGGTGGGGCTGCAACTGGCGCCTTACGGCTGGATGGCAACATTGCCGGTGATGGGCTATGTGGTGGGCGGCGCCATTGCTGCACCGCTGGTGGCGCGCACGCAGACGCGGCTGGGGCGTAAAGGTTCGTTTCAGGTCGGCTTGCTGGTGGCGCTCGGCTCGGCGCTGCTGGCCGCTTTCGCCGCCTGGATGCGCGAGTTTCCCCTGCTGTTGCTGGCAACCACCATTGCCGGTTACTACAACGCCAACGGTCAACTTTACCGCTTTGCCGCCGCCGAACTGGCGCGCATCGACTGGCGCGAGAAAGCGGTGTCGCTGGTGCTGGCCGGTGGCTTGCTGGGTGCGGTGATCGGCCCCAATCTGGCGAAATGGACGCGCGAGTTGCTGCCGACGCCGTTCGTCGGCGCTTATCTGGCGCTGGCGGGGGTGGCGGTGCTGGGCATGTTGGTGATGGCGCTGATCGACTTTCCCAAAGTGCCGCGCCACATCGCCGGGGCGGCTGTCGGTCGGTCGCTGGGGCAAATTCTGCGGCAGCCGGTGTTCGCTGTCGCCGTGCTGGGCGCTGCGATAGGCTATGGCACGATGAACCTGTTGATGTCCGCTACGCCGCTGGCCATGAAGGCGCACGGTTTTAACTTCGAGAGTACGGCGCAGGTGATCCAGTGGCACGCAATTGGCATGTATGCGCCGGGCTTTTTCACCGGCCACCTGATCAAGCGCTTCGGCGTGTTGCCGGTGATGGGCGTCGGATTGGTGCTGAACCTGCTGTGCGTGGCCGTCGCGCTCACGGGGGTGGGGCTGGAGCAATTCTTCATCGCGCTGCTGTTGCTGGGAGTGGGCTGGAGCTTTCTGTTCATCGGCAGCACCACGCTGGCGCTGCAAGCCTACTTGCCGGAGGAGAAGGATCGCGCCCAAGCGGCTATCAATTTCTTTGTGTTTGCTGCCATGGCGCTTTCCTCGCTGACTTCGGGCGCGCTGGTGACGACGCAAGGCTGGGCATGGCTAAATTTGGGTTCGCTGCCGGCGCTGTTGCTGCTGGGGGCGGCGCTGGCGTGGCTGGCGGCGCGCAAACCAACGGTGAACTGATGACAGTCGCAGGGGCACCCCTGCAAACCCCCGCCCGCTTGTGCGGGCCCCCTTTCGGAAAAGGAGCTTTCTTTGACGGGGTTTGAAGGCAAGGGGCATTTTCGTTTATAATCAGCCGCTTTCGCGTAGAATTTTGCTCGTTTCAAAGCCGCTGAGTCGGAGACCATGACAGGAAAAACACCCGTCGAAGTTTCGCCCAGAATCGACGTGTTTCGCTTCATCGAAGCGGGCGACGTATGCTCGGGCGAGGCGCCGATTGCGCG
Organism: Betaproteobacteria bacterium; assembly: GCA_009778785.1. Taxonomy (GTDB): domain Bacteria; phylum Pseudomonadota; class Gammaproteobacteria; order Burkholderiales; family Casimicrobiaceae; genus UBA931. The sequence goes on along the minus strand of WRFN01000002.1, from coordinate 222,907 downwards.
GCTTACGCGGCTTCTTGACCGATTGCCGGAGTCGATGAACCCTGCCGAGGCGGGGGCGTTGGCTTGGCGGTTGCGAGGGTTGCATGAGGCGGGGCGACCGGCTCTGGAAGTGACCGTCGAGGGAACTTTCCCGCTGGTGTGTCAGCGTTGTTTGCGGTTGTTGAAATGGCCGGTGGCGCAGCGTACGGTGGTGCTGGTGGCGCGGTCGCCGGAGGCGTTGGTGGCGCTGGACGACGAAGCGGAGCAGGAGGTCATTCTCGGCTCGAAGACGCTGGATGTGTTGGAGTTGATCGAGGATGAATTGCTGTTGTCGCTGCCGTTTGCGCCGATGCACGAGCCGGATTGTGAAGTCGGAGAGATGTAGGAAATTTGGGCACGTTAGCGCGTGTTGTTTTTTGGTTTGAGGAGAAAGTTATGGCAGTTCAGCAGAATAAGAAATCGCCGTCCAAGCGCGGTATGCACCGGGCGCACGATTTTTTGACCAATCCGCCGTTATCGACGGATCCGGTGACCGGCGAGACGCATCGCCGTCATCACATTACGCCCACCGGTTTTTACCGTGGCAAGAAGGTGGTCAAGACCAAGGCCGACGAGTAACGGCTTCGCCGATTAAAGCGATAACTTCGTTGCTTTACCGCCGTGCTACAGCATTGTCTACGGTTTAGCGCCTTGTTCTCACTTTAATGGCAAACCCGTGTAATATTGAAAAACGCGTAAAATTTGCCCGAAGGCAGGGCAAGCGTGGTGGTTTTAGAATTACCGAGACCATGGAGGCTCAAGGTGCACAAAGGGAGTGTTGTCGTGCCTGAGTCATTATTGGGGTGATCAATATGCGTGTGACCATTGCGGTAGATGCTATGGGGGGAGACCACGGTTTATCGGTAACGGTACCCGCGGTTTCAAATTTTCTGGCCGCGACGCCTGAGGCACAAGTGATCATGGTGGGACGCGCCGAGCCGCTGGAGGCGGCGTTGGCGACGGTGGACAAGACTTTGCGCCCCCGCATCGCGGTGCGCGTTGCCACCGAGATCGTCGAAATGGACGAGCCGCCGGCTGATGCGTTGCGTCGCAAAAAAGATTCGTCGATGCGAATCGCCATTGATTTGATCAAGAACGGCGAAGCGCAGGCGTGCGTGTCGGCGGGAAATACCGGCGCGTTGATGGCCATCGGCAAATTCGTTCTGAAAACCTTGCGCGGGATCGACCGTCCGGCGATTGCGACGCAGTTGCCGAATACGCGCGGCGTTTCAACGGTGCTCGATCTCGGCGCGAACGTGAATTGTTCGCCCGAACAGTTGTTGCAGTTTGCAATCATGGGCAGCGCGCTGACGACGGCCATCGAAGGCAACGACAATCCGACGATCGGTTTGCTCAATATCGGCGAAGAAGAAACCAAGGGCAACGAGGTGGTCAAAGAGGCCGCCGAATTGCTGAAGCACTCGGGGCTGAATTTCTACGGCAATGTCGAGGGCAACGACATTTACAAAGGCACGACCGATGTGGTGGTGTGCGACGGCTTTGTCGGCAACGTCGCGCTCAAAACCTCCGAGGGGCTCGTGCAGATGCTGTATCAATTTCTGAAAGACGAATACACGCGCAACTGGCGCACGCGGCTGGCCGCGCTGTTTTCCTATCGGATATTGAAATCCTTCAAAAAGCGGCTCGATCCGCGCCGTTTCAACGGGGCTACGCTGGTTGGTTTGCGCGGCGTTGTCATCAAGAGCCACGGCTCGGCGGATGAGTTGGCATTTGAATTTGCGTTGCGCAAGGCCTATCAGGAAGTGGCACATGGTATGCTAGACCGTATCGCGCAACGTATCGAGGCGGTATCGGCGAAGTTGCCTTTAGTCACTTTGCTGGATGCCGACCGGGCTGATCGGGGTGCCGACGCTTGAATCGGGCGTTCGGCGTGTTGCGTCCACCTCTTTTTCTGACGGGATGGTATGAAATACAGCCGAATTATCGGGACAGGCGGCTATTTGCCCGAAAAGATCGTCACCAACGACGATTTGTCGAAGTCGCTTGAAACCAACGACGAATGGATTAGGACGCGCACCGGTATCGGGCAGCGTTGCATTGCCGCGCCCGAACAGAGCACCTCCGATCTGGCGTTGATCGCTTCGCAGCGGGCGTTGGCGAGCGCCGGACTGGCGCCGAACGACATCGACTTGATCGTGGTGGCAACGACCACGCCCGACATGGTGTTCCCTTCGACGGCCTGCATCTTGCAGGAGAAGCTGGGGATCACCAATAACGGCGCGGCGTTCGACGTGCAGGCGGTGTGCAGCGGTTACATCTTTGCGCTGGCGACGGCGGATCGGATGGTCGCCTCCGGCATGGCGAAAAACGCGCTGGTGGTCGGTGCCGAAACCATGACCCGCATTCTCGACTGGAACGATCGCGGCACTTGCGTTTTGTTCGGCGACGGCGCCGGCGCGCTGGTGCTGCAGGCGTCGGAAACGCCGGGCATTTTATCGACGCATTTGCATTCGGATGGGCGGCATCGCCACATTCTGAGCGTGCCGGGGCAGATTCGGGACGGTCGGATCGAAGGTTCTCCCTTCATTCACATGGACGGCGGCGCGGTATTCCGCTTCGCGGTGCGGGTGCTGGCCGAAAGCACCGAAGAAGCGTTGAAGCACAACGGTTTGCAGCTTGCCGATATCGACTGGCTGGTGCCGCATCAGGCTAACTCGCGAATCATGGACGCGACGGCGAAGAAGCTGGGCGTGCCGCCGGAAAAAGTCATCAGCACCGTGGCGGGGCAGGCCAATACCTCGGCGGCGTCAGTTCCGCTGGCGATGGATCACGGCGTGCGAAACGGCTGCTTCAAGCCGGGGCAATTGCTGGCGCTGACGGCGGTCGGCGGCGGCTTCGCCTGGGGCGCGAGTCTGGTGCGCTGGTAGCAAGAGGAGGTCAACATGAAAATCGCGTTTGTTTTTCCGGGACAAGGGTCGCAATCCATTGGGATGATGGGCGGTTTTGGCGCGCATCCCGTCGTGCGGCAAACCTTCGAGGAAGCCTCCTCCGTGTTGGGCGAAGATTTGTGGGCGCTGGCCGAGCGCGGCCCCGAAGAAGCGCTGGCGTTGACGACGAACACGCAGCCGTTGATGCTGGCGGCAGACGTGGCTGTCTGGCGCGCTTGGTGCGAGACGAGCGCTTTGCGGCCGACCCTCGTGGCCGGACACAGCTTGGGCGAGTACGCGGCGCTGGTCGCGGCGGGCGCGCTGACGCTGGCGGACGCGGTGCCGCTGGTGCGTTTTCGGGCACAAGCGATGCAGGAAGCAGTGCCGGAAGGCGTCGGCGCGATGGCGGCGATTCTCGGTCTGGACGACGCGCAGGTGACGGCGCTGTGCGCGGCGCAAAGCGCGCCGGACGGCATGGTCGAAGCGGTCAACTTCAATTCACCCGGCCAAGTGGTGGTGGCCGGGCACAAAGGTGCGGTCGAACAATTGATGGCGGCGGCCAAAGAGGCCGGCGCCAAGCGGGCGGTGTTGCTTCCGGTGTCGGCGCCGTTTCACAGTTCGTTGCTGGCAACGGCGGCGACGCGGTTGGCGGAGCGCTTGCGCGAAGTTCCTTTTCGCGCGCCGGACATCGCGCTCATTCACAACGTTGATGTGCGCGAGCACGACACGCCGGACGCAATCAGGCAGGCGCTGGCGATGCAGGCGGCCAGACCGGTGCGCTGGACGCAAACCTTGCAGGAAATGCAGGCGCGCGGCGTGACCCACATCATTGAGTGCGGGCCGGGCAAAGTGCTGGCGGCGCTGACCAAACGGGCGACGGAAGGCATTACCAGTTTGACGCTGACCGACAGCGAAGCTATCGGCAAAGCGCAGGAAGCTCTGGCGGGCGCGGCGTGATCAAGGAGAGATGAATTGCAATCACAGGAATTGACAGGACAGCGCGCGCTGGTGACCGGCGCGACGCGCGGTATCGGTCGCGCCATTGCGCTGGAACTGGCGGCGGCGGGCGCTGCCGTGGTCGGCACGGCAACCAGCGAGGAAGGCGCGGCGACCATCAGCGCGTATCTGAAAGAGGGCGGTCATAGCGGTGTCGGTATGGCGTTGGACGTTAAAGACGAAGCCGGTATCGCGCGAGTGCTGGGCGAATTTGAGAAAGTGTGCGGCGGATCGCCATCGATTCTGGTCAACAACGCCGGAATCACCCGCGACAATCTGCTGATGCGGATGAAGGACGAGGAATGGGACGCGATCATGGACACCAATCTGAAGGCGGTGTTCCGGTTGTCGCGTGCCGTTTTGCGCGGGATGATGAAAGCGCGTTTTGGGCGTATCATCCAGATCGGCTCGGTGGTCGGCTCGATGGGCAACGCCGGACAAGCCAATTACGCAGCGGCAAAAGCGGCGCTGATCGGCTTTTCCAAATCGCTGGCGCAGGAAGTCGGCAGTCGCGGTATCACCGTCAACTGCGTGGCGCCCGGTTTCATCGATACCGACATGACGCAATCGCTGCCGGAAGCGCAAAGAGAAGCGCTACTGAAAGCGGTGCCGGCGGGACGCTTGGGCGAGGTGGGCGATATTGCTCATGCCGTTGAGTTTTTGGCCAGCCCGCGCGCCGGTTACGTAACCGGCGTGACGCTTCACGTCAATGGCGGAATGTATATGGCGTGAGACTGGAAAAGGTTTACAATAGCAGTAGATAGAGAATTTTGTCGCACGTTGAAAGATGATGGTTTGCGATAAGATAGCAAGAAGTCGGTAGTGGGGGGTCTGATCGGAGGGCACGGCAGGGTTAGAAAAAAACTGACCGCGAAATCCGAAAGGGTCTGGTAAAATTTACATTTTCTTATTCCCGAGAGGGTCGAATCAATGAACAACATTGAGCAACGTGTGAAAAAAATCGTCGCCGAGCAACTTGATGTCAAAGAAGCCGATATCAAAAACGAATCGTCGTTTACGGAAGATTTGGGCGCGGATTCGCTGGCGGTCGTCGAGCTGGTGATGGCGCTTGAAGAAGAGTTTGAAACGGAAATCCCCGATGAGGATGCCGAAAAGATCACGACGGTTCAACAGGCTGTCGATTACATCAGCGCCCATCTGAAGCAATAACGGCGTGGCCGCTGCTCCTCGGAGCAGATGGCGCTCCGCGCTTGCGGAGGATGGTATTTTCGGGCCGCGTTCTTCGTCTGCCGTCAAGCAGGACGTGGACGCGGCTTTCGTTTGATTTCAAAAGGATTTGTACATGTCACACCGTCGCGTCGTCGTGACCGGAATGGGGATCATTTCTCCGGTAGGAATAGGGCTGGAAACGGCTTGGAACAACATCATTGCCGGACACTCCGGCATCGTCCCGATCAGCCGGTTCGACGTTTCCACTTTTCCCTCGCGCATTGCCGGTGAGGTCAAAGGCTTCAACGTAGAGCAGTATTTGCCGCCCAAAGAAGCGCGGCGCTACGACACCTTCGTTCATTACGCGTTGGCGACGGCCATCGACGCCGTGCGCGATGCCGGGCTGGATAATGACAAGATCGACAAAGAGCGCGTCGGGGTTTGTATCGGCGCCGGCATCGGCGGGCTGCCGTACATCGAAAAAACTGTCGATGCTTTTTTGAGCGGCGGTGTTCGCAAGGTAACGCCGTTTTTCGTTCCCGGCTCGATCATCAACATGGCTTCGGGACTGGTGTCGATCGAGTTCGGCTACAAAGGGCCGAACCTGTCAACGGTGACGGCTTGTTCGAGCGCCAACCACAGCATCGGCGAAGCGGCGCGGCTGATCGAATACGGCGACGCTGATCTGATGATTGCCGGCGGGGCGGAATCCACCGTCAGCGAATTGGGCGTCGGCGGTTTCTGCGCGATGCGGGCGCTGTCCATCCGCAACGACGATCCGCAGGCGGCAAGCCGCCCGTGGGACAAAGGGCGCGACGGCTTCGTGCTGGGCGAGGGCGCCGGAATGCTGGTGCTGGAAGAACTGGAACACGCCAAGGCGCGCGGCGCGCGCATCTATTGCGAACTGGCGGGCTACGGCATGAGTTCCGACGCGCATCACATCACCGCGCCGCCGGAAGACGGCGACGGCGCTCGTCGCAGCATGCTGGTGGCGCTCAAAAACGCCAAGCTCAACCGCGAAGACATTGGCTACATCAACGCGCACGGCACTTCGACGCCGCTGGGCGATCTGGCCGAATGTCGCGCCGTCGAAGCCGCCTTCGGCGCGCACGCGAAAAAACTGGCCGTCAGTTCGACCAAATCCATGACCGGCCATTTGCTGGGGGCAGCGGGAGGCATTGAAGCGGTCTTCACCATTCTGGCCTTGCGCGACCAGATCGCGCCGCCGACGATCAATCTGACCGATCCTGATCCGGAGTGCGCGCTTGATTTCGTGCCGAATGTTGCGCGCCAAATGTCGTTGCATGCCGCCATGTCCAATTCGTTTGGTTTTGGCGGAACCAATGCTACACTGATCTTCAAATCGTTTTGACGCGGTGTCAATGATGAGCGCGAAGAACGATTCCCCTTTTTCAACCAAGTGATTCGATCATGGCGTTAATCGTCCAGAAATACGGCGGCAGTTCGGTAGGCTCGATCGAGCGTATCCGCAACGTCGCCCGTCGCGTGGCCTATCATGCCCGACAAGGAAACCGGCTGGTCGTCGTGCTTTCCGCGATGTCCGGTGAAACCAACCGGTTGTTGGGATTGGCCAGAGAATTGTCCAGCCACCCCGATCCGCGCGAACTCGATGTCGTCGCCTCGACCGGCGAACAAGTGACCATCGGCCTCCTGTCGATTGCGTTGCAGGAAATGGGGCTGAAAGCGAAAAGCTTCACCGGCGGGCAAGTGTGGATTCATACCGACGACGCTTACACCAAAGCGCGTATTCTCGGCATCGATTGCAGCAACATCGACCGCGAACTGAGCAAAGGCGTGATCGTCGTCGTCGCCGGTTTTCAGGGCATGGACAAAAACGGCAACATCACCACGCTCGGGCGCGGCGGTTCCGATACTTCCGCCGTGGCGCTGGCGGCGGCGCTGAAAGCCGACGAGTGCCAGATCTACACCGACGTCGATGGCGTCTATACCACCGATCCTCGCATCGTCTCCGAAGCGCGTCGGCTCGATACCGTCACCTTTGAAGAAATGCTCGAAATGGCGAGCCTGGGATCCAAGGTTTTGCAGATTCGCTCTGTCGAATTTGCCGGAAAATACAAAGTGAAATTGCGCGTGCTCTCATCGCTCGACGACCCCGAGTCGAACGCCCCCGGCACGCTTATCACCTACGAGGAGAATCAAGTCATGGAAGACCCCATCATCTCGGGAATCGCTTACGCGCGCGATGAAGCCAAAGTATCCATCATGGGCGTCGAAGATCGCCCCGGTATCGCTCATGCGCTGCTGGGGCCGGTGGCCGACGCCAACATCGACGTTGATATGATCGTGCAAAACATCGGCGAATCCGGACACACCGATTTCTCATTTACCGTCAACAATACCGAACTGGACAAAGCGCTTGCCGTTCTCAACCGCGAACACGACGCCGGAAAATTCAAGGCGCGCGCCATCCTCGGCGACAAAAACATTTGCAAAGTATCGCTGGTGGGTATCGGCATGCGCACCCATGCGGGCATTGCCTCGAAAATGTTCAGAACGCTGGCTGCCGAGGGCATCAACATCTTGATGATCTCAACCTCGGAAATCAAGATTTCCGTGGTCATCGAAGAAAAATACCTCGAACTGGCGGTGCGGATACTGCACAAGGCGTTTGATCTCGATAAAGCGGCGTGAGGTTGGGCGACGCTTTACTTGATGAACGGCGGGATGGCGCTTGAAAATGCCTGACGCACACAAGCCCACTGCGTTTGCGGAAGCTCACGCTAGAGTTTGTGGTCTGATAGAAAATTTCAGCCTTTACGCCAAGACAAAATACCTGCTATCGACGTATCAGGAAGCCGAAGCCCGCAAAGACTTCATTGATCCGCTGTTAAAAGCGCTTGGGTGGGACGTTGACCATGAGAGCCAGCGCAATCCCTACGAGCAGGAAGTCAAGGTCGAAAAGAGTCTCATCGTCGCAGATGCTCGCGCCCAAAAACGCGCCGATTACGCTTTTTCTCTGGCGCCTAATTTTCGGGATGTGCGCTTTTATGTCGAGGCGAAGAAGCCGAGCATTGATCTCTCCAACAACGTCGATTCGTTTTTCCAGACGTTGCGCTACGGACATAGCTCAGGAACGCCGCTTGCCGTCCTCACGAACTTTGAAAAAGTCATTGTGCTGGATTGTCGCCGCCTTCCGCATCCGGACAGCGCCTTGCGGCAAGTTTATAAAAGTTGGCATTACAACGATTTTCTTGATGCGGGAAAATTCGCCGAGTTTTATTGGCTTTTCTCGCGTGAAGCGCATGCCGACGGCTCTTGGCAGCGGCGCATCGAAGAACTTCCAAAACCCAAAGGCGGCGCCAGACAACGCGGATTGTTCAAGGGTGGGTATCAGCCCGTTGATGAAAGCTTTTTGCTGGAACTGACAGACTATCGTGAAACGCTGGCCAAAGCTTTCAAGAAGGCAGACCTGTCGCTGGATTCGTCAACGCTGACGGCATTGGTGCAGCGCACCATCGACCGTTTGGTTTTCATGCGCTTTCTCGAAGACAAGCAAATCGAAGTCGAAATCAGTGTGTCGAATCTCGGCAAGAGTCAGAATGCGTGGGCTGATTTTCAAGTTGCCAGCCATCGCCTCGACAACATCTACAACGGTAGCGTCTTCAAACCTTTGTCGAAGCTTGACGACAAGAATTTTGAAGTTGATGAGGATGTTTTTGGCGACATCTGTGAACGTCTTGCCGCTGAAAACAGCCCCTACAACTTTGACGCCATTCCCATCCATATTCTGGGCAGCATCTACGAGCGTTTTCTCGGTAGCGTTATCCGCGCTACTGAAAAACAAGCCAAGGTCGAGGTAAAGCCGGAAGTTCGCAAGGCCGGCGGCGTTTACTATACCCCCGAATACATTGTGCGCTACATTGTGGCGCAAACCGTCGGCAGCCTCATCGCCGACAAAACGCCGGCCGAGATTGCCAAAATGCACTTCGCAGACATTGCCTGCGGTTCCGGTAGTTTCCTGCTTGGCGTCTATGATGAATTGCTGCGCTACCATGCTGACTGGTACAACCAGTCCGGGCGCGACAGGCAAGCGAAGAAAGATGGTTGCATCAAAACCGATGAAGGCCACTGGAGATTATCACTCGCGCAACGTCGCAACATTTTGCAAGCCAACCTCTACGGTGTGGACTTGGACAGGCAAGCTGTGGAAGTCGCGCAGCTTTCTTTGTTTCTCAAATTGCTTGAAGATGAGCGCGCTGCCAGCGCGCATCAATACCGGATGGAGTTTTCGCGTGACGCAAACATGAAAAAACTGTTGCCGGATTTGAACAATAACATCGTTTGCGGAAACAGTTTGATCGACTGGGACTTAGTAGGAATGACAGGTTTAAACACGGAGGACGAACTGCGTTTGAACCCGTTGAATTTTCAGGATGCGTTTCCAGAGATAACACACACGGGCGGGTTTGACGCCATTGTGGGGAACCCTCCCTACGGTGCAGAACTTCAACCTTTTGAGCGTCGGTTATTGTTGACTCGCCATGCTCTTGGCACCACTGACACAGCGGCGCTGATGCTTTCAGTTGCTTTCGGGCTGTCAAGAAAAAAAGCCCGGATAGGCATGATCTTACCAAAACCGATCACCTATTCATCCTCATGGGCAACTTTGCGCGCTCGTACACAACACGCCTTGCAAATCGTGGTCGATGTCGGCAAGGCGTGGAAAGAAGTGAAATTGGAGCAGTCGATCTGTGTCTTTAATAACGAAATCGATATTGGCTCTGGCTACCTTTCGATGCGACGTGATGGTGAGGCGTTCATTGATGCAACAACGATTCCAGAAATCGCAATCCGCTTGTTCGGATTCTGGCTCAACGGCATCAATGGCGCAGAATTACATCTTGGGCGGAAAATCGCCACCTCCTCTTTGAGCTTGGGAAATGCCACAACGAATACGCGCGGCGCGATGTTGCAGGGAGACCTTGTTGAAAACGGGCGTGGTCGTCGTGTGCTTGGGGGCAGGCACATCGAGCGCTACAGCTTACGTTCATCATCGTTGACTTTACGGACGGGAATTCAAGTCCCTGAAAATGGATTGATAAGAGCTGGCTCAGTACTTGTTCAAAACATTGTTGCTCACATTGCCAATCCCGTCGAACATATCAAGATCATTGCAGCATTGGCGTCCGTTGACGACGCGCGTTGTATATTGCTCGACACGGTTAATCAAATAAACAGTACCGGACAGCCATCAAACAAATACCTGCTCGGTATCATCAACTCGAAACTGATAAGCTGGTACATGTACCGCTTTGTCTATGGGCGGGCGATTCGCACGATGCACTTTGATTCCACCTCGACAGACAAATTGCCAATTCCATGTATTGACTTGTCAAACCCTGACGGCAAATCTCGCCACGACGGCATTGTCAAACTGGTTGAACAAATGTTGACCGCTAAAAAACAAGAAGCTGCCTCTGTTGGTCACGCCGCCGAACTTGCCAAGCGCAAATGCGTCGCCCTTGACCGCCAGATAGATAACCTGGTTTATGATCTGTATGGCTTGACCGAAGATGAAATCAAACTGGTCGAAGGCTGGTAGAGCCGTGCTTTTGGAAGGCGGCGCTTGGGCGCATCAAAGCCGGAAATCGGGGCAAATCCGGAAAACTGGACGCCGACGTGGCTTACCAGTAAAATCCAGCCTTCTTAACGGAGACGTGGCCGAGTGGTCGAAGGCACTCCCCTGCTAAGGGAGCATGCGGACAAAAACTGCATCGAGGGTTCGAATCCCTCCGTCTCCGCCATGACGATGTTCTAATCTGCCCGATAATAGCTCTCGGGCAGTTTTTTGTTTGATTTTTTTGTGCGCAGAGAGCAGCGCGAAGAGGGCGGTATATTCTTCCTTCTGTACCCTTCGATACGCTCAGGGCGAGCGCGGGCAATCAGCGCGCTCATAGCTCGTTCTCTCAACCCTCACCGCTTTCTTCCGCCTCAGCCCGTCGCCGCTCGGCGCAAGCGCCGGTGGTGCAGTAGCCGTAGAGGCAGAGGGTATGATCGACGACTTCAAAGTTTTTGCCTTGGGCGATTTCGTTTTGACGTTTTTCGATGCCGGCGTCGAAGAATTCTTCGACTTTGCCGCAGTGCAGGCAGACGATATGGTCGTGGTGATGGCCGCGATTGATTTCGTAAACGGCTTTGTCCGGCTCGAAATGGTGGCGCAGCAACAATCCGGCTTGCTCGAATTGAGTGAGGACGCGGTAGATGGTCGCCAGGCCGATGTCGAGGCCGCCGTCTTTCAGGCGGCGGTACACATCTTCAGCCGTCATATGACTATCGCGTGACGTTTCAAAGAGGCGAATGATTTGCAGCCTCGGCAGTGTGGCTTTGAGTCCCCGGTCGTTGAGGTCTTGCGGTGTGGTCGTCATCTGAATGGGCTGAAGGCAACGCAGAGTACGGCTATAATAGCTTGTCTTCCATCCAATTCCTATCAGGAACCGCATGAAGCTGTTGCCTTCTCTTTCTGTGCCGCTGGCGCGCGTTAGCGCTGTCGCCCTGTTGTTTTGTCTGGCGGGGTGCTCGACGATGAGCACGTATCTGCCGGATGTCCGTCAGCTCGGGGTCTATAAGCTGGACATCAATCAGGGGAATTATCTGACGCAGGATATGGTCGAAAAGCTGAAGGTCGGGCAGACGCGCCAGCAAGTGCGCTCGGCGCTGGGCACGCCGCTGCTGTCCAGCTCGTTTCACGCCGATCGCTGGGATTATGTTTATTCTTACACCAAGAACGGCAAGGAGATCGAGAACCGGAAACTTGCGGTCTTTTTCGAGAAGGATTTGTTGGCGCGCTGGGAAGGCGATGATGCGCCTGTGTCGAAATCCGAGTTGAACCGGATTGCCGGGGCGCGGATGTTGCCGAGCGATCCTTCGGCGGACGATGAGGGTTTTTTCAGTTGGTTGTTTCACTGGTTTGGGGATGAATGATGGCGGCGCCGATTCGGGTAGCGATTGCGGGCGCGGGTGGGCGAATGGGGCAAATGCTGGTCGAAAGCACGCTGGCGTCTCCGACTTCGTTTGTTCTGACCGCCGCGCTGGAAATGGCGGGCGCGCCGTTGCTGGGGCGTGACGCGGGCGCGGCCATCGGGCGAACGACGGGCGTTTTGATTGCGGACGATATCGAAGCGGCGATCCGGCAATCGGAAGTGTTGATCGATTTCACGCGCCCCGAAGGGACGATGCGGCATGCGCGTTGTTGCGCCGAACACCATTGCGCGCTGGTCGTTGGAACCACGGGGTTTTCCGAGGCGAACAAGGCCGAACTGGCGCAGTTGGCGCAGCACGCGCCAATGGTGGTGGCGGCGAATATGAGCGTCGGCGTCAATGTGTTGTTGAAGCTGGTGCGACTGGCAGCGCAGCGTTTGAGCGGCTACGACATCGAGGTCGTCGAAATTCATCACAAGCACAAAGTCGATGCTCCGTCGGGCACGGCGCTCGCGCTCGGCGAGGCAGCCGCCGAAGGCGCCGGGGTGAAGCTCGCCGACGCGGCGGTTTATGCGCGCGAAGGGCAGTGTGGTGAACGTCAGCCGGGAACCATCGGCTTTGCGACGCTGCGCGGCGGCGACGTGGTCGGCGAACATACGGTTTTGTTTTGCGGCGAGGGCGAGCGGGTGGAACTGACGCACCGCGCCGGATCGCGTCGCAATTTCGCGGTCGGCGCCTTGCGCGCTGCGCAGTTTGTGGCGGCGCGACGCGCCGAAGGAAGTGGTGGTATTTATACGATGGAAGATGTGTTGGGACTGCGTTGAAATCAGAATTTACGGATGACCACTCCGACGCTACGCGCTACCTTTCAACCACCCCGTCGGCTTCGCCGACACCCCTCCGAGGAGGGGAATTCAGGGGTGCGACTCGGCTTCAATCGGGCTGCCGGTTACAAGGCTTAACTTATCCTTAACAGCAAACAACGGCGGTTTCGTGGATAATAATAACAAGTATCAAGAATGTTAAAAATGTTAAAACTGTTTTAACCCGCATCGACAATCGGAGATATGATGGCGCTCGAGCAGAACGGACAACCAACGGTATTGGGGCAGGACGCAAACCCCCGCGCGGCCAAATCTTCGCTTTGGCGTTGGCTCATCGCCCTCGTTATCATCATCGTGCTGGCGGGCGGTGGTTATTACTATTTCACGCATCGCTCGACTTCAAGCAGCAACAAACCGTCGTCGCCGTTCGCCCGCGGCGCCGCTTCGGATCGTCCCATTCCGGTACAGGCGGCAACGGTGCAGAGTGCTGCCTTTGATGTTTATCTCGAAGCGTTGGGCACGGTGACGGCGGCGCAAACGGTGGTGGTGCATAGCCGCGTTGACGGCGAACTTCAGGAGTTGCATTTCAAAGAGGGCGAGTCGGTCAAGGCGGGCGCGCTGTTGGCGCAAATCGATCCGCGCCCGTTTCAAGTGGTGTTGACGCAGGCCGAAGGGCAAATGGCGCGCGACAAGGCGCAACTCGAAAACGCCAAGGTCGATTTGCAACGGTATCGCATTTTGTTGAAGCAGGATTCGGTGTCACAGCAACAGTTGGACACGCAAGAATCGCTGGTGGCGCAATACGAAGGTTTGGTGAAATACGATCAGGGGCAGATCGACAGCGCCAAACTCAATCTTGAATACTCGAGGATCACGGCCCCGGTGTCGGGGCGGCTGGGTTTGCGGCAAGTGGATCTCGGCAATATGGTGCATGCTTCCGACACCAACGGGATCGTGGTGATCACTCAGGAAGAACCGATCGACGTGGTGTTCACGCTGGCGGAAACCGATTTGCCGAAAGTGGTGCGAAAGGTTTACGCGGGCGTGCAGTTTCCGGTGGAAACGTGGGATCGAACGCAGAAGACGATGCTCGAACGCGGTATGTTGATGACGGTTGACAATCAGATCGATGTGGCGACCGGCACGGTCAAACTGAAAGCGCGTTTCAGCAACAAGAATCATATTCTGTTTCCTAACCAGTTCGTCAACGTGCGAATGAAGATCGACACTTTGCAGAACGTGGTGCAGACGCCGCTGGCGGCGGTGCAGCGCGGCAGTGTCGGCACGTTCGTTTATGTGATCGACGACGAGGGGAAAGTGAGTGTGCGAACGGTCACGGTCGGTGTTGCCGACGAAGCCACGCAGGTGATCGACAAAGGGCTGACGGCAGGTGAGCGGGTGGTGATTGACGGCACCGATCGGTTGCGTGAAGGCAGCAAGGTGGAAGTGACGGTACTCGACGGTAAAAAGCAGGAACTGCCGGAGCCTGGCAGCAAGGACAAAGCAGGCAACAAGGACAAAGCAACAGACGGGGCGACGGACAAGCCTCAAAGAGCGCGATCCGGAAAACGCCCGTCGTAAATCCATTGCGTCACCGCTACGGAACCGCGCATGAACCCCTCCCGACTTTTTATTCTTCGCCCCATCGCCACTTCGTTGCTGATGGTGGCGATTCTGCTGGCGGGCATCGTCGCCTACCACTTTCTGCCGGTTTCGGCGCTGCCGGAAGTTGACTATCCGACGATTCAAGTGGTGACGCTTTATCCGGGCGCCAGTCCCGACGTGATGACTTCATCGGTTACGGCGCCGCTGGAACGACAGTTCGGGCAAATGTCCGGCGTCAATCAGATGTCGTCCACCAGTTCGGGCGGCGCTTCGATCATCACACTGCAATTCAGTCTCGACATTTCGCTCGACACCGCCGAACAGGAAGTGCAAGCGGCGATCAACGCCGCCACCAATTTGCTGCCGACCGATTTGCCGCGTCCGCCGATTTACAACAAGGTCAATCCTGCCGATACGCCGGTGCTGACGCTGGCCGTCACTTCGGAAACCTTGCCGTTGACGCGGCTCGAAGATTTGGTGGACACCCGTTTGGCGCAGAAAATTTCGCAAGTGCCGGGCGTGGGTTTGGTCACGCTGTCGGGCGGGCAACGCCCCGCCGTGCGGGTGCAAGTCAATCCGCGCGCGCTGACGGCGATGGGGCTGAATATCGAAGACGTGCGCACGATGGTGGCGACGGCTAACGTCAATCAGGCCAAAGGCAGTTTTGACGGCGCGAAATTATCATCGACGATCGACGCCAACGATCAGTTGCGTTCCGCCGACGAGTACCGCAATCTCATCGTCGCCTACAAAAACGGCGCGCCAATTCGCTTGAGTGACGTCGCCGATGTGGTGGACGGCGCCGAAAACACGCGGCTAGCGGCGTGGGCGAATGAACATCCGGCGATCATCATCAACATTCAACGACAAACCGGCGCCAACGTGATCGATGTGGTGGACCGCATCAAGGCGCGTTTGCCGCAACTGGAAGAAACGCTGCCGGGAGCGTTGCAGGTAAAAGTGCTGACCGACCGCACCGTCACCATTCGTGCCTCGATCCGCGACGTACAGTTTGAGTTGTTCCTGGCGATTGCGTTGGTGGTGATGGTGATTTTCCTGTTCCTGCGCAATCTTCCGGCGACGATCATTCCAAGCCTTGCCGTGCCGCTGTCGCTGGTGGGTACCTTCATGGTGATGTATCTTGCCGGATTCTCGATCAACAACTTGACGATCATGGCGTTGACGATTGCCACCGGCTTCGTCGTGGACGACGCCATCGTGATGATCGAAAACATCACGCGCTATATCGAGAAAGGCGAGCCGCCGTTGCAGGCGGCGTTGCGTGGCGCCAAGCAGATCGGCTTCACGATTATCTCGTTGACGTTCTCGCTAGTGGCGGTGCTGATTCCGCTCTTGTTCATGGCCGATGTCGTCGGCCGTTTGTTCCGCGAGTTTGCGATCACGCTGGCGGTGTCGATCGTGATTTCGATGGTGGTATCGCTGACGCTGACGCCGATGATGTGTTCCAAACTGTTGAAGCACACGCCGGACGAAAAACAAAACCGGTTTTACAGAAAATCGGAAGAAATTTTCAACGGCCTGATCGCGCTTTACGGGCGGGCACTGCAGGTGGTGTTGAACCATCAAGTGCCGATGTTGCTGGTGGCGCTGGCGACGTTGTTGTTGACGGTTTATTTGTACATCGTCGTTCCGAAAGGTTTTTTCCCGATTCAGGATACCGGCTTGATTCAAGGGATTTCGGAAGCGCCGCAATCGGTTTCCTTCGCCGCCATGTCGGAGCGTCAGCAAAAGCTGGCAACGGAAATTCTCAAAGACCCCGACGTTGACAGCGTTTCATCGTTCATCGGCGTTGACGGCGTCAACGCAACGCTGAATGTTGGCCGGATGTTGATCAATCTGAAACCGCTCGAAGAACGCAGCGCGCGCGCGCCGCAAATCATCGACCGGCTTCAGCATCGTCTGGACAACATTCAGGGCATTCGTTTATATCTGCAATCAGTCAACGATCTGACCATCGAAAGCCAAGTGACGCGCACGCGCTTCCAGTTCACGTTGCAGGCCACCGATGTGAACGAGTTGAGCGAATGGACGCCGAAACTCTCCGAGCGGTTGGCGCAGTTGCCGGAGTTGGCCAACGTCAATCACGATTTGCTCGATCAGGGTTTGCAGGCTTATGTGGACATCGACCGCGATGCGGCCGGACGGTTGGGTGTGACCGTTGCCAACATCGACAGCGTGCTTTACAGCGCTTTCGGACAGCGCTTGATTTCCACCATTTTCACGCAGGCGAATCAATACCGCGTGGTGATCGAAGTCGGCCCTGCATTTCAAGATGGCCCGGCGGCGTTGAGTCGTTTGTACGTGCCGTCGGCGAGCGGCGAGCAAGTGCCGTTGTCGGCGGTCGCGCGCTTCGTCGAAAAACCGGCGCTGCTGGCGATCAATCACATTTCGCAATTACCGTCGGCGACCATTTCATTCGATCTGGCGCCGGGTTACTCGTTGGATGGCGCCGTGGCGGCGATTCAGCAGGCCGAAAGCGAAATCGGTTTTCCGGTCGAAATTCAAACACGTTTTCAGGGAACGGCGCTGGCGTTTCAATCGTCGCTCAGCAATCAGATTTGGTTGATTCTGGCGGCGATCATCACCATGTACATTGTGTTGGGCGTACTCTACGAGAGCTACATTCACCCGATCACGATTCTGTCCACGTTGCCGTCGGCGGGCATCGGCGCGTTGCTGGCGTTGCTGGTGGCGCGGCTCGAACTCGATATGGTGGCGATCATCGGCATCATCTTGTTGATCGGCATCGTCAAGAAAAACGCGATCATGATGATCGACTTCGCGCTCGACGCCGAGCGCAATGAAAACTTGCCGGCGCGCGATGCGATTTATCAAGCGTGCTTGTTGCGGTTCCGGCCAATCTTGATGACCACGATGGCGGCGCTGTTGTCGGCGTTGCCGTTGATGCTCGGTACCGGCATGGGCGCCGAGTTGCGCCATCCGCTCGGCGTGACGATGGTCGGCGGCTTGCTGGTCAGCCAACTGTTGACTTTGTTCACTACGCCGGTGATCTACATCATGTTCGACAATCTGGCGCACTGGCGGCGTCGGCGCGCTGCGCCCAAAGTCGAAGAGCCGGGTCATGAATTTCTTTGAGTTGATGATTCGTCGCCCGGTGGCAACATCGCTGTTGACGCTGGGAATCACGTTGCTGGGCTTGGTGGCGTGGCGTTTGTTGCCGGTGGCGCCGTTGCCGCAAGTGGACAGGCCGACGATTTTTGTTTCGGCATCGTTGCCCGGCGCCAGTCCGGAAACGATGGCGGCGTCGGTGGCGACGCCGTTGGAGCGCGCGCTGGGCAGTATCGCCGGCATCACCGAGATGACCTCATCGAATTCGCTCGGCAGTACGCGCGTTGTGATTCAGTTCGATATGTCGCGCAATATCGACAGCGCCGCGCGCGACGTGCAAGCGGCGATCAACGCGGCGCGCACGATGTTGCCGTCGGGCATGCCAAGCAATCCGACCTACCGCAAAGCCAATCCGGCCAACATGCCAATCCTCGTTCTCTCGCTGACTTCGGACACGATGACGCGCGGCCAGATGTACGACTCGGCGGCCACCATTCTGCAGCAAATGCTGTCGCAAGTCGAAGGCGTTGGCGACGTGACGATCAGCGGCAGTTCGCTGCCGGCAGTGCGCGTCGAATTGAATCCGATGCAGGTCAATCATTACGGTCTGGCGCTGGAAGATGTGCGGCAAGCGATTGTCAGTAGCAACGCGGCGCGCCCGAAAGGAATGATCGAATTCGGCGACAAGCAATGGCTGGTCGGCGCCAACGATCAAGCGTTCAGAGCGGCCGAATATCAGCGATTGATCGTTACCTACAAAAACGGTGCGCCGGTGCGATTGGAAGATATTGCCGAGGTGGTGGATTCGGTGCAGGACGTGCGCAACTCCGGCATGTCGAACGGCAAGCCGTCGGTGCTGCTGATGATACGCTCCGAGGCTGGCGCCAACATCATCGAAACGGTGGATCGGGTCAAAGCGCTGATGCCGGTGTTGAGAGCCTCGGTGCCAAGCAACATTGACCTTGCTTTCACGCTTGACCGCTCGCCGACCATTCGCGCTTCGTTGCGCGAAGTCACTCGCACATTGGCGATTTCGGTTGGGCTGGTGATTTTGATCGTATTTCTCTTTTTGCGCAACGGGCGCGCAACGCTGGTGCCTTGCATCGCCGTGCCGGTATCGCTGATCAGCACGTTGTCGGTGATGTATTTGTGCGGGTTCACGCTCAACAACATCTCACTGATGGCGCTGACGGTGGCGACCGGCTTCGTCGTGGACGACGCTATCGTCGTCATCGAAAACATCACCCGGCACCGCGAAATGGGCAAGTCGCCCCTTCAGGCGGCGATCGACGGCATCCGTGAAGTCGGCTTCACCGTGATGTCGATGAGTATTTCGCTGATTGCAGTGTTCATTCCCATTCTGTTGATGGGCGGCTTGGTCGGGCGCTTCTTCCACGAATTTGCGGTAACTCTGGCGACGGCGATTCTGGTATCGCTGGTGGTGGCGCTGACCACGATTCCGATGTTGTGCGCGCACTGGATGAAGCCCGAACCGAAAGAGCACGGCAAGCTGTATTTGTTCGGCGAGCGAGTCTTTCAGGCGATGCACAACGGTTACCGTCGCTCGTTGTCGTGGGTGCTGGCGCACGCGCCATTGATGTTGGTGCTGCTGCTGGTGACGATCGTGCTCAATGTTTATTTGTACGCGTCGGTTCCCAAAGGTTTTTTGCCGTCGCAGGACACCGGCCTCGTCTTCGGCATGATCCGCGCCGATCAAAACATTTCGTTCCAGGCGATGCAGGAAAAATACGAGGGTTTCATCCAGATCATTCGCAAGGACCCGGCAGTGGACGTGGTGAGCGGCTTCATCGGCGGTTCGCAGATGAATCGCGGCACGATCATGATTACTTTGAAGCCGCTGGCGGAGCGCAAACTTTCGGCGCAAATGGTGGTGATGCGTTTGCAAAAAGCCTTGTCGAAAGAGCCGGGCGCGCGCTTGTTCATGATGCCGATGCAGGATATCCGGGTCGGCGGCCGCCAAACCGCTTCCGAATTTCAATTTGCGTTGCAGGCCGACGATATCAACGAGCTGCGAGTGTGGGAACCGAAAGTACGGCAAGCGCTGATGCAGCTTCCGCAGATCACCGATGTCGATTCCGATCAGGACAGCAACGGAATGCAAACGATGCTGACGATCGACCGCGAAGCGGTATCGAGGTTGGGCTTGACGGTGGCGCAAGTCGATGCGGCGTTGAACAATGCGTTCGGACAGCGGCAAGTGTCCACCATTTACAACCCGCTCAACCAATACAAAGTGGTGATGGAAGCGGCGCTGCCTTTCACCCAGAGCGCGCAGAATTTGCAAAACGTTTATTTGATCGCGGCGGACGGCAGCCGCGTGCCGCTGTCGGCAGTGACGAAATACACGGCGGAGAGCACGGCCGTATCGATAGGGCATCAAGGGCAATTCGTGACGGCAACGCTCTCGTTCAATCTGGCGCCCAATGTGTCGTTATCGGAAGCGAGCGATGCGGTGTTTCAAGCCACAGCGCGCACCGGCTTGCCGGTTTCCATCGTCGCCAGCTTTCAGGGAACGGCAAGCGTGTTTCAGGATACGTTGTCGTCGCAACCCATGCTGATTCTGACGGCGCTTCTGGCGGTTTATCTCGTGCTGGGTATTCTCTACGAAAGCTATATTCATCCGTTGACGATTTTATCCACGCTGCCTTCTGCCGGTATCGGCGCGTTGCTGGCCATCGAGATCGGTTCGAAGCTCGGCTTGGGGTCAGACTTCAATTTGATTTCGTTGTTGGGCATCTTGCTCTTGATCGGGCTGGTCAAGAAAAACGCGATCATGATGATCGACTTCGCCTTGACCGCCGAGCGCGAGCAACAATTGTCGCCGCGCGATGCGATTTTCACCGCCTGCCTGCTGCGTTTTCGCCCGATCATGATGACAACGATGACGGCGATACTGGGCGCGTTGCCGCTGATGCTGGGACGCGGCGACGGCGCCGAACTGCGGCAACCGTTGGGCTTGGCGATCGTCGGCGGCTTGCTGGTGAGCCAGTTGTTGACGCTTTACACGACGCCGGTCGTGTATCTTTACATTCATCGCTTGCGCGGACGCTTCGCCGAGCGCAAGTTGGCGACCGGCCCGCTTTTGCCGGTGGAGGGATAAGGTGATGGAACGGATGAAAACGAATTTCACGAAGCGTCGGGGCTGGTGGATATTGTTGATGCTGGCCTTGAGCGGATGCGCGGTCGGCCCCGATTATGTGAAGCCGCCATTAGACATACCCGAAGGCTACAGCGAACCGGCGGCGGGCTGGAAACACGCGCATCCTGCTGACGGGCAACTCGAAGCGACATGGTGGACGGCTTACGACGACGAAACGCTGAGCCGATTGATGGGCGAAGTTGATATCAACAACCAAAGTTTGAAAGCGTCGGAGGCAAACTACCGACAAGCGCAAGCGCAGTTGCGCGCGGCAACATCCAGCCTCTTTCCGACCTTGAACGCCAATGCGTCGGCCACTCGGTCACAGAGTGCGCAGAACAGTTATACCAATAATGGCAACACCTACAACAGCGGGCGCAGTCTGGGCAATCAATACAATTTTTCTTTGGGCGCAGCCTGGGATGTCGATTTGTGGGGCAGCGTGCGGCGTTCCATCGAAGCGCAATCGGCCAACGTGCAAGTCAGCGAAGCGCAGTTGGCGGCGTTGCGTTTGAGCACGCAAACCTCACTCTTGCAAGCGTACATTGCGTTGCGGGTCAGCGATGCGCAACAAAAATTGATGACGGAAACCGTCGAGGCGTATACACGCTCGCTGGAGTTGACGCAGAACCGTTATCAGGCGGGCATCGTCACGCGCGCGGACGTGGCGCAAGCGCAAACGCAACTCGAATCGGCACGCACGCAGTTGACCGATCTGGAAATCACCAGGATACAAAGCAAGAACGCGCTAGCGTTGCTGGTCGGCAAAGTGCCGTCGCAATTTTCGGTGGAACCGCGCGACACGTTATCGCTCAAGTTGCCGGACGTGCCGGTGGAGGTTGGTTCCGAATGGCTGGAACGTCGCCCCGATGTCGCCGCGGCGGAGCGCACGGTGGTGGCGGCCAATGCCCAGATCGGTGTGACGCAAGCGGCATTTTATCCGTCGCTGACCTTGTCGGCGTCGGGCGGTTATCAGGCGAATCACTGGGCGGACTGGTTTGATTTGCCCGGGCGCGTGTGGTCGTTGGGGGCGGGATTGGCGCAACTGATTTTCGACGGCGGTTATCGCTCGGCGATGAAAGACAGCGCAGTGGCTGGTTACGATGCAACGGTGGCCGATTACAAGCAAACCGTGTTGACGGCGTTTCAGGAAGTCGAAAATCAGTTGACGACGCTTCGCGTGCTCGACGACGAGTGGGTTTCACAACAAGCCGCGTTGCTCGCGGCACGCGAGACGGAAACGCTGGTCACCAATCAATACAAGGCCGGCACGACGACTTACCTCGATGTGGTGGTCGCGCAGACGGCGCGGTTCACCGCCGAGAACAACGCGATCCAGTTGCGCGGTCGCCAACTGACGGCCAGCGCGGCGCTGATCAATGCGCTGGGCGGCGGCTGGCCGGGGCTGGAAGCCGATGCGGTAAAATAGCAAACTTCAACGCCAAAAAACAAAAGACTTTTGAAAACGCTCTCCGAAAAGCCCCGCGAACCTGCCATTCACAGCAACGCGCAGGTGATTGGCCTTTTTCTGCCATATCTGAAACCTTACGCCGGCCGTATCACGCTGGCGCTGGCGTGTTTGCTGATCGCCAAACTCGCCAACGTCGGCGTGCCGCTGGTGATGAAGCGCATCGTCGATGGAATGGACGCAAGTCACGCTCCGCTGATGGTGCCGCTGGCGCTGTTGGCGGTCTATGGCCTTTTGCGTTTATCGACAACGCTCTTCACCGAATTGCGCGAAGTGTTGTTTGTTAAAGTCACCCAACGCGCCACGCGGGCGGTGATGTTGCAAGTGTTTCGTCACTTGCACGAGATGAGTCTGCGTTTTCATTTGCAGCGGCAAACCGGTCGGTTGACGCGCGACATCGAACGCGGCCAGCGCGGCATCACGACGTTGATCGACTTCACGCTCTTTTCGATTTTGCCGACCATCGTCGAAGTGGCGCTGGTGCTCGGCGTTTTGATTCACGGTTATGACTGGACTTTCGTGGTGATTACCGTGGCGGCGTTGGTCGCTTATCTGACCTACACCATTCTGGTGGCGGAGTGGCGCACGCACATGCGGCGGCGAATGAACGAATACGATTCGCAAGCCAGCGCCCGCGCGACAGACAGTTTGTTGAATTACGAGACGGTCAAATATTTCGGCAACGAGCGTTGGGAAGAAGCGCATTACGATGAGAGTATGAAGCTCTGGGAAAAAGCGGCGATCCGCGATCAGCGATCGTTGTCGGTGCTGAATCTGGGGCAATCGACCATCATCGCCATAGCGGTGACGCTGATGATGTGGCGCGCGACCGTCGGCGTGGCGAACGGCGCGATGACCATCGGCGATCTGGTGCTGGTCAACGCGCTGATGATTCAGTTGTACATTCCGCTGAACCTTCTCGGCTTTGTCTATCGTGAAATAAAACAGTCGCTGGCCGATATGGAGCGGCTGTTCACGCTTAACAAAATGAAAGCCGAAATTGCCGATGCGCCGGACGCGCAGCCGCTGCAAGTGAATCGCGGCGAGCTTCGTTTTGACCGTGTGGATTTTCACTATGAGGCGCCGCGCCCGATCCTGGAGAACGTATCGTTCTCCGTCGGCGCCGGAAAAACGGTGGCTGTCGTTGGTCCGTCGGGCGCCGGAAAATCAACGCTGTCGCGATTGTTGTTTCGTTTTTACGACGTGACGGCAGGCGTCATTACCATTGACGGTCAGGACATTCGCACGGTCACGCAAAAAAGTTTGCGTGCCGCCATCGGCATCGTGCCGCAAGATACCGTGCTGTTCAACGACACGCTCGAATACAACATTGCTTATGGCCGAACGTCGGCGACGCACGAGGAAATTGAAGCGGTGGCACGAATGGCGCAGCTCGATGATTTCATTGCGCGGTTGCCGGAAGGCTACGCTACCTCGGTGGGCGAGCGCGGCTTGAAATTGTCGGGCGGCGAAAAGCAGCGAGTGGCGATTGCCCGCACTTTGTTGAAGCGTCCACAAATTCTGATTTTCGACGAAGCCACCTCATCGCTCGATTCGCGTTCGGAAAAAGAAATTCAGGCGGCGATACGCAAGATTTCCCGCGAGCATACGACCTTGATTATCGCGCATCGCTTGTCCACGATTGTCGATGCCGACGAAATTCTAGTGCTCGAACATGGCCGGATCGTCGAGCGCGGGCAACACGCGTTGCTGCTGGCGCGGGAAGGGCTTTATGCGCGGATGTGGCGTTTGCAGCAGGCCGAACAGCGGCGAGCCGAGTTGCAACAGGCCGAGGAAGCCGAGGCGCTGTGATGCGGCGAGAGCGAGGTTTCAAACAGTTGTGTTATAAAGACAGAAAATTTTGTGTGCTTTCATGAAAAAGTTTTATTACATTGCAGTCATTGCCGTTTTCTTGTGGGGGAGTGCCGGGGCGACGCCAAATCCGAAAAACCTCAAACTTGCTTCCAACAACGCGCTGATCCTCGAATTGGGCGCAACGTCGCCTCTGTATGAGAAGAAAGCGGATAGCCCCACGCCCATCGCATCGCTGACCAAATTGATGACGGCGATGATCGTTCTGGATTCCGGCTTGTCGCTCAAAGAGGAAATCGACGTTGGTCGCGAAGATCTCGATTACGTCAAAGGTTCGCACTCGCGGCTGCGCTTGGGCACTTGGCTGACGCGCGGTGAAATGTTGCGGCTGGCGCTGATGTCGTCTGAAAACCATGCGGCGGCGGCATTGGCGCGACACTACCCGGGTGGCCGCACGGCGTTTGTCGTCGAGATGAACGCCAAAGCGCATCAATTGGGATTGAAACAAACTTCGTTTTCCGACTCGACCGGCTTGTCGCCGGAAAATGTTTCGACCGCGCAGGATTTGGCGACGCTGGTGCAAGCGGCGACGCGCTATCCGCTCATACGCGAGTACACCACCACGCCCG
Organism: Betaproteobacteria bacterium; assembly: GCA_009778785.1. Classification (GTDB taxonomy): domain Bacteria; phylum Pseudomonadota; class Gammaproteobacteria; order Burkholderiales; family Casimicrobiaceae; genus UBA931. The sequence goes on along the minus strand of WRFN01000002.1, from coordinate 198,287 downwards.
AATACAGCGTTGAATTGTCGCCCACCGGACGCAAGCTGGAATTTCAAAACTCCAATCGACTGGTGCGCGCTCATAACGGTTGGGACATCTCGTTGCAGAAAACCGGCTACATCAACGAAGCAGGGCGCTGCCTGGTGATGATCACGAGAATTGCACAAAAAGACTTCGTGATCGTGCTGCTCGATTCAGTCGGCAAATACACGCGACTCGGCGACGCCAAGCGCGTCAAAACGTGGATCGAAACGGGCAAGAGCGGTGACCTGCCGAAAATCATCACGGGCGACAAAAAAACATCCGATGCCACGACCGTGAAACCGACAACGCCCGCGAAGAAAACAAAAAAGAAAAAAGCGAAGCATTGAATAATGCTTCAGTGATTGCAACGTAGTCGCTATCAACCGAACCAATCAGGTATGGGCAATGGGCACAACGTATTTACCGATGAGCGGGGCTTTGTTTGCTTGACGGTAGTTCTGGACTGGATGCGGCGGCGAGTGCTGTCATGACGACTGTCGAACCGTCTGACTTCATTTCGCCGCGCATTGTGAATGCGTAACGCTGCAACGCTTTCGCCGCGTGTCCCTTGCCGGGGATAGTCGCATTCGCAAGTTCGAGCAACGGAATCAAGGCAAACGGTCGCAAATGCAGACGCGGGTGGGGCAGGGTGAGGCGACGGCTGTGACTGATTCGGTTGCCGTAGAGCAGAAGGTCGAGGTCGAGGGTACGCGGTGCGTTGGGGTAAGGTCGCGCGCGTTTATGTTCGCGTTCGATGCGGCGCAGTGCGGCGAACAGTTCATCTGCCGATAGTAAGGTGTCGAGCGCGACGACGGTGTTGAGGTACGGCGGTTGGCGTTTGGTAACGCCTTGCGGGGCAGTGCGATAGAAGGGCGCTTGTTGGATCTGTCGGGTTTGTGGCAAAGCGGCGAGTTGTTTTATCGCTTGTTCGAGGTGACGGCGCGAATTGCCGTAGTTACTGCCAAGGCCGATGTAGGCGCGGGTGAGTGATGGTTGGACGGGCTGGGTTTCCGCTCTCGCGGGAATGACGGCAAGTGTGGGCTTTGCTTGTTCGCTCATTTTTTCTGCGCGATCAAGTGTCTTATTCAGCAGAGGTGGCGGTTTTGGTGCGGCTGCGTTTTCTGCGTCGCCGTCTTGGGTTGGTGTCGGCGGCGGATTTGGGCGCGGCGGCCAGCATGTTTTTGCGGTCGTCCGCGTCGGCGTCTTGAAATTTTTCCCACCACTTGCTCAGTTCGGATGGTGTTTCCTGACTCTCGGCGCGCATGCACAGGAAGTCGTAAGCGGCGCGGAAGCGCGGTTGTTCGAGCAGGCGATAGGGGCGTTGGCCTTGTCGTTGTTCGAAGCGCGGTTGCAAGCTCCAGATTTCGCGGATGATGCCTTGGAAGCGACGCGGCACGGCCAGCATTCGGGCGTGTTCTTCAAGCGCGGTGTCCATCGCGGTGATGAAGGCGGGCGCGGGTTTCATGCTGGCGGCGAGGTTGGCGTCGCGTTCGCGGGTCACTGCCGGCCATAGCAATGCGGCGAACAGGTAAGCGGGCGACACGGTTTTGCCGATTTTCAGTCGTGCATCGGTGTGCGCCAACGCGATGCCGGCGAAGCGTTCGGCGGCCGGGGTATTGAGCAGCGCATCGAAGGAGGGCAGCAGTTGGTAGCGGCGCACTTGCGCGATGGTTTCTTGCGAGTTGCCGGAGAGCAGCAGTTTTTGTGTTTCTTCAAACAGTCGCGCCGGCGGGATGTTGCGCATCAGGGTGGCGAGTTTGGTGAGCGGCGCTTCGGTGGTCGGCGCCAGTGTCAACCCGAGCTTGGCGGCGAGACGCACGGCGCGCAGCATTCGCACGGGGTCTTCGCGATAACGGGTGGTTGGCGCGCCGATCAGTTTGAGGCGATGCGCGCGCACGTCGTTGACGCCGCCAACGTAATCCCAGATTTCTTCGGTTTCGGGGTCGTAGTAGAGGGCGTTGATGGTGAAGTCGCGGCGCAACGCATCTTCGGCCTGGGTGCCGTAAACATTGTCGGAGAGCAAGCGGCCATGTTCGTCGGTGGCTTCTTCGTCGGTTTGTGCGGAGCGGAAGGTCGAGACTTCGATCACGTCGTGGCCGGCATGAACGTGAACCAAACGAAAGCGACGACCGATGATGAAGGCGCGGCGAAAAAGCGGCTTGATTTCTTCGGGTGTGGCGCTGGTGGCGATGTCAAAATCTTTCGGGCGACGACCCAGCATCAAATCGCGCACGGCGCCGCCGACGATGAAGGCGTGAAACCCCGCGCCTTGCAGGCGACGCACGACGCTCAACGCGGCTTCGTCGATGGCGTCGGCGCGGATCGTGTGTTGGGCGGCGCTGTAGATGCGCGGCGCTTTTTTGAAGCGCTGCGGCAAGAGGCGGGTGATGAATTGGCCGATCATGAGTGTCTGGAGCGGGAGTTTGGCGGGCGCGATGTCGGCGGTCGAGCGGAAGACGGGGAGGCGTTGAACATATGGGGCAATGATAGCATGTTCGTTGCGTTATACACGTGTTGCCACTGGCCGGGGGCGAGGCCGTCGAGCGTCCACGTCCCGATTCGGGCGCGAATGAGGCGCAAGGTCGGGTAGCCGACGGTGGCGGTCATTCGGCGCACCTGCCGATTTTTGCCTTCGGCCAACCGCAGTTCCAGCCACGCAGTCGGAATGGCAGCGCGAAAACGAATCGGCGGATGGCGCGGCCACAATCCCGGCGGTTCCTCTATGCGTCGGACTTCGGCGGGGCGGGTCATGCCGTCGCGCAACATCACGCCGCGCGCCAGATGACGCAGCGCTTCGTCGTCGGGAATGCCCTCGACTTGCGCCCAGTAGGTTTTGACCAGACGGTGTTGCGGATCGGCGATTTGCGTTTGCCACGCGCCGTTGTCGGTGAGCAGCAACAGGCCTTCGCTGTCGGCATCGAGCCGACCGGCGGCATAAACGCCGGGAACGTCGATGAAATTCGCCAGCGTCGGGCGCGTACCGTCGCCGGTGAACTGACACAGGACACCGTAGGGCTTGTTAAAACGCAATAGCCGTGCCATGAATAGGGATTCTGTTGGAAGCAAACGTGAGAAAATAACATCTTTTGTGAAACGAGCGCGGTGTTTTTTCAAAACGACGCGCGGGAAGTGCTGATTTATTCCGATGACTCCATCAGGAGTCGCGTGCCGTCGAGCTTCGACAAGCTCAGCAAGAGCGGATGGGAATGGTTCAGCGATTCCCTTATTCTGTTCTGTTCAACGGTGGAGAATTCATGATGAAGTATCAGCACATCCGGGTACCGCAAAGCGGCGCTCCCATTACCATTAACGCAAACGGCACGCTCAACGTGCCCGACCAGCCGATCATTCCGTACATTGAAGGCGACGGTATCGGCGCCGACATCACGCCGGTGATGATGAAAGTGGTTGATGCGGCAGTGCAAAAAGCCTATGGCGGCAAACGCAAGCTGCACTGGATGGAGGTGTATGCCGGTGAAAAAGCAACGCGCATTTACGATTCGCAAACCTGGTTGCCGGATGAAACGATGCACGCGCTGAAAGAATATCTGGTCTCGATCAAAGGACCGTTGACCACACCGGTCGGCGGCGGCATTCGTTCACTCAACGTAGCGATGCGGCAAACGCTCGATCTTTATTTGTGCTTGCGACCGGTACGTTACTTCAGCGGCGTGCCAAGCCCGGTCAAAGCGCCGGAGAAAGTCGATATGGTGATCTTCCGCGAAAACGCCGAAGATATTTACGCCGGAATCGAATGGCCAGCCGAATCGGAGAAAGCGAAAAAATTGATCGACTATCTGGTCGGTGAATTGGGCGTTACACAAATCCGTTTTCCGCAAACTTCCGGCATCGGCGTCAAGCCGGTTTCCCGCGAAGGCGCCGAGCGGTTGGTGCGCCGCGCCGTGCAATACGCAATCGACCACGACCGGAAATCAGTGACGCTGGTACACAAAGGCAATATCATGAAATACACCGAAGGCGCGTTCCGTGATTGGGGCTATGCGCTGGCGCAGCGCGAATTCGGCGCGCAACCGATCGGCGACGGGCCGTGGAGTTTGCTCAAGAACCCGAAGACGGGGCGCGAAATTATCATCAAAGACGCGATCACCGACAACTTCCTTCAACAAATTTTGCTGGTGCCGGAAGACTTCGACGTGATTGCCACCTTGAATTTGAACGGCGATTACATTTCCGACGCGCTGGCGGCGCAAGTCGGCGGTATCGGCATCGCGCCGGGCGCCAACTTGTCCGACACCGTGGCGGTGTTTGAAGCGACGCATGGTACCGCGCCGAAATTCGCCGGTACCGACACGATGAACCCGGGCTCCGAAATCTTGTCGGCGGAAATGATGCTGCGACACATTGGCTGGACGATGGCGGCAGATTTGATTGTGACCGCGATGGAAAAAACCATTCTCGCCAAAACCGTCACAATGGATTTTGCGCGCTTGATGCCGGATGCGCAGAAGGTGTCGTGCTCGGGATTCGGCGAGCGGATGATTGCGCAGATGTAAGGAGTTGGCGTAGGGTGAATTTGTAGGGGCGCTTCGCGAAGCGCCCCTACGAAAATAATGAAGATGAAAGGGCTGGGTTCCTGCCTTCGCGGGAACGACAGCAATAAAATTCATCACCGTGTCGGATCGAAAAAGCTGCGCTCATAGTTGAGCGCAAGATGGGTTTCGCTACGCTTTACCCGTCCTACACTTCCGTCGCCCTTTGGCAAGCTCAGGCCGACGCCTCCTTTCAAAAAGAGGGCTTGAAGCGAGATACGGTGGTGTTCCTACAATAAGAGTTTGTCGAGTAACTCCGCCGTTTCGGTAGAGCGCGCTTTTTCCGTCAATCCCTTCAACGCTTGTTGTGCTTGGCTGCGCTGCGGCTCGGCGAGGTGCGCCCAAAGGCTGAAGGCGTTGAGCAGCATCGCGGCGACTTGCGGGTTGAGGCTGTCGAGGGTGTCGATATAATCGGCGATGAAGCGATAACCGCTGCCGTCGGCGGCATGGAAGGCGGCGGTGTTGCGCTGCGCGAAAACGCCGAGCACGGCGCGCACTCGATTGGGGTTCTTCAGCGAGAACGCCGGGTGTTGAAGGAGTTCATTGACGCGAGCTAGGGCATCGTTGCTGTTGATGCGAAAAGCGGAGGCTTCGAGCGCGAACCATTTGTCGAGCACCAGCGGATTCTCACGCCAGCGTTTTTCAAAATCGGCGTACAACTCGGCACGCAGCGGATGATCGATATCGCGCAACGCGGCGAGTGCCGTGATGGTGTCGGTCATGTTGTCGGCGCGACGGTAGAGCGCGGCGGCGCGTTGGCAAGCGTTTTCGCACATTTCTTTTTGTTCGGAGGCGCACAGCAGCGAAAGCGCCAGCGCGTGCAATTTGCGATGCGCCGCTTGTTCGACGTTAGGGTTGTACGGTGATGAGACGGTGTGACGCTCGACGGTGGCGATGAGCGGCTCGACGAGGGCTTCGGCAAGCGCGCGCCGCATGTGGTTCAATGCCGCAACAAACGCTTCGACCGGAAACGGCGCGTGCAAACTGATCAGCGCGTTGAGGTCGGGGAGGGCGAGCGCCAGCGCGCGCAACATCGGATCACTCGCTTCATCGGTGAGTAACGCCGAATAAAGTTCGAGCAACGAAGAAGGAAGTTGAGAGGGGGGTGACGTTCGCGCCAGTGTGACGAGCGCTGCGGTGAGCGCGCGTTGCGCCGCGTCCCAGCGGTTGACCGGATCGCTGTCGTGGCGGGCGAGGCGATTCAGCGCGGCTTCGTCGTAATCGAAACTCAAACGCGCCGGCGCCGAGCCGCCGCGCAGCAACGAGGGGATCGGGCAGGCATCGATGGCTTCAAAGCGAAAACTTTGTTGCGGTTGATCGAGCAGCAACACGCGCGTGGTGGGCGCGTTATTATCAGCACTCCATTGCAGCGACAAATCCTTGCCTTGTGCGTCGAGAAGGCCGACGGCGACCGGGATGGCGAGCGGCGCTTTATCGGGTTGTCCCGGCGTCGGCGCGGTGTGTTGTTCGAGCGTCAAGGTGTAGCTGCGGCTTGCTGCATCGAAGTGGCCGGAAGCGCGAAGTTGCGGCGTACCGGCTTGCGAGTACCAACGTTTGAACTGCGTCAAGTCGATGCTTGAAGCGTCTTGCATTGCTTGCACGAAATCGTCGCAGGTGACGGCTTGCCCATCGTGGCGCGCAAAGTAGAGATCCATGCCGCGCTGAAACAGGGCTTCGCCCAGCAATTGGTGCAGCATGCGGATGACTTCGGCGCCTTTTTCATAGACGGTCATCGTGTAGAAATTGCGGATTTCGCGGTATTCGTCGGGGCGTACCGGATGCGCCGTCGGGCCGGCGTCTTCCGGAAACTGTCGTCTTCGCAGAAAATCGACGATGGCGATGCGCTCTGCCGCCGCCGACCCCATATCGGATGAAAATTGTTGATCGCGGAAAACGGTCAGCCCTTCTTTCAACGAGAGTTGAAACCAGTCGCGGCAGGTGACGCGGTTGCCGGTCCAGTTGTGAAAATACTCGTGCGCGATGACGCTCTCGATGGCGTGATAGTCGTCGTCGGTGGCGGTTTCCGGATCGGCGAGAATCAAGCGACTGTTGAAGATGTTGAGTCCCTTGTTCTCCATCGCGCCCGAATTGAAATCGTCGGCGCAGAAAATCATGAAACGATCAAGATCATATTCGCGGCGGTAACGGGTTTCGTCCCAACGCATGGCGCGTTTCAGTGCCGACATCGCGTAGGCGCAGCGCGGAATGTTTTCTTTCGTCGAATAAATTTCGAGTGTGACTTTGCGGCCGGAGACGGTCACGAAATGGTCGCGCAACACGTCGAGATCACCGGCGACCAGCGCGAAAAGATAACAAGGTTTGGGAAACGGGTCTTGCCAGCGAGCGAAGTGGCGGCCATTGGGTAACTCACTGGCGTCGATGCGGTTGCCGTTGGCGAGGAGCACGGGAACGCTTCGGCGGTCGGCGCGCAGCGTCACGTCGAAACGCGACAACACATCGGGACGATCGGGAAAGTAAGTGATGCGACGGAAACCTTCAGCCTCGCATTGGGTGCAAAACACGCCCGACGATAGATAAAGCCCTTCGAGCGCGGTGTTCTGCGACGGCGCGTGACGGGTGGTGAGGGTGATCGTACCGCTGTCGGGCGCGTCGGGGAGAATGAAGCGGACGTTGTCGAGTTGGTAACGCGAAGCCGCGAACGGTGCGCCGTTCAGCGCCACGGCAAGTAAAGTTTGCGCTTCGCCGTCGAGGATCAGCGGGGCGCGGCGATCCTCGGCGTGCGCTTCGGGGTTGCGCGTGAAATGCAGGGTCGCGGTGACTTCGGTTGCGTCGGCGTCAAGATCGAACGCCATTTCGATGCGGGGAACGAGAAAAGGCGCGGGACGGTAATCGAGTCGGTGTTTGGAGGTAGAGGAGAAGATTGTGTCGGAATTCATAATGGGGGCAAAAAGCAGTAAGTTGTCTCTATTTTATCAAGCCGCCGCTTCCGTTTCATGTCGTTTTCGTGCGTTTCACTTGGCAAACGGCTATGATATACATTTATCGGGTTTCCCAAGGGGACGATCTTGAATTTGGAAAAAGTGATTTTCGGATTTTTTGTCATTCTCGCCTGTACCTTGAACACGGGTTTCTTCATCGGCGAGATTGATGTGATTTACCAGCACAACGCCACCGAGTTGTTTCTGGCGTTGGGCATCAGTGTGGTGGTGATGGTATTGAAACTCGGCGACCGCACGCAGATCGGCGCGCTGCAACTGGCCACCAGTCTGGCGGTGGTGCTGCAACTGATTCTCTCGTGCTTCGTGTGGGTGTGGCAAACGCAGGTCAGCGGCCAGCCGATGGATGCAGAGACGATGTCCACCATCGTTTCGCTGTCGGGCGGGGCGCTGTTGGCCAATGTGATTTCGGTCATTCTGTTGATCGGCGAAACCTTGCGGCAAACCCGCTGACGGAAAAAACCGGCATACGCATGGAACCGTTCTTTCTCATTCTGCGTCGTTTGAGGCGACCGCTGCTCGCCTTGATCGGCACGGCCATCATTTCGGTTTTGGGATTGGCAAATATCCCCGGCGTTGACGCCAACGGTAACCCGGCGATCCTCGGTTATTTTCACGCTTTTTACGTCATGACTTTCACCGCCACGACCGTCGGTTTTGGCGAAGAGCCTTATGCGTTTTCCGAAGCGCAACGCCTTTGGGTGATCTTTTCGATTTGTATTTCAGTGACCTCCTGGGCGTACACGCTGGCAGTGATTTTTCATATGACGCGCGATCCGACTTTTCGCGCAGCGATCTTGCGCAGCCATTTTTCGACGCGGGTGCGACGGCAGACGGAACCCTTCATTCTGGTCATCGGCTACGGGCAGAGCGGCACCGTGCTGGCGCAAATGCTCGACCGCATCGGCTACAAATCGGTGATTGTCGAACTGCAAGCGGATCGGGTGGCGCGGATCGAAACGCAGGAGTATTTGCGGGCACCGTTGTTCGTTGCCGCCGACGGGCGCTGGCCGGAAACGTTGGTGGACGCCGGGGTGACGCACCCGCAATGTCAGGCGATGGTGGTGCTGGCCGGTGACGACGATACCACGCAGGCGGTGGCGATCGGCGGCTCGACGCTCAATCCGAACCTGAGGATTATCGCGCGGGCGCGTTCGGAAATGGCCGTCGCCAACCTCGAATCGTTCCAGCGCATCGAGATCGTCAATCCTTACGAAACTTTCGCATTCAATCTGGGACAGGATTTCAGTTCGCCGGAAAAACTGCGGGTACGGGAATGGTTGACCGGACTGCCGGGCGCCAAGCGGCCGACCGTGTTGAAACTTCCTATCGGGCATTGGGTGATTTGCGGCTTCGGGCGTTTCGGCCATTACGTCGCTAAAGCGCTGACGCGCGCTGATGCCTCTTGGACGGCTATCGATAACAATCCGGAACTGGCGGCGGAGCCGTCGCTTCTGCAAAAAACCTACAGTCAGGAAACGCTGTCCGAAGCCGGCATCGAACGTGCCGTCGGCATTGTCGCTTGTACCGACCGCGACGCTATCAATCTGGCGGCGATCCGGCGCGCTCGCGTGCTGAATCGCGACCTTTTTGTCGTCGTCCGCCAAATGCACGCTTCAAACGCCAGCTTGGTCGAAGCCACCAACGCCGATCTGCGTTTCATTCAAGCAGACGTCACCTCGCACGAAGTACGACAACTGATCACTTCGCCGCTTTTAAGTCGTTTTTTGCAGGCGTTGCGCGCAGATACCGGCGATCTCGCCCAGCGCACCAGCGCCCAACTCGAAGCGACGGTAGAAGACCGCGTGCCGTTCCTCTGGGTTTTCCGCTGCATGGAAGCGTTTCCGGGCTTGCGCGAAGCCTTCGCCTACAACCCTGAAGCTCCGTTAAAAATCGGCGATCTTCTGGTATATCCCTACGATCCATCCCGTAACTTGCAGGCAATGGCGTTGATGCTGGTACGCAGTAACGAGGAAGTGCTGTTGCCGGAAGCGCATACGATCTTGCAAACGGGCGACCACATTCTTTTCGCGGGCACCAAAGATGTGGACGTACTGCAAAAACTGCACTACCTGTCGCCCAGCCCGCTGCCGCTGATCCGAACCGGCGTCGAACCGCCGCGCAGTTGGGTGTTTCGCAAACTGGCAGCGTGGCGGACAGCGGCGCGCTGAGGTAAGGCAGGGCGAAAGCATGGCAGGAGACGCACAAGGCCTCTATGAATTCGCCTTTTCCATAGATGCGCCAACCGTCTGATTGGTATATAATATCTAATTTTCTTGCCTCACCCGCCGCAGACGGGGAGGCCTTGCGGCAAAGGCCCGGTTCATCGGAGCCGGGTTCTTTTTGTCGCGATTCAGACCGAAAGGAGTTTACTGCATGCGTCATTACGAAATCGTTTTTATCGTCCACCCCGACCAGAGTGAGCAGGTGCCGGCCATGGCCGATCGTTACCGCACGATGGTGGAATCACGCGGCGGACGTATCCACCGCCTGGAAGATTGGGGTCGTCGCCAGATGGCTTACCCGATCCAGAAGATGCACAAGGGTCATTACGCGATGATGAACATCGAGTGCAATCTCGAAACGCTGGAAGAACTGGAACACGCCTTCAAATTCAACGATGCGGTGCTGCGTCATTTGGTGGTGTCGATGGACGCCGCAGTGACCACGCCGTCGCCGATGATGCGCGAGGACAAAGCCAAATCGCTGACCGAGAAAGGCGTCGAGAGCAAAGAGATGCCCGAAGATGCGCTCGCCGACGTTGAAGCCGACACTGCGGCGCCGGAAGAGAACGTCGCCTGATTAAGTCGTCAAAAGAGGTTTAGAACCAGAGGTTGGAACTGAGTGGAACCCGTGAACCGGATCGAAGTGGATGCCACGCTGATTGAAAAAAGCGTGTTGCGCCATACTCCGGCCGGAGTCGCCGTACAGGAAGGAATGTTGTCGCATCAGTCGATGCAGTCCGAAGAAGGCGCCATGCGTCAGGTGAATTTTGAAATTTTCACCGTCGCCTTCGGGCAGCAGGCGCTGACCCTGAGTCAGATGCCCGTCGGCAGCTTGCTTCGCTGTAGCGGTTTTCTGTCCCGACGCTGGCGCAGCGGCATCACGCTGGCGTTACACCTCTCGCAGATCGAACGATTAACGAATTGAATGAAACATAAAGGAATCGAATCATGCCCCGTATGATGGGAAAAGGCAAAGATGCCAACAAACAACGCCGCGACCGCGGCAATGCGCTGTTCAAACGCAAAAAATTCTGCCGCTTTACGGCGGAAGGCGTCAAACAGATTGACTACAAAGATATCGACGTGCTCAAAGAGTTTTTGCAAGAGAACGGCAAAATCATGCCGGCTCGCATTACCGGCACCAAGGCCCGTTACCAGCGTCAATTGTCGGTAGCGATCAAGCGCGCGCAATTTCTGGCGCTCTTGCCCTACACCGACCGTCACTAAGAGGGGCCGAAGATGCAGATCATTCTTCTCGAAAAAATTGTCAACGTCGGCGCGCTCGGCGAAGTGGTCAAAGTCAAAGACGGCTTTGCGCGCAACTACCTGATCCCGCTGGGCAAAGCCAAGCGGGCGACACCGGAAAACATCAAGATGCTCGAAGAAAAACGGGCGGAGCTGGAGAAGCAGGAACTGGCGCGCTTGACCGACGCCAAAGAGATCGCCGAACGTCTGGAAGGCATGACGATTCAAGTCGTGCAGAGAGCGGGCGTCGATGGTCACTTGTACGGTTCCGTGACCAACATCGACATCGTCGAAGCGCTGAAGAGCAACGGCTTCGCGCACATCGAGCGCTCGATGGTGCGTCTGCCGGAAGGCCCGCTGAAACAAGTCGGCGACCATCAAGTCGTGCTGGCGCCGCACACCGACGTGACGGCGACGATCACCGTCAGTGTGCTGGGCGACGTTGCCAATCAGTAATGGCGCTTTGTAGTTTGTGGTGTTCTGAAAAACCGGCGCTTGCGCCGGTTTTTTTGTGCTTGTAGATTGGCGGTGAGCGCAGCGAACCCCAACGGGGCGATGTGCATGTTGTTATTTTTGCGTGGGCGGGGGGAGCGAAAGAGCAAGCAAAACGCAGCCCTCTCTTGCCGTCATTCCCGCGAAGGCGGGAATCCAGCGATCCTGATTCAAATTTTCAGCCGCTGTGTTTACTGGTGAGAATGCGACGATACGCTTTCTCACATCACCATGAGGAAAAAAATAATGAGAGTGGAAGGACTGGATTCCCGCCTTCGCGGGAATGACGACTGTGGGGTAACGTCGCGGCGAGGGCGCACACGGTGTGCCGTGCCCCTACGATGGACAACCCCCCGGTCGTCTTTGGCGTCTGCCCCCTTTCAGAAAAGGGGCATTTTCTGGCGGCAAGATGCCGCTCCTACGGAAATAATGAGGGGGAAGGGTTTTTGCGGCACCGATCCGTTAAGGTTCGCTGCGCTCACCGCCAACCTACGATTCCTGCGCCACTTCGTTTTATCTGCGCTGTCCTGTATCCTTATGGTTTCAGATTGACGCTCATCCATTTCCCATGCCCGACCAAGACCGTGACATAGAATCGCTGAAGCTGCCACCGCACTCGATGGAGGCGGAGCAAGCCGTGCTGGGCGGGCTTTTGATCGACAACGAGGCGATGGATCGGATTGGCGATGTATTATCGCGCGAGGATTTTTACGCCGACACGCACCGCCATATTTTCGAATACATTCAGCGCTTGACCGGCGCGGGGAAAGCGGCCGACGTGATTACGGTGAGCGATGCGCTGGAGTCGGCGCAGAAGCTCGATTATGTCGGCGGGCTGGCTTACGTCGGCGCGTTGGCGCAAAATGTGCCAACGTCGGCTAACATCAGGCATTATGCGCAGATTGTGCGCGAGCGTTCGGTGCTGCGTCAATTGGTGACCGCCGCCGGTAAGATCGCCGACGATGCTTACAATCCGCTGGGTCGAAGCGCTGCACAGGTGCTCGACGAGGCGGAGGCCGGCATTTTGCACATCGCCGAGCAGGGCGCGCGCGGTCAGAAGCAGTTTGTCGAGATCGGCAAGGTGCTGGGCGAGGTGGTCGAGCGAATCGAACTATTGTATGAGCGCGACGATCCGTCGGAGGTGACAGGCGTGCCGACCGGTTTCCATGATCTCGACCGAATGACTTCCGGCTTTCAGGAAGGCGATTTGGTGATCGTCGCCGGGCGGCCTTCGATGGGTAAAACCGCGCTGGCGCTCAACATCGGCGAGCATGTGGCGCTGCACGCGCACTTGCCGGTAGCGGTGTTTTCGATGGAAATGTCTTCGACGCAACTGGCGATGCGGATGATCGGCTCGGTCGGGCGCTTGTCGAGCCAGAATTTGCGGGTCGGGCGTTTGCAGCAGGACGATTGGGAAAAGTTGTCGCATGCGCTGGGGCGCTTGAACGAGGCGCAAATCATGATCGACGAAACGCCGGCGCTGAACGTGATTGAGGTACGCTCGCGGGCGCGGCGGCTGAAGCGGCACTACAAAAAGCTCGGCCTGATTATTGTGGATTATTTACAACTGATGCAGGCCAGCACGACCGGCGAAAACCGCGCGACCGAGATTTCCGAAATTTCGCGGTCGTTGAAAGCGTTGGCAAAAGAATTGAACGTTCCGGTCGTGGCGTTGTCGCAGCTAAATCGCAGTCTTGAACAGCGTCCCAACAAGCGGCCGGTGATGTCGGATTTGCGCGAATCGGGTGCGATCGAGCAGGACGCCGACGTGATTCTGTTCATTTATCGCGACGAGGTTTATAACCCCGACACTCAGGAAAAGGGTGTCGCCGAAATCATTATCGGCAAGCAGCGGAACGGGCCGATCGGCACGGTTCGGCTGACGTTTTTGGGGGAATATACCCGCTTTGAAAATTTTGCGGCGCCCGGTAACAATTACTGATCGCTGGCGATGTGTTGAACTAAAAAGCACTCGATATATTTTTTTTAATATATTGAATGGCACTTACAGCAAAAGGGGTACATCGTTCCAGTTTTGACTTGGATCAAAATAAGACTTTGCTGGGTAAGTATTATCTGTATAAATAAGTACCTTGTAAGCCTTAATGAGTAGTTACCCGGTCAACCGAAAGGGGAGGGAGCGATGAATCTATCGGGGATTTTGGTAGTCGCAGCGCCGGGGCGTTGCGAAGAAGTCGCTGAAGCATTGGCAGCCCTGCCGGGGATAGAGGTGTACCAGAAAGACCCTGCCAGCGGCAAGATCGTCGTTGTGCAGGAAGCTCCCACGATTGAAAATGAAGCCGACGGTGCCCGGGCGTTACAGAAAGTGCCGGGAGTTGTCTCCGTCAGCATGGTTTATCACTATTTCGCCGAGGATCCGACGCTCGGCGCTTCATCTGTTACTGTTCCAACGTCGCATTGATTTTCCATCAACCTTCGCGCTTAGCGCTAACTGATGTTTAAAGGAGTTCACATGACCAGTCTGTCACGCCGAGAATTCATCAAAACGAGTATTGCCGCAACGACCGCCGCTACGGTTGGTCTTCCGGTGACGAAAGCAGCGTTGGCGCAAGCCAAGGCAGCAGAAGCCGGATGGAAGTGGGATAAAGGGGTGTGCCGTTTCTGCGGCACCGGTTGCGGTGAACAGATCGCTACGTTCAATGGCAAGATCGTGGCTATCAAGGGCGACGACGATGCCCCGGTAAATCGTGGATTGAATTGTATCAAGGGCTATTTCAATGGCCGTATCCTGTACGGTGAAGACCGTCTGACCAAGCCGCTGATGCGGATGAAAGACGGCAAGTTTGACAAGAACGGCGATTTTGCGCCGGTCTCGTGGGAACAGGCGTTCGATGAAATGGAACGCCAGTTCAAGCGCGTTTACAAGGAGAAAGGCCCGGCGGGCGTGGCGATGCTGACCTCCGGTCAATCGCTGATTCAGGAAGGCTACGTCGCCGCCAAGCTGATGAAAGCCGGTTTCCGCTCGAACAACATCGATCCGAATGCGCGTCTGTGTATGGCGAGCGCCGTGGTGGCGTTCATTCAGACGTTCGGGATCGACGAGCCGGCCAACAACTACAGCGATATCGAGCAAGCCGATACGATGGTGCTGTGGGGCGCCAACATGGCGGAAGCGCACCCGATTCTGTGGTCGCGGGTCACCGATCGCAAGTTGTCGAACAAAAAAGACATCAAAGTGATCAACGTCACGACCTACAGCAACATGTGTTCGAGCATCGCCGACCTCGAAGTCATTTTCAAGCCGAATACCGATCTGGCGATTCTGAACTATATCAATCGCGAAATCATCGAGCGCAATGCGGTCAATACTGACTTCGTCAACAAACACTGCGTCTTCGCTACCGGCCCGTACGATATTGGCTACGGCATGCGGCCGACCGACAAATTCGCGTTCGAGGCCGAGAAAGACACGCAGAAGAAGCAACTGGTCAACAAGCTTGACAAGTACGAAGCGATTGCCCAGCGCCGTCCCGACATGGCGGGCAAGGACATCGAGCACAAGGCGGCGGCAACGGCAGGCGCGCATTGGCACATCACTTTCGACGATTACAAGAAAGCGCTGGAGCCGTACACGCTTGATTTCGTCGCCGAACTCGCCAAGGGCGATCCCGATGAATCGGTCGCCGATTTCAAGAAGAAACTTCAGCAACTGGCCGATGCCTGCATTACCAAGGGCAACCTGATGTCGTTCTGGACGATGGGGATGAATCAGCACGTTCGCGGCGTGTGGGTTAACGAGCTGGTTTATGCGATGCACCTCCTGCAAGGCAAGCACGGCTTGCCGGGCAATGGCGCGTTCTCGCTGACCGGTCAACCTTCCGCTTGCGGTACAGCGCGTGAAGTCGGTACCTTTGCACATCGCCTGCCGGCTGACTTGCTGGTGGACAATGCCAAGCACCGTGAATTCACCGCGAAGCAGTGGAACCTTCCCGCCAACACGCTGAACCCGAAGATTGGCACGCCGATCATGGTGGCGCTGCGCGGGCTGGAAGACGGATCGGTGAATTTCGTCTGGACGCAAACGGTCAACCTGTTCCAGTCCACGCCGAACTCGAACCACTGGCTGAAAGCGGCGCGCAAACCGGAGAACTTCCTCGTCGTGTCCGATTCTTATCCGACGCTCTCCGGCAAGGTCGCCGACCTCATCCTGCCGACCGCGATGATCTTCGAAAAATGGGGCGCTTACGGCAACGCCGAGCGTCGCACGCAGGTGTGGCGTCAGCAAGTTGAGGCGCCGGGCGAAGCGCGCTCCGACGTGTGGATCATGCTGCAATTCGCCAAACGCTTCAAACTGAAAGAAGTGTGGGGCGAGCAGCCGCTGGCGGGGCTCAAGGAAGACGGTTATCCCGAAAACAAGCTGCCCAACGTTCTCGAAGAAGCGAAGAAGATGGGCTACACCGAAGATACGACGCTGTACGACGCGCTGTTCGCTACTGCGGCCAACAAGAAAGTGGCTTGGCCGGATCCGATTGCCAAGGGCGCCAAAAACTCGACCGTCGATTTTCTCGGCGATGGCTGGTTTGTCGAGAAGGCGTTGTTTGAAGAGTATCGGCAGTTCACCGTCGGACATCAGCACGATCTGGCGCCGTTCGACAAGTACTACGACGACAAAGTGCGCGGTTTGTGCTGGCCGATCGTGGACGGCAAGGAAACGCACTGGCGCTTCTCGGAAGGCCACGATCCGTACGTGAAAGCCGGTGAAGGCTTCAACTTCTACGGTCCGCTGATGAAAGCGATTCCGTCCGGCAATCTCGACAAGGTGACCGACCCGACGCCGAAGCCGTTACCGGGTAAAGCGAAAATCTTCTACCGTCCGTATGCGGCGTTCCCCGAGCAGCCTGACAGCAACTACGATCTGCTGCTGGTGACCGGTCGTATCCTTGAACATTGGCACACCGGCACGATGACTCGCCGCGTGCCCGAATTGCACAAGGCAGCGCCGACCTCGGTGTTGTGCATGCACCCGGCGGATGCTCAAAAGCGCGGGATCAAGCACAACGATGTCGCCATGGTCGAATCGCGGCGCGGCAAGGTCAAGATGGTGATCGACACCAAGAGTAGCAACAAGATGCCCAAAGGCTCGGTTTTTGCCGCCTTCTTCGACGAAGCGGTGCAGACCAACCAGTTGGTGCTCGATGCTGCCGATCCAATCTCGGCTGAACCCGACTTCAAGAAATCGGCGGTCAAGGTCACCAAGATATAGGCCTGACTTTTGTATGTCGCTGTTGCCCTCCCCAGAGGCTTTTCTCTAGGGAGGGCGGCAGAATTGTGAGCAGATTTCATTGAAATAGAAAAGCAATGAAAGAGATCAATCGGCGACAATTCATTGTGCGAACCGCGCAGATGGCAGGCGTGGCGGCCTGTATCGGGGTGGTTTGGCAGACCATGGTGCGCGGTGAAGCCAGAGCGGCGGCCAATGCGTTGCGTCCGCCCGGCGCACTGCCGGAAACCGATTTTGCCGCGCAATGTCTAAAATGCGGGCAATGTGTGCGCGCCTGTCCCTATGGCACTTTATCGCTGTCCAGTTTTAGCGATGTGGCGCCGGTCGGCACGCCTTACTTTATGGCGCGCAACATTCCCTGCGAAATGTGCGTTGACATTCCGTGTGCGCGGGTGTGCCCGTCGGGGGCACTTGATGCCAAATTCCCGGACATCGAAAAAGCGCGCATGGGCATCGCGGTGATCGACGAAGAAAATTGCTTGTCGTGGCTGGGCTTGCGCTGCGAAATCTGCCATCGCGTTTGCCCGTTGAGCAACAAGGCAATCACGTTGAACATCGTTGAGCGCGGGTCGAGCAAGCACGCCAAATTCGAGCCGGTGGTTCACAGCGAAGCGTGTACCGGTTGCGGCAAATGCGAGAAAGCCTGCCCGACCGAGCAGGCCGCCATTCGGGTGCTGCGACCGGAATTCGTCAAGGGCAAGCTGGGCGAACATTACCGTCCGGCGGTGGATGGCCATTTTCAAACGCAAACCATTCAAAACAACACCGACATTGCGCCGGAGTACAAGCCAACGCATAAACAGAAAGCGCCGGGGCTTGAGTATTTTAATCAAGAGCTTCCGGAAGGTAAGGAGGGGAGGCCATGAGCACGGAACCCGTATCTGCTTCGACGCCGACCCGTCCGGTGCGCCATTTCGTGATGCCGAAAACGCTGAGCGGCAAGCTCTACTATTGGCGTTTCGTGATTGCCCGTCGTTTCGTGCAACTGAGTGTTTTACTGTTGTTCTTCGGAACGGTGCATTGGGGCTGGAAGATCGCCGGAAAGCCGTTGTTGTCCGGCAATTTGTCGGCCTCCAAACTGCTCGACGTGATTCCGCTTGCTGATCCGTTCGCGGTATTGCAAATCGTTTGCAGCCAGCACTGGCCGATCCTCGAAGCCTTCATCGGCGCCGGCGTGGTGTTGTTGATCTACATTCTGCTCGGCGGGCGCGTGTTTTGCGCTTGGGTGTGCCCGATCAATATGGTGACCGATTTAGCCAATGTGGCGCGCGAAAAACTCGGCGTGCGCAGCTTGATCGTGGTGTCGCACAAAGTGCGTTACTGGGGATTGCTGCTGGTGCTGTTGCTGTCTTTCCTGCTGGGCGTAGCTGCGTTCGAGTGGGTCAGCCCGATCGGCATCATGCACCGCGAACTGATTTTTGGCATCGGCGTCGGCTTCGTTGCCGTGTTGGGTGTTTTCCTGTTCGACCTGCTGATTATGGCTCGCGGCTGGTGCGGGCACATTTGCCCGTTGGGCGCGTTCTGGTCAATCATCGGTTGGGCAACCGGCCAAGTCAAAGTCGCGTTCGATAACAAGGCCTGCACCCGCTGCGGCGATTGCGTCAAGGCCTGTCCCGAGCCGGTGGTGATGAATTTCAAGAACCTTGAAAGTGACGGCATGGTGCGTGCCGGTGAATGCACCAACTGCGGCAAGTGCATTGCCGTGTGTCCTGAAAACTGTTTGGAGTTTGATTTGCGCGTGCGCTTGGGCAAATCTGCTTGAAGCGCGCATACTTTTACCATCTTGATGACCTGAAAGAGGAACGACCATGAAACGTTTAATATTGATTGTTGCAGCCGGTCTTATCGCTGGTTTAATCGCCTGCTCCCAAATGTCGATTTCCGACAAGGACATGGGATTGGCGAAGGGCGGCGCGTTTGACCCCCAGCCGACGCCGAAAGCTTTTACGCTTGACGGCACCGGCGCGCAAGGCAGCGCTGAAACGGCGTATCTCATGCCGCCGCTGGTGAAACACGATACCGAAAACTATCCGATTACGGGTGAGGTCAATCCGTGTCTGGCGTGTCACGACAAACCGGGCGTCCAGAAGAAAGCGGGCGACCCGACGCCGATAAGCGCATCGCACTACACGAAGGCAGGCGGCAAACTGCAAGTGGCTGGCGCCTACTATAACTGCCAACTGTGCCACGCTCCGGCTGCCAATGTTCCTGACTTGATCGGCAACAACGGGCCGAAACCGAAGGGCTGAACTGATTGACAGGATGCGTTTCGACGCATCCCTTGAGATTTGGCCGCGTAATTACCGAACTGGCAACCATCCAGTTTGGTAATTACGCGGCTTTGTTTTTGCGCGAACGAAGGACAGGCGGTAGAATAGCGGCAATCACGATGAAACCATGGGGTGCAGTGTGCGTGTTTTTGGCTTTGCGGGATGGTCGGGAAGCGGCAAGACAACACTGATTGAAAAAATCGTTCCGCTGATGGCGGTGCGCGGCATGAAAGTCTCGCTGATCAAGCACGCCCATCACGGCTTCGATCTCGATCGGCCGGGCAAGGACAGCTACCGTCACCGCGAAGCGGGTTGCTCGGAAGTGTTAATCATGGCGCGTGAGCGCTGGGCGTTGCTGCACGAGTCGCGCGGTGAGCCGGAGATGACGCTTGAAGAAGCGTTGGCGCGAATGTCGCCGTGCGATCTGGTGCTGATCGAAGGATACAAAGCGTATTCGGTGCCCAAGCTTGAAGTCCATCGCGTGGCCGTCGGCAAACCGTTGCTGTGCCCGGGTGATGAGAACATTGTCGGTATTGCCACCGATGCAATGGCTTCGGCGCCGCTTGCCGGTTGGAGTGAAAGTTTGCCGCGTTTCGATATCGACAATACTGCGGCTATTGCCGAATTTGTTTTGACTCGCGCTCGGAAATTTGAGCGCCAGAGGAGCGTATGAAAGTTAAAGTGGTTTATCTGGCGCGCTTGCGGGAGGCGCTGGGATGCAGCGAAGAAATGCTGGCGCTGACATCAACGACGCCGACGCTCGGTGTTGTGCTGGCGCTGTTGCGCGGGCGCGGCGAACCGTGGTCGCACGAATTGGGTGAAGGACGGGCGGTACGGGCAGCGATCAATCATGAAGTGGTTACCGCCGATGCGGCGGTGCACGCCGATGATGAGATCGCTTTTTTTCCGCCGGTCACCGGAGGCTGAAAAGATGAAAGATGCCAAAGAAGCGCTGATTGATTCCGATCACCCTGAGATTGTCGAAGGACAAGCGGTGTATCGTTCTGGACTTCAACAGGCTCAGCCCGAATGGTTGAGAATGGTTCAGTTTCCCTAAGGTTGAAGATGCGTTCTGAAACAAACGTGCGAATCAGCGTTCAACACGACGATTTTGATGTGGCGACAGAAATCGCAGCGTTGCGTGAGCGTGATTCGCGCGTTGGCGCGGTGGCGGTCTTCATCGGCACGGTTCGGGAGATGGATGAGGGCGCGGATGAAAATGTGAAAGAGCCGACGTCGCTTCAAACGATGATGCTGGAGCATTATCCGGGAATGACGGAGAAAGCGCTGGCGAAAATCGTTGCCGAGGCGACGCAGCGTTTCGATATTCTGGGTTCCACAGTGATTCATCGCATCGGTGAACTGAAGCCGCTCGATCAAATCGTGCTGGTCGCGGTCAAGAGCGCGCATCGCGGAGAGGCGTTCGATGCGTGTCGCTTCATCATGGATTATCTGAAAACGCAAGCGCCGTTCTGGAAAAAAGAAACTACGGCGAAGGGTGCGCACTGGGTGGAAGCCAAAGCGAGCGACGACACAGCAACGGAACGTTGGCAGCGCCAACAGGATGCGAAGGGGTAACCACGATGCCGACGATTCTCGGAGAGTTTCTCGCCGTCGGCGTAGGTGCGGCGCTCGGCGCGTGGATGCGTTGGGGTTTGACTTGGTGGCTGAACGACCATCATCCCAAGTTTCCGATCGGCACGCTCGCCAGCAATTTGATCGGCGGTCTCTGCGTCGGTTTCGCGCTGGCGTATTTTGTCGCACATAGCGAATTGCCGCCGCATTATCGGCTTTTCGTGATTACCGGTTTTCTCGGCGGGTTGACGACGTTCTCCACCTTCTCGTCGGAAGTGTCGATGTTGTTGTTGCGCGGCGATTACCTCACGGGATTGGCGTTGGCGTCAACGCATTTGTTCGGTTCGCTGGTGTTGACGATCATCGGCTTTTGGGCATATCGGGCGTTGGCTTCGTAAACTGGCGGAGTGATTTCATGAGTGGCGGAAAAAAACGAGCGGACATTCTTCTGCTGCCTGCCGCGCAGGCGTGTGGGGCGTTGCGCTTGCCCGGCTCCAAAAGCATTTCCAATCGTGCGCTGTTGTTGGCGGCGCTGGCCGAAGGGACGACGCAACTCGATGCGTTGCTGGATGCCGACGATGTGCGCTACATGCGCGAGGCGTTGGTGCAACTGGGCGTTCAGATCGAATCGTTGGGAGAAAACAACTGGCGCGTCAAGGGATGCGGCGGTCGCTTTCCTGAGCGAAAGGCCGATTTGTTCCTCGGCAACGCCGGAACGGCGGTGCGACCATTGACGGCGGTGTTGTCGATTCTCGGCGGTGATTATCGTATTCACGGTGTGGCGCGAATGCACGAGCGCCCCATCGGCGATCTCATTGAAGCATTGCAAGCGTTGGGCTGTCGCGTCGATTACGAGGGAAAGCCTGGGTATCCGCCGTTGCGCATCATGCAACGCGGCGAGCCGTCAACCGCACCAATAGCGATTCGCGGCGACGTGTCCAGTCAATTTTTATCGGCGTTGCTGATGGCCTTGCCCCAGATCGACGATGACGGTGCGTGGGATACCGAAGTGGTGTTGACGACGCCGTTGATTTCGCGGCCTTACGTCAAGATCACCACGCATCTGATGGCGCGCTTTGGCGTCGAGGTCGAAGAACCTGACCCGCAACATTTTCGCGTACCATGTGGGCGTTTCCATCGCCCCGGCAATTTTTATCGCAGTCCCGGCACACTGATGGTGGAAAGCGACGCGTCATCGGCCTCGTATTTTCTGGCGGCGGGCGTGCTCGGCGGCGGGCCGGTGCGGGTGACCGGCGTCGGTCGCCATTCGATACAGGGCGATGTGGCGTTCGCCGATATGTTGCAGGCGCAAGGCGCTAAAATTATTTGGGGCGAAGATTTCATCGAAGCGCAACGCGGCGTGACTTTCAAGGGCGGCGAAATCGATTGCCTGACGATTCCCGACGCGGCGATGACGCTGGCGATCACCGCATTGAGCGCACAAGCGCCGACAACGCTGGTCAATATCGGCAGTTGGCGCGTCAAAGAGACTGACCGTATTCATGCGATGGCTACTGAGCTTGCCAAATTCGGCGTTCGCGTTGAAAGCGGCGACGACTGGCTGCGAATTTTCCCGACCACCGCTTTACGCCATGCCGAGATCGACACTTACGACGATCACCGGATGGCGATGTGCTTCTCGCTGGTGTCTTTACTGGGGGCAGCGGTCACGATCCGCGATCCCGATTGTGTGGCTAAAACTTTTCCGGGATACTTTGAAGCGTTCGAGAAACTCTTGGGCGCCGATTAAAACTGCAACAGAGCGCAACATGTCCGGCGATCCCCAACTTTCCATCACATTCATTCAAGAGCGGCCATGTTCCGCATCACTCTTCGCTTGTTGATACATTTTGTTTTTGCTGCCGCCGTCGTTGTTGCAACGACAGCGGTTCACGCTGCGCAGGAATGCGGCTTTCTTCCGACTTCCGAAGTCGATCAGGCTTTCGCCGAATTTGCGCCGTGGCACACGGAAGTCGGCGGCGCTGTCGGCCATTGCCTTTTCCTGTCCAATGAAGGCGCGCCGCCGAACATGCTCAGCTTCATGCAGCAGTTCAAGACCTCCAAGGCCGATGCCGACAAAATTTATAACGCCATGCGGAAAGGCTTTGCCGACAGTGGCGCGGTAACGGAGGTTGCGGGTTTCGGCGATCGCGCGTTTCGCTTCGGGCCGGGGAGCGACGTGAACATCGTTGCGCAGAAGGACAAGCTGGTAGTAACGATGACGCTGCATCTGCAACGCGAAGTGACGGAGGCTGACATCAAGGCCATGGCGAAGCTCGGCCAGTTGGCGTTGCGCGGCGCGAACGACCCGGAGACGGTGCGCAAGGCATCTGCTTGTCCGTGGTTCAATGAGGCGGGTCTGAAAAAAATATTCGGCGGCAAGCCGTATGAGGTGCAGGTTTATGGCGAAAACGGTTGTATGGCGGTTGACAAGCAAAAGCGCGCTCTCATGGTTTCTGTGATAGAGAGAAACAATGGACTTACGATCGACAGTCTGCTCTCTCCTGATTGCGAGCAACGCGATTTGCCGGAGCTTGGCTTAAGCAATGGCAAGAATGCGAAGCTATCGTTTTCCTGTAAGAGCGGCAGTCTGCGCGCGGCCGTCAATTTTGCGGAAAACAAAAGGGTGTATAGGTTGATCTGGGTTACTGCCGGTGTCGAACCCAGCGACGCGGAGAAAGCAGCGTTGATCGAACTGGCGAAACACATGCGTTCGGTAGGGCGGTAGTCCTCAATGCCTGATTAGCGCAACGCTTGAACGCTCCACAATGCGCCGACGAGGATCGGCTGGTGCAGCATGTAAACCCACAGGCTGCGCCGCCCCATCCAGATCAGCAGTCGCGTGACGCGGTTGGAAGATGCGGAAACTGTTTTTCGGATCGACAGCAAAACGGGCGCGATGCCAACGCCGATCAGCACGACGCCGAGCCACGGAAAAATTGGCACGTAATCTTCAGTGCGCGGCAATTCGGTGACGAAGCCGATCAGCGAGAAGGCGCGGGCGTTGAAAATCGGGTTGGAGAAAGTGATGCCGACTAAAACAACGATGACGCCGAAGATCAGCGCAAAACGCGGGTAGCCGGTGAATGGCCAGGCGAGAATCGAAGCGATGGCGATGAAGTGCAGCACGCCGAAGTAGATGAACGATTCGGGAAAAAGCGCGTAGCTGGCGATGCTGACGATCAAGGCGCAAGCGGCGATTTTGATGATGCGCAGCCAGAACGCCCGATGGCTGATGGCGCGCGTGTGCGCGACGAAAAGGCTGATGCCGACGATCAACAGGAACGAGGTGATGATGAGTGTGCGCGCCGTCGTCCAGATCGGACTGTGATAAGGGTCTGCCGTGATGATGCCTTGCCATTGCAAATCAAAACAGAAGTGGTAAATGATCATCGCACATAACGCCAGCCCGCGGCTGATGTCGAGCCAAGGAAGGCGGCGCGCGACGGTGGTTTTGTCTTCGCTCATGCGATGAGTGAAATTAAAGAAGGCAGGTCAATGTAACGCTTGCTTCTCCTCTCCCACTTGTGGGAGAGGAGAAGGTCTCAGAGGTTACAAAGAGTTGGATTCCCGCTTGCGCGGGAATGACGGCAAGAGAGGACTTTACTGCTTTCATCATTTCATATCCAGATAGTAGTTGCCTTGCGCGTCCGGCGAGCCGACGGATGACAGCAAACGCAGCAACGCTTCCGGTGCGTCCGGGCGCGGCGTGATTTTCAAGGTGCCGTGCGTCGGTTTGCCCGAAGCGTCGGATTGAAAGTTGCCGTCGAGCGCAACGACGCCGCCTTCGTTTTTGATGGTGCTTTGACTTCCTTGTTGACGGGCGTCGATATCGAAACTCACGTTGCCGAGATCGACCGGCAATTGCTGAAACACCATTTGTGCATTCTGCCAATGCCCGGTGATCCGACCTTCCTGATTTTGTTCGTTGATTTTCATCGACGGAATATCGATGACCAGCGCGCCCTCCATCGCTTGCACCATTTCCGGCGGCGCCATCGTTTGCAACACGGCAGCCGAGGTGCGCAACGACAAACCGTCGAGTGCCAATCCTTGTCGGCTGAACGTCAACACGCCGGACACACTCGGCGTGGTGTCTTCGGCCAGCAATCGCCAGCGCGCAGCGCCGCCTAGCAGCGCCGAGGGTTCAAAACGCCAGCGCAGCGGCGCGAGCACGGTTCCTTGCGCGTAAGTCAACATCCCGTTGCCGTTCCACAAAGTGCCGTGGGTTTCGGCCAAGCGCCATTTGCCTTGCGAGGCGCGGTCGAGGCCGCGATCGAGCAACGACGCCGGAGCGAAAAAAAGAAACGCGGCGATGATGATCACCAGCGTGAGAACGACTTTCAGAATCTTGCGCATCATGATGAAGGCTCGGTAAAAACTCAGGGAGAAGGGCGAACGAGGACAAGCTCGGCACGAAGTTGTCCGGCGTTTTTGCCGGAAGCGGTCAGTGGCGTCAAGGTGGCCGTCGTCACATAAAAATGTTCGTCGCGTTGCAGCGCATCGAGCCATTGCACAAGCGTGTCGAACGACACCGCCGAGAACGTCAGCGAAACGGTGTTTTGTTGCACATCGAGCGCCACAACGGCCGCTGCCAGATGGAAAGGAGCAGCAGTGCGGGTGATGGCGGCGCGAGCATCGGCGGTGGCGGGCGTTGGCGCCGAGGTTGTCATCTGGCGATTGAGGCCGATGCTTTCGCTGAGTTGTTGCTGCGCTTGTTCGAGTTGCGCGCGGGCAGGCGGCAGATCGCGCTGCAACTGCTGCACATGTTGCGTCAACGGTAACCACAGTCCCAACCACAGCAAAGCAATGACGACGAGCGCGACGAATGCGATAAAGAAGCG
Source organism: Betaproteobacteria bacterium (assembly GCA_009778785.1). Lineage (GTDB taxonomy): Bacteria > Pseudomonadota > Gammaproteobacteria > Burkholderiales > Casimicrobiaceae > UBA931. The sequence continues at coordinate 172,872 of WRFN01000002.1, read as the reverse complement.
TTGTTCACGACGCGGACGGTGTCGCCATTGCAGACGCCAGCGTTCGAGGGCGGGAGGGATGGTTGTCACGGCGCGGCCTCCTGCGATTGAATGCGTATCCGATAACCGGCGGCGGTGTTACCGCTCATCGCTTGCAGACCGGCGCGACGCAAGCCCGCTTCCAATGTCTTCTGCGTCGTTGCGTCGAGCGATGTGCACTCGAATGTCCAGGCGCGATCGGCATAGACGGCGCTGCGCACGGTTCCCGACGGTAACGCGCGCAACGACGACGCGGCGCGCGCCAACAGCGGCAGCGCGTCGTCGGGCGCGGACAGACCGGCGCGATGGCGCGTGGCGGCGTAAGCGCGCGACCATTGCGCCGGAATCGTCGCCGCGTTCGTGTTATCCGGCAAACCGGCTTCGACGGCCAGCGCTTGCCAGCCGCGCGAGATTTGCCAGCGCTGCCAGACGGAAGACCCCCAAACGGCGACGGTGGCAAGAATGTGCAGCGCCAGCGCGAGGCCGACCAGTACGGCGGCGATGCGCCAGCCTTTGCCCGAAGAACGCGACGACGAAGGCGCGACGGTTTCGAACTGCGGCAAAAGTTCGGTGGCCTCGGCGAACCGCGTCGGGTCGGCGCGGGTCCAACGCCAAGGCGGTTCGACAGCGAGGCGGCAAGCGTGGTTGTTTTGTTGCCATGAGTTCAGCATTTCGGCAGGCAGTGCCGCGTGCAGTTGCAGCCACTTGGGCGGCGCGGTTTCGGCGGACAGCGCCAACGTCAGTTCGGCAGGCAATGTTTTTTCCGAAGAGAGATCGAGCGCAAAAGTGCTGCCGCCGCTGGCGCGGTCGCGGCGCACGAAACCGCGACCTTCCGGCGACACGCACCAGTGCCAGGCATCCTCATCGGCGGCGATCAGTTCCGCTTCGCTGAAGGCGCGCGCGATGCCGAATTTTCGTAACGCTTCCAGCAAGGCGTGCTCGGCCAGCACGACGCGCACCCAGCCGTCGCGCTGCTGCGCTCCGATCACGATGCGCTGGGCGGACAGCGGTGTCGCCAGCCGGTCTTCAAGTTGCAAGCGAACGGCGCTTTCGAGGCGCGACGCCGACAGCGGCGGCAACTTGAACGCTAGAAGCGGCGCGAGATCGGCGGCGAGCACGGCTTCGCGGTCGTCGTCACGAGGCCACTGATCGACAGTGTCACGTCCTTCGCGGATGCAAACGCCGCGCGCGTCGAACAGTCCCCAGGCAAAGGCACGGGAAGCGGAAGGCGGGGCGTCAAAAAAAATGCGAAGCGTCATTGGCGGTCGGCGAAAACGAAGCAGAAAAGACGATAACTTATCATTCTACCGTTTTCCAGACAATTTCCGGCCAGCGATCGGCGCTGAGATGCAACAACGCTTGCGCCTGCGAGCGGGCGTTACCCTGACGGGCGCGGACGGTGACCAGAAAATAGCCGCTGCTGACCCCCAGCCCTTCGTCGGCGGACAGGCGGGCATTGGGCGGCAGGCGGCGGCGAAAGTCCGTCAGCGAATAAAAGGGATGTTTATCGCGATCCGCCATGATCTTGTTGAGATCGTCGTCGCTGATGTCGGCGAAGGCGGCTCTCAGCGTGTCGCGGTCGGCGGTGTTGACGTTGAGCGGCGTGGGTTCGGGCAGGGCGACAAGGTGGGAGGCCAGTTTGCTCATTGCGGCGGCGGGTAGGTTGACGTCGCCGAGGTCGAAAATCGGCGGCAACGCGGGCGGCTTGTTGAGCGCTGACGTTGACGGCGCAGGTTTTTGAGTATCCACGTTGTAATAGGCGAAAAGCGTTTGGCGCGCGCGGCTATCGATTCCCTGCTGGTTGCACAAGCGGTTGAAGCGATCGAAATCGACGCGCTTGGTACTCGAATCCGGCAGCAGGTTGTTGAGATTGAAGCGACCTTGCAGATCGGTGATGCGGCCTTCGATGAGACCGTTTTCAATCGGCGTCGGCGGCAACGGATACGCCCATGATTGTTTCAAATGAACAGCATTATTGTCGAGGGCGGCATCCTGCACGAGAATGAGGCGCGCCCATTGTACGCCGGCGTCGGCCAGCGCCTGCGCTTGCGCGTGATCGCGCTGCGCTTCGACACCGGCCAGCCAACGCTGCTCGCCGGCGATCAGCGTTACGGCGACGGCGGCGGCCAGCGCCGCAACCAGCATCGCCACGATCAGGGCGCTGCCGCGATGAGGAAAACGTTGAAAAATTCTCAACCGTTCGGGCTGAGTCTGTCGAAGCCCGCGACAAAGTAGCTTTCGCCCTTCGACAAGCTCAGGGCGAGCAGAATAAGTCAGCGTATCCCCTGCAACACTTCTTTCTCCTTGCGGGAGCGAAGTCGGGAGAGAGGAGAAAGGCAGTTCGCGCATCATTTCATTGCAACACGAACAAGCGTTCGATTACGGCGCCGTCGTCAGCGGCCAGTCGCACGCGCATCGCACGCGGCAGCGCCGTTTCGCCGAGGCGCGGCCATTCGTCGATCCAGTCGCCGTTCTGAGTCAAGTATTCGAGCCGGAAAAAAGCGACGCCGTCGAGCAGCAAATAGCGTTGCGGCTTGACGTTGGGCGCATTGTCGAATGCCGGCCAGTAAAGCAATTCCAGCGTGCCGCCGTTTTCATTCTTCTGCCAGACGTAAGCCATCCGTTGGCCGCGCGCGGCGCCGACTGCCGACGGCAAGCCCGAAGCGGCGCGGGCGAATTGAAGTTCGACGCGGCGCTGCGGCTCGCGCTGTCCCGACCACGGCGCTAACGCGCGCTTGCCTTCGAGCAGCGGTCGCGGCAACGCTTGCCGAACGTCGGCTTCGAGTCGGGTGAACACCTGTTCGATGGCGCGCCAGTGCGCGGCTTCCTGCGTCAAGCGCTGCTCGCTGTCGGTTAACGTGCCGGTGGCGCGGTAAGCCAGCACCGAAATCACCGAGAAGATCAGCAGCGCGATAAGAATTTCGATGAGGGTGAAGCCGAGGGAAGGGCGCCGATTGACTCCGTTCGCTCCGAGCTTGTCGAAGGGCGAAAAGCCCATTTTTGCGGGCTTCGACAGGCTCAACCCGAACGGTTGAGAGTTACCCCTCATCATTTCTTATCCTTCGTTTCCGGGGGCGGCGCGCCGAGATAACTGTTCAGCCGCGCCAATTCGTAATCGGGCGCTTGCGATTCGGCGACGCGAATGTCGATCCGGCGAAAAGCGGGGTTGGGCGTGTTGCTGACGGTTTGTTGCCAGACGAAAGCGATACCGGCTTGCGACGCTTTCCCCTGAGCGGCGCCGAGCGGCGGCAGTTCGGGCAACAGTTGCGCTTCGGCCAAGCGATTCTCGGCGACCCACAAAGCCAGCGTGCGCAACTTCAACTGATTGGCGTTGTCGGCGCTTTGATTCAACGCGCGCAATCCGGCAGCCAGCGCGACGGCAATGATAGTGAGCGCGACGAGAATCTCGATCAGCGTGAAACCGCGCGGGCGTTTCATGGCGTTGCTCCCGAAGCTTCCGGCGGCGTGGCGAAAATGCGTCCCAGCGGGTCGCTGTTCAACTGTAGCGACCAACCGTTGCCGCGCAGTTCGAGCGCGTAAGGTTCAACGCGCCCCGACGGCAGCAGCGGCACAATGGCGTCTTCGGCGAGCGGTTGTCCGGCGTAATGCAGCGGACGAAAAAAGAAGTTGTCAGGCAACGAGTGCGAAGCGAGTGTGGCGTCGTCGGCCACCGTGCGCCAAGAAACCTTTTTATCGGCGTCTTCAGGAATCATCCAGAAACGCCAGCCGCGACCGTCGGGCAGCGCCGAGATGCCGACGATTTCGTGGCGGAAGCGGGCGCGGTCGGCGGCGTATTCGAGCGCGCCGGTGAGGCGTTGCGCTTCACGCTGGATCGCGCCGCGATCATCGCGGGTGTAAGTCAACGTGATCAACCCGGCAGCCACCGCCAGAATCACCAGCACGATGAGGAGTTCGACGAGAGTGAAACCGTTCGTTCTACAGAGGTTACACTTGCTCAGGTTGATTACCATTCGACGTTACCGCAGTAGGAAAAAATTTATAGTCTATAACCTTCTTGTCCGAAGAATACAAAATCAGGCAACTTGGCTTGCCAGGCAAAAGGGAAAAACGTAACAAGCAAGCGTTGTCGTTTTCAAGGCATCTAAACATTAAATCATTTTTTGATGCGTATTTCTCAAGATAAGAAAGTTCTTTGCCAATAAGATTTTCCGTGCATGCTTCTTTTACGGCTGCTCGTGATGTGGCCATTTTCCAGAAAAAAATGCCCAAGCCAAAGAGAAATACAACACACAAAGCTAGCGGCAGATATTTTTTAATCAAACCCACGTCTAACTCTGCCTAAGTTCTATGGATCGTTGTATGGAGAAGGGCGGTGAGTACGGCGCTGCGCGCCTTTGTCCACCCGACGCTTATTCACAAATCCCACGACCCGATTACGGCGTCTTTGCCTTCGCCGCCGCTCTTGCCGCTGGGACCGAGGCTGAACACGTCGATTTCCCCGTGCAGGCCGGGGTTCAGGTATTGGTAAGGATTGCCCCACGGGTCTTTCGGCAGATTGTCCAGATAGCCGCCCGGTTTCCAGTTGGGCGGCTCCGGCGGGGTGGTGGGGCGCGCCACCAGCGCGTTCAAGCCCTGTTCGGTGGTCGGATAGCGCTGGTTGTCGAGCCGATAGAGTTTCAGTTGTTGCATCAGGGTCGCAATGTTGGTTTTGGCGGCGGTGATACGGGCTTCGTCGGGCCGATCGATGAATTTGGGGACGATCAGCGCCGCCAGAATACCCAGAATGACAACCACCACCATGAGTTCAAGCAGGGTAAACCCATTGGGGCGACGGACGGATAGAGGGGGGGTAAAAGGGGTTGTATTCATTTGGCGATTATAACCACATCCATCCATCGGAAGTCAGGGATCGGACGCCGGGAATCAGGAATCAGAGGATTCTCTTGTAAAATGCCACGGATGAAAAGGAAGTATGTCATTCGGGGACTGTGGGCGGTGGCGGTGTTGCTTCTGCTGGCTTTTCTCGCCTTGGTGTTTTTGTTCTGGGTCTGGCGGCAGCCGTTGTCGTTTCCGGCGCAGCCTTATCTGCTGACGGTTCCGAAGGGCGCGTCGCTCAATCATGTGGCGGCGATGCTGACGCAAGACGGCGTGTTGAAGCATCCGTGGCAACTGACGTTGCTGGCGCGGGCGCAGCGGGAGGCGACGGCGATCAAGGCGGGACGGTATCGCTTCGAGGAGACGGAGACGGTCGAGTCGCTTTTGCAGAAGCTGGTGGACGGGGCGACGGTGCCGGTGGCGATCACGATTGCCGAAGGTTCGACTTTCGCCGATCTGAAGCGGATGCTGCGCGAGCGTCCGGAAGTGGCCAACACGGTGCTCGACGAGTCGGACGAAAAAATCCTGCAGGCCATCGGTGCGACGGAGACGTCGCCGGAAGGGTTGTTTTTCCCTGATACGTATTACATTGCGGTTGGCAATGACGATGTTTCCGTGCTGAAAATGTCGTACCAGATGATGCAGGCGAGGCTGAACGACGGCTGGGAGAAGCGACAGGAAGGGTTGCCGCTGGCATCACCGTATGAGGCGTTGATTCTGGCGTCGATTGTCGAGAAGGAAACGGGGATGGCGTCGGATCGGCCTCTGGTGGCGTCGGTGTTGATCAACCGGCTCAAGCTCGGGATGCGCTTGCAGGTCGATCCTTCGGTCATTTACGGGCTGGAGCGCTTCGACGGCAGTTTGCGCCGCAGCGATTTGACCACGGATACGCCGTACAATACCTACACTCGCAGCGGTCTGCCGCCGACGCCGATTGCGTTGGTGTCGCAGGCGTCGCTCGATGCGGTGCTGCAACCGGCGGACACGAAGTATTTGTATTTTGTGTCGCGCAAGGATGGCAGCGGCAGCAGTGAATTTTCGGAAGATCTCGGCAATCACAACCGGGCTGTCCATCGTTTTATCAAGAAGCGCCAAAACCATCCATGAGTTCTGTTCCTCCTCGTTTCATCACGCTTGAAGGCATCGACGGCGCCGGTAAAAGCACGCATCTCGACTGGCTGACCGAAGCGCTGCGCGCGTGCGGCGTCAATGTCGTGGTCACCCGCGAGCCGGGCGGCACGACGCTGGGCGAGCAGTGGCGCGGTCAACTGTTGCTCGAAACGATGAGCCGCGAAACGCAAACGCTGCTGATGTTTGCGGCGCGCAGCGAGCATCTGGCGCAAGTGATTCGACCTGCACTGGCGCGCGGCGATTGGGTGCTGTGCGACCGCTTCACCGATGCGACGTATGCTTATCAGGGCGGCGGACACGGCGTTTCTACTGACGCGATCACGCATCTGGCGCGTTGGTTGCACGGCGATTGCATGCCCGATTTAACGTTGCTCTTCGATGTGCCGATTGAAGTTTCGCAAAAACGTTTGCAAACCGGCGGCAGGACGCTCGACTGTTTCGAGCGCGAGCCGGGCGGTTTCATGCAGCGGGTGCGCGAAGCGTATCTCGAACTGGCGCAGAAGGCGCCGCAGCGTTTTCGCGTGATCGACGGCAGCAACAGCATCGCCGCCATCCGCGAGGAGTTACGCGGCATTCTCGATACTCTGTTCTGAACACGATGGCCCGAGCTAAAAAATCCGTTGAAGTCGAGCAGGAAACGCTCGAGCCGTTTTTTGAATGGCAGGATGCTTACCCTTGGCAACACGCAGCTTTGCAGGCGCGTTTGCGGCAGCCTTGGCCGCAAGCGTTGCTGATTCACGGCGCAGCGGGCATCGGCAAGCGGGTACTGGCGCTGAACGCGGCGCGGGCGCTGTTGTGCGAAAGCGCGGAAAGGGAGAACGGCGAAGCGTGCGGCGTTTGCGAAAGCTGTCACTTCGTGGCGCAGGGGCAACACCCCGATTTGATGCTGATCGAGCCGTTTGAAGTCGAAGCTTCGGGCGAGATCAAGCGACTGGACGCTATTCCGGTCGATGCGGTTCGCCGCTTGATCGAATTCATGCAGGTGACTAGCCATCGTCAGCGCGCCAAGGTGGCGGTGATCGTGCCGGCGGAGCGGATGAATGCGGCGGCGGCCAACGCGCTGCTGAAAACGCTCGAAGAACCGCCGGTCGGCAGCGCTTTGATGCTGGTGGCGCAGCAATGGCAGCGCTTGCCGCCGACGGTGCTCTCCCGTTGTCAGCGTTGGGCGGCGCCCTACCCGACCACCGAGGAAGCGCTGGCGTTTCTGCAAAGCGAAGGAATCGACGGGGCGGCGCAGCTTCTGGCGCAGACCGGCGGTGCGCCGCTGACGGCGCGGGAGCGCTTCGACCCAGAGCAGCAGGCACTGCGGCAGGATTGGCAAAAGGCGCTGGCGCAGCCGCATCGGCTGTCACCGTATGCGTTGGCGCAGGCGTGGGCGGGCGGCAGCCGTGAGGACGGTAAGGAGCGGCTGGGGCAGTTCATCGAGGCGTTGATCGGCTGGACGGCCGATCTGGCGCGGATTCACGGCGGCGGCACGGCGCGTTACCACGCCGAATGTCAGGAAAAGTTGCAACCTTTGGCAACGGTAATAGCCCCGTCGGCGCTTTTCAATTATCATCGCTCTTTATTGCGGCAGCGTCGCTGGCTGAACCATCCGTTGCAGCCTCGGCTGGTGGTCGAAGCGTTGTTGATCGAATACCGTGCGCTGTTTTCCCATCGGCGACCGCAGTGAAAAAGAATTTTTGAGGAAACGTTTCATGTCAGAACAAGCCGCAGCTCCACGAGGCACTGTACTGCCGTTCAATATCCCGTCGCGTTCATCGCTGTACGCGGCGTACATGTCGTTCGTCAAAGGAGGCGGGCTGTTCGTTCCCACCAGCAAAAAACATCAGCTCGGCGAAGAAATTTTTTTGTTGCTGACGCTGAAAGATGTCCCGGATCGCTTGCCGGTTCAAGGCAAAGTGATCTGGGTGACGCCGGAGGGATTGCAGGCCGGCCGCATCCGAGGGATCGGCGTGCAGTTTGCCGACGATGAGGGGGGGCAGAAAGCGCAAAGAATCATCGAGAAAATTCTGGGGCGTCACTTGGCGTCCGACCGCCCCACCCATACGCTTTGACAGGTTTCGTGTTGTTGATATTCACAGCGGGTTGACTCATGTTTATCGACTCGCATTGTCATCTCGATTTTCCCGAGTTTGCTTCGCGTCTGGACGAAGTTCAGGCGGCGATGCGCGCCGCCAACGTGACGCATGCGCTGTCCGCCGGCGTGGATGTGGCGACGTTTCCGGCGTTGCAGGCGTTGATCGCGCCGCACCCGAATTTGTACTGCGCAGTCGGGCTGCACCCCGAAGTCGAGGAGCACGCCAAGACCAGCGTTGAGGAGTTGCAGCGCTACGCGGCTTTGCCGAAAGTGGTGGCGATCGGTGAAACAGGCTTGGATTATTTCCATGTGCCGGACGGCGCGGAGTGGCAGCGAGCGCGTTTTCGCACCCACATCGCCGCCGCTTGCGCCGCCGGAAAACCGTTGATCGTTCACATGCGCGACGCCACCGAAGACACACTGCGCCTGCTGCGCGAAGAAGGGGCGGAGCGCGTCGGCGGCGTGATGCACTGCTTCACGGCGGATTGGGCGGCGGCGGAAGCGGCGCTGGCGTTGGGCTTTTATATTTCGTTTTCGGGCGTGGTCACTTTCAAGAACGCGAAGACCGTGAAAGAGGCGGCGCAGCGAGTGCCGCTGGATCGGTTGTTGATCGAAACCGACAGCCCGTATCTGGCGCCGATGCCGTATCGCGGGCGCTATCCCAATCAACCGGCTTGGGTCGTGCATGTGGCCGAAGAAATCGCGCGCTTGCGCGATATGCCGCTCGACGAAGTGGGGCGGGTGAGTTCCGCTAATTTTTTTCGGTTGTTCAAAATAACACCGGCAGGAGAAGAGGTAAATGCGTAAAAATATCGTGATGATTTTATGGGGTTTGGTTTGCGGCGCGTTGGCGAGCGGCGCGGCGGCGCAGTCGTCAACGACGAAAGATGTGTTGGAACGTCGTGCCACGGCGCAGAAAGAAGAACAACAAAAGGTCGATAGCAAGAATGAAACGTACGAGAAGTTTCTGAAGGCGATCAAGGAAGATCGTGCCGCCGAGGTGGAGGCGATGATCAAGAAGGGTATCGATCCCGAGATGTCCACTGCGGACGGCGAACCGGTGTTGCTGCTGGCGGCGCGCGAAGGCAATCAGGATGTGGCCGAAGTGTTGCTAAAGGCGGGCGCCAAAGTTGACAAAGCCAGCGTCTATGGCGATACCGCGTTGATGATCGCGGCGCTGAGCGGGCGGCAAAAGCTGGTCGAGTTGTTCATCAAGAAAGGCGCCGAAGTCAATCGCAAAGGATGGACGCCGCTGATTTATGCGGCGACCGGCGGACAGGATGAAATCGTTGATCTGCTGCTCGACTATCTGGCCGATATCGACGCGCGCGCGCCGAACGGCACCACGGCGCTGATGATGGCAGTGCGGCAGGGAAATGATTCAACTGTCAAACTGCTGATCGATCACGGCGCTGACGTCAATCTGCGCAACGATAACGGCGCGACGGCGATGGATTGGGCAAAGCGCAGCGCCAATTCAAAAATCATCGATTACTTGCGGCAAGCGAAGGCGCAGTGATCCGGTAGAGAGATCGTAGGGGCGGTTAGCGAAGCGCCCTTACGGATTTTCATGCTTCGCAGGAATGCTGCCTCTACGCTGATTCCTGATTTCTGACAATCATTTCCCACAACTCTTCCGGCGCGTCGATGATGGCGTCGGCGCCCCAAGCCTCGATGGGTTTGTCGCCAAGGTAGCCCCAGTGCACGGCGATGGCGCGCTGGTACTCGGCGGCGCGGGCGGCGTCGATGTCGCGGTGGTCGTCGCCGACGAACCAGCATTGTTGCGGCGGCACGCCGACGGCTTGCGCAGCGTACAGTAGCGGCATCGGGTGCGGCTTGGCGTGAGCGGTGGTGTCGCCCGAGACGACGCAGGCGGCGCGGCGATCCAGCCCGAGGTAGGCGAGGACGGGCGCGGTAAAGCGCTGGTGTTTATTGGTGATGATGCCCCAAGGCAGGCCGTGACGGTCGAGGCGTTCGAGCAGTGCTTCGATGCCGGGGAAAAAGCAAACATGATCGCTCAAATGTTGCGCGTAGTGTTCCAGAAACAGGAGGCGCGCCGGTTCAAAGGCAGCGTCTTCCGGCGTCAGATCGAGTCCGGCGCGGAGCAATCCTGCCGCGCCGCGCGAGGCGTAAGCGCGAAGTTGGGCGGTCGGCAACGGCGGCAGGCGGTAGCTTTGTTGGCGTACAAGGTTGAGTGATGCCGCCAGATCGTCGGCGGTGTCGATCAGGGTGCCGTCAAGGTCGAAGAAGAGGGCGGAGATCATGAAATGGAAGAAGGTTTAATTTGTGAGTGGTAATTGTACATTCCCATCTTCCATTGAGAGGAAAGAACCGCCCTGTTCCCCTTCCCAGAAGAAAGATAAGAGGGAATAAAACCAAAAGCCCCGCTTGCGCGGGGCTTTTGGCCAGTGTTTCACTGATACTGATGGGGCAGTGCGTTATTGCTTGGCATCGCCCTTGACTTCGACTTCAACGCGGCGATCCGGCGCCAGGCAAGCGATCAACTGCTTGCGGTTCTTTTGCTGGCATTTGTTGCCGGTGACCGGTTGCTTCAGACCCATACCGAGGCTTTCGATACGATCGGTCGGAACACCTTTGGAGACGAGGTAGGCGCGAACCGTTTCAGCACGACGCTCGGAGAGCTTCTGGTTGTAAGCAGCGGTGCCGATACGATCGGTGTGGCCGGTGACGAGCACCAGTTCGATCTTGGCGAGTTCCGGCAGCTTGGCGATGATTTCACGATCAATCGCTGCTTTGCCTTCCGGTTTCAGCACGGATTTGTTGAAATCGAACAGCGCTTTCGATGCCAGCGAGATCTTGCGAACCGCAGGCGCTTGCGCGGCAGGCGGCGTCGGTTGAGTCGCCTGAGCAGCCGGCGGCGTTGTCGGCGGCGTTGCCGGGGCAGCCGGTTTCACCAGATCGGGATCACAGCCGGCAACCGCCATAGCCGGAGTCCAGAAGCCGGTGCGCCAGCACAGCGTATCCTGAATACCGGCTTTCATGCCGTAGGAACCGCTGCGCCAGATGTTGGCGTCGGGCGTGCCGTAGCCAAACATTGCATAGCCGCTGTTTTTCGGATCGGCTTGCGCCATCGATGCGGTGGAAGCCAGCGCGGAACCAACCAGCACCAAAGCCATAATACAAGTACGAGGTTTCATTGAAATACCCCTTTTCGTAGAGAGTTGAGGATGAAGAAGTTTAACAGTTTCCAATTTCTCGACAGCAGTTTTTACAACAGCGAGACCATGCGATTTTTAAAACCCAGCTCCCGCAGCACCATTCAATTACAGCGCAGACACAAGGAACTATCGTCATCATTATACCTATAAGCGCTTATGCGGGCTAGTCCTAGAACCATCGTCCGCATGGGCAAAATGTGGGCGTGACATCCATGCAACACCACTGTCAATGGTGTAAAATATCACATTCCGGAAATCATTCGATTGTTGAATGGTTTTTGACAATTTTTGACGTCCGTTTGGGCGTGCGCGGGTGGGGCTTCCCGCTCCTGAAAGGCTGTATTCAATGATGGGTTTGTTTGCCAAAGAAACGTTACCGGTAAGCCTCGAATCTGAAATGCGTCACTCGTATCTCGATTACGCCATGAGCGTAATCGTCGGGCGGGCGCTGCCGGATGTTCGGGACGGTTTGAAGCCTGTGCATCGGCGGGTACTGTTCGGGATGCACGAGGCGAATAATGTCTGGAATCGCCCCTATGTGAAGTGCGCCCGCGTCGTCGGCGAGGTGATGGGTAAGTTTCATCCGCACGGTGATTCGGCCATTTATGACACACTGGTGCGGATGGCGCAAAATTTCAGCCTGCGTTATCCGCTGATCGACGGGCAGGGCAACTTTGGTTCGGTGGACGGCGACAGCGCGGCGGCGATGCGTTATACCGAGTGCCGCTTACAAAAAATTACCAACGAGTTGACGGCGGACATCGAAAAAGAGACTGTCGATTTCGTTCCCAACTATGACGGCAAGGAACTGGAGCCTTCGGTGTTGCCGGCGCGCTTGCCCAATCTGCTGGTTAACGGTTCTTCCGGGATCGCGGTGGGGATGGCGACCAACATCCCGCCGCACAATCTGAAAGAAGTAATCGACGGTTGTCTGTCGGTGCTGAAAAATCCGGAAGTGTCCATCGACGAATTGATGGCGCTGATTCCGGCGCCGGATTTCCCGACCGCCGGTTTCATTTACGGGCTGGAGGGCGTCAAGGAAGGCTACCGCACTGGTCGCGGGCGGGTGGTGATCCGGGCGCGCACGCACGTCGAAGATCTCGAAAAGGGCAATCGGCAAGCGATCATCGTCGATGAGATTCCTTATCAGGTCAACAAAACCAATCTGCTGACGCGCATCGGCGAACTGGTTCGCGAGAAGAAGCTGGAAGGCATTTCGGAATTGCGCGATGAGTCGGACAAGTCCGGCATGCGTGTGGTGATCGAGTTGAAGCGCGGCGAAGTGGCCGAGATCGTTCTCAACAATTTGTACAAGTTGACGCAGTTGCAGGACAGCTTCGGGATGAACATGGTGGCGCTGGTCAACGATCAGCCGCGCTTGTTGAATCTCAAGCAGTTTCTTGAACACTTCCTGTTGCATCGCCGTGAAGTCATCGTTCGGCGTACCCGCTTTGAACTGCGCAAGGCGCGCGAGCGCGGTCACATCTTGGAAGGCTTGGCGGTAGCGCTCTCCAACGTCGATGAGATTATCGCGTTGATCAAGGCGTCGCCGACGCCGCCGGAAGCCAAGACAGCATTGATGGCAAAAACCTGGCGCTCGCCGGTCGTCGAGGAAATGTTGAAGCGGGCGCAGGCCGACGCGGCGCGCCCCGAAGGTTTGGCGCCGGAATTCGGCTGGCAGGAGCGCGGCGGTTATCGTCTCTCCGACGAGCAGGCGCAAGCGATTCTGGAATTGCGCTTGCAGCGCTTGACCGGTTTGGAGCAGGACAAGATTACCGGCGAGTACCGCGAAGTGATGGTAACGATTGCCGATTTGCTTAACGTATTGGCGACGCCAGCGCGGGTGACGCAGATCATCGAAACCGAGTTGACTTCCATCCGCGATCAGTTCGGCGACAAGCGTCGTTCGGAAATCGTGGCGCAGGGCGAAGACATTTCCATCGAAGATTTGATTACGCCGGAAGACATGGTGGTGACTTTGTCGCACAGCGGCTATATGAAGTCGCAGCCGGTGGCCGAATACCGCTCGCAACGACGCGGCGGGCGCGGCAAACAGGCAACGGCAACCAAAGAAAACGATTTCATCGAGCGGATGTTCATCGCCAACACGCACCATTACATTCTCTGTTTTTCGAATCGCGGGCGGGTGTATTGGCTGAAGGTTTACAACGTGCCGCAGGGCGGGCGGGCATCGCGCGGCAAGCCGATTGTCAATCTGGTGCCACTGGCGGATCGCGAAAAGATCACGGCGATTCTGCCGGTGCCGGAGTTCTCTGAAGATCGTTATGTGTTCATGGCGACGGCCAAGGGCACGGTCAAGAAAACGCGGCTCTCCGATTTTTCGCGGCCTCGTCCTTCCGGCATCATTGCGGTCGATCTGGCCGACGGCGATTATTTGATCGGCGCGGCGCTGACCGACGGCAAGCACGACGTGATGTTGTTCAGTTCCGGCGGCAAAGCGGTGCGCTTCGATGAAAACGATGTTCGCTCGATGGGGCGAACGGCGCAAGGCGTGCGCGGCATGCAGCTCGATAAAGGTCAGAACATCATCGCGCTCTTGGTGGCGGAAGATGAAACGCAAGCGGTGTTGACGGCGACCGAGAACGGTTACGGCAAACGCACGCCGATTGTCGAATACACGCGACACGGGCGCGGCACCAAAGGCATGATCGCCATTCAGCAATCCGAACGCAACGGCCAGGTCGTCACTGCTGCGCTGGTGCGCGGCGAAGACGAGGTGATGCTGATTTCGACCGGCGGCGTGCTGATCCGCACCAAGGTGGCGTCGATCCGCGAGATGGGACGCTCGACTCAGGGCGTGACGCTGATCAATCTCGGCGAAGGTGAAAAGCTTGCCGGTTTGGAACGGGTTGAAGAACAGGACGACGACGATTTGCTGGAAGAGTAACTCTGTCGCCGATCATGGCGTCAGCGAAATATCAGCGAACATGTCGATCAAATCAAACGCTTCGTCACAATGCGGAGCGTTTTTTTTTCATGCCTGTGGAAAAACTGTGACACTATGGTAAATTACTTGAATTCATAATCCATGAATTTCTTGATGGTGAGATCATAATGGCGCGAGTGTGGAATTTCAGCCCGGGACCGGCAACTTTGCCGGAAAAAGTTTTGAGCCGAGTGCAAGCCGATTTGCTGGACTGGCAGGGCAAAGGTCTTTCCGTGATGGAAATGAGCCATCGCAGTGAAGAATTTTTGGGCATCGCCACCAGGGCCGAGCGAGATTTGCGTTCGCTCATCGGCATTCCCGAACAATACAAAATTCTCTTTTTGCAGGGCGGCGGACTGGGTGAAAACGCTTTCGTGCCGCTCAACCTGCTTGGCGATCGCACCACCGCCGATTACATCAACACCGGCTACTGGTCAACGAAAACCATCAAAGAAGCCGGGAAATACGGCATTGCGCACGTCGCCGCTTCCGGCGAAAGTTCGGGGTTTACGCATGTGCCGGCGCAAAGCGAATGGCAGCTTTCCGAAGACCCGGCTTACGTTCATATCTGTGCCAACGAAACGATCAGCGGCGTCGAATATGGCTTCACTCCCGACACGGGGGACGTGCCGCTGGTGGCTGACATGTCGTCGAACATTCTGTCGCGGCCTTTCGATGTCACTCGCTACGGTTTGATCTATGCCGGCGCGCAGAAAAATATCGGCCCGTCGGGCGTGGTGTTGATCATCGTGCGTGAAGACTTGTTGGGAAAAGCGCGACGTGATTGTCCGACGGTCTTCGACTACACGGTACAAGCGGAGAACGGTTGGATGTACAACACGCCGCCGACGTTTGCCATTTACGTTGCCGGGCTGGTGTTTGAACGCTTGCTGGCGCTGGGCGGCATCGCCGAAGCCGAAAAGCGCAACATCGCCAAAGCGCAGAAACTGTACACGGAAGTGGATCGCACCGGCTTTTACAAAAACAAGATTCGCGTGGCCGACCGCTCGCGGATGAACGTAACGTTTTATCTGCCTACCGAAAAACTGGATGATTTGTTCGCGACAGAAGCCAAAGAATACGACTTGCACAACCTCAGGGGACACAAAACCGCCGGCGGCATCCGCGCGTCCATCTACAACGCGATGCCGATGGCGGGCGTTGATGCGCTGGTCGCGTTCATGCGGGATTTTGAGAAGCGGCGCGGGTAGAATACTGATACGAGAGGATTTCCAAGTCAGGGAGTAGAGATGTTTTGTCTGCGTTGGTTGCAAATCGGCGTTGTCGTTTTCGTCGGAACGTTGTTGAGTGCGTGCACCGAGAAAGCGGCGGAGACTTATCAGGGGTATGCGGAAGGCGAGTATGTCTATGTCGCGTCACCTCTGGGCGGGCGGCTCGATCATCTGGCGGTACGGCGCGGGGTGACGGTTGAGAGCGGCGCGTCGCTCTTTGCGCTGGAATCGGAAAAGGAAACTGCGGCATGGCAACAGGCGCAGGCGCAACTCGTTACGGCGCAGGCGCAGTTGTCGGATATCAAAACCGGCCGACGTTTGCCGGAGGTGCAAGTGATCGAAGCACAACTGGCGCAGGCGCAAGCGCAGGAAAAGCAGGCGGCGATACAAGCAGTACGCGACGAGAAGCAGTTGGCAATCGGCGGCATCGCCGAAGCGCAGCGCGACGACAGTCGCGCGCGCGCCGAAGCGGCAACGGCGCGGGTGCGAGAGTTGAATCATCAGATTGAAGTGGCGCGTCTTCCCAATCGCGATCAGCAAATCAAGGCGCAGGGCGCGCAGGTGGCGGCCATGCGAGCGGCGCTCGAACAAGCGGATTGGGCGTTGCGGCAAAAAGCCGTGGCGGCGCCTAAAAGCGGTGAGGTGGTGGATACGCTTTACCGTGAAGGCGAGTGGGTGGCAGCGGGTGCGCCGGTGGTGAAATTGTTGCCGCCGCAAAATATCAAGGTACGTTTTTTTGTTCCCGAAACGAAAGTCGGCGCGCTGAAAAAAGGGCAATCCGTGCGGATCGCTTGCGACGGTTGCGCCGCGCCGATCAACGCGACGATTTCGTACATTGCCGATCAGGTTGAATACACGCCGCCGGTGATTTTCAGTAATGAGAGCCGCGCCAAACTGGTGTTCATGATCGAAGCGTATCCGCAACCGAACGACGCGCGCTTGTTGCATCCCGGCCAGCCGGTTTCGGTGGGGCTGCTGTAAAAAATACGCGAATAACGCCGACAGCGTGAACGAAAAGCCATGAGCGCCCTCCCGGAAAGCCGCCATCGTTCTCTTGAATTCGCCATCGATGTGCGCGGGCTGAACAAGGTTTTCGGTAGTCGGCGCGTGGTCAACGATTTGTCGTTGCAGGTTCGCACCGGCGAGATTTTCGGTTTTCTGGGACCAAACGGCAGCGGCAAGACGACCTCGATCCGATTGATGTGCGGCCTGTTGACGCCGGACGCGGGCAGCGGCACTTGTCTCGGCTACGACATCATCAGAGAGAGCGACGCGATCAAGCGCAACGTCGGCTACATGACTCAACGGTTTTCGTTCTGGGAAGATTTGTCGATCCGCGAAAATCTGGATTTCGTCGCGCGCGTTTATCAAATGGCGGATCGCAAAACGGCGGTTGAAAATGCGTTAATCCATCTCGGTTTGAAGGAGCGGGCGAATCAGTTGGCGGGCGCGTTGTCCGGCGGCTGGAAGCAGCGTTTGGCTTTGGCGGCGTGCATGTTGCATCGACCGGCGTTGTTGTTGCTCGACGAACCGACGGCGGGGGTTGATCCGGCGGCGCGGCGCGATTTCTGGGAGGAGCTTCATCGTCTGGCGGCGCAAGGCATCTCAGTGCTGGTCAGCACGCATTACATGGATGAAGCGGAACGCTGCCACAAACTCGCGTACATTTCGCACGGCGTTTTGTTGGCGCAAGGCACGGCGCAGGAGATCGTGGCGGCGCAGAAATTGTTTACGTGGGCGATCAAGAGCAGGACGGTTCATGAAAGCGACGAGGGCTTGACGCAGTTGTCGAGCGCGCTCGACGGCAAGCCGGGCGTTTTGCAAACGGCGGCGTTCGGCAATGCGTTGCATGTGACGGGACGTGATCCGGTTTTGCTTGAAAAAACCTTGCGGGAAATGCTGGTCGGGCAACCGTATGAAATGACGCAAACCGAAACCGGCCTCGAAGAAGTGTTCATTCATTTGATGCGGATTTCAAAGAGCGAAAGAGAAGCGCAGGAGGCGAAGCGATGAGCCGCCGCTCGTTTCTGTTTTCTTTTTCGACGGCGCGCTGCTGGGGCGTTGTCCTCAAGGAGTTTCTGCAACTCAAACGCGACCGCGTGACTTTCGCGATGGTGGTCGGTATTCCGGTGATGCTGCTGATTTTGTTTGGCTACGCGATCAATATGGATCCGAAGCATTTGAAAACCACGATGATCGACGCCGATCGCAGCGAATTTTCGCGCAGCTTCATTATGGCGATGCGCAACTCGGCTTACTTCGATTTTGTCGGCGAACTGGATAACGAAGCGGAAGGCGAAGCAGCACTGGCGCGCGGCGATGTGCAGTTTGTCGTCAACATCCCGAGCGATTTTTCCCGGCAGTTGGCGCGCGGCGAGCGGCCGATCGTGCTGGTGGTGGCCGACGCGACCGATCCGGCGGCAGCAAGCAACGCCATCGGCGCGGTGATGCGTTTGGCCGACAGCGTGGCGTGGAAGGATGTCAGCGGGCCGTTGGCGAAGTTGAACGGAACGACGGCGCCGTTTGATGTGCAGGTTCATCGTCGCTACAACCCGGAAGGGATCACGCAATACAACATTGTGCCGGGGTTGATGGGCATCATTTTGACGATGACGATGGTGATGTTGACCGGTCTGGCGATGACCCGCGAGCGCGAACGCGGCACGATGGAAAATCTGCTGGCAACGCCGGTGCGTCCGCTGGAAGTGTTGACCGGAAAAATCGTACCGTACATTTTCATCGGAATCATTCAGGCGTCGATCATTCTGGTGGCGGCGATTGTGCTTTTCCATGTGCCGTTCGTCGGCGGCATCGTCGAGCTTTACGGTGTTCTGTTGATTTATGTGGCGGCAACACTGACGGTCGGCATTGCCATTTCGTCGCTGGCGAGCAATCAGTTGCAAGGCGTGCAACTGACTTTCTTTTTCTTTTTGCCCAACGTGCTGTTGTCGGGATTCATGTTTCCGTTTTACGGCATGCCGCAATGGGCGCAAGTCATTGCGCACGCGCTACCGATGACGTACTTTAATCGGCTGGTGCGCGGCATCATGTTGAAAGGCAACGGCTGGCTGGATTTGTGGCCGAACTTGTGGCCGCTGATGTTGTTCACGCTCATCATGATGGGCATTGCGCTGAAGTTTTATCGGCGCACGCTGGATTGAGGAATCGCTCATGTCACGAAAAACCCGATGGGGATGGCCAGGACTTCTGATAAGCGCGGCGATGGCGCTTGGCGGTTGCGCGGTCGGCCCCGACTTCAAAACACCGGAAGCGCCGACAGTCGCGCGCTATACGGAAACGCCGATGCCGGAACAAACCGAGAGTGTTCCGGCGCTTGCTGTCGGCGGTGCGGCGCAAAAATGGGTCGGCGGCGAAGCGGCGGACGTGTTGCACGGCGATCCCTGGTGGACACTTTTTCAAAACGCGGCGTTGAATCAACTGATCGAACAAGCGCTGACGAACAATCCGACGCTGGCGGAAGCCGAAGCGCGTTTGCGGCAGGCACAGCAAGAATATCTGGCGCGTGCCGGAACGGCGCGTTATCCGTCGGTGGATCTCAATGCTTCGGCGGTGCGGCAACAAGTCGATATTGAAACCATGGGCATCACAGCCATCCCCAGCCCGCCGCCGTTTGCGCTTTACAACGTTTCGGTCGGCGTTTCTTACACTTTCGACTGGTTCGGCGCCAACGCGCGGGCGCTGGAGGGATTGCAGGCGGCAACGGAAATTCAATCATATCAACGCGACGCGGCGCGGCTGGCGCTGGCGGCCAACATCGCCACCACCGTGGTGCGCGAAGCGTCGTTACGCGAACAGATCGACGTGTTGAACACAATGATTGAAGCGCTGAAAAAACAGTTGACGATTTTGGAAGCGCGTCGCGCTCTGGGCGGCGTCTCCGATGCCGACGTGCAACAACTGAAAAGTACGTTGGCCGATCATCAAGCGCGTTTGCCGCCGTTTTATCGGCAACTGTATGGCACCCGCCACCAACTGGCGTTGTACTTGGGAACGACGCCGGGCGAAGCGACGTTGCCGCAGTTTCGTTTCGTCGATTTGCATCTGCCGGAAACGCTGCCGTTGACCGTTCCCTCCGAACTGGTGCGTCAGCGTCCCGACATTCGCGCCGCCGAAGCGATGCTGCATCAAGCGAGCGCCAACATCGGCGTGGCGACTGCCAACCTCTATCCACGCCTGACCTTGAGCGGTAATTTCGGCTCTGCCTCTTTGAGCGGCGCTCAATTGTTTGATAGCGGATTCAACCTTTGGAATTTGGGCGCGGGCATCGCGCAACCGCTGTTTCGCGGCGGCGAATTGCTGGCGTACAAGCACGCTGCCGAAGCGGCGTTCGATGCCGCCGCCGCCGGTTATCGGCAGGCGGTGTTGCAAGGCTTTCAAAATGTCGCCGATGCGTTGCGAGCGCTGGAAACCGATGCGTTGGCGTTGAAAGCGCGTAGCGCGGCAGCGGATGAAGCTCTGGCGACGTATCGCTTGCTGGAAGCGCGCTATCGGTTGGGCGGCGTCGATCAATGGACGGTGCTCGATGCCGAGCAGCGTTATCTCGAAGCGTTGCTGGCGCAAGCGCAGTCAACGGCAGACCGTTACGCCGACAGCGTGGCCTTGTTCCAAGCAATGGGGTTGTCAGGGATCAGTGAGTAGCGTGGCAGGGTGTAGCGGGGTAGAGCGTTAGCGAAACCCACGACTCCCTATGATTTATTTTGTTCGTGGTGACGCTTCGCTAGCCTAAGCTATGTGGGGCTGTCCTCAATGCTTTCTTTGCCGTCATTCCCGCGAAGGCGGGAATCCAGTCCACTCACTCTCATTACTTCTTCCGTTGATGCTTTTTTTGATTCGGATAGCCGTACTCATAATCGACGGTGACCCAATAGTAAGGAAGGAACGAGAATGCGTCGATAATGTTGGGATTCGTAGGCTCGCCCCAACCTATGTGGGCTGGATTTTGATCTAATGGAGATTATTATGCGTGACGCTAACAAAGATGAGTCTTATTTTTCTAAATTGATAGAGTTTAGAAAAGGATATATTATAAGAAATGGTCTTGATAATATAAAATCTTTATCTCGCGACGAAGGAAAGGCACTTGCCGCTAGCGATCTTCCAAACAGTATCATTAAATTAATGGTGTTAAAATACGGTCGAGGCGACTCTATCGACTCTATTTGCCCCGACTTGTGGCGCTGGGTAGAGGCCAAGGAATTTCAGGCGCAGGTGAACAATGCCTTGCCAGCCGACAAGAAAGACATCCGCGACATGTATGAGCGGATTACACTGCACGTCTTATACGACGCCTTGACCATTTTTGCCTTTGCAGCGGCGCTGCGGTTGAACGCAACCGAAATGATGCGCGTCATCAACGCCATTCGTCACCCCGGAGAAGATGCCTTAATCGACGAAGCTGCCCGCGCCTTGGGCGACGTGAACCGCCCCATTGCTGGCGCTTGTAAATTTCCCAAGGTTTACGCTCTCTTGCTGGAGGTCTGGCGTTCTCCTGCCGAGCAGCGGGCAGAAAAATTGCAGACTTTTGGACAGCAGTGGAAGCGAAAGATTAGCCCAATTTACTGGTCGAACAGCCTGGAAGGAGCCGAAGGGGCATATTTCGGTTATTGGTGCTTTGACATCGCCTTGGCAGCCATCGTCCTCAACATCGACGATCATGGCCTGCGCAGCAACCCCTACTATCCCGCAGATTTGGTTGATTATGCTCGCAGAGCCTGATGAATGCGGGGTGAAATCGTGAAGATCGTGCGGAATTGCAGGGAGATGCCGGGATTATGCTATGCTTCATCCCAGCCTACGGTGCTGGAGATCATGCCGTACAAGGCAATCATCTTCAGATACATGATTTTGATGGGGAAGTTACAAGAATTTTTTATTGATGTGATTATGGAAAAGTTGCAATTACCATCAATCTATAGCCCATTCCCATCGAATGTTCGTGCGGATCCTGTCAGAGGTGCATTTTTTGAAGAAATTTTGTCAGATGGCGGGTCTAAATATGTAATTGTGAGGGCAAAAAAATATAACACAGATGAAAGACATCGCAGATGGCTTCAGGATGGAACGTTTACCATAGATAAACTATATCCAGAGATTTATGACCTTGGTCGAATGCCAAGAGAAGATTGTCTATGGTTTTATAAGCTCGAAAGTTTTACTGTTGCTCGAATTTATCACGAAGATCAAGAGATGTTTGTTGAACATGCTGAAAATTATAGTCAACAGGTTTTCGATGATTATTGCGAGTTGATGGATTTTTGTTTGAAAGTCCATCAAATTAGGCCGGAAGATTTCAAAAAAGATTGGGAAACCAATTACCCACAAAGATAGCACGGTAGGATGGGATGAAGCATAGCGCAATCCCAGCTTCAAATATCAAATATCATTAATCCTCAACCACCGCAAAAAATTTTAGCCATTCTTGCCAATTGTGAGGGTCGTGCGGAATTGCCGGGAGATGCCGAGATTACGCTACGCTTCACCCCAGCCTATGGTCTTAAGTCTCTTGGTCAAAACTCAATGCGCAACACAGCAACAATATGGAGATAACAATGCGCGATACAAACAAAGATGAGTCTTATTTTTCTAAACACATCGAAGTTAGAGAAAGATACGCTTCAGAAATGGGAAGTGATTACATAAAATCACTATCCCGTGACGAAGGTCGCGCAGGCGCTGCTTATAGCTTTCAAAAAGATATTATTGAGTTAATAATATTGAAATATGGTCAAGGTGATGCTATAGAATCCCTTCGCTCTGACCTGTGGCGCTGGGTCGAAGCCATGGAACTTCAGGCGCAGATCAATTACGGTTTGCCCACCGACAAGAAAAACGTTCGCGACATGTACGAGAAGGTTGTGTTGACTACCGTGTACAACGCCCTGACCATTTTCGCTTTCGCGGCAGCGCTGCGGTTGGACGCAACCGAAATGATGCGCGTCATCAACGCCATTCGCCACCCCGGTGAAGACGCCTTGATCGACGAAGCTGCTCGCGCCTTGGGTGATTCCAAGTGGCCCGTGGCGCAGACATGCAAATTTCCCAAGGTTTACACCCCTCTACTGGAGGTCTGGCGTTCTCCTGCCGAACAGCGGGCGGAGAAATTGCAGGCTTTTGGGAATCAATGGAAACGCAAGATCAGACCCATCTACTGGTCGAACAGCCTGAAGGGCGCCGAAGGAGCGTACTTCGGCTATTGGTGCTTTGACATCGCCTTGGCAGCCATCGTCCTCAACATCGACGATCATGGCCTGCGCAGCAATCCCTACTATCCGGCGGATTTGGTTGATTATGCTCGCAGAGCCTGATGGATGCGGGGTGAAATCGTGAAGATCGTGCGGAGTTGCCGGAAGATGCTAAGCCTCTAAGTTATATGAAAAAAATTTCCCTTTTTATTATTGTTTTTTTAGCGACCTTTAATTTAAGTTGAAGCAAACCAGAAGTTAGAGAATTTATGACGAATCCAGATAATTATGTTAGATTATGAGCCAAACAATAGAGCGGCAGGTGCGCGCTTGGGGGGCCAGCGGAGTTACTTATCAACCACCTTTGTGATGGAAGAATTTAGCATCATGAGCCGAACGTTACCTGATGAAATTAATGAGAAGCGTGCAGAGAACGGAAAAATTTACCGCGAAGCAAAAGCCAAAGGTGATTACGCGAGCGCAGAACGAGCACTGCTAGCTAGCTGGTCTCTATTCCCCGAACCGAAATACGATTGGGATTCGACTCGGATGTTTCTTAAAACGGTTTCCGAACTCTATTTGGAATGGGGCAAATATTCGGACGCTGAAAAATGGGCCTTGAATATTTTTAAATCTGATCTAGGGCCATATGATCCTATGCCTTATCAACTGCTTGGAAAAATATATCTTGAAGCTGGCCAAGAAGAACTTGCTCGAACCAACCTGATTAAAGCATTCGAGATGGGTGGCCGTCGTTTCTTTGCTGGAGAAAACCCGAAATATATGAAATTCATTCAAGAGCAATTAAGAAAATGAACGGTAATCAACTTGAAGGCCCCGTTAACGACGACGAGTCGCCTGAATTGCCTGATGCAATCTATCAGCGGGTTACTGAATTATCTGAAAAAGCAAACGAGGCTATTGAAAGCGGTCGACCGCAGAATGCAATTGCTCCATTAGAGCAGGCGCTTGAATTGCTACCATCTCCTCAAAGTGATTGGGAAGCTTGGACATGGCTTAATGCTTCACTGGGGCAAGCCTATTTCGATCTTCAGGATTTTCAACTTGCGAAGATTTCATTTCTCGATGCGCGCAGCGGCCCTGATGGCCTCGCCAATCCTTATATTCTCCTCA
Source organism: Betaproteobacteria bacterium (assembly GCA_009778785.1). Taxonomy (GTDB): domain Bacteria; phylum Pseudomonadota; class Gammaproteobacteria; order Burkholderiales; family Casimicrobiaceae; genus UBA931. The sequence goes on along the minus strand of WRFN01000002.1, from coordinate 149,113 downwards.
GGTTGGGAGAATGCCTATTTGAGTTAGGCGATCACGATGCTGCAAAAAATTTTCTGACACAAGCATATATGACGGAAGGCGTCGAATTATTTTCGGATGAAAATCCGAAATATATTGCTTTTTTAAGGCAATAATTCAATTTCTCTTGGTCAAAAATCAATGCGCAGCACAGCAACAATATGGAGATAACAATGCGTGATGCTAACAAAGACGAAGCTTATTTTTTCAAACGGATTGAATTTAGGAAAGAAAGCATTGTAAGGAGAGGGGTTGGTTACATTCAATCCCTGTCCCGTGACGAAGGTCGCGCAGGCGCTGCTAGTGATCTGCCAAGCAGCATTATTAAACTAATAGTATTAAAATATGGTCGAGGCGATACCATAGAATCCATCTGTCCCGACCTGTGGCGTTGGGTAGAAGCCATGGAATTTCAGGCGCAGGTGAACAATGCCTTGCCAGCCGACAAGAAAGACATCCGCGACATGTATGAGCGGATCACGCTAGACACCGTGTACAACGCCCTGACCATTTTCGCTTTCGCGGTAGCGCTGCGGTTGGACGCAACCGAAATGATGCGCGTCATCAACGCCATTCGCCACCCCGGTGAAGACGCCTTGATCGACGAAGCTGCTCGCGCCTTGGGCGACGTAAACCGACCCGTTGCTGATGCTTGTAAATTTCCCAAGGTTTACGCTTCCTTGCTGGAAGTTTGGCGTTCTCCTGCCGAGCAGCGGGCAGAAAAATTGCAGACTTTTGGACAGCAGTGGAAGCGAAAGATCAGACCTATCTACTGGTCGAACAGCCTGGAAGGCGCTGAAGGAGCGTACTTCGGCTATTGGTGCTTTGACATCGCCTTGGCAGCCATCGTCCTCAAAATAGACGATCATGGCCTGCGCAGCAACTCCTACTATCCCACAGATTTGGTTGATTATGCTCGCAGCGCAGCCATTCCAACTTTGCTTTGTGGAAACGATGATTTTGCGGAAAAACGATGATGGGTTTTGCTGCGCTCTACCCACATTCTACCGTGCCAAGTCTTCAACCGATCCGCTATTGTTGTCATCCTGAAAACGATAGCCTCACGAAGCTTCCCTCAATCACCGGAGTTATCTTATCCATTTTTTGGAACCTCATTCAATTCCATCGGCGCGAGCTTCTCGCCAATAAAAGTCACTGATGGCTGAGGCCGCTCGTTGACAATGAGGCTGAACACATCCGGGCGCGCGTAGTGGCCTACCACATCAAGATCAAGCCGGCTGCGAGCCACGTCATCCATATCCAGATCAGCGTAAAGAATGGTTTCTTCGTTGAAAACCGGACCGGCCAGAATCTGTCCCAGCGGATTGATGATACAACTGCCGCCGCGCATCATGATGGTATCTGGCTCGGCCTTATCGGCCAAAGGATAATCTGCCGGGTAGTCGCTGCGACGCATGACTTGGCAGGCCGAGAGAACGAAACAGCGCCCCTCCAGAGCGATGTGTTGCATGGATGGCAACCAGGTATCGCGGTCATCGGCAGTTGGAGTGCAGTAGAGGCTCACGCCCTTGGAGTACATGGCGGTACGCAGCAGCGGCATGTAGTTCTCCCAGCAGATGACTGCGCCCAGCTTACCGTAGGGGGTATCGAATACCGGCAGAGTGGAGCCATCTCCAAAGCCCCAGACCAATCGTTCGCTGGCAGTGGGCATGAGCTTGCGATGCTTGCCCAGCAGTTTGCCCTCAGGGGAGAAAAACAGTATCGTACAGTAGAGTGTAGCGCTGGCTCGTTCGATCACTCCAATGACGATGAACATGCCGTGGTCGCGTGCTGCCGTTGCCAAGCGCTCGGTAGCCGGGCTGGGCACTTCGATGGAGCTGGACCAATAGCGAAGGAAGTCCTCTCTTCCTTCCGGCTTGCGTTGACCGACACGGCAACCAAAATCAAGCCCTTTAGGATAGGCTGAAACAAAGGCCTCAGGGAAAACGGCTATTTTGGCGCCTTTTCTGGCGGCCTCGGCTATCAATCGTTCGGCTTTTTCCAGAGTTGCTTCGACATTGAAGGCGACAGACCCTGCCTGTACAACCGCAATTCTGAGAGTGTTCATGTTTACTGCCTTTCGTTTTTGCTTAAAATTGGAAAAGCTCAGCAGCCCGTGGAAACGCTACCGCGCTCAATAACATAAGAGCGATCCACGACTCCGTGGGTGTGAGTGTAGTCGGACTCGGAGATAAGCACCGCTATTCCTTCGTTTTTAAGGGTCGTGATGACGTCAACCAGTCGTTTGCACAATGTCGGCGCCACGCCTTCAAAGGGTTCGTCCAGCAACAACACTTTTTTTCCCACCATGAGCGCCCGCGCCAAAGCCACCAGCTTCTGCTGACCGCCGCTGAGACTCAACGCCCGTCGTGACGCGAGGTTCTCTACCTCCGGCATGAGTGAATAAACCCATTTGAGGCGCACTTTCGGATCGGGCATGCGGGTAGCCCAAGCGGGCACCAGAATGTTTTCCGCCGCCGTTAGTTCCGGCACCAAGCGCCGGTCTTCAGGCATGTAGCCTACTTGATGGTGAGCCCGACGAAAGCCGTCCATGGTAGTCATGTTTATACCGTCGATTTGGATGCAGCCATCAGCAGGCTTGAGCAGCCCCATGATGCTGCGCAACAGCGTGGTTTTGCCGGCGCCATTGCGACCGATGAGTCCGACCATCCCCCCTGCGGGCACAACAAGATTGACGTTGCGCAGAATGGGAGTGCCTTGAATGGCGACGTTAAGGTTGCTGATTTCAATCATGTTTGCTTGCAACGATAGCCGCTTCCTGAATTTCGCCGATGATGAACTCACGTACTTGAGCATGAGCCAAGACCTCTTTTGTCGGACCATTGGCAATGATTCGACCTTCGTAGAAGGCGATGACACGTCTGGCGTATTGAGAAACGATTTCCATGTCGTGCTCGATAAACATTACAGCGGCCTTTGTTTGGCGCACACCACCCATAACCGTTTCCATGAGAGCAAATTTCTCCTCTATGGCAACACCGCTGGTAGGTTCGTCCAACAGCAACAACTGTGGCCGCGAGACCATAGCTATTGCGATGTCCAGCAGTTTGCGCACGCCTTGAGCCAAGGCGCCAACACGCGCGTTGGCATGACCTGCTATACCGAAGTCTCCCAGCACTTCCAAGGCGCGGGTTTCGGCGGCTTGGCTGTGCAACGGATAGAAATAATTTTTCAGCCCTACTTGCAGAGCAGCGAAAGCGAGCATCATATGTTCCAGAATCGTCATTTCCGGGAATAACTGCGCCACTTGGAAGGAACGGCAAATGCCCGATCTGCTGATCTCTCGCGGAGCCCGGCCAGCGATATCCTTGCCGCAAAATTGAATACGTCCGCTGGTGGGTTTGAGGTATCCGGTGACCATATTAACGAAGGTGGTCTTGCCAGCGCCGTTGGATCCTATAACAGCAACCATCTCGTTTTCGTGGATGGTCACGTTGATATCGGCCGCCGCAGTCACTGCGCCAAAGCTCTTATTGAGATCCGAAACCTCCAGAATGGGTTTCATGTTGAATCCTTCTCATCGACGACTCGATCCCAGTCAGACGATCCGCTACGCTTGCCGAATTGCGTTAAAGACCAGAGACCCTTGGGCAGAAAGCAAATAATGGCAATCAGCACGCCTCCCAAGATCACTCGCCAAGCATCGGGCGCCAATTCCAGCGCATAGGTGCGTATCGTTTCAAAAACTGCTGAACCGAGGAAGGCGGCGGCCACATGGCTGGTGCCTCCCATTAAAGCAATAAAGATGAATTCGCCGGACTGAGACCAATAAGCCATATCAGGTTGCACATGGCCGTAGTTCAACGCGGTGATAGCTCCGCCCAAAGCTGCCACCACAGAAGCAATCACATAGTTACTGTAGAACACTTTTTTCGGGGCGAGACCCAAATACTCCACACGGATCTCGTTGTCTCGCACAGCCATGCTTGCGTATCCCAAGGGCGATCGAATATAGCGGTGTACGGCGTAGGTAACCAAAGCAGCAAGAACGCAAGTAGTAAAATAAATCAGCAGCTTGGCTTGTTGTGTCGCCAGTTTTATACCGAACAGCGTGGGCTGAACGATGTTTAAGCCATCGGTGCTACCCAGACTCTGGGTACGTGAGAGAATGCCGTAGAGGATCATTGACAGCGCCAAGCTGAACATGGCGAAGAAGATTTCACGGTAGCGGCTCATCAGCAGTCCCAGAATACTGCCCGCAACAAGTCCTGCTGCCATAGCCAAAGCCAGCAAGACGAAGATATCAGTAATTTGCAGCACTTGCTCACCCAGGCTCACAGCGTAGCCGCCAATACAGTAGTACAGCCCCTGTCCGAAAGAGACCAGCCCGCTGCGCATAAGCACGACAACCCCCACCACGACGAGAGCCTTGGCGATGATGGTAACCACCATCAGGCTCAGCCATGCGGGAAACACAAAGAAGCCGACCAACAGAAGCGTTGTAGCGACGACGATGGCGAGCGGCGTTTTATCGAAAGCGCGCATTAAATTTTTCTCGCGCTGTCCAACACGAACAAACCCCGTGGCCGAAATGCCAGCACGCAAGCCATTACGCCATAGATGACGAACAGTTCGGCTTCAGGCCACAAGTTGACAGCAGCAGCTCGGGCAAGACCTATCAGAACTGCGCCGATTAACGCCCCCTCCACGCTGCCCAAACCGCCGGTAACCACTACAGCAAAGGCGAGCACGATGACCTCTACACCCAGCCCCGGGTTGACGGCAATGGCTGGCGCTGACAACCCGCCCGCCAAAGCGCCTAACCCTGCACCGATGGCGAAAGTGGCCATGAACAGGCGGTTGACGTTGATACCCAATGCAACGGCATTCTCCCGATCATTGATGACTGCGCGCAAAAGTTTTCCCTGCCGAGTGCGATTGAGGCTCCACCAGAGAACGGCGGCTACCACACCGGCCACACCGATCATTGCCAAGTCGTAGTTAACGAAGTTGATTTCGCCGATGTCGGTACTACCCAGCAGCGAATAAGGTTGCGATGCGTAATAAGACTGTACGCCCCAGATGAACTTGATCAAATCCTCGTACACCAGCAATAAGCCGAAGGTCACCAGCACCATCACGACTTCGTCTCGGCCACGGAGAAAGCGTAATACACCACGCTCAGTGACCAGGCCTGCGACAAAGCCGACGGCAATAGCGCCCAACGCCATCACGGCAAAACTGCCAAACGCAGGCAACTCGTCGTGGTTGAAATACCAGCCCACCAGAGAGGCTGCGGTATAGGCGCCGATAGCGTAAAAGCTGCCGTGCGCCATGTTGAGCACTCGCATGACGCCGTAGATGAGCGTCAAGCCCGCCGATACGATGAACAACCACGAAGCGTAGATCAATCCATCTATCAGGATGGACAAGAGGAAAGACATGTTTGGGAACCTTTAGGTGAGCAGGAGCCGACAGAGTCGGCTCCTGCTCACCTCTCAATCACATTTCGCGCCGGGGAAACCAGCCTCGATCCAATCGAGACTCTTCACACCTTCGGGCGGCACAACACACTCGGGTTGGTAGCGCTTGACATTGATCAGTGTTGGCTTTCCGTCGACCAACTTGAAGGTGCCGTAGGCTATGTCGGTGACCGCTTGATGGCCCTTGTGGCGCGACATGCTTACGATGCCGGAAGGAGCGGCAAACTCCAATCCGGATAACGCTTTACGGATGGCGTCCATAGACGGTACAGCCTTGGTTTGCTCAGCTGCCTTGTCGCCGGCAGCTTTTAGCGCCAGCACCGACTGAGCCATGTAATAGGCAGGGAAGGAAGGTTGTTCTCCATATTTCTTTTGGTAAGCGGCACGGAACCAGTCATGGAAAGCCGACGCGGGGGCAAGTGCGCCTCCATTGCCCCGCACACCAATCACCGTGCCCTCCGGAATTTGCTTGGTCAGGGTATCGATGGCCGTACCGCCGGTCGTCAGCACGGCGGTTTGTTTCTGAAACAGGTTGCGTGGAGCCGCTTGCAGAATGAAGGCGTCCAGATCGCCGCCCCAGAAACTGGAGTGGATAACGTCGGCGTTAGCACGGGTGAGCGCTGTGATTTCAGCGCCGTATTGCCCGGCGAATATCTTGGGAAACTGTTCAGTGGCAATAGTCACCCCGGGCTTCAGCTTTTGAACGGACTTCGTAAAATCGCGCCATGATTCCTGGCCCCACCCGTAGTTCTGATTCATGCCTGAGAGCGTCTTGAGGTTGGGTTTGATGCTGAGGATATAGCGAGCAGCGGCGATGTTCTCTACGTCTTGGGAGTTCATGGTGCGGAAGACATACTCTTTGGGGCCTTCCTCAAAGGTGCGGGTGGAACCGCAGTAGTAGAACAATGTCAGCACCTTGAGTTCTTCGGCGATGGGCGCTACCCCCACGCAAGAGCCGGAGGAAGAGTAACCAATGACAGCATCGGCGCCCTGACGTTGAACCAGATTTCGAAATTCGTTGACCGGTTCCACCGCTTCATCCACATAAATCGGTTCGATCATTCGCCCGCCGATACCCTTGCCGGCATATGGGGCTGGCAGGGTGCCGATGTTGATAGCTTCGATGATGAGGTCAGCACCCTTGCGAGAAGGCATTCCCACGGGGCCGGAAACGGGGCCGGAGTAGAAAGCCACCAGTCCCAGTTTGATCGGGTCGGCCGCAACAGCAGGTGGTGACGCCAACATGCCGAGAGCAACGATATTGAGAGCCGTGATGAAAGATATTTTGTCCCAGAAACGCATTTGAATACTCCTCCCAAGTTGTAGAATGGATCGAATTAGCGATCATTTCGCCCCCCTACTTGATCACAAGACAAGTCGATATCTATCGACACCAATTTATAGATAATATCATTGTAAATTACAATCAACATTTTTTACCCACACAATAATATAAGGCAAATAAAATTTTCATTACTTTGTCGGAAAATTTCCACACAGAAAATCTGTCGGAATTATTCGACAACTAAAGGAGAGGGATGATGCTATTGAGTCAATTGGCTAAAATCGGTTTGTCAGGAAAAAAAGGGCGCTTCTACTTGGCCGCTCTGGAGCTAGGCGAAGCCCCGGTAACCGCCGTAGCAGAACAGGCAGGGATTGGGCGAACCACGGCCTATGATATTCTGGACGCCCTGATTGACGAGGGGCTTCTCAACCAGATTGAAAAGCAGGGCAAGGCTTATGTGGTCGCAGAGGATCCAGCAGTGCTGATGCGTAATGTTGAGCAACGTCAGAGCTTGGTGGAGGAAGTGTTGCCGGAGATTCAGGCGATCTATGGTCACTCTCTGTTCAAGCCGCGCATTCGCTACCATGCGGGACTGGATGGCATCATTACGGTGCTCAACGACACACTCAACTGCCGATCAGGAGCGCTATGCGGCATACTCTCCATGGTCGAACTCCTCGGCTCCCCGGGGGAAGATTTCATGCGGGATCATATCCGTCGCCGTATCGCTATTGGCTTGCGTCTGCGCGTGGTTAGGAGCCTCAGCGAAGAGGTAAACGAAATCTGGCCAAGCTCAGTCGAGGAATTACGGGAAGTGCGATTTTCTCCAGCAGAAATGCCGTTTACGATGACCAGCTACATCTACGACGATAAAGTGGCCTACATCTCTTCACGCCGGGAAAACTTCGCACTACTAATACAGAGCGCGGAATTCGCAGGGCTGCAGAAGGCGCTGTTCGAAACCTTGTGGGCAGCCAGTCAGCAGGCGCCTACCGAATAAGCTAGTCTTTTGCTTTGCGATTCTGCGATTTAAGGAAGTAAAGAACAAATCGTTTAGTCGTTTTCCAGATTCTGCGCCACGCCCTTGCTACCATTCGGGTGAAATCCGTATGATTGTTTTTCAGCGCCTTGAAATACTCCAAGTGATCTTCACGCAAGATATGCCCCTCCTGCAAATCCTGCTGCTGTAATCGGCACAGACAAAGCCCGCATAGGTTGGGGTGAGCTTGCGCCCCTCAACGTTATCGATACCTTCTTGTTTCTTCTTTACGTTGGGTTTCGCCGCGTTCTGCTCATCCTACTCGAACTGCGTCGCCTTGAAACCGCTTTCCATCGCGTCAAACTGCAACTCGCGCCCGATCACCACCAGAACCGAGCGCCGCGCCTCTTCCGTGCGCCACAGTTCGCCGTAATCGAAGCCGACGACTTTGTGCACACCTTGCACGATCAAGCGTCTCGGTTCACCGGCGATGGCGAGAATGCCTTTGTAGCGCAGCATGTCGTTGCCGTGGGTTTCGATGAGTGACTCCATCCAGGCGCCGACGCGAACCAGATCCATTTCACCGGCTTCCAGCACGCGAGAAGTGATGCTGTCGTTCCACGAGCGATTCAGCAACGTTCGTGGTTGCCGGATCGGAACGAAAACAGGCGCGTTAGCATTCGGCGCGACAAAAGCCTCATCGACCGCGAGCGGTGATTCGAGGTTGAAGGCGTGAAGGTCGAGCCAGCTTTCGGGCGGCAACTGCCCGTGCACAACTTCGATGATGGGCGCGCGCGCGTTGATTTTTCGCAAGCGGTCGATCAACAATGCCTTATCGTCGTCAGTGATACGATCAGTTTTGGTCAACAACAAACGGTCGGCAAAACCGACTTGCGAAACGGCGACGCGATGTTCATCGAGTTGTTTCTGTGCGTGCTCGCTGTCGATCAGCGTGATCACGGCGTCGAGTCGAAAGCGCTCGCGCAAAGAATCATCGACGAAAAAAGTTTGGACCACCGGCGCTGGATCGGCGAGGCCGGTGGTTTCGAGAGTCAACCGGTCGAACGCCAGCGTACCGGCATCGCGGCGATCCAACAAGTCTTGCAACGCGGCGGTCAGTTCGCCGCGTACCGTGCAGCAAACGCAGCCGTTGGTCAATTCGATGATTTCGATTTCGGCGTTTTGCGTCAGCAAGCGACTGTCGAGATTGATTTCGCCGAATTCGTTTTCGATGATAGCGATTTTCTCGTTACGACTCTCGCGCAAAAGGTGATTGAGCAAGGTGGTTTTACCGGCGCCGAGAAAGCCGGTGAGAATCGTGGCGGGAACGGGAGGGCGAGCCGTCATCGTGACAGGAAGATTCAGCAACAGCGAATCGAACCGTTTTTGCCGCTATAGCGCGCATCTTGTCGGTCGCGAAAAAATTCTTCGTAAGTCATGATCGGTTTATCGGGATGCGTTGTGCGCATATGCTGCACGTAAGTGTCGTAATCGGGCATGCCGACCATCAACTTGGCGGCTTGCCCGAGATAGCGCCCGAATTTGGAGAGATCCTGAAACATGAAACTTTAAGAAGAAAAATGAAAAGTGAAGTAATACTTCTATTTTGCGCTGACGCGCGCTGAATGTAAACCGGTACAATAGCTGCTTTTGATGAACAGGAGTTTTCCGATGGGCGCGGCGTTTGTTTTGGCGGTTCACGGCGGCGCCGGAACGATTCTGCGGTCGCAGATGACAGCGGAGGCGGAAGCGGCGTACCGCGCGGGAATTCGCAATGCGTTGCAAGCGGGATATGCGGTGCTGTCCCGAGGCGGCAGTGCGCTGGATGCCACGGTCGCGGCGGTGACGGTGCTCGAAGACGATCCGCTGTTCAACGCCGGACGCGGTTCGGTTTATACCACCGACCGCACACAGGAGATGGACGCGGCGGTGATGGACGGTGAGACGATGAACGCCGGCGCCGTGGCCGGTATTTTCGGGCCTAAAAATCCGGTGCTGGCGGCGCGGGCGGTGATGGAAAAAAGCGAGCATGTTTTTCTGTGCGGCGCCGGCGCGACGGAATTTTGCCGACAACAAAAACTGGCGTTTGAGTCTGCCGATTATTTTTTTACGCAACGCCGGATGGATGCGTTGGAAGCCGAACTGAACGCTCGCGTTTCCGGTGGCGATAGTGGCGATCCGGCGCGCAAGCACGGAACCGTCGGCGCGGTGGCTTGTGATGCACGCGGTCACTTGGCGGCGGCAACCTCGACCGGCGGTATGACCGCGAAGATGCCGGGGCGCGTCGGCGACAGTCCGGTGATCGGCGCGGGTACTTATGCGGATGATTGCGGCGGCGCCGTTTCGACGACCGGCCACGGCGAATATTTCATTCGCTACGCGGTGGCGCACGAAATCAGCGCGCGCCTTCGTCTCACGCAACAACCGCTTGCCGAAATTTGCGACGAGATGGTGATGAAGGTTTTGAAAGAAGTGGACGGTTCCGGCGGCTTGATCGCCGTTGACGCCAAACGGAATGTAGCGTTGTCGTTCAACTCGGAAGGAATGTATCGCGGCGTTGTCCGCGAGAATGGGCAGAGTTGGGCGGCGATTTATCAGGAGGCCTTGCGAGAGGTTGGTTAAAGCGTGCGGCTACAATGACGGCGGTTCCTGCTCCTTGTCCTTCGGCAAGGTTTCCTGAATGAAAAACTGCGGGCGCCTTTTGACTTCTTCGTAGATGCGGGCAAGGTATTCGCCGATAATGCCCAGCGCCAGCATGATGACGCTGCCGGTAATCAACAACAACAAGATCACGGTGGTAAATCCGCTGACGGCGTTTCCGCTCAGTTTATTGTACAAAGTTTGACCGCCCAGCAGCAGCGCGGCGATGATGAAGACGATGCCCAGCGTGGTAATCAAATGCAGCGGAATCGAACTGAACGATGTGATCGAAGTGAGCGCGAGTCTGGCCAGATTGCGGAAAGACCATTGCGTTTTTCCGTGTTGACGTTCGTCCGGCGTGAAGGGCAGCGTTGCCGTTTTGTAGCTCGCCCAGGCAATCATGCCGCGAAAGAAAAGGTTACGCTCCGGCAGCGCCAGATAAGCATCGACGACTCGACGATCCAGCAGTTTGAAATCGGAAGCCTCACGCAGATTGACGCCGGTCAGTTTTGAATTGAGCGTGAAAAAGAGCCGACGCAGAAGGCCGGAACCTTGCGAATGTTTGACACCTTCCACGACATCAAAGCCGCCCGTTTCCCGGAGGCGCAGCATTTCCGGAATCAGTGCGGGCGGGTGTTGCAGATCGGCGTCCATCACGACGACCGAGCGTCCGCGCGACATTTGCAAGCCAGCGCGCATCGCGACTTCCTTGCCGAAGCGACGGGTCAGTCGCGCGGCGCGGATGAAAGAATAATCGGTGCAGGCTTGCGCGATGACTTCCCAAGTGCTGTCAGTGGAGCCGTCGTCGATCAACACCATCTCGAACGAAATGCCTTGCTGAGTCAGAACGCCGGAGATCGTCTCAATCGCATGCCGCAATCCCACCGCCTCGCCATGCGCGGGGATGACGATAGAACAGGCAGGGGAGAGGGTGGCAGCCATGATCGACGTATTATGCAAGAATAGGCGATAATTATAAACTGGAGAATAGACCATGCGACAACTGGTTGACCTTTTGATTTATCCGCGCTGGTTGGTGCCGGTGGCGCCTGCCGGCCTCGTTTACGAACACTACGCGCTGGCAGTGGATCGTGGGCGAATCGTCGCGGTGTTGTCGGCGCGCGAAGCTCAGGAGCGGTTTGCCGCGCGCGAAACGGAAAAGCTGGAAACGCATGTGTTGATGCCGGGGCTGGTGAACCTGCATTGCCACGCGGCGATGAATCTCTTGCGCGGCATCGCCGACGATTTGCCGTTGATGCAATGGCTTTCGGAGCACATCTGGCCGGCAGAAGCGAAGCACGTTTCGCCGCGCTTTGTTCACGACGGAACGCTCATCGCGTGCGCTGAAATGTTGCGCGGCGGCGTTACCTGCTTCAACGATATGTATTTTTTTCCGGAAGCGGCGGCGGAAGCCGTCAGCAAGTCGGGAATACGGGCGGTGCTGGGGTTGACCGTGCTGGAGTTTCCCGGCGCTTACGCCAAAGATGCGGACGACTATTTCGCCAAAGGGCTGGCCGCTCGTGACGCCTTGCGCGACAAGCCGCGGCTCTCTTTTTGCCTCGCGCCGCACGCGCCTTATACCGTTTCCGACCGCAGCTTCGAACGGGTCGCCGCGCTGGCGAAAGAGCTTCACTTGCCGGTTCACATTCATGTGCATGAAACGCGCGATGAAGTTCCCCGAAGTTTAAAGGAGCACGGCATGCGGCCGCTGGAACGTTTGCAGCGTTTCGGGTTGGTCGGGTCGAAACTGATCGCCGTGCATGCCGTGCATCTCGACGCGGCGGAAATCGTGCAGTTGGCAGCATGCGGCGCCTCGGTTGCGCACTGTCCAACTTCCAATCTCAAACACGGTAGCGGCATCGCGCCGCTGGCGGCGTTGCTCGAAGCGGGCGTCAACGTCGGCTTGGGAACCGACGGCGCGGCCAGCAACAGCCGCTTCGATTTGTTTGAGGAGATGCGATTGGCGGCGCTGTTGGCCAAGGGCAGCACCGAGGACGCCACAGTCGTCGATGCGCACCGCGCGTTGGCGATGGCGACAATCGGCGGCGCGCGCGCACTCGGCTTGGGCGATGAGATCGGCTCGCTTGAAGCGGGCAAAGCGGCGGATTTGTGTGCGGTGGACTTCGGCGCGCTGCGTTTATCGCCGTGTTACGATCCCGTGTCTCATCTGGTGTACGCGGTGAGCGGCGACGACGTGAGCCATGTGTGGGTGGACGGCAAAGCGCGGGTCAAAAATCGCGCGCTGGTTGATCTCGATGAGGAAGTGTTGAAGGCATTGGCAGAAGCGTGGCGGGGAGAGATTGCATGAACGCGTTGGACACAGTCATCGCTTAAGTCGAAGGAAGAATTACCGACTGCCCACGTGTGCAATTATGCGCAACACATAAAACTGTGCAATTTATTCCGCTTAATTACGGCTGGTGAGCGAAAGAAACCGGCTTACGGGTTGGCATGATGCAATCCAAGGTAAAATCCGTACTCTTGTGCTCGGCTCCTGGAATATTGCTTGGGTGCGTTACTGTTTATTTTTGTAGGCGCTTTTTGGCGGCGTTGTCGCGCTTGTCACTTCTGCGCTCGTGAAAGAATTTCCGTTCCATGTTGAATCTTGCTTACGACTTGGCGTTTGCCGATCTTTATACCCGAGACGGGCTGCTCCGGCTCGATCGCTGTTTTCTTGATTACTTGACGGGCGTCGACGCGCCGCTGGCCGAGCGCTTGCAGGCGGCAAGGCGCGCGCCGACCTCGCTGGATCGCAAAGCGGAAGCCGACTTGCTGCTGGCGGTGGGGCCGTACTTGGAGGATTTTCTTGCCGGTTTGTTCGGCATCACTGCGGAGGTGCGGACGCTGGAAGCGCAGCATCACGAGTTGGCGCCGATTTACGCGGTGAAGCGGCAATTCGTGCAGCGCAAGGCGGTCAACACTTACAAAGCGGAGGCAGCGGCGACGTTTGACGGTGCCGCGTTGCGGCAGGCGTTGGAAAAGCTGATAGGCGCTTCGTTGACCCAACTGAATTTCGCGCAAGCGGTGACGCGCTGGCAGCAAGATGCCGACGCCAATGCCGAAGCGCTCGATACGGCGATGCGTTACGCGGCGTGGGCGGTTCATACGCCGGAAGGACGGGCGTTTCATCGTCGCGATGTGTTGTTCAAAGTTCCCGGCAAAGTGGATTTCATGAAGTTGGTGCCGATTGCGGCGCACGAACATTGCGGCGTATCGATGTGGAAGCTCGACGAATCGCATGCGTTGCGGCAGCGTCAGGGTTTTGCGTTGACCGACCCCGGCATGGATACCATCGGGGGGCTGGATCAGGCGCATTACTGCATTTGGTGTCACGAACAGGGACGCGACAGTTGCGTGACGGGCATTCGCGAGAAGGTGACCGACGGCAAGCCGCCGGAGCAGCCGTACAAGAAATCGCCGCTGGGTGTGCCGCTGGGCGGTTGTCCGCTCGAAGAGCGCATTTCGGAGTTTCACAAGTTGCGCGCCGAAGGCGTGCCGCTGGCGGCGCTGGCGATGATTTGCATCGACAATCCGATGGTGGCGGCGACCGGTCATCGGATTTGCAATGACTGCATGAAGGCGTGCATTTATCAGAAGCAGGAGCCGGTGGATATTCCACAATCGGAAACGCGGCTGCTCAAGGATGTGTTGGCGTTACCGTGGGGCTTTGAAATTTATTCGCTGTTGACGCGCTGGAATCCGCTCGATCTGCGTCGGCCTTTGCCGTTGCCGCCGTCGGGCAAGCGAGTGCTGGTGGTGGGGATGGGGCCGGCGGGTTACACGCTGGCGCACCATCTGATGAACGAAGGGCATACGGTGGTCGGCATCGACGGTTTGAAGATCGAGCCGCTCGATGAAACGTTGTCGGGAATGGCGGTCGATGGCATACGGGCGCCGTTTGCGCCGGTGCGCGATTACGCGGAACTGGTGGAGCCGTTGGGCGAGCGGGTCTTGGCAGGCTTCGGCGGTGTTGCCGAATACGGGATCACCGTGCGTTGGGACAAGAATTTCCTGAAAGTGATTCGCTTGTTGTTGCAGCGTCGCGCCGAGTTCGGGCTTTTCGGCGGCGTGCGTTTCGGCAGCACGGTGACGCTCGAAGATGCCTGGGCGCGCGGCTTCGATCATGTCGCGCTGGCGCTCGGGGCAGGCAAACCGACGGTGCTCGACATTCCGAACGGGCTGGCGCCCGGCGTACGCACGGCATCAGATTTTTTGATGGCGTTGCAATTGACCGGCGCGGCCAAGCGCGATTCGCTTGCCAACATGCAGTTGCGGTTGCCGGTGGTGGTGATCGGTGGCGGTTTGACGGCGATCGACGCGGCCACCGAAGCGCTGGCGTATTACCCGGTGCAGGTTGAAAAGTTTTTGATGCGCTACGAAACGTTGGTGGCGGCGCAAGGGCGCGACAAAGTGGAAGCGCGGTGGACGCCGGAAGAGCGCGTCATCGCCGAGGAGTTCATCACGCACGCGAAAGCCTTGCGCGAGGAACGCAGCGCGGGGCAACGCGAAGGACGCGCGCTCAACACCGTGGGTTTGCTGCAAAGCTGGGGCGGCTCGACGGTGGCGTACCGCAAGCGGATGATCGACAGCCCGTCTTACACGCTGAATCATGAAGAAATCGAAAAAGCGCTGGAAGAAGGGATTTGGTTCGCCGAAGGGTTGACGCCGAAGGCGGTCGAAGTAGATGGCTACGGCAGCGCTTGCGGCGTGAAAGTATCGGCGAACAACGGCGTGGAAACGGTGCTGCCGGCGCACACGATTTTGATTGCGGCGGGCACTTCGCCGAACACCGTGCTGGCGCGCGAAGATTCTCAAAATTTTGTGCGCGACGGCAAGTATTTCCGGCTGCTCGACGAAGAAGGAGAACCGACACAAGTGGTGCACGGTTTGGCGAAACCAGAAAAGCCCATGATCTTGACGGCGATTGAAGGCGACGGGCGCGCGATCAGTTTTCTGGGCGATCTGCATCCGGCGTACTTCGGCAATGTCGTCAAAGCGATGGCCAGCGCGCGGCAAAGTTATCCGATCATTTCGCGGATGCTGGCGCGTCTGCCGAAAGCCGCCGCGAGAGAAGAGGAAGCGGCGTTTTTGGGTGGGTTGAATCGCGATTGGCGAGCGCGGATCGAGCGGGTCGAGCGTTTGACGCCGACCATCGTTGAAGTCATCGTGCATGCGCCGGCGGCGGCGCAACGTTTTGCGCCGGGACAGTTTTACCGCTTGCAGAATTTTGAAACGCGGGCGCCGCGTCTCAACGGAACCCGAATGGCGATGGAAGGCTTGGCGCTGACCGGCGCTTGGGTGGATCGCGAGCGCGGTCTGGTGTCGCTGATTGTGCTTGAAATGGGCGGATCGTCGAGCTTGTGCGCGACACTGAAACCTGGCGAGCCGGTGATTCTCATGGGGCCGACCGGCGCGCCGACCGAAATCGAGCCGGGTGAAACCGTCGCGCTGATCGGCGGCGGTTTGGGCAACGCCGTGTTGTTCTCGATTGGCCGCGCGTTTAGAGAAGCCGGTTCCAAAGTGCTGTACTTCGCCGGTTATCGTAAAGTCGAAGACCGCTACAAAGTGGAAGACATCGAAGCAGCAGCGGACGTGATCATCTGGTGTTGCGACGAAGCGCCGGGGTTCGTGCCCTCACGCCCGCAAGACAAAACTTTCGTCGGCACCATCGTCGAAGCCATGCGCGCTTACGCCGAAGGAAAACTTGGCGCGCAAGCGATTCCGTTCGGCGATACCGATCGGATGATCGTGATTGGCTCCGACCGAATGATGGCGGCGGTGGCAGCGGCGCGTCACGGCGTCCTTGCGCCGTATTTGAAACCGACACATCAGGCCATCGGTTCGATCAATTCGCCAATGCAGTGCATGATGAAAGAAATTTGCGCGCAGTGTTTGCAAGTGCACCGCGATCCACAGACAGGCGAAGTGAGCTACGTTTTCAGTTGCTTCAATCAGGATCAACCGCTCGATCGTGTGGACTTCGGCGGGCTGGCGTTGCGTTTGCGGCAGAACACGTTGCAAGAGAAGTTAACGGCAAACTGGATCGCGCATGTACGAGAGGTGGGGTCGTAAGGACGCGCCTATGCGGGGACACGTTGTGTCCCCGCAGAATATCAATACATCGCCGTTACCTGACGCATTTGTTGTTTGTTCTACCGCACCGGACTCGCCCGGCTTGGCGAGCCCCTTTCTTGTGCGAACAAGAAAGGGACCAAAGAAATCGCTCCCCGTTCTGCCGTCCGCTACGCGGAAGCCCTGTGCTTCTCGGACAACGCAGGGGCTCGGGAACTCGCGATCCTGAAAAATTCAGAGGATCGCTCAAACAACCCTCGCCCTGTCTCTGCGTCGCTCCGCGATGCTCGGCGGCTTCAAGGGGAGTTGTTAATCGTGCCTCTCCGTTTATGACTTTCTTGGCGCGCAACGTGACGTTTGTGTTGTTGTGACATAATTCCTTCACTCTTTCGGCGCAAGCGCTGTCAGCGCGCGCCAAAAACGTTCGGCGGCGGGGCTGAGTCTGGTTTCCATTCGATAGACGTAGGCTTCGATCGGGATGGCAGGCAGGCCCTCGATGTGGGTGAAGCGATCATGGACTTCGTTGATCAAATACGTCGGCAGCCAAGCGACGCCGTAACCGTCGAGGGTCATTCGTTTGAGCAGGTCGGCCATCGACGAAACGAACACGGGGCGGAAGGTGTTTTCGCTCACCGCCGACAGGCAGCGATTGACCAGTCGTCCCAGATAAGAAGTCGGCGTGTAGTTCAGGAGCGGAATGTCGGTTTGTTCGAGGGTGTAGCGCGGGGTGTAGCCGTTGTCGGCATAGACGGGAATCAGTTCGGCGTCGAACAGTTTGAGGCAGCGAAACGGCGTTTGCAGCAATTCTTCGTCGTGAAACGACAGGATGAAATCGCTCTTGCCTTCGCGTAGTGTTTGTACGGCTTGATCGGCGTCGATGGCTTCGACGTGGCAGATGAACGAGTTGTCGTTGCGCGCGATGGTTTCGACGATGGTCGGCAAGACGGCCAACGACAGCGAGTGCGCAGCGGCAATCGACAGCTTGGCTTTGCCGGTCAGCCCCGCGCCCGACAATTCGGTGAGGCCGTTTTGCAGTTGTTCGAGCAAGCTGCGAACTTGTGAATGAAACAAGCGGCCGTGATCGGTCAGTTGCAGCGGGGTGCTGGTGCGATCGAAGAGTTCGACGCCGACGGCGTGTTCCAATGCGCGAATGCGACGACTGAAAGCAGGTTGCGAGAGGCTGCGTTGTTCGGCGGCTTGTGAGAAGTTGCGCGTTTCTTCGAGTGCCAGAAAATCTTCCAGCCATTTGGTTTCGATGTTTTGCATGATCGGTTGTCTTATCAGTTCAGGGGGTGTTCGTGAGAAAATGTTCATGTGAGCAGTGCTCAGATATGCGTATTTTGCATTGCTTTCTTATTTTTGGCATTTCCTTTTAACGCTTTTGGTTGTTACACTTCTTAAAACCACACTAACTTTATGGAAATGGATTATCTGGTAGGAGTTCTTGGCGGAATGGGGCCGGCGGCAACAGCCGACTTCATACAGAAGTTGATCGAGCTGACGGACGCGGGCAGCGATCAGCAGCATATTCCGCTGTTGGTGTCATCAATCCCGGATATTCCCGACCGGGGCGCTTGTCTGCTAAACGGCGGGCTTTCGCCGTTGTCGGCGTTGCTGGATCGCCTGCAGATGCTGGAAAACGCCGGAGCGGCCTGTATCGTCATTCCGTGTAACACCGCGCATTACTGGTTTCCGCAACTGAAAGCGGCCACTTCGGTAGAAATGCTCAATCTCATCGACATGGTGGCTCAGGCGGTTCGGGACGCCGGTTTTTCCAAAGTCGGGGTGCTGGCGACCGACGCGACGCTGATAACTGGACTGTACCAAACGGCGCTGGAACAATTCGGGGTTGACTTTGTCATACCGGAAGGCGCCGCGCAGCAGGCGGTGATGGACGGGATTTTTGCGCTGAAGGCGGGCGCGACAGAAAGCGCGCGCGGTCATTTTGAGGCGCCGTATCAGTACCTTCAGCAGCAAAAGGTTGATGCTATCATTCTCGGCTGTACTGAAATCCCGATTGCCTTGGCGGAGGAGGTTCGGAACAGACCGGCGTATTTTGTTGATTCAAATAAAATTCTGGCACAAGCGGTCATACGCTGGTACGAACGCAAAACAGGAAAGACATTGCTCAGGCCGAGTGGTAAAAAACTATCTTGATGATGAAATTTTGGTATGCTTGAGGTTGACGAGTATCAAGAATACCGCAAGAAGTACGTTATACTGCTAGAGTTGTCTTTTTTTTATGAGTTCCCTATTTTAATTTTTTCTCTTTAATTACTGTAAGGTTCCTATGTCAAGCGAAACACTCATCATTCAAGCAGGACTGTCCGAGCGGCCCCGAAAAAGCCGCTGGCCGGCCAAGCTTGATATTCTGCAAAGCGTGAGCGGCCTGCTTTTAGCGCTGTTCATGTGGGGTCACATGTTTTTTGTCGCAACGATTTTGTTGGGCTACGATACGATGTGGGAAGTTTCCCGGTTCTTTGAAGGCTACTATATCTTCGGCAAGAGCCATCCGTGGATCGTCTCGATCGTCGTAGCGTGCGTTGCCGTCATCTTTATCGTGCATGCGGCGATGGCGGTTCGGAAGTTCCCGAGCAATTACCGGCAACTCAAGGTTTTCCGCGCGCACGCCAAGTCGATGCGGCACGGTGATACCACGCTGTGGATCTGGCAAGTTTATACCGGTTTCGCGATGTTCTTTATGGCGTCGGCGCATCTTTATCAAATGATGGTGTGGCCGCAAAACATCGGCCCCTTTGGTTCGGGCGACCGCATGTGGAGCGACGGGCTGTGGCCGTTTTATCTCGTGATGTTGTTGGCGGTCGAACTGCACGGCGGCATCGGTTTGTATCGGTTGGCAGTGAAATGGTGCTGGCCGAACGTCAGCCGCACATTCCTGAAAAATCTCAAGTGGGCGATTACGGCGTTCTTCCTGATTCTGGGGTTCGCCACGTTGGCCGCTTACATGAAGGTCGGTTATGAACACCGGCTTCACTATGGTGAGCCTTACACCCCGATTTGGGCTGAACCACATCACGCTGCTGTTGAGGGAGTCACAAAATGAAGGTAATTTTTACTGATGTCCTGGTGATCGGCGGTGGGCTGGCCGGCCTGCGGATGGGAATCGGCGCCAAGCGCCGCGGTCATGAAGTCATTGTGTTGTCGCTGGTGCCGCCGAAGCGCTCGCACTCGGCGGCGGCGCAAGGGGGAATGCAAGCGTCGCTGGCCAATGTGATCAAAGGGCAGGGCGATAACGAAGACGTTCACTTTGAAGATACGGTGCGCGGCAGCGACTGGGGCGCCGATCAGGATGTTGCCCGGATGTTCGTCAACACCGCGCCGAAAGCGGCGCGTGAGTTGGCATCCTGGGGCTTGCCGTGGAGTCGGGTGAAACCGGGCGACCGGCAAGTCATCATCAACAGCCAGAAGGAAACCATCACCGAGCGCGAAGAAGCGCGCGGGTTGATTGCGCAACGCGATTTCGGCGGCACCAAGAAATGGCGGACGTGTTATGTGGCGGACGGCACCGGTCACTCGATGTTGTACACCGCCAGCGACCGCGCCATCGGCGAAGGCATCGAAGTCCACGAACGCACCGAAGCGGTGGCGCTGATTCACGACGGCAAGCGTTGTTACGGCGCGGTAGTTCGTGATCTGATTACCGGCGAGTTGCGCGCTTATCTGGCGAAGGCAACGGCGATTGCCACCGGCGGCGCCGGTCGGCTGTATCGGGTGACCACCAGCGCGGTGATCTGCGAAGGCATCGGTCACGCGCTGGCGCTGGAAACCGGTGTGGCGGCGGTCGGCAACATGGAAGCAGTGCAGTTCCACCCGACGGGGATCGTGCCGGTCGGTATTCTGATGACCGAAGGTTGTCGCGGCGACGGCGGTTTGCTGCGCGACGTTGACGGTTATCGTTTCATGCCGGACTACGAGCCGGAGAAAAAAGAACTGGCGTCGCGCGACGTGGTATCGCGTCGGATGGAAGAGCACATTCGCAAAGGCAAGGGCGTCAAGTCGCGCTTTGGCGATCATCTGTGGCTTGATGTCACTTTGCTGGGACGTCACCACATCGAACACAACCTGCGCGAGATCAAGGAAATCTGTGAGAGCTTCCTGGGCATCGACCCCGCCGAGAAGTGGATTCCGGTGCGCCCGGCGCAACACTATACGATGGGCGGCGTGCGCACCAACCACACCGGCGAATCGCCGCATCTGAAAGGCTTGTTTGCGGCGGGTGAAGCGGCATGCTGGGATTTGCACGGCTTCAACCGGCTGGGCGGCAACTCGGTTTCGGAAACCGTGGTGGCCGGCATGATCGTCGGTGAATTCATTGCTGATTTCTGCGACAAGCCAGAAAACGGCGTCGATGTGCCGATGGGGTTGGTCGAGGAATTCGTCGAGCGCGAAGAAGCGAAACTGAAAGCGCTTCTGAACGGCAAAGGCACCGAAAGCGCTTTCAAGCTCAACACCGAGATGCAGGAGATCATGTCGCACTCGGTTGGTATCTTCCGCAACGGCAAAGCGTTGCAGGATGCGGTGGATCATTTACAACAACTGCTGGTACGCAGCCGCAACATCGGGTTGGTCAGCAAGCACCCGGGCGCCAATCCCGAACTGGTGGCGGCGTATCGGACGCAGAAGATGATCAAGCTGGCGCTGACGGTGGCCTGTGGCGCGTTGCAGCGCACCGAGAGCCGTGGCGCGCATGCCCGCGAAGATTATCCGCATCGCGACGACCAGAATTGGTTGAAGCGCACGTTGGCGTTCTGGCGCGATGAGAAATCGACGTTGCCCGATCTGGAATATGAAACGCTCGACGTGATGAAGATGGAACTGCCGCCGGGTTGGCGCGGCTACGGCACCAAGGATTACATCGACCATTCGGATACGGCCAAGCGGATGGCGGAAATCGATGAAATCAAAAAGCGGATGGAAGGCAAGAGCCGTCACGATATTCAAAACGCGCTGATGCCTTTCCGGGACAAGTTGCCCGACGTTTTGCGCGGTTTCAATGAA
Organism: Betaproteobacteria bacterium; assembly: GCA_009778785.1. Taxonomy (GTDB): domain Bacteria; phylum Pseudomonadota; class Gammaproteobacteria; order Burkholderiales; family Casimicrobiaceae; genus UBA931. The sequence continues at coordinate 127,656 of WRFN01000002.1, read as the reverse complement.
CGTATTGACGAACCTTTGAGCAAGTGAGTCAGAAGATGAGCGACGAACAAAAAAACACCGCGCCGGGCGGACAACCCCGGCAACGGATGCTGAATTTCCACATTCTGCGCTATAACCCGCAGGACCCGGAAAGCAAGCCGCACATGCAGTCTTATCAGTTGGAAGAAACGGAAGGGATGACACTGTTTCTGGCGCTGAGCGAAATCCGCGAACATCAAGACCCGACGCTGCAATACGATTTCGTTTGCCGTGCCGGTATTTGCGGCAGTTGCTCGATGCTGATCAATGGTCGCCCCGGTTTGGCTTGCCGGACATTGACGCATGAGATGGACGCCGACATCACGCTGGCGCCTTTGCCGGTGTTCGAGTTGATCGGCGATTTATCGGTGAATACCGGCAAGTGGATGCACGGCATGAGCGAGCGTCTCGAAACGTGGGTGCACACGAAGGAAGAGGAAATCAATCTGAGCAAGGCCGAAGCGCGCATGGATCCCGAACTCGCCGAGCAGATTTACGAACTGGATCGTTGCGTCGAGTGCGGTTCGTGCGTGGCCGCGTGCGGCACGGCGCAGATGCGGAAAGATTTTGTGGGCGCGGTCGGCATGAACAAACTCGCGCGCTTCAGACTCGATCCGCGCGACGTGCGTACCGATGCTGATTTCTATGAACTGGTCGGCGACGACAACGGCGTGTTCGGTTGCATGTCGTTGCTGGCGTGCCATGATATTTGTCCGAAAGAACTGCCGTTACAATCGCAGATAGCGTTCTTACGAAGAAAGATGGCAACCATCGGAAACTAAGCGAAAACATCCCCGCTCTTGCGGGGATGTTTTTATGGAGCGTCGATTTTTGACGCAAAAACCGCAGTAACAGAGGTAGAGAGGTCGAAATGAGTCGAATCGAGAAGGACTTTCTGGGGGAGAGAGAGCTGCCTGATAACGCATATTACGGTGTCCAAACGTTACGAGGCAAAGAAAATTTTTATATTACCGGGCAACCCATGTCGGGAGAGCCCAGCATGGTCAAAGGCTTGGCTTACGTGAAGAAAGCCGCAGCGATGGCCAACCGTGATCTCGGCGCGCTGGATGCCAAGGTGGCCGAAGCGATCGGCAAGGCATGCGATCGTCTGATTGCCGGCGAGTTCGTCGATCAATTCGTCACCGATTTCATTCAGGGCGGCGCCGGCACTTCCATCAACATGAACGCCAACGAAGTCATCGCCAATGTTGCGTTGGAGTCCATGGGCAAGCCGAAGGGCGATTACGCGACGATCAGCCCGAACGATCACGTCAACTGTTCGCAATCCACCAACGATTCCTACCCGACGGCGTTTCGTCTGGCGCTGATCATGCGCTTGAAAGAGTACGCCAAAACCCTGCAAGGATTGCAGGAGGCGTTTCGCGCCAAAGGCGTGGAATTCGATCATGTGTTGAAGATGGGACGCACGCACTTGCAGGACGCAGTGCCGATGTCGATGGGCGCGGAATTCAACGGTTTTGCGACGACCATCGGCGAGGAAATTCAACGCATCGAGGAATCGTGCAGCTTGTTGCGCGAAGTCAACCTCGGCGCGACGGCCATCGGTACGTCGGTCAACGCGCCGGAAGGTTATCCCGAACTGGCGGTCGAATACCTTTCTAAAGCGACCGGCGAGAAATTCGTTTTGGCGCACGATTTGGTGGAAGCCACTTCCGATACCGGCGCTTATGTGCAGCTTTCGGGCGTGCTGAAGCGCACGGCGGTGAAGCTCACCAAAATCTGCAACGACTTGCGTTTGCTGGCGTCAGGCCCGCGCTGCGGCCTGAACGAAATCAATTTGCCGCAGTTGCAGCCGGGCTCGTCGATCATGCCTGGCAAAGTCAATCCGGTAATCCCCGAAGTGGTCAATCAAACCGGCTTCTTCGTGATCGGCATGGATTTGACCGTCACGCTGGCGGCGTCGGCCGGCCAGTTGCAGTTGAACGTGATGGAGCCGGTGATCGGCTATGCCTTGTTCAGCTCGATCAGCGCGATGCAGAACGCGGTCAAGAGTCTGACCGAAAACTGCGTGAAAGGCATCACGGCGAACACGAAACGCACCGAAGCGATGGTGCTGGGTTCGCTGGGCATCGTCACGCAACTAAGCCCGATACTCGGTTACAAACGATGCGCGGAAATTGCGCGGGAAGGGTATTTACAAAATAAGTCGATTCACGAAATCGTCGTGAAAGAGCGGAAATTGATCACGCAAGAAAAATGGGATGAGGTGTTCTCGTTTGATAACCTGATCAATCCGCAGTTCATCAAGAGTTAACTTACGAGGAGATGGTTATGGATTATATGGTCATCCTTCAACTGGTCATTGTTTTAGGCGCCATTTTTCTGGGCGCGCGACTGGGAAGTATCGGCATCGGTTTCGCGGGCGGTTTGGGCGTACTGGTGCTGGCGATCATCGGCGTCAAGCCGGGGTCGATTCCGATCGACGTGATTCTGGTGATCATGTCGGTGATTGCCGCCATCGGCGCCATGCAGGTGGCGGGCGGTATCGACTTTCTGGTGGTGGTTGCCGAAAAACTTTTGCGCAAACATCCGAAGTACATCACCTATCTGGCGCCCATCATCACCTACTTCATGACGGTCATGGCGGGCACCGGCCACACCGCGTTTTCGACGCTGCCGGTGATCGCCGAAGTCGCCAAGGAGCAGGGCGTTCGACCGTCGCGACCACTGTCGATTTCGGTGGTGGCGTCGCAGATTGCCATCACTGCTTCGCCAATTTCGGCGGCGGTGGTGTTCTTCTCCGGCGTGCTGGAACCGTTGGGCGTGGGTTATCTTGACATTCTGATGATCTGCATCCCGACGACCTTGCTGGCGGTGATTCTCACCTCCTTCCTTACCAACTTCCTCGGCAAGGAACTGAAAGACGATCCGATTTATCAGGAACGTCTGGCCAAAGGGCTGGTGGTGATGCGCGGCGTCAGCAACATCAAAGTCACGAAGATGGGCAAACGCTCGGTCTGGATCTTCCTCTTCGCGATTCTGATGGTCATGCTTTACGCCACACTAATCAGCGACAAGGTCGGCCTGATTCCGAAAGAAAGCATCATTCTGTCGCGTGACCACGCCATCTACGTCTTCATGTTGAGCGCGGCGACAGCGATTGCGTTCTTTTGCAAGATCGAAGCCGCCAACGTGTTGAGCGCTTCGACGTTCAAATCCGGGATGAGCGCCTGCGTTTGTATCCTTGGCGTCGCCTGGTTGGGCACGACCTTCGTTAACGCGCACGAAGCCGGAATCAAGGAATTGGCCGGCAGCGTGCTGGAAACCAAGCCGTGGTTGTTGGCGGTGGCGTTGTTCTTCGCCTCGATGCTGCTCTACTCGCAAGCGGCGACCGCTCGCGCGCTGATGCCGCTGGCGATTGCCGTCGGCGCCGCGCCGGTCACGCTGGTGGCGTCGTTCGCGGCGGTGTCGGCGTTGTTCGTGTTGCCGACCTATCCGACGCTGCTGGCGGCGGTGGAAATGGACGATACCGGCTCGACGCGAATCGGCAAGTACGTGTTCAACCATCCGTTCTTCATTCCGGGAACGGTGGCCATTGCACTCTCGACGCTGTTCGGTTTCATTCTCGCCGATATTGTGTTGTAGATTTGCGATGTTGTGAGCAAGAAACAAAGCGCCCTTCGGGGCGCTTTGTTTTTGTTTTACAAAACCCTGTTTTTGGCAGCGCTGTTTGTTGTATCCTTGCGCGGGGAGATGAAAACAGCCAATGCAGGAACCGTTTGAAACCATTTTGAAAGATGCCGCCGCTACCGAATCGCTCGGTGGGCGGTTGGCGGCGTATTTGCGGGGCGGGATGGTGGTCACCCTGTCCGGCGATCTCGGCGCTGGAAAGACAACGCTGGTGCGCGGCATGTTGCGCGCACTCGGGGTTTCCGGCGCGGTCAAAAGCCCCAGTTATGCGCTGGTGGAAGAGTATTCTTTTTCAAGAATCAACTTCCATTTATGTTTTTATCACTTTGATTTTTATAGGATTAAAGACCCGGCGGAATGGGAGTCCGGCGGCTTTTCGGAGTATTTTCGGGACGACGCGGTGGCCGTGATCGAATGGCCTGAAAAATTGGGCGACCGTTTGCCGCCGGTTGATCTGGCGGTGCATTTGACGCTACCTTCCGACGTTTCGGCGGTCGGGCGGCAAGTGCGAATCGCCCCTCACACAGAAGCGGGAGCAGCATGTCTGAGCGCGATGAAGGCCGTGTAACGACGCTCGTGGTGATGCCAGAGTGCCGCATCTCCATCGTTCGCCGTCGCTTGTTGCGAGGTGGGCTGTTGGCGTCGGGGTGGCTGCTGCTGCCGACGGCCTACGTTGCCGTGGGGAAACCCGCGCTAGCGCTACCGCCAGCGCCGCCGCCCGCGTCGTTGCCGAAATCCCCGCCGACCGACAGGGTTACCTCTGCCCGTTTGTGGCCTTCCGAAGAATACACCCGGTTGGTGATCGAAACGTCGCGCTTGCCGACGTTTCGGATGACGCAGTTGCAAGAGCCTTATCGGCTCGTGCTCGATATCGAGAACATTGAAATGTCGCCCGGGCTGGAGGCGCTGCCAACGCTTTTGCAGCACAGCGATCCCTACATTCTGGGCATTCGGTTGGGGCAGCGCGACGCCCATGTTTTGCGTCTGGTGCTTGACCTCAAGGATCGGGTCGATCCGAAACTTTTTACGCTCAAGCCGGTGGCGCAGTTCGGCTACCGTCTGGTGCTCGACCTTTATCCGGTGGAGCGACGCGACCCGTTGCTGATGCTGGTCAAGGAATTTGAAAACGACGATAACGTGTCGGCGCTGGAGCAGAAATACGCCGACGACGAGGCGTTGCTGGCGCTGGTGCGCGAGTATGAAAAGCGCGACACGAAGAGCAAAACCGCCGACAAAACGGGGGGAAAAACCGACGCCGTCCATCCGAAAACGCCGCCGCCCATTCCCGAAAAATCGCCCAACACCGGCGGCAAAAAACCGCCGCCGAGCAAAACGCCGACCAAGCCGCCGACCAAGCCGAGGCCGATCATCGTGATGCTGGACCCCGGGCACGGCGGTGAGGATTCGGGCGCGATTGGTCGAAGGCGAACGATGGAAAAAAACGTGGTGCTGTCGATAGCTCGCCGCGTCAAAAAATTGATCGACGCCGAGCCGAACATGCGCGCCGTGTTGACGCGCGACGGCGATTTTTTTGTGCCGCTCCATCAGCGCGTCGAAAAAGCGCGACGGGTGCAGGCCGATTTGATGGTGTCGATTCACGCGGACGCTTTCACCAACATCCGCGCGCGCGGTTCCTCAGTGTTCGCGTTGTCGGAGCGCGGTGCCACCTCGGCGGCAGCGCGCTGGTTGGCGCAAAAAGAAAACAATGCCGATCTGGTCGGCGGCATGGACATCAACAGCAAAGATGTTGCCGTTACCCGAACCTTGCTCGATTTGTCGCAATCGGCGCAGATCAACGACAGCCTGAAGGTCGGCTCGATGGTTTTAACCGCGCTGGGAACGCACAACGCCCTGCACAAAGGCGAGGTGGAGCAGGCCGGATTTGCGGTGCTCAAAGCGCCGGACATTCCGTCGATTCTGGTTGAAACGGCGTTCATCTCCAACCCCGAAGAAGAAGTCAAGTTGAACGATCCGAAGCAGCAACAACGCTTCGCCGAATCCATTGCCGGAGGTATAAAGCGTTACTTTGCTTCCCATCCGCCGCTGACGAGAGCCTGATTCCTGATGATAGAATCCGTTCATGGTGCGTTTTTTCATCCTCTTTGTCATCATTCTTGCCGTCCTTTTCGGGTTGGAGTTGACGCCGTGGGCGGAAAACTGGTTCGTTGATCCGTGGACCAACGCGCTGGCTCAAATCTCCACCTGGCTCGTCACCTTGTTCGACAGCCATGTCGAAGCGACGGGGAAAGTGATGCGCAGCCTCACCAACGGCTTCGGCGTGTCGATCGAAAGAGGTTGCAACGGCATCGAGGCAACGATTGTATTGGTGGCGGCGATGCTGGCGTTTCCGGCGCCGTGGAAAAATAAAATCATCGGTATCATCAGTGGTTTCGTGGCAGTACAAGCGCTGAACATTGTGCGCGTGATCAGCCTGTTTTATCTGGGGCAATGGAATCAGAAAGCCTTCGATTGGGCGCACCTTTACGTTTGGCAGGCGCTCATCATGCTCGACGTGCTGATTGTTTTTCTGATCTGGATTCGGTTGCTGCCCAGAGAGAAGAACTCGAACGATCAGGATGGCGGTGGTGCGCCGCCTGTAGAAGCCGCAGTGAAAACTGAAGCGCAAGCCGCGCCACAAATTGCGGGACTCGCGTAGGAACCCACGATGTCGCCGGAAGACAATCAGCCCAAAGCCGAAGCGTCGCCAAAAACTGAAAAACGCGGGCGTTCGCCGTTACTGCGTTTCGTGCTCATTACTTTTGCTTGGTTGCCGCTGATGTTTGTGATCTGGTATTTCGCGGCGCCGATTCTGATTTTTCCCGCCAAGCTGTTGGCGCAAGCATTCACCCAACTGGCTTTCGACGATCTGGTGAAACACATCACGATGGAGTCGCGCAATCTGATTTTCTGGACATCGCTGCGACCGGGCGAAGCGATGGCCGACAACTCCGCCGTTACGGTTGAAGTCAACGCGCTGCTGTACTCGTTCGGCTTGCCGATGCTGGCGGCGCTGGTTCTCGCCGCACGTGAAAAGGGCGGCTGGAAAAAACTGCTGATCGGCTACCTCGTGATCGTGCCGTTCATCGCTTGGGGTGTGACTGCCGATTTTCTCAAGAACGTCAATTTTTCGGCGGGGCCTTTCATCGCGTCACAAGTCGGCTTCTCATCGCTGCAACGCGAAGTCGTGGCGTTCGCCTACCAGTTCGGCTCGTTGATCCTGCCGACGGTGATTCCGGCCGTCGTTTGGGTGATGAGCCATCGGCGTTTTCTGGAAAAGTTGCGCGGACAGATGAATGTGTTTGACCAAAGGAAAGGGAAGAAGGAAAGTTGAAGAACGCGCTCGATAGCAAGCTGCATTCATGAGCGCCTACGATATTGCAATCATCGGTCTTGGGCCAGCAGGGGCGACGATAACCTGACTGCTGGGCAAGAAATTCAAAATCATCGCAATAGACAAGAAAAGCGACGCGGAAGGTTCTTTCCGAAAACCTTGCGGCGATCTGCTGGCATGTGACGGTGATGTGTTGGGGTTTCGCTGCGTCAGCCCGAGGATGGCGTCGTCGTCGCATTCGGTACCCACAAAGCCTGTGAGGTTGATTTTCGTACAGGGCTGGTGTACAACCGTCAAACATACGCGGCGAATGAAAAGGGCGCTGGCATCCTGTGCCCCGGACGGGATTTTTCCGCAGAGAATCGTTTTCCGCAAGAACTGAATTCAACCCATTGATCCATATTCAATAAACGAAAGGAGCGACAACATGGATTTTCTCGAAAGTATCAAGCAACGCGCCAAGGCTGATTTGAAAACAATCGTTTTACCGGAGTCCTTTGAGCCGAGGAATTTGCAGGCCGCTCATACGGTGCTGGCGGAAAAACTGGCGCGCATCATCTTGATCGGCGACCGCAAAGCCATCACGGAAAAAGCCGCCGGCCTGAATCTGGAGGGCGCGGAGTTTATCGACCCGGCCACTTATGGCCGCATGGGCGAGTTGGCGGAGAAGCTGGCGGAGCTGCGTAAATCCAAAGGAATGACGGTGAAAGAGGCGGCGGCGCTGCTACGCGAAGATCCGATGTATCTGGGCGTGATGCTGGTGAAGGAAGGCATCGCCGACGGGATGGTGTCGGGCGCGATTCACGCTACGGCGGATGTGCTGCGTCCCAGCCTGCAAATCCTGAAAACGGCGCCGGGCATCAAGCTGGTGTCGTCGTGCTTCATCATGGTTGTTCCCGATTGCGAGTACGGGCAGGGCGGCACGTTCGTCTTCTCGGACTGCGCGCTGGTGCAAAATCCGACCGCCGAAGAACTGTCGATGATCGCTCAGAGCGCCGCGACATCGTGTCGGCAGTTGGTGAAAGCCGAGCCGGTAGTTGCGCTGTTGTCGCATTCGACGATGGGCAGCGCCAAGCACGGCGACGTGGACAAGGTGACAGAAGCCGTGCGGCTGGTCAAGGCGGCCGCGCCGAATTTGAAGGTGGACGGCGAATTCCAGTTGGACGCGGCCATCATCCCGTCCATCGGCGAGCGGAAAGCGCCCGGCAACCCCGTGGCTGGAAAAGCGAACGTGTTGGTGTTCCCTGACTTGGATTCGGGTAATATCGGCTACAAGCTGACCGAGCGGCTGGCGAAAGCGAAGGCTTACGGGCCGGTGACGCAGGGGATCGCCAAGCCGGTCAATGATTTGTCGCGCGGGTGTTCCGCTGAGGACATTGTGGGCGTGATCATCATCACCGCTGCGCAGGCGCAAGGCTTATAACAAACACCACCAAGGAGGCGTTAAATATGAAAATTCTGGTCGTCAACTGCGGCAGTTCTTCATTGAAGTACCAACTGTTGAACATGGATGACGAGACTTTGCTGGCCAAGGGTCTCTGTGAGCGTATCGGCATCGACGGTCGTCTGAAACACGAACGCGGCGCCGAGGAATTCATCTCCGATGTTCCCATGCCGGATCACACCGCCGCCATCAAAGTCATGCTGGATGCGCTGTTGAGCAAAGAACACGGCGTGATTGCCAACATCAACGAGATCGTTGCGGTGGGGCATCGTGTGGTACACGGCGGTGAATTTTTCAGCGATTCCGTGTTGATCAACGACGCGGTGGAAAAGGCGCTCGAAGATTGCTCCGACATGGCGCCGCTGCACAACCCGCCGAACCTTCTCGGGATTCGCGCCAGCAAAAAGAATCTGCCCGGCGTGCCGCAAGTGGGCGTTTTCGACACGGCGTTTCATCAAACCATGCCGAAAAAAGCGTACATGTACGCGCTTCCTCATAAACTGTACGACACCTACAAAATCCGCAAATACGGCTTTCACGGCACCAGCCACAAATATGTGTCGATGAAGGCGGCGGAAATGCTGGGTCGTCCATACAACAAGCTGAAAATCATTACTTGCCATTTGGGCAACGGCGCCAGCATCTGCGCGATTGAAAACGGTCGCTCGGTCGATACCTCGATGGGCTTCACGCCGCTGGAAGGGCTGGTCATGGGCACCCGCACTGGCGACATCGACGCTGCCATTGTGCCCTACCTGATGGAAAAGGAAAAACTAACCGCGCCGCAAGTGATCGACATGTTCAACAAGAAATCGGGGCTGCTCGGCTTGTCCGGCGTCTCCAATGACTTCAGAGACATCTTTCAGGCGAAGCAGGACGGCAACGAGCAAGCCGACGAAGCGTTGGAAATCTACTATTACCGCGTCGCGAGCTACATCGGTCGCTACGCCGCTGCGATGAACGGCGTGGACGCGGTCGTGTTCACTGCTGGACTGGGTGAAAACAGCTCGCTGCTGCGCGAAAAAGTTTGCGCTTATCTCGGCTATCTGGGCGTGAAAATCGATTCGGAGAAAAACAGCAAGCGCGGCAAGAGCATGGACTTTTCAGCGGATGGCGCGACCGTGCGTTCCATGATGGTGATGACCAACGAAGAGCTGGTGATCGCGCGCGACACGAAAGACATCGTATCGAAGCTGTAAGAGGTTTGAGGTAGTTGTTTGGGGCGTCATCTCCGCTTGGGCGGGGATGACGTTTTTTATGGGGCAGGCTGCTTGCTTTGGCAGAGACGCGGCGCTATTTCGCCGACGATCACGTATAATAAAAAAGCGTGACGTTGATAGAGCGTCAGCGAAACCCATCACAAGCGCTGCGATCTGTTGTCAAACCCGCCCGGGTGGTGAAATAGGTAGACACAAGGGACTTAAAATCCCTCGGCCGCAAGGCTGTACCGGTTCGAGTCCGGTCTCGGGCACCACATGACAATCCAGCAACATCCAAGCCACAGATCAGGTATATTTTTTTTCCAAAGCATCCCATTCCGGTTTGCTGACCAGTCGCTGGCGTTCGGCGAAGGGCGTAACCAAGCCGCTGGACTCCTGCACTTCTTTCTCGTCGCGCAGCACGGTCAGCGCCTTCTGCATTCCGGCAACAGCGCCTTGCAGCGCGGCGTTGGCGTAGAGAACGATGCCGTAGCCCAATTCGGCGAGTTGGGTAGCGTTGAAGATCGGGGTGCGGCCGCCGATCACCATGTTCATCAGTTGCGGTTTCGACAGACGCTGGGGCAGCGCGCGCACTTCTTCGGCCTTCGTGACGGCTTCGACAAACAGGATGTCGGCGCCGGCTTCGGCGAACTTTTGCGCGCGTTCGATCGCCGCTTCGAAGCCCTGCGTGGCACACGCATCGGTGCGCGCCATAATCATCAAGTCGGCGTCGCGCCGCGCATCGACTGCTGCCTTGATTTTGCTGACGGCTTCGTCGGTGGAGATTACTTCCTTACCTGAGAAGTGGCCGCACCGTTTGGGCGCGACTTGATCTTCAAACTGGATGCAGTCGGCGCCGGCGCGTTCCAGCGTGCGCACGGTGTGGCGCACGTTCAGCGCGTTGCCGAAGCCGGTGTCGGCATCGACGATCAGCGGCAGACTGACCGCATCGCGGATACGCGCCGTGTGATCGGCGATGTCGGTCAGTCCCATGAAGCCTTGATCGGGCATGGCGAACCACATGTTGGTGACGCCGGCGCCGGTGACGTAGATCGCCTCGAAGCCCAGGTCTTCGATGATCTTGGCCGAGAGCGCGTTGAAAGCGCCGGGAACGATGGCGCCGCGACGGGCTTCGACGATGGCTTTGAGTTGTTTGCGTGTGGACATGGTGTTTTCAGATCATTAAAAACTGTTGTAAGGGATGCGCACGAAGCCTTCCATCAGCACGCGGGCGTTGCGACTCATCAGAACTTTGGTGACGACCCATTGGCCGCCTTCTTCCTTCACTTCTGCGCCGACTCTGAGCGTGCCGGAAGGGTGGCCGAAGCGAACGGCGTTGCGGGTGCCGCCGCCCGCCGCGAGGTTGACGAGTGTACCGGGTACCGCCGCCGCCGTGCCGATGGCAACCGCCGCCGTACCCATCATCGCGTGATGCAGTTGCCCCATCGAGAGGGCGCGTACCAGCAAATCCACGTCACTCGCGGCAATCGCTTTGCCGCTGGAGGCCACATAGTCTCGCGGCGGCGCGACGAAGGCAACTTTCGGCGTGTGTTGTCGCGTGGCGGCTTCGGCGATGTCCTTGATGAGTCCCATCTTCACAGCGCCCCACGCCCGAATGGTTTCAAAGCGCTCCAGCGCCTTTTTGTCGCCATTGATGACGCTTTGCAGTTCGGTTCCGGTGTAGCCGATGTCTTGTGCGTTGAGAAAAATGGTCGGGATACCGGCGTTGATCAACGTGGCCTTGAACGTACCCACGTTCGGCACTTCCAGATCATCGACCAGTCGCCCGGTGGGAAACATGGAACCGCCGTCTTCGCCTTCGTCGGCAGGATCGAGAAATTCCAGTTGTACCTCAGCGGCGGGGAAGGTGACGCCGTCGAGCTCAAAGTCGCCGGTTTCCTGCACCTGACCGTTCGTGATCGGCACATGAGCGATGATAGTTTTGTTGATGTTGGCTTGCCAGATTCGCACCGTGCACAATCCGTCACGCGGAATGCGCTCAGACGGCAGCAGGCCGTTGGCAATCGCAAAAGGGCCGACAGCGGCAGAGAGATTGCCGCAGTTGCCCGACCAGTCCACCAGCGCTTTGTCGATGGCGACTTGTCCGAACAGATAATCGACATCGTGATCGGGGCGCGCGCTTTTCGAGAGAATCACCGTCTTGCTGGTGCTGGAAGTCGCGCCGCCCATGCCGTCGATTTGTTTTCCATAGGGATCGGGACTGCCGACCACGCGCATCAGCAGCGCATCGCGCGCAGCGCCAGGCTGACGCGCCGGTTCGGGCAAATCCTGCAAACGGAAAAAGACGCCCTTGCTGGTGCCGCCGCGCATGTAGGTGGCGGGAATTTTGATCTGGGGAGGGAATGCCATGTTGACTCCTGTTTTATTTAAGCCGTTGCCGAGGCCAGAAAATCCTGCGCGAAGCGTTGCAGAACGCCACCGGCTTTATAGACCGAAACTTCCTCGGCGGTATCGAGGCGGCAGATGACCGGCACGCGCTCAGTCTTGCCGTTTCGACGATGAACCGCCAGCGTCAGTTCAGCGCGCGGCGCCAATTCGCCTTCGACATCGTAGGTTTCGGTGCCGTCGAGTTGAAGCGTCAATCGGTTGGAACCGGGCTTGAACTCCAGAGGCAGTACGCCCATTCCGATCAAGTTGGTGCGGTGAATGCGCTCGAAACTTTCGGCCACCACTGTCTCGACGCCGGCGAGGCGGACGCCTTTGGCGGCCCAGTCGCGGCTGGAACCCTGACCGTAATCCGTTCCGGCAATCACGATGAGCGGCTGCTTGCGGTTCAGGTACGTTTCAATCGCTTCCCACATGCGCACCACTTGGCCTTCCGGTTCGACGCGCGCCAGTGAACCGGCTTTGACGCTGCCGTCGGCGTTGCGCACCATTTCGTTTTTCAGTGTGGGATTGGCGAAGGTGGCGCGCATCGCGGTCAAATGATCGCCGCGATGGGTGGCGTAGGAATTGAAGTCTTCCTCCGGCAAGCCCATCTTGTGCAGGTATTCGCCCGCCGCCGAGTTCATCATGATGGCGTTGGAGGGCGAGAGGTGATCGGTGGTGATGTTGTCGGGCAGCAAAGCCAGCGGGCGCATGCCCTTGAGCGTGCGCGGATTGGCGGCCAGCGCGCCCATGCCTTCGGTGTCCCAGTACGGCGGACGACGGATGTAGGTGGACTGCGGTCGCCAGTCGTATTGCGGGCTGACCTTGGCGTTGCTCGCGGCGCCACTGTCAACACGCGCGGCAAACATCGGCTCATAAACCTGACGGAACATTTCGGGCTTGACGCTCGCTTTGACGATGGCGTCGATTTCTTCGTCGGTCGGCCAGATGTCTTTCAAACGCACCGGTTTGCCCTGCGCATCCGTACCCAGCACATCTTGTTCGATGTCGAAGCGCACGGTGCCGGCGATGGCGTAGGCCACCACCAGCGGCGGCGAGGCCAGAAACGCTTGTTTGGCGTACGGGTGGATGCGGCCGTCGAAATTGCGATTGCCGGAGAGCACGGCGGTGGCGTACAGATCGCGCGCGATAATCTCCTGCTGAATCTTCGGATCGAGCGCGCCGCTCATGCCGTTGCAAGTGGTACAGGCAAAGGCGACGATGCCGAAGCCGAGTTTTTCCAGATCGGCCAGCAGATTCGCTTCTTTCAGATAAAGATCGACGGTTTTCGAGCCGGGCGCTAACGACGTTTTAACCCAGGGCTTGCGCGTCAGTCCGCGCGCGTTGGCGTTGCGCGCCAGGAGCGCAGCGGCGATCACGTTGCGCGGGTTGCTGGTGTTGGTGCAACTGGTGATGGCGGCGATGATGACCGCGCCGTCGGGCAGCAAGCCTTGCGCTTCTTCGGCGCGCGCCTTGTCCAGATCCACCGCGATGCCGCGCTCGCGCAAGGCCGAAGTCGGCAAGCGCCGATGCGGGTTCGAGGGACCGGCCATGTTGCGCACCACTGTGGAGAGGTCGAACTTCAACACGCGCTCGTACTGCGCGGTCTTGAGATCGTTCGCCCAGAAACCGGCGGTTTTGGCGTAGTTCTCAACCAGCTTCACTTGCGCGTCGTTGCGACCGGTGAGTTTCAGATAGTCGATGGTTTGCGAGTCGATGTAGAACAGCGCGGCGGTAGCGCCGTACTCCGGGCACATGTTGGAGATGGTAGCGCGGTCGCCGATCGATAAATTTCCGGCGCCTTCGCCGTAGAACTCGACATAGGCACCGACTACTTTTTGTTGGCGCAAAAATTCGGTCAAGGCCAGCACCACGTCAGTGGCGGTGATGCCGGGTTGACGACGACCACTCAGTTCGACGCCGACAATGTCGGGCAACCGCATCCACGAAGCGCGGCCCAGCATCACGTTTTCCGCTTCCAGTCCGCCGACGCCGACGGCGATCACGCCGAGCGCATCGACGTGTGGCGTGTGGCTGTCGGTGCCGACGCAAGTGTCGGGGAACGCCACGCCGTCGCGCACATAAACCACCGGCGACATTTTTTCCAGATTGATCTGGTGCATGATGCCGTTGCCCGCCGGAATCACATCCACGTTGTCGAAAGCGCGCTTGGTCCACTCGATGAAGTGGAAGCGGTCTTCATTGCGGCGATCCTCGATCTCCCGATTTTTTCGGAAGGCGTCAGGATCAAAGCCGCCGCACTCGACGGCCAGCGAGTGATCGACGATGAGTTGCACCGGCACGACGGGATTCACCGCCGCCGGGTCGCCGCCTTGCGCCGCGATGGCGTCGCGCAGGCCGGCCAAGTCCACCAGCGCGGTTTGTCCCAGAATATCGTGACACACCACGCGCACCGGAAACCACGGAAAATCCAGATCGCGGCGACGCTCGATCAGTTGGGTGAGATAATCGTTTAAATGGACGGGGTCGGCGCAACGCACGAGGTTTTCGGCATGCACGCGAGCGGTGTAGGGCAGCTTGGCCCACGCGCCCGGTTGCAAGGCATTGACGGCTTGACGGGCGTTGAAGTAATCCAGATCAGTGCCCGGGAGGGATTGGCGATAGAGGTGATTCATAAGGCGTGAGAATAAAAAATTTTGCCGGAAGCGACAAAGTCGCCTCCGGCAGAGAGACATTCCAACAACGGATCATTTCCGTTTGTCGATGGGAACAACCTTCAGATTTTCAGGGCCGGTGTAATTAGCGCTCGGGCGAATGATCTTGTTGTCGATGCGTTGCTCGATCACGTGCGCCGCCCAACCGCTGGTGCGCGAAATCACGAACAGCGGCGTGAACATCGAGGTCGGTACACCCATCATGTGATAGCTCACGGCGCTGAACCAATCCAGATTGGGGAACATCTTTTTGATTTCCCACATCACCGATTCGAGCCGCTCGGCAATGTCGTACATCTGGGTCGATCCGGCTTCGTCGGAGAGACGTTTCGCCACGCCTTTGATGACCACGTTGCGCGGATCGCCCACCGTGTAAACCGGATGGCCGAAGCCGATCACCACTTCTTTGGCTTCGACGCGACGACGAATGTCCGCTTCGGCTTGATCGGGATTTTCGTAGCGCTTCTGGATTTCAAAAGCCACTTCGTTGGCGCCGCCGTGTTTCGGCCCGCGCAGTGCGCCGACCGCGCCGGAGATGGCCGAGTACATATCGCTGCCCGTTCCCGCAATCACACGCGACGTGAAAGTGGAAGCGTTGAACTCGTGCTCTGCGTACAGAATGAGCGAGGTGTGCATCGCGCGAACCCACTCCGCTGACGGTTTGCGACCATGCAGCAAGTGCAGGAAGTGGCCGCCGATGGAATCATCGTCCGTTTCAACGTCGATCCGCTTGCCGTTCGTGCTCCAGTGATACCAGTACAACAGGATCGAACCGAACGATGCCATCAAACGGTCGGCGATGTCGCGCGCGCCCGCCAGATTGTGATCGTCCTTTTCGGGGAGCACACAACCTAAAGCCGAAGCGCCGGTACGCATCACGTCCATCGGGTGAGCGCTGGCGGGAATGTTTTCCAGAATCGCCTTGACGCTGGCCGGAATGCCGCGCATGGACTTGAGGTGATTCTTGTAGGCGCGCAATTCGGCCACCGTGGGCATCTTTTCATGCACCAGCAGATAAGCGATTTCTTCGAACTCGCAAACTTCGGCGATGTCCAAAATGTCGTAACCGCGATAATGCAGATCGTTGCCGGAACGCCCGACGGTACACAAGGCCGTGTTGCCGGCGACAACGCCGGAAAGGGCCACCGATTTTTTGGGTTTGAAACCTGCCGGCGTGGCAGCTTCCTTAGTAGCAGTCATGCGGTCTCCTTGATCGAACAAAAATGATAGGGTGAAGGGGCAGCCGTAGGCGCCAATGACAACCATTTTATTCTATAGAAGAGGCTTCCTTTGTCAAGGGCTAATTTATTCCATTCGCCCTGATTTTGTCGAAGAACGAAAGAGGTATTTCGGGGCTTCGACAGGCTTAATTCAAATGGTTAAGAACCGTTCAACGCACCCCCGGCAGACGCGATCTGTCCTATTCCCCCGTTGTAGGCGTCGGCAAAAGATATAAAATGATTCCGGTTTTCTGCCGACATGAAGGACTCTCCATGAAGAAATCGGTTGGGTATTCTCTGACGGCTTCATTGTCCTTGTTTTTATTGCGGTTGCTTCGCTTGCAATGACAACAGGGGAAATTTCCCTCCAGAGGAGGGGTGGCTGGATTTGTCGGCGGTGGGGTCGTAGGGGCGGCATTCTGCCGCCCTGCTCGGTGATTTCGATGGTGGACACTTGCAAATCCTTTTCAATTGTCGTAGTCTGGCGCTGTAGCCGTGACGTCAGAAAGTCGCGAGGTCGCTGACGGGAAGTAGGGTAACCAATGAGGGAAACCGATAAGACGCAAGTCGAGCTCGGGGTGCGCGCCCCTCCACGGCTACATTCTCTTGTTTTTTTTCCTTTGCTTTTTTTTTAGAAAGAGGTCATCTTTTTCTGCGGTCACGACGGCGGAAAGACGCAGAGCCGCCCGTTCGTGGGGATCGGGAAACCGTGAACTAGATGTATGATGGATCATTGCGCCCATCCGTGATCCGCGCCTTCTATCCCCCAATCACTTCGCACAACGCCCGTGCCGCTTCTTCCGGCGCGTCGCCGGCGCAAATGGCCGACACCACCGCGATGCCATCGACGCCCGTACCCATCACGCTCCGCGCGTTGTTGACGTTGATGCCGCCGATGGCCACCGTTCGCATTGTCGTTGTCGATGATTTCATCGTCGTCAGCAACGCGCGCAACCCGTCGATGCCGAGCGCCGGTCCGGCTTCGGGCTTGGTGGCCGTCAGCCACACGGGGCCGACGCCGATGTAGTCCACCGCGCCCGCTTCGACCTCGCGCCACTCTTGCGCGTTCGAGACCGAAACGCCAAGAATTTTTTTATCGCCCAGCAAACGTCGCGCTTCATTCGCTGGTAGATCTTTCTGGCCGATATGAACGCCGTCGGCATCTATCGCCAACGCCACGTCAACGTGATCGTTGATGATGAGCGGCACGCGGTGTGACCGGCACAGCGGTTGCAGCATGCGCGCCGCGTCCCAAAACGCGCGTTTGCGCCAGCCCTGCGCGCGCAGTTGCACAACGGTAACGCCGCCGTTGAGGGCGGCTTCGGTGACGCGCACCATACCGGCGATGCCTCCGCACATGTCGGGATCGAGCACCAGATAGAGCGACAAATCGAATGTCGCGCGGGAAATGGTAGCGTTCATTTTTGCATTCTCCTTTGCATTTTTCTTTCGAGGATGGCTTCATCGAGCGTCGCCAGTGCGTCGAGCAGATAGACGGCGAAACTTCCGGGGCCTTTGTGATGGGCAAGCTGCGCGGCTTCTTCACCGGCGACGGAGAAAACCGCGCAAGCGCTGGCGGCGGCTTCCAAAACTTCCGCTTCGTTTGACGCTGTTGACACATAGGCCGCCACCAGCGCCGACAGCGCGCAGCCGGTGCCGGTGACGCGCTGCAACAGCGGATGGCCGTTATCGACGCGAATCGTGCGTTTTCCGTCGGTGATGTAATCCGTTGCGCCGGTCACCGCGACGATGGTTTTCACGTCGCGCGCGAGGCGTTCCGCTGCGGTCAGCGCGTCATCGCTGCCTTGCGTGCTGTCGGGGCCGCGCACTTCTGACGCTTCTCCGGCCAGCGCCAGAATTTCCGAGGGGTTGCCGCGAATCACGGTCGGCTTTTCGCCGAGCAGGTCGTGACAGAATCTGGTACGGAGCGGCAGCACGCCGACCGCCACCGGATCGAGCACCCACGGTTTCCCCGAACGTCGCGTCGCATCAACTGCCGCCGTCATCGCTTGTGTTTGCGCGACGTGCAAGGTGCCAAGATTGATGAGCAACGCCGAAGCGATTGCCGCGAACACTTCGGCTTCCGAGGCGTCGGCCAGCATCGCCGGTGACGCGCCCGCCGCCAACAACACATTGGCTGTCCAGTTGGTGACTACCTCGTTGGTCATGCAATGCACGAGCGGCGCCGTCGCGCGAACACGCTGCTGATAACGGGCAGCGGTTTGAAATGAAAGATGTTGCGCCATTCAATCCTCTCAAAAAATAAATTACCTGAAAGGAGGCACAGAAGGAATTACGCTGTGACCTCCCTACGCTGGCATGAACCAGATCAGGTGGTGCGGGTCTGTTCTCAGTCCCTCGCATACGTTCGCCGACGGACACCCCGAGTCACTTTTTTCCGAGGCTCCAACGCCTTGGATTTCAGTGATTTTGCGCAAGAAACGCGAAGGCGTCAAGGGCTTTTATCATTCTCATTGAGTCTGTCATCGCGAAAGCAAGAAGCGGGAACCAATGACGATCTCGTTTGTCGTCATTCCCTGCGAAGCGCCCTTGCAAACCCCGTAGTAAAATCATCCCATGATGAAAAAAATTTTTAACGTGTTGACCATCGCCGGTTCTGATTCCGGCGGCGGCGCCGGCATTCAAGCCGATCTCAAAACCTTCTCGGCGCTGGGCGTGTATGGCGCATCGGTGATTACGGCGCTGACGGCGCAGAACACGCAAGGCGTGCAGGGCGTTTTTCCGGTGACGCCAGATTTTGTGACGGCGCAGTGCGATTCCGTTTTCAGCGATTTGCGCATTGACAGCGCCAAGTGCGGCATGCTGACAAACGCTTCCATTATCGAAGCTGTGGCGGCGAGTTTGGCGCGCTATCAACCGCCGGTGTTCGTGCTTGATACCGTGATGGTGGCAAAAAGCGGCGATGCGTTACTGGCGCCGGAAGCCGTGCGAGCATTGCGCGAAATGCTGCTGCCGCTCGCCGATATGGTGACGCCGAACCTTCCCGAAGCGGCGGCGTTGCTCGGCGTCAACATGGCAACCGACGAAATGACGATGTGCGAACAAGGTCGCGCTTTGCTTGCGCTCGGTGTGAAGGCCGTGCTGATGAAAGGCGGTCATCTGGAAACCGACGAAAGTCCCGACTGGCTGTTGACGGCAGAGGAAGAATGGCGCTTCACCGCGCCGCGCATTCCGACGCGCCATACACACGGCACCGGCTGTACGCTGTCGGCGGCGCTGGCGGCGTTACGCCCGCAACGGCCGGACTGGAAAACGACGGTGCGCGATGCCAAAGACTGGTTGACTCAGGCGCTGGAACAGGCGGATCGCTTGAACGTCGGGCACGGCATCGGCCCGTTGCATCACTTTCACCAGTGGTGGTGAGCAGGGATCGGATAGCAAATCGGACATCGAGAGCTTTCCGCCAATCAAGGCTATTTCTTCTCTTTATGTGATCGAAAGGATGAATTTCTGGATTCCCGTCCTCGCAGGGGGATACGAGGACGGGTCCAGATGGCAAAACCAAAAATTTGCCAGCATTTGGTTTTGCCAACCCCGTGAAGGGATCACGGGGATTTTTTGTTAGCTTTGGATCACTTTAGTTTTTTTATCTTTTTAAAACATTTTGACACAAAAATCAAGCCAAAATGAAACCAAATAGAGGGGGCGGCCGACTTTGTAAAATTTATGTAATTACTTCAAAGAGATAATACATTTTGATTGTTGCAGAAAAAGAACACGGCAAATAAGGGCAGCATTTTTTGAAGCCAAAACAGACACACTATGTCTGTTTTTTTTCAATCTGGTATGCCACAACGAGAATTTGCTTGAGGTCATTTTAGGGAAGCACTCACGCGCAAACGCAGAGACAGAGGCTGTTGTGAAACGATCTGACGCATAAAAATCACGGTTCTATTTTGGTATGTTTTCTAATTTATAGAAACACTACATAAGCCGTTTTCCTCTATGAAAAAGTTGCGCAATTTTTTGGCGTTTGGTATTGTCTGGCTGATATTTTTAATTTTTGCTTGTACAATAAACAACTCATTCAATACATTTTTTAATAACCCGTTCTGACGTTTTTTTAACCTTAGGGAGTGATATAGCCAGCATGTCGCCTATCAAAAAAAACACAGCCGCCTCGGTTTTCGGACAACTACGGCTGGATGATCACATTTCCGAACCCTACTATTTGCAGTTGCAAAAGCAGATAGAAGGAATGGTGCGTTCGGGTACTTTGTCCGCCGGCAGCAGTATGCCTTCCGAGCGTGACTTGGCCGATGCATTGGGCGTCAGCCGCGCTACAGTCAAACGTTGCTACGATGAATTACGACGTTCGCGCTTGTTGCTCAGCAAGGAGCGGCGCGGCGGCACGGTGGTTCAAAGCGTGCCGCGCGTTTTGCCGGTGCTGCACGATCTCAAGGGCTTCACCGAAGAGATGCGCGAACTGGGGCGCACGCCTTCCACCCGTTTGATCGAGCGCAAAGTGGTCAGCGACCGCATTGTGGCGTCGATCTTCAATCGCTTCTCAGAGACCGAGTTTCTGCGGGTGGTGCGGTTGCGTTTGGCCGACGGCATTCCGATGTCGCGCGAGGTTGCCTGGTACGATCTGGATCAAGCGCCGAAATTGGCAAGCTGGTCGGGCGAAAGCTCTTCCTACCATTTTCTGCGTGAGCATTGCAACTTGCGGTTGACGTGGGCGCAACAGTCCATCGAAGCGGTGACCAGTTCCAAAGAAGAAACCGAAGCCTTCGGGTTCGCGTCGCCCATTCCCTGCTTGTTGCTCAAGCGTTCGAGTTATTCTGCCGATAACAAACAGGTGGAGTACGTCGAGGGGACCTTCAGGGGCGACGCTTACCGTTATCGGATCAAGCTCGGTATTTGACGCACTCGAAATGAGCCGTCGCTTCGGCGGCGGCTCGCGTTTGCCCTTCGGTTTGCCCTTCGACAAGCTCAGGGCGAACGGAACAAACCTATTCCTGTTCCAGCGCGAAATGGGCGCTGTCGTCATCGGCCAGCAGCTTGGTCAGGAACGGCAGGTATTGTTGCAGCAGGGAGTCCAACTGCCACGGCGGATTGATGATGAACAGCCCGCTGCCGTGCATGCCGAAACCGTCGGCGGCAGGGCGGCGGGTGTTGAGCGTCACGTCGAGCCACTTGATCGGCAGCGCCCGCAACTTTCGGCGTAGCTCGTCGATGTCTCGCCGCTGTAAGCAGGGATACCAGATGGCGAAAACGCCGGTGGCGAAGCGCTTCAAGCCCTCCCGCACGGCGGCGACGATTTGGCGGCAATCGTCCCGATTCTCGTAAGAAGGGTCGATCAGAATAAGCCCGCGCCGCGACGGCGGCGGCAGCACGGCTCTGAGACCGACAAAACCATCCGTTTTTTGTACCTGCGCTTGACGTTTCATCGGTCGGCAATGTTCGGTCAACAACTGAAAGTCGGTCGGGTGCAACTCGAAAAGGCGCAGCCTGTCGCTTGTTCGCATGACTCGTTGCGCAATCAGCGGCGAACCGGGGTAGAAACGCAGCGCGCCATCCGGATTGAAAGCGCGGATCATGTCGCGGTAATCGGCCAGCGGCGCGGGCAGGTCATCGCGCTCCCAGAGGCGGGCGATGCCGTTGAGAAATTCGCCGTTTTTAGTGGCATAACCCTCGGTCAGCGAGTAAAGACCGGCGCCGGCGTGGGTGTCGATGTAGGCATAGGGCGTTTCTTTCTGGTTGAAATGGCGCAGCAGGGCGATCAAAACACTGTGCTTGAGCACATCAGCATTGTTTCCAGCATGGAAGGCGTGGCGATAACTGAGCATGGACTTGAGTTTGGGTTGGTTCCGCAGATGGCAATGATAACGTCGGCGGGCGGATAATGGTCGGGTAGAAAGTCCTACTGAAATACTATGGTAAAATAAGCAATGGGGGTCTCGGGGTGATGATTCTTCTTGCCAAGAACGCGAACGAAGACGAGAATGTAAACGCACTATGAATGAACTCTTCAAAAAGATGATAGAGAATCACTTGTCGCCTTTGGTGCTCAAAGGTCGTCAGTTGTTGCCGATCGTTCAAGGCGGCATGGGTGTAGGCGTCTCGGCGCATCGGTTGGCGGGAACGGTTGCCAGCTTGGGCGCGATGGGAACGATTGCCAGTATCGATCTGCGGCGTTGCCACCAAGATTTGATGGAAGTCAGTCAGCACGCCGACAAGAAAACGGTGGACGAAGCCAACCTGACCGCGCTCGATCGTGAGATCAAGGCGGCGCAGAAAATCGCGCAAGGGGCAGGAATGATTGCGGTTAACGTGATGAAAGCGGTGTCCGAATACGCGAATTACGTTCGCCAATCCTGCCGCAGCGGCGCCGACGCGATTGTGATGGGCGCGGGCTTGCCGCTCGATCTGCCCGACCTCGTTGACGAAAAACCGAATATCGGCCTGATTCCGATTTTGTCGGACGCGCGCGGGATTCAACTGGTGATCAAAAAATGGATGCGCAAGGGACGCTTGCCCGATGCGGTGGTGATCGAACATCCGCGTTATGCCGCCGGCCATCTGGGCGCGGCCAAAGTGGAAGACCTCAACGACCCGCGCTTTGATTTTGAACAAGTGTTGCCGGCGACGCATGAATTTTTCCGCAACGAAGGCATCGGCGAAAAAGACATACCGCTGATCGTGGCCGGCGGGATCAACTCGCACAATCGGGTGCGGCAACTGGTGGATATGGGCGCTTCCGGCGTGCAGTTGGGAACGGCGTTTGCCGTGACGCAAGAAGGCGACGCGGCGGAATCGTTCAAGCAAGTGTTGCTCAACGCCAAGCCTGAAGAGGTGGTGGAGTTCATCAGCGTGGCCGGGCTGCCGGCGCGGGCGGTGCGCACCCCGTGGCTCGAAAATTACCTCAAATTCCTGCCAAAACTGACGGCGGCGGCGCACAAAAAACCGCGCTGTTCAGTGAAGTTTGATTGTCTGTCGCAATGCGGGTTGCGCGACGGCATCGCCAAGATCGGTCAGTTTTGCATCGACATTCAGTTGGCGGCGGCGTTGCGCGGCGACCAGATGAAAGGATTGTTCTTCCGTGGCGCGTCGTCGTTGCCGTTTGGCTCGGAGATGCGGCCGGTGAAAGACCTGATCGAATACCTGTTGACGGGCATCAAGCCCGAAGCGGCGAAACCGACGGCGTAAAGGCAATGGCTTGAGATTCATCCAAAAAAACCAGAGTGATGCTCTGGTTTTTTTATGGCAGTTTTGTTCCAGAGTTTTACTCTGATTTTTCTTCTTTCGCTTTTTGCAAAGGGGTGCTGAGTTCTTTGGGGGCGTCGGCAATATACATGGTGCGGCGTGCTTTCTTACGAACTGCACGGCGTCGTGGTGTATGTGACGGTAACGCGACCGGTGGCAGCCAGAACGACAGTCGTGGCGTTTTGCCCCGGCGCGCAAACCGTGATAGTTCCCGCTTGCAGCGCGCCGCTCAATAGTCGCGATTTGCCGGAACTGACGAATGAGGAATAGCTCTTGATGTGCTGGTTGCCGGTTGCCGTAATTCGATGCGAAGTGTCGCCCGATTCATAGTAGATGATCTCGTCGCCTGCTTCGAGCGTGCGGCTGCTGCCGATGTCGGAAAAGATGATCCACCCTTGTGCCCAGTCGCCGCTTTGGGTACAAGTTTGTTGATCGGAAGAAATGCAGATGGTGACGCGGCTATTGCGCTTGATCGACTCGGTGCGGGCGCGAGAGATCGAGTGGGCGATGGCATTGGCCAGATTGTGCTGGTGGCTTTTGGTCAGCCAGTTGTTCATCGCCGGAACCGCCATCGTTAGCGCGCCCGCCACCAGCGCCAAGATGATCACGGCCTCGACCAGAGTGAAACCGCGAGAACGACCACTCAACATCATCTTCCTCTTCTGTGAAATTTCTCGAAAGCGCAAAGGCGAAAGCCTTTGTCATGACGCGAAGGAAGATAACCAAGAGGGCGAGATATGTCAATAGTGTTGACGACAGGGCTTAGCCCACAACAACGGGTTGTGGTTTTTCAGGGTTGTTGAACCGTTTCTTGGGGGCGGCTCTACACTTCCCGCCCACTTAAGAGTGCGTAGATCCACGTTCAGTGTGTATAATATCTGGTTTTCTGAAACGGGAAGGTTGATGGCTGCTGCCAAATACATCGTCGGAAACTGGAAGCTGCACGGCAGTGTGCAGGAAAACGCCGCGCGCCTTGCCGCGCTGAAGGCGGGTTGCCGATCCGATGTTGCTTTGGCGGTGTGCGTGCCGTTCCCGTATCTGGCGCAAGCGCAACAAGCGTTGCAGGGCAGCGCCATCGCTTGGGGCGCGCAGAACGTCAGCGAACACGCCAAAGGCGCGTTTACCGGCGAAGTGTCGGCGGCGATGCTGACCGACTTCGGATGCAGTTGCGTTATCGTCGGGCACTCCGAACGGCGCAGCCTTTACGGCGAAGACGATGCCACCGTTGCTCGCAAAGTGCAGGCGGCGGCAGCGGCGGGAATCACGCCCATCGTTTGCGTCGGCGAAACACTGTCCGAGCGCGAACGCGGGGAGACGGCGCAAGTGGTGACGCGGCAGTTGGCGGCGGTACTGGTTCACGTCTCAACGGAAACGAAGCGTCATATGGTCGTTGCTTACGAGCCGGTCTGGGCGATCGGCACCGGCTTGGCCGCGAGCGAAGAAGACGTGCGCGAGGTTCACGCCTTGCTGCGCGAACAACTGGAACGGGCGGGCGCGGCGAATGCCCGCTTGCTGTACGGCGGAAGCGTCAAAGCGAGCAACGCCAAGACGTTGTTGAACATTGCCAACGTTGACGGCGCGCTGGTAGGTGGCGCATCGCTCAACGCTGAAGAATTTTTAGAGATTGCTCAGGCCGCACGGGCTTGAATGGAGTGAAAGATGGGATATCTGGAAAACGTTTTGTGGGTTGTACACATTATAGTCGCCATAGCGATTTGCGGTTTTGTGCTGATGCAGCACGGCAAGGGCGCCGACATGGGCGCGGCGTTCGGCGGCGGCGCTTCCGGCAGCATTTTCGGTTCGGCAGGCTCGGCCAACTTTCTGTCGCGGACAACGGCGGCGCTGGCGACAGTCTTCTTCGTCACGAGCCTCGGCCTGACTTACTACAGCGCGCAACATTCCGGCGGAACCATCGGCGGCAGCATCATGGATCGTGTCGCGCCGACTACCCAACCGGCAGAGCAATCGGCTACGCCGCCGGCGGAAACCAAACCGGCACAACCTGCTGACGTTCCGGTTGCACCCGCTACCGGAGCAACTACCAGCAGCGCCATTCCTGCTGCTGGAACCACTAGCGCAGCGCCCGCCGCTAACGATGTTCCCGCTACGCCGGCAACATCACCGACAACATCGTCGCCGCAGGAAAAAACTAAAGGAAAGACAGCGCCGAAGTCGTAAAAAAACGCTACAATCGCGCTCTTGAAAACGAACAACGCCGACGTGGTGAAATTGGTAGACACGCTGTCTTGAGGGGGCAGTGGCGAAAGCCGTGTGAGTTCGAGTCTCATCGTCGGTACCATCATATAATGATCTGATCGTGTCAATGAAAAGCCCTTGCGTCTTTTCGCTTGACTCGCTATAATTCACAACCTTTGCGAACGGGGATGGCCAACCTTCCTGAGTTGTCGCAAAAGTCCAGGTCCCCATCGTCTAGAGGCCTAGGACATCGCCCTTTCACGGCGGTAACGGGGGTTCGACTCCCCCTGGGGACGCCAATCTTCTGGCTTATCATCAGTTCTCACGCGGCACTGCACTACCAGCCTCCAGCGTCCCGAATTGCCGGGAACAATCATTGCAACTCAACAGCTAGCCAACATTTATCTGGCGCGTGCGCGGCTGAAGGCACATCGGAGTAAAATTATTGCCGAGCGCGAGGCGTTGCGGGTGCTGCCGCTGACGGCGGCTAACGAAGAAAGCGCGTGGAGCAAGCAGACCGAGCAGTTCATCCGGTTTCAGGGGGCAGTACCTTGACCGCGACACAGGGCTGTACTACAACACGTTCAGGTACTATGACCCGGATATTGGGGGGGTATCGCCTGATCCGATTGGACTGGCGGGGGGGGGCAATCTTGGCAGTTACGCTCCCAATCCTATTGCTTGGATTGATCCGTGGGGGTGGGCTATTGTTGACGCAACGTTTGAAATGAATGGGCAAGTTTTTACAGGCACAAATCCTACTGATCGATCTTCTAGGGTATCAGGTGAAACCACACCTGGATTAAGGGGTTCTAATACCAATACCGCAGATATGCACGCAGAAATTGAAGCAATGACAAAGGCTCAAAATGCTGGATTGAGTGGTGGACGTGGCATTCTTACAATTGAGGGACAATCAGCCTGTCCGTACTGTAAAGGCGATATCAAAACAATGGGACGCGCGCTTAATCTCGATGAACTTGTTGTAAACAACAACGGAAAATCAATTACTTTTAACCGGGAAGAATTAAATACCATCAAAAAAGGTGGGAAGGGGTGGTCGGGATGCAAGTAACTTTTGAGGCTAAAATTTCTGAGGTCATCATTGATGATGACGAAGGACTGATCTCGCTGTTTACAAAATGGTCTGATATTGGTGGTTATTTGTCAATTTCCCGTGATGATGATGACCAACGCTTGTATTGTGAATATTGCGATCAATCTAATGGCTTCTATTCGGAAACGATTGACATATTGATCTATGGAAATATTGTGAAATTTAAGTTGGGTAATACAGAATCCTTTTCAAAAACAGAATTAATTCAAGAAGTTAATATAATTTTCAAAAAAAATATTGATGAAGTCATTTCGTGTATTGATGAACTAAAATCTGTGTGATATGGATGGTAGTGGAACCAAACCTACGAAACTCGACAACCAACCCATGAACCGAACCCTATAATCAATACTTGGCGATCGCGCTAAGTACTGAAGAACCGTTCTTTCACAACCCGCCCAGCCGATGTAGCTGGCCCACCCGCGGGCCTTCGTCCGGCTTCAAGAGTACGCCGCGAGCATGGTTCGCGGCGCGCGCGGCAGTCCCTTGCCGTCACCAGTCCGCCAGGCGCGGTACACGGGCAAACTGAGGTGAGGTGAAGGCGGCCAAGAGCAGCAACGGCCACGCCGGAGCGGAATCCCGACAAACCCCAGCGCCTGCACAGAGCGGACGCTGCGGTTTGACGCGAAACTATCAAAACAAGAGCTGGTCGCGCTTGCGAATCTGCGTCACGATCAATGAGTAAGTCGTTCGCCCTGAGCTTGTCGAAGGGTAAACGGTGTAACTGCGGGCTTCGACCCTTCGGTTTTGCTCTAGGTCAGCCCGAATGATTGAAGGTTTCCTCAATCAACTTTTCCCGAAAACTTCGTTGAGTTGCTGGGTGACGCGGATAAAGGTGGTGCGTTTGGAAAGTTCGCGCAACCGGCGAGCGCCGACGTAGGTACAGGCCGAGCGCACGCCGCCGAGGATTTCCTGTGCGGTGTTTTCGACGGCGCCACGGTAGGGGATCAAAACTTCTTTGCCTTCGGCGGCGCGATAGGTAGCAACGCCTCCGGCGTATTTGTCCATCGCGGTTTTGCTGCTCATGCCGTAGAAGCATACGAATTTTTGTTCGTCGCGGACGATGATTTCACCACCGCATTCGTCGTGTCCGGCGAACATGCCTCCCATCATCACGAAGTCGGCGCCGCCGCCAAACGCTTTAGCGATGTCGCCGACGGTGGTGCAGCCGCCGTCGGCGCAGATGTGCCCTTCGAGGCCGTGCGCGGCGTCGGCGCATTCGATGATGGCGGACAGTTGCGGATAACCAACGCCGGTCATTTTTCGGGTCGTGCACACCGAGCCCGGCCCGATGCCGACTTTGACGATGTCGGCGCCGGCCAGAATGAGTTCTTCGGTCATTTCGCCGGTGACGACGTTACCGGCCATCAGCACAATGTCCGGATAGGCGCTGCGAATTTTCTGCACGAAGCTGACGAATTTTTCGGTGTAACCGTTGGCGGCATCGACACACACATGGCGTATCGCCGACATCGTTCCCAACTGTTGCATGACTTGGTGAAATTTTTCTTCGTCTCGTTCGCTGATTCCCAGTGAGTAGAAAACGACATTACTCGTCGGCAGGGCGCGGAAGAATTCGACGTATTGCGAAATTTCGTAGTGTTTGTGGAGCGCCGTGACCATCTGGTGTTGGGACAGCGCTTTTGCCATTTCAAAAGTGCCGACGGTGTCCATGTTGGCGGCGATAACCGGAATGCCGTGGTAGGGACGCTTGTTGTGGCGAAAGGAAAATTCTCGCGAGATGTCAACTTCTGAGCGGGTGTTGAGGGTCGAGCGTTTGGGACGGATCAGAACGTCTTTGAAGTCGAGTTTGATTTCAGTTTCGATGCGCATAATGATTTTGAAGGATCAAGGTTGAAAGTGAACGTCGGCAACGACGATTTCGGCGTAAGCCGGGAGTCGCAACGGCGGCCCCCAAGTACCATAACCGCAAGAGACGATGAGAGTATAAGTCCCTTGCGTCAACATTCCCCATGTTTTTTTGTAGAAAAGTTTGACGACGAGGTTGAGCGGGAAAAACTGGCCGTTGTGGGTGTGGCCGGAGAATTGTAAATCCACTTTTTGCGCGATGGCTTCGTCGATTTCACGCGGCTGGTGGTCGAGCAGAATCCACGGCGTGGCCGGATCGGCGCGCGTTGCCAGCGCCGCCAGCGTGGCGCGTCCGTGCAAAGCGCTCGAAGGCGATGCACGAATGCCGCGCGCCCAATCGTCGCGCCCGATCAGGGTGATCCCCGGTTGGTCGAGGTAAAGAACGTCGTCGCGCAGAACGCGCATGTTGGAACGGGTGAAGGCATCGACATCGTGCTGCGGCGATTCGCCGAAATATTCGTGGTTGCCAAGAATCGCGTAAACTCCGTATCGGCTTTTGAGTCCGCTGAGAAGACGCGGCATGTCTTGATCGAGGTAAGGCTTGACCGAGCTGTCGATGATGTCGCCGGTGATAACGATCATGTCCGGTTGCAAGCGGTTGACGCGCTCCACCATTTCCTGCATCAGCGCCACGGAACTGTAGCGGCTGATGTGTAGATCGGAAAGTTGGACGATGCGAAGTTGTTTCTCACCATTTTTCAGCGGCTTGTGAACGGTCAGCGCGTAATACGTCTCGCGCGGCGTGTAAGCGTTGTAAAGTCCCCAACCGACTTGCGCGACGACGAGCGCCAAGACGAAAAATCCCAAGTAGTGCGGATGCTGGCGAACGAGCGAGCACAGGCTTTGCAGAAAGGGCAGGCGACGAGCGATCAGCGCCAGCACATCGACGATCAGGGTCGTGGCAAAAGCCATCGCCAGCGCGCCGAACACGATGGCGGTCGCGAAAAACAACCACGACGGCAGTTCAACGCCGAGTCGGCGGGCGGGAAAATAAATCAGCGGAAAACTGGCGACGATCAAAAAGACAATCGGCCAGAAAATGTACCAAGCCATGAGCCACGACGGCAGAATGCCTCCGAACGCCCAGCGGCAACGCCAACCCAGATAAGTCCCCAGAACGGCCTGGAGAGTGAGCATGATGATGAGGAAAAAATAATTCATGAGCGAAGCTTATCGCAATCGGATGGAACGGTATGTAATTTAATGCAAAATCCGCTTTCGGGAACTCATACGAAACGGGAGCCTCTTATAATGATGAGACTTGTGGATGGTAACATCGGTTGCCTTTTCAGGTCGAGCTAACAGCAGGAGGTTTCGCATGTATTCCAAGATGCAGAAGGTAACGAGACGCTTTGGCATTCTCGCGTTGGCGGCGGTGCTGGCGTTGGTGGCGGGATGGAGTTTGGCGGCGACGCAGACGAAGCCGGACGCCGTTGATACCGAGTTAATCAAGAAGGCCACGACGGACGTTGCCACTCAAACACATTTGGCGGGGATTCACGTCAACAAGTTGAAACTGAATTGTCAGGCGTGCCACCGCGACAACCCGATTCCCGACGACACCGCGAGTAAAGTCAACGCCAGTTGTGTGATGTGCCACGGCGGCTACGACAAGATGGCGG
Source organism: Betaproteobacteria bacterium (assembly GCA_009778785.1). Classification (GTDB taxonomy): domain Bacteria; phylum Pseudomonadota; class Gammaproteobacteria; order Burkholderiales; family Casimicrobiaceae; genus UBA931. The sequence goes on along the minus strand of WRFN01000002.1, from coordinate 97,699 downwards.
AGGTCAGCAAGAAGAAAAGCAAGAACCCGGACATCAATGTTCATGCCTCGCATCTCGGCCCGGAAATCGGTTGCACGACGTGCCATCAGGGGCATCAGGAATCGAAGGCTTACTGTTTGTATTGCCACACCAGTTTTGATCTGCCGATTCCCGGCGGCGCCGACACAAAAGCCGATAAAGCCGCTTCCAAGAAATAAGTGGAGGAGAAAAAATCATGGATCGACGTGACGTATTGAAAATGGGCGCAGTGGCAACGCTGCTGGCAAAGAGTCCGCTGACTTTGGCAAAACATCAGGACGACAGCGCCGATGTGGTGGTGGTCGGTTCGGGCGGCGCCGGATTGGTGGCCGCGCTCACCGCGTTCGACTTGGGCGCGAAAGTGATCGTGCTGGAAAAAATGCCGATCACCGGCGGCAACACGCAATTATCGGCGGGCGGCATGAACGCGGCGGAAACGGTGATACAAAAGAAAAAAGGTGTCGAAGACAACTGGAAAATCATGTTCGACGACACGATGAAAGGCGGCCAGAACAAGAACAACCCGCAACTGGTTGAAATTCTCGCCAAGAACTCGTCCGCTTCCATCGACTTTCTGTTGTCGGTTGGCGCCGATATGACCGATTTGGGTCGGATGGCGGGCGCCAGCGTCAACCGCACCCATCGCCCCGTCGGCGGCGAAGCCGTCGGCCACAATCTGGTGCATACGCTGCGGCAGAACGCGATCAAGCGCAACATCGATGTGCGCACCGGTTCCAAAGCGCTGAAAATTCTGAGCGACAAGCAAGGCAAAGTGGTCGGCATCGAAGTCGAAGATCGCAACGGTCGCAAATACAAAATTCAAGCGCCGACTATCGTGTTGGCGAGCGGCGGCTTTTCCGCCAACCATGAGCGCGTCGTCAAGTACCGCCCCGAATACGCCGGATTTTCCAGCACCAATCAACCGGGCGCGACCGGCGACGGCCTTGATCTGGCTGTGGCGGTGGGCGCCAAGCTGATTGATATGGAGCAAATCCAGATTCATCCGACGCAAGCGGCGGGCAGCAAAATTCTGATCACCGAAGCGGTGCGCGGCAACGGCGCGATTCTGGTCAACCGCGAAGGCAAGCGTTTTGTCAACGAATTGACGACGCGCGACAAAGCCTCGGCGGCGGTGCTGCAACAAACCGGCAAGAGCGCCTTCCTGATTCTCGATCAGGAAATTCGCAAGAGCCTGAAACAAATCGAAGGTTACTACCATCTCGAACTGGTCAAGGAAGGCGAAACGCCGCAAGCATTGGCGAAAGCGTGCGGAATCACCGACGGCGACGCGCTGGCGGCGACGATCAAGAAATACAACGAATATCAGGCGGCGAAAAAAGACGAAGCCTTCGAGCGCGCCGACATGCCGCGTCCGATTCAAGCGGCCAAGTTCATCGCGATTGAAATTCGGCCGGGGATTCACTACACGATGGGCGGCGTCAAAATCGACACCAAAACGCGGGCGCTGCGCGCGAAAGACGAGCAACCGATTCCGGGTTTGTACGGCGCCGGAGAAGTCACCGGCGGCGTTCACGGCGCCAATCGGCTGGGCGGCAACTCGATCTCGGAAACCATCACCTTTGGCCGCATCGCCGGCGCCGAAGCCGCCGCTTACGCCAAAGCGGCCAAAACAGCCAAAGCCTGACGATGGTAAAACCGTTTACCAAAGAGGGCTGCGTGGTAAGCGCAGCCTTTTTTGGGTAAGTTTCATTTACTCTGAGATTGTCGAAGGACATTTGTCGAAAAACAAACGACGGGCGGCAAAATGCCGCCCCTACGTCGACAAAACACTGTTCAGGCTGAGCTTGTCGAAGCTTTGCAGCGATGTTCCGTTCACCGGCTCGCTCAGGACGAACGGAATCAATCAGCCTCGTTGTCGCGTTGCGTTCGCCGGAACCTTTTCCCTTTCTTCTCGCAGGAAAGAGATAAGAGGTGCTGTACACCGTCGATTGAATGGATACAATAGACTCTTTACAGGAGTCTTCCATGACCGCGCCGACGCTACTTTCTTTCGTTGAAGTCGAAACCCATCCGCAGCCGGACGCGGCAGTGATCTGGATGCATGGTCTCGGCGATAACGGCAACGGCTGGGCGTCGGAGGTAGGCGCGTTGGAATTGCCGCCGTCGGTGCGTTTTCGCTTTCTGTTTCCGAATGCGCCGATGATGCCGATCACGATCAATCAGGGTTACCGGATGCGCGCCTGGTACGATGTCGTCGGCGACAATTTGAGCGAGCGTTCCGATCTCGACGGGATGCGTGTTTCGCAGGCGCACATTGAGGCGTTGCTGAATCACGAGGTCGAGCGCGGGGTGCCGCCGTCGCGAATCGTTCTGGCGGGCTTTTCGCAAGGCGGCGCGGTGGCGCTGCATGTGGGGCTACGGCATCGGAAACGACTGGCGGGGATTGTGGCGTTGTCAACGTATCTGCTCAGTCCCGAAACGCTGCGAGCAGAAGTCAGCGTCGCCAATCTTCAAACGCCGATTTTCATGGCGCACGGTACGATGGACCCGGTGGTGTTGCCGCAATGGGGCGAGATGTCGCGTGACGCTTTGCTGGCGCATCACTACAAGGTCGAATGGCACATGTATTCGATGCCGCATTCGGCCACCGAGCAGGAATTGCGCGATGTCGGCGCGTTTTTGGCGCGCGTGTTGCCGGTGCAGGAATAGAATCATGTCTCTTGTCGCGGCGTTGCGCACACAGGATGTTCGTTTGACCGGAACGATCAGTCTGGCGCACGGCGTTTCTCATTTTCTGCAACTGGCGATTCCGCCGCTGTTCCCGTTGTTGTACAAGGATTTCGATGTGTCGTGGACGGCGCTGGGTTTCATGACGACTCTGTTTTTCATTGCCAGCAGCACTTCACAATTTTTGGTCGGCTTCGCGGTTGATCGTATCGGCGCGCGGCCGGTATTGATCGCCGGTCTTTTCCTGCTCGCCGGCGGAACGCTGGCTTGCGCGATGGCGCCGAATCTCATCGTGCTTTATGTGCTGGCGGTGCTGATGGGCGTCGGCAATGGCACGTTTCATCCGTGCGATTTCGCGGTGTTGAACGCCAACATCAAAGAACATCATCTCGGTTACGCTTACGCGGTTCACGGCGCCGTCGGTACGGTGGGTTTCGCGCTGGCGCCGGTCACGAGTCTGGCGCTGGCGGTGCATTTCAGTTGGCAGTTCTCTTTGATGGTGATGGGAGGTATCGGCTTGCTGGTGTTGGCGCTGGTGATTTCGCAACAACAGTTGTTGAACTCGGAGAGGGCGCACAAAATCGTTTCCGAAAAAGGCGCGGCGAAACCGGCGGCGAGTTGGTGGCAGATGGTCACCGTGATGTGCTTCTTGTTTTTCGTATTGCAAACCTTCGCCGGTAACGGCATTTCCTTTTCGACGCCGTCGATCCTCAATGAGAGTTTTTCGCTGACGCTGAAACTGGCGGCGATAGCGGTGGCCACGTATTCGTCGGCGGGCGTTGTCGGCGTGCTGGTCGGCGGCGTGATCGCCACCCATACATCGCATCACACGCGGGTGGCGGCAGGCGGGCTGATAGTGGCGGCGCTACTGGCGTCCTCCATTTTTTTCATCACCTCCTCGCCGTGGTTGTTGTTGACGTGTTTTGCCTTGATCGGATTTTCCATCGGCGCCATCGGGCCGTCGCGTGACATGCTCGTGCGCAGCGTTGCGCCCAGAGGCGCGGCGGGGCGCGTTTATGGTTTCGTCTATTCGGGCATGGACATCGGCGCAGCGCTGGCGCCGCTGTTGTTCGGCAAGTTGCTCGACCATCAGGCGGGGCAGAGCGCTTACATGGTCATTGCCTTTGTATTGATGTTGACGGTTTTGACGGTGATTCGCGTGCGCCGACCGACAACGCTATAGGATGAATTTTGTGAGGAAGGAGCTTCATCATGATTGACCTTTATTACTGGCCGACACCGAACGGTCACAAGATGACCATTTTCATGGAAGAAGCGGGATTGACGTATCGCGTCAAGCCGGTCAACATCGGCAAAGGCGAGCAATTCGATCCGGCGTTTCTCAAAATCGCGCCGAACAACCGGATGCCGGCCATCGTCGATCACGCGCCTGCCGACGGCGGCGCGCCCGTCGCGTTGTTTGAATCGGGCGCGATTCTGCTGTATCTGGCGGACAAAACCAAACGTTTCATCCCGCAGGATTTGCGCGGGCGTAACGCTTGCATCCAATGGCTTTTCTGGCAAATGGCCGGGCTGGGGCCGATGCTCGGACAGAACCACCATTTCCGTCACTACGCGCCGGAGCAAGTACCCTACGGCATTGAGCGCTACACCAAAGAAACGACGCGGCTTTACGGTGTGCTCGATAAGCAACTGCAAGACCGCAATTACATTGTCGGCGAGTACACGATTGCGGACATGGCGTGTTATCCGTGGATTCTTCCCGACAAGCAGGGACAAAACCTCGACGAATTCCCGAACCTCGCAAAATGGAAAGCGCGGATGGCCGCGCGCGAAGCGGTGGTGCGGGCGTATCGGGTGGCGGAGACGGTGGCGTAGGTTGGTGATGAGTGTAGCGAACCCCAACACATAACCCCTCGCCCTGTTTCTGCGCCGTTCTGCGATACTCGGCGGCTTCAAGGGGGGAGCTGTAGCGTCAAGCCGCTCTAATCTCGCTCGATCAGCGTCACCGGCGTTGTTTCTGTGAAAGTGTCCAGCACATTGCCGAAATCGTCTTCGTCGAGTTCCGGCAACGGCTCGCGGGCATCTTCCGGTCGCGTGGCGGCGTCGGGGTGTCGCGGTCTCAGTTGATCGAAGTCGAACCATTGCCGATCCATCAGGTGCGAAGGCACGAGATGTCCCATCGCGCCAAAAATGGAATCGAGACGCCCCGGAAATTTTTTCTCCCACTCGCGCAACATCAGCGAAACCTGTTTTCGTTGCAAATGTTGTTGTGAGCCGCACAGGTTGCAGGGAATGATCGGAAACTGCCTCAAGTCGGCGTAGCGAATCAAATCGCGTTCGCGCACATACGCCAGCGGCCGGATCACGACGTGTTGGTTGTCGTCCGAGCGCAGCTTGGGGGGCATGGTTTTGACGCGGGCGGCAAAAAAGAGATTGAGAAAAAACGTTGCCAGCAAATCGTCGCGGTGATGGCCGAGCGCAATTTTGGTGGCGCCCAATTCGTTGGCAACGCGGTAGAGCACACCACGACGCAGCCGCGAGCACAGCGAGCACATCGTGCCGCCTTCGGGAATCACCCGCTTGACGATGCTGTAAGTGTCTTGCTCGACGATGCGGTAAGGCACACCGAGTTCGGCGAGGTAACGCGGCAGAACATCGGGCGGGAAACCCGGCTGCTTCTGATCGAGGTTGACGGCGATCACTTCAAACGCTACCGGCGCACGCGCTTTCAGCGACAGCAGAATGTCGAGTAGCGCGTGGCTGTCCTTGCCGCCGGACAGGCAAACCATCACCCGATCTCCGGCTTCGATCATCGAGAAATCGGCAATCGCCTGGCCGACCAGACGGCGCAGTCGTTTCTTGAGTTTGTTGGCCTCGAATTCAACGCGGCGCGGGTCGCGCGTTTTGGCGGGGGTAGGGCTGGGAGAAAGTTCGTTCATGGGGGCGGATTGTAGTCGATTGCCCGCGCTATGACACAAAGGAAGGACGCACGCCAATCGCACGGCAGCCGCATTTTGTCGTAATATGGTAACGTCAATCTTGCTTCGGAGGATTTATGCGTACCTTACTGGTAGCTAATGCCAAAGGCGGCAGCGGAAAAACGACACTGGCAACTCAGGCGGCGGGCTGGTTTGCCGGTCGTCGTCATCGGGTGGCGTTGCAGGACGAAGACCCGCAGCGCTCGGCCTCCAGTTGGCTGGCGCGACGCCCGCCGCTGTTTCCGAAAATCGAAGCGCTCAAGCCCGGCACGGGGCGCAAGGAAGCGCGCGAGCAGGGCTTTGCCTGGCGGGTGATCGACACCCCCGCCGGATTGCACGGCGAGCGTCTGCGCGATTTTGTTCGACAGGCGGATCACTTGCTGGTGCCGCTGTCGCCGTCGGCCTTCGACATGGAAGCGACGCAAGCGTTTCTCGACGCCGTGAATGAATACAAGGCGGTGCGCGAACAAAAACTCGCCGTCGCGCTGGTGGCGATGCGGGTGGACGCGCGAACCCGCAGCGCGCAAGAACTCGACGAGTTTCTTTACGGTTTCGAGTTTCCGCTGATTGCGCATCTGCGCGAAACGCAAGTGTACGTGTATTGCGCGCGCGACGGCTTGACGCTGTTTGACCTGCCGCCGTCGAGAGGAAAACAGGATTGGGAGCAGTGGGCGCCGATTACGAAATGGCTCAAACAAGGTCATGAAAAATGAAAGGCGCCTTATGAAAAACTTTGTAATGAGTCGTTAATACGCCCTTCACTCTTCGACAGGCTCAGAACGAACGGAATATCAAAGGACGAGCGGAGTATCCAGAACGAAGGGAGCATAAAAGGTGAACAAAGTATCAAAGATGTACATTTCATCACATGAACCGATGGAAAACCCTGCTCTTCAGGGAAAAGACTTACGCCTCGTTACACATAAATCAATCGATTGATTGACCTCCTCGCGGTTTCCCATTATTTTGCTCGGATGTCTTTAAGCGCCCAGCTGCAGCAGAGCACCCACTATCATGATCATGCGTCTTTCTCCGAAAAAGCGCAGGATGATACGCGCCAGCGTTTGATTCAAGCGGCGGTTTCGGTGTTCGGTTCGCAGGGCTTCGAAGGCGCCAGCACGCGACGCATTGCGGCGCTGGCCGGAACGAACATTTCGTCGATTGCTTATCACTTCGGCGGCAAGGAAAATCTTTATCTGGCCGCCGCCGATTACATCGCGCAGGAGTTCGGCAAGAAAGTGGCTAAGGTCGAGGTGTTTCTGGCTGAGGAACTCGGGGGCATCAAGAGCGGGAGTTTGTCGCCGCAGGAAGCCGTTGCTTTGTTGCAGCGCTTGTGTAGCGAGTGGTTGGACGGGATGCTGGTCAAGAAAAAACAAGGGCACGAATGGGCGTGGTTCGTTGTCCGCGAGAAGGCGAATCCGACGAAGGCGTTTGATCGGCTTTACGATGCTTGCTTTGGTCGTTTTCTCGACATTCTGGCGGAACTGATCGGATGTATTCAGCAGCTTCCGGCGCAGTCGATTTCGGTCAGACTGCAAGCGGTGTTGTTGCTCGGAAAAATGCTTTCTTTTGAGCGCGAGCGCGCGACGGTAACGCGCTATCTCGGCTGGAAAACGCTCGACGAAACGGCGCGAAACATCATTCGGGACGCGATCAATGAAGAAGTTGCCTATTTGCTGGATCGGAGCGAAAATTCGCCTTTATGCCAACGCAGCGCGAAATGATCTAAAAATTCATCGTTGGACAAGACACTATTACCTGTGAGGATTTCAAACATGCAGTATCAGACGATAAGAATCGGCACCTTTGTGCTGGCGGCGTTGGCATTGGCAGGTTGCAGCAAAGACGCGCCTCAGCAAGCTGGGCCACAGGCGGTTGAAGTCGGGGTGGTGACGGTTGCTACAGGGAAGGTTGTGATGACCAGCGAACTGCCGGGGCGAACCAACCCTTATTTGGTGGCGGAAGTGCGGCCGCAAGTAGGCGGTATCATTCTGAAGCGGTTGTTCAAGGAGGGCGGCGACGTCAAACGCGACGAGGTGCTCTATCAGATCGATCCGGCGACGTATCAGGCGACGTATAACAGCGCTGCGGCGGCGCTGGCGAAAGCCGAAGCCAATCAGGCGAGCGTGCAATCGCGCGCCGAGCGTTACGGCGATCTGGTCAAGATCAACGCGGTGAGCAAGCAGGATTACGATGATGCTTACGCTGCTTCCAAGCAGGCGCTGGCGGATGTCGAAAGCGCCAAGGCGGCGGTGGAAAACGCGCGCATCAATCTCGATTACACCAAGGTAACGGCGCCGATCTCAGGGCGCATCAGCAAGTCGGATTTCACGCCGGGCGCGCTGGTGACGGCCAGTCAGGCGACGGCGTTGACCCGGATTCAACAACTTGATCCGATCTATGTTGACGTGACGCAATCGAGCGTCGAATGGTTGCGACTGAAACGGGAAATCGAAAACGGCGTGTTGAAAACCGACAGCAAGAATCAGGCGAAGGTCAAACTGAAGCTCGAAGACGGCCGGATGTATCCGCATGAAGGCAAACTCGAATTTTCCGACGTGACGGTGGATCAGACGACGGGGATGATTACACTGCGCGCGGTGTTCCCGAATTCCAAACACGATTTGCTGCCCGGCATGTATGTGCGGGCCATCTTGGAAGAAGGCGTCAACGAACAGGCCATCACTATTCCGCAAGCCGCCGTCACGCGCGACCAGAAAGGCGTGCCGCTGGTTCTCGTGGTGACGGCCGACAACAAGATCGAGCGTCGCAACATTACGGTGGATCGTGATATCGGCAACGACTGGCTGGTGACTTCGGGCATCAAAGTCGGCGAGAAACTCGTCGTCGAAGGCGCGCAACGGCTGGCCTCGCCGAATGTGACGGTCAAGCCGGTACCGGCAGGGCAGATGGGCAAGGACAATGCGGCGGCAACGCCACCGGCGGGACAATCTCAAGCTGCGCCTGCCGGAAATGCCAAAGCCGACGCTGCGAAAAAATAATCAGGAGTTTGTCGCATGTCCATTTCTCATTTTTTCATTGAGCGCCCGATTTTTGCATGGGTGATCGCCATTATCATCTCGCTGGCGGGCGGGCTGTCGATCTTCACCTTGCCGGTGGCGCAATATCCCAGTATCGCGCCGCCGACGATTCAGGTGAACACCAATTACCTCGGCGCGTCGGCGAAAACGGTGGAAGATTCCGTCACGCAGGTGATCGAGCAGCAGATGAAGGGGCTTGACCATTTGTTGTACATGTCGGCTACCAGCGATTTCTACGGCAACGCTGTCGTGCTGCTGACTTTCGACACCGGCACCAACCCCGACATTGCGCAGGTTCAGGTGCAGAACAAATTACAGGCGGCGATGCCGCTGTTGCCGGATGAAGTGCAGCGGCAAGGCGTGTATGTCAAGAAAGCGTCGCCGTCCTTCCTGATGATCGCGGGCTTTTATTCGCCCGATCACAGCATGACCGGCTACGATCTCGGCGACTATGTGGCCACCAATATCATGGACCCGATCAGCCGTATCGACGGCGTCGGCGACGTGACGCAGTTCGGCGGCGCTTACGCGATGCGTATCTGGCTCGATCCTGCTCGTATGGTCAAATACAACATCACGCCGACCGATGTCATCGGCGCGATTCAGGATCAGAACACGCAAGTGTCGGTCGGCCAACTGGGCGGCACGCCGGCGGTAGAAGGGCAACAAATCAATGCGACGGTGACGGCGCAAAGTCGTTTGCAAACTGTCGATCAGTTCGAGAAAATTCTGTTGCGGGTAGCGCAGGATGGCTCGCAAGTTCTTTTGAAGGACGTGGCGCGAATCGAAATCGGCGCACAGAACTACGACGTTTCCGCGCGCTATAACGGCAACCCGGCCACAGGGCTTGCGATCAATCTGGCCTCCGGCGCCAACGCGCTGGACACGGCAGATCGGGTCAAGGCCAAGATCGACGAATTGGCGCAGTATTTCCCGCCGGGGATCAAAGCCGTTTATCCCTATGACACGACGCCGTTCGTCAAAGCGGCAGTCAAAGAAGTGGTGAAAACGCTGTTGATCGCTATCGGACTGGTGTTCCTCGTGATGTTGCTCTTTTTGCAGAGCTTGCGAGCGACGCTGGTGCCCATGCTGGCGGTGCCGGTGGTGCTGCTCGGAACGATGGGAGCGTTGTCGGCTTTCGGCTACTCGATCAATATGTTGACGCTCTTTGCGTTGGTGCTGGCAATCGGGTTGCTGGTGGACGACGCCATCGTCGTCGTCGAAAACGTCGAGCGGATCATGACCGAGGAAGGGTTATCGCCGCACGACGCCGCCAAGAAATCGATGAACCAAATCACCGGCGCGCTGGTCGGCATCGTGATGGTGTTGTGCGCGGTGCTGGTGCCGATGGCGTTTTTCGGCGGCGCGACCGGGGTGATTTATCGGCAGTTCTCGATCACGCTGGTTTCGGCGCTGGTGATTTCGCTGACGGTGGCGATTGTGTTGACGCCGGCCTGGTGCGCGACCATCATCAAACCGATTCACGAAGGCGACAAGCACGAGAAGCGCGGCTTCTTCGGCTGGTTCAACCGCACTTTCAAGGCGTTCACCGAGCGTTACCAGCGAATCGTCGCCTACGTTCTGAAAGTGCCGTTCATCGCCATGCTTGTTTATCTTGGGATCATCGCTGCCGTCGCCTTCTCGTTTTTGCATTTGCCGAAATCCTTTTTGCCCGATGAAGATCAGGGCGTTTTGATGGTGCAGGTGCAGTTGCCCTCCGGCGTTGCCAAAGAGCGCACCATCAAGGTTCTCGAACAGGTTGAAAAATATTTTCTCGAAGAGGAGAAGGAAGCCGTACAGGCAACGATGGGCGTGGCCGGTTACAGCTTTGCCGGTAACGGACAAAACACAGGCATGCTTTTCATCCGCATGAGAGATTGGGAAGTGCGCGCCGACCCCTTCTTTACCAAAGTGAAAAACTTGTTCCTGCAAAAGCAGGGCAGGCTCTCCGTCAAGGCCATTATGGCGCGAGCGCAGCCACGGATGAATGAAATTCGCGACGGTCAGGTCTTTATCATTCTGCCGCCGGCCATCACCGAATTGGGACGCGCCTCGGGTTTCGATATGTATTTGCAAGACCGCGCCGGCCTGGGTCACGACAAGCTGATGCAGGCGCGCGATCAGTTGCTGGGCACAGTTTATCAGCCGCCGAACACCGGAATTCTGACACGCGTGCGCCATAACGGCTTGAACGATACGACGCAGTTGCAGATTGACATCGATCACGCCAAAGCGCAGGCCTTGGGCTTGAGCCAAGGTGACATCAATAACACACTGTCGGCGGCTTGGGGCGGTTACTACGTCAACGACTTTCTCGACAAAGGCCGGGTGAAGCGTGTTTACGTTCAATCGGAAGCGGCCAACCGGATGTTGCCGGAAAATATCAAGGACTGGTACACCCGCAACAATCAGGGACAAATGGTGCCATTCTCGACGTTCACTTCGACGCGCTGGGAATACGGCTCGCCGCGCCTCGAGCGTTTCAACGGTGTTCCCGCTGTCGAAATTCAGGGTGAACCGGTGCCGGGTCAAAGCTCGGGCACCGCGATGGCGACGATGGAAAAACTCGCTTCCCAGTTGCCGTCGGGCGTCGGTCACGAATGGGCGGGCATCTCGTTTCAGGAACGTCTCGCCGGAGCGAAAGCGCCGCTGCTCTACGCGCTGTCGATCATGGTGGTGTTCCTCTGTCTCGCGGCTTTGTATGAAAGCTGGGCGATTCCGTTGTCCATCGTGCTGGTGGTGCCGTTGGGCGTGATCGGGATGCTGCTTGCCGTGATGTCGCGCCACTTCACCAACGACGTTTATTTTCAGGTCGGCCTGTTGACCATCATCGGGCTGTCGGCGAAGAACGCAATTTTGATCGTCGAATTTGCCAAGAGCGCGCAAGAACGCGGCAAAGCCTTGATTGATGCGACGCTGGAAGCGGTGCACTTGCGGCTGCGGCCGATCTTGATGACTTCGTTCGCCTTCGGCTTCGGCGTGTTGCCGCTGGCGATGAATACCGGCGCCGGTTCCGGCGGCCAGAACGTGATCGGCACCGGCGTGGCCGGCGGCCTGTTCTCGACGGTCTTCCTCGGTATCTTCCTGATCCCGGTGTTCTTCGTCGTGGTGCGCAGCATCTTTAAGTACAAATACAAAGACAAACCAGCGACGCCGACTCCGGTCGCGGAGGAACACTGAGATGAATCGAATAATGAAACCGAAAACCTTGTCGCTGGCGATGGCCGTGTTGCTGCTGGGCGGCTGTACGCTGATCCCCAACTACGAACGACCGCAAGCGCCAGTGACGACGCAATGGCCGAGCGGCGCGGCGTATCGCGCCGCAGATGTCGGCAAGGACGGCCAACAAGCGATGGATATCGGCTGGCGCGAATTTTTCACCGACCCGCGTTTGCAACAGTTGATTGAAACGGCACTGGCGAACAACCGCGATTTGCGGGTGGCGGCGCTCAACATTCAGCGCGCCCAAGCGATGTACCGGATTCAGCGCGCCGATTTGTTGCCGACCATCGGCCTCGGCGCCAGTGAAACGGCGCAGCGGATTCCCCATGATTTGAGCACGACCGGCGTAGAAATGATTTCGCACCAATACGGGGTGACGGCCGGTATCGCCAACTACGAGCTGGATTTCTTTGGTCGCGTGCGCAGCTTGAACGAGCAGGCGCTGGAGTTGTACTTCTCGACGGAAGAAGCCTGGCGCAGCGCTCAGATCAGTCTGGTGTCGGGCGTGGCCAACGCATATCTGGCTTGGCTTGCCGACCGTCAACGGTTGCAAGTGGCACAGGAAACCTTGAAGAGCCAACAGCAGTCGTATGATTTGATCCGGGTGCGCTACGAGCAGGGCATTGCTTCCGAACTGGATTTGCGGCAAGCGCAAACCAGTGTCGAGATGGCGCGCGTTGATATGGCGAATTACACCACATCGGTTGCGCGCGACGAGAACGCGTTGTTCCTGCTGCTCGGTGCGCCGGCCTTGCCGGAATGGTTGTCCTCCGACAAGATGGACGATCTCGGCACGACGATTCATTTGACTGCCGGTGATGTGCCGTCCACGGTGTTGCTGCAACGCCCCGACGTGCTCGCCGCCGAACATCAGTTGAAAGCGGCCAACGCCAACATCGGCGCGGCGCGGGCGGCGTTCTTCCCGTCCATCAGTTTGACCACTTCCGCCGGAACGGCCAGCGCTTCGCTGTCGGGATTGTTCAAGGGCGGCTCGGGCGTGTGGATGTTCGCGCCGCAAATCAATTTGCCGATTTTCGATACAGGCCGCAACCTTGCTAACCTCGAAGTCTCCAACACCGACCGCGACATCGCCGTCGCGCAGTACGAAAAAGCCATTCAAATCGCGTTCAGCGAAGTGGCGGACGCACTGGCGCAACGCGGCACTATCGACGAGCAAGTGGCCGCGCAAAAAGCCTTGCTGGAAGCGACGACCGCCACCTTCAATCTGGCGACCGCCCGCTACGAAAAAGGGGTGGACAGCTATTTGAACGTCCTCGACGCGCAGCGCGCGATGTATTCCGCCAGCCTCGGCTGGGTCAGCGTGCAGTATGCCAAGCAGACGAATCAGGTGGCGTTGTACAAATCGCTGGGCGGCGGCATCGACCAGAAAGAATATCCGGTCGAGCAAAAAAACGATAAGTCGGCCAAGCCCTGACAGGAATTCGGTCACAACAGCGGGCGTGTCGTGACGATGCGCCCGTTTTTTGTGCACATTTCCTGACGAAATGCCGAATCATTTCTCATTGTTTGGGCGGAGCCCGTGTTGTAGTGTTGTAGGGGCGGCATTCTGCCGCCCGCGCATTGATCCGTTTCTCACCGTTCGGGCTGAGCCCTTTGTAATGTGCTGTTCACTCGGACGAACGGAGTAAAACAGCATTTTCTGAGGCAAAATTGAGATAAAATCTCTCCTTTTAGGCGTCGGCGGTACGGCGGCTTGTTCAGCGCATCCCCAGGAAATGCCGCCGCAATGAGAAGACACAGTAAACGTGGCATGAACCCCGTGAAAATCATTCGTACTCCGCCTAATCATCCGAGCAGGCAGGCGGTGGCGCTGGCGCTGGGACATTTCGACGGCGTGCATCGGGGACATCAGGCGATGCTGCGACGCGTGGTCGAAGCGGCAAGCGATCTCGATCTCGTTCCGGCGGTGATGACTTTCGAGCCGATGGCGCACGAGCATTTTGCGCCGACGTCAACGCCGATGCGATTGCTGCCGTTGCGAACTCGGCTCGAGCGCATCGCCGAGATCGGCATCGCCCGCATTTACCTGATGCGTTTCGACGCGCGGTTTGCGGAGATGGAAGCGGAGACGTTCGTCGGCGATCTGCTGGAACGGCGGCTGAAGGTGCGCTGGTTGTTGATCGGCCACGATGCCCGTTTCGGCAAGAATCGGGCGGGGCATCCGGATTTTTTGCGGGCGCGTTCCAATGCCTTCACGCTGGAGACAATGGGGGTGATTGAAATGGACGGCGCGCGCGTATCGTCCACCGCTATTCGGCAAGCGTTGGCGACGGCTGATTTTGCGCTCGCCGAGCGTTTGCTGGGGCGGCCTTACGCGATTGCGGGGCGAGTGTCGCACGGTGACGCGCGCGGTCGCGCGATCGGTTTCCCGACGATGAATGTGCCGTTGATGTTTACACCGCCGTTGTCCGGCGTATTCGCAGTGCGCGTGCACGGACTGGGAGTCGTTCGTGAAGGCGTGGCGAACCTCGGCGTGCGCCCGTCGGTCAAGACCGGCGGAAACAAGTTGGTGCTGGAAGTGCATGTGTTCGATTTCAACGAAGACGTGTATGGGCGGCGGATCGAAGTGGCGTTCGCCGAAAAGCTGCGCGACGAAAAGCGTTTTGCCGATATGGCGGCGCTGACGAAGCAAATTGAAGCGGACTGCGTTTACGCCAAAAGTGTTTTTGCCAAATGTTTTCAAGGAGTTTGAGAATGGCATGCCCTGCTGAGGATAAAACTTCTTCGACGGCGGCCCCGACGCGGGGTAATACACCCAGCTATCCTTATGAAGAAAAGGAGAAGGCTTCTCTTGATGAATATTTAGGAGAGTTTTCTTGTGAAAAGAAAAAGAAGAAAGCTTTCAAGATTGCTCTTGCCATGAGAAATTTCGAAATAGAACTTTATTGGAAAAGAGCCGCTTATTTTTGGGTATTGGTTGGCGCGTTGTTTGTCGCTTATGGAGTAACATCAAAAGGCAATCTTTTTTCCACTTTGGCAATTAGTTGTCTTGGTTTTTTGGCATCTCTTGCGTGGCGCTTGGTGGGAGAAGGGAGTAAATTTTGGCAAGAAAATTGGGAGAAGCAGGTCGATATATTTGAGGAGTTTGCACTTGGCAAGGGACGGCTATTTAAATCAACTATTGAACTAAAAGAGAGAAAAAAGAAAGGCAAAAGCGTTTATAAAAGATATTCAGTCACGAAAATAGATCACACGGTTTCTCTTTATGTTTGTATTTTTTGGGTGCTTCTATTTGTTCAAAGCGCCCTTGATGTTATTTATTACAACGGTGCTGTCGATGATTTTATAAAAAAGCATTTAGCTGTAATAGTAATATTGTTCTTTGTAGGAGCAAGCATTGTAGGTGCGTTTTTTCTTTTTAAGAGCAGGCCGAAAGTAAAAGATAGCAAAATTCGTATTTCACTAAGACGTATTCCTGAATGCGAATCAGCGAAAGATGGGGCTACATCCCCGTCCACTAATCAATAGAAAGACAACGATGTCAGAACCGAAGAAAGATGATTACCGCGCCACCCTGAATCTACCGGAAACGCCGTTTCCGATGCGCGGCAATCTGGCGCAACGCGAACCGCTCTGGGTGGCCGAGTGGCAAGAAAAGAAAATCTACGAAGCGATACGGGCGGTGTGCGCCGAACAGCAGCGACCTTTGTTCATTTTGCACGACGGCCCGCCTTACGCTAACGGCGACATTCACATCGGCCACGCGGTCAACAAGATTTTGAAAGACATCATCGTCAAGAGTAAAACGATGGCGGGCTTCGACGCGCCGTATGTGCCGGGCTGGGACTGTCACGGCATGCCGATTGAAGTGCAAATCGAAAAAACGCACGGCAAACATTTGTCAACGGCGGAAACGCAGCGTTTGTGTCGCGCTTACGCCAAAGAACAAATCGCCAAACAGCGCGAAGGTTTTCGGCGACTCGGCGTGCTCGGCGACTGGAACGATTTTTACACCACGATGGCGTTTCGCAACGAGGCCGATGAAGTGCGCGCACTCGGCGAAGTTTTGAAGAAGGGTTATCTTTATCGCAGCTTGAAGCCGGTGAACTGGTGTTTCGATTGCAACAGCGCGCTGGCCGAAGCGGAAGTCGAATACGAAGATCGCACCGACAGCGCTATCGACGTCGGGTTTACGTTACCGGACAGCGAGCGCGCGCGTCTGGCGCAAGCGTTCGGATTGAAGCAAGCGCCGGAGGGCGCGATTCAGGCGGTGATCTGGACGACAACACCGTGGACGATTCCGTCGAACCAGGCGCTCAACGCGCACCCCGACCTGGTTTACGCGTTGGTCAAAACGCCGGACAAGCATTTGATTCTGGCGCAGGATTTGGTGGAAGCGTGTTTGAAACGCTATGGCTTGACCGGCAATGTGGTGGCGACGGCGAAAGGTGCGGCGCTCGAACATTTGGCGTTTCGTCATCCGTTTTACGATCGCGCTTCGCCGGTTTATCTTGCCGAATACGTCACGCTCGATGCCGGTACCGGCGTCGTTCACAGCGCGCCCGCTTACGGCATCGAAGATTTCCAAAGCTGTCGCAAGTACGGCATGAAGGACGAGGCGATTCTCAATCCGGTGCAGGGCAACGGCAAGTACGACGCGGCGTTACCGTTTTTCGGCGGGCTGATGATTTGGGACGCCAATCCGAAAATTGTCGAGAAGCTGCGCGAAGTCGGCGCCTTGTTGCACACTGAAAAATTCACGCACAGCTACATGCACTGCTGGCGGCACAAATCGCCGGTGGTGTATCGGGCAACGCAGCAATGGTTTGCCGGAATGGATGAAACGCCCGGCTTTCAGGGTACGAAGCCGAAAAAAACTTTGCGCGAAACGGCGTTGGCCGGAATCGAAGCGACGCGCTTTTATCCGGCTTGGGGCAAAGCGCGCTTGCAGGCGATGATCGCCAATCGTCCCGACTGGACGCTGTCGAGACAGCGGCAGTGGGGCGTGCCGTTGCCGTTCTTCGTGGATCGCCAAACCGACGAGTTGCATCCCGACTCGTTGGCGCTGCTGGAGAAAGCGGCGAAGATGATCGAAGAGCGCGGTATCGAGTCGTGGTATGAAGCGACCTCGGCCGATTTCGGTGTTGATGAAAAACAATACCGCAAACTGACCGATACGCTCGATGTCTGGTTCGATTCCGGCTCGACCCATCAAACTGTGATGGGCGGCCCGCAGGGACGCGAGTTGGGGCTGGGTTCGCACGGCGCCAAAACGCGCTTTCCGGCGGACATGTATCTCGAAGGTTCCGACCAACATCGCGGCTGGTTTCATTCGTCGTTGCTGGTGTCGTCGATGATGAACGGCGTGCCGCCTTACAAGAGTTTGCTGACGCACGGTTTCACCGTTGATGCTAACGGCTACAAGATGTCGAAGTCGCGCGGCAATACGGTGTCGCCGCAAAAAGTCGGCGACACGCTGGGCGCTGAAATTCTGCGGCTGTGGACGGCGGCAACCGATTATTCGGGCGAGCTGTCGATTTCCGACGAGATTTTGAAGCGCGTGGTCGAAAGTTATCGCCGCATTCGCAACACGTTTTGTTTTCTGATGGGCAACACTTCCGATTTCGATGTGACGCGCGACGCCGTGCCGGTGGCTTCGATGTTCGAGATGGATCGCTACGCGCTGGCGAAAGCGGGGGTGTTGCTGGCGAGCTTGCGCGAAGACTACGCGCAGTACGATTTTCATTCGGCGGTGCAGAAAGTGCAAACGTATTGCTCGGAAGAACTGGGCGGCTTTTATCTCGACGTGTTGAAAGACCGACTCTACACTACCGGTAAAACGAGTCTGGCTCGGCGCTCGGCGCAAACAGCGCTCTATCACATTCGTGATTTGTTGTTGAAACTGATGGCGCCGATTCTGTCGTTCACGGTGGAAGAAGCCTGGCGCATTGTTCACCCCGAAGACCCGACGGTGTTCGTGCGTCGCTGGGAAGATTCGTTCCCCGACGTTGATAAAGCGCCGCAGTTGCTGGAGAAATGGCAGCGCTTGCTGGCAATGCGTGCGTTGGTGTTGAAGGAGTTGGAGACGCTGCGCGTGGCGGGCGGCATCGGTTCGTCGTTGCAAGCGGAAGTGATGTTGACACTGACGGCGGACGACTACGCGCTGTTTGAAACGCTCGGCGACGATGTGCGCTTTGTGTTGATCACGTCGGCGGCTCGCATCGTCAAGGGCGACGAATTGCGCATTGAAGTGGCGCCATCGGCCGGCGTCAAGTGTGAGCGCTGCTGGCACTGGCGGTACGATCTTGGTCGCGACCCGTCGCATCCGACGTTGTGCGGGCGTTGCGTTGACAACTTGTTCGGTGAAGGCGAGGCGCGTCGTTATGCCTGAGAGAATCGTCGCGCCGTGGTCGAAGGACGCGCATTACGATTGGCGCAAAGGCGGGTGGTTGCTGGTCAGCGCGCTGGTGATCGTGCTCGACCGTTTGACCAAATTATGGGTGTTTGAAAATTTTTATAGCGGCGAAATCAGACCGATTACTTCGTTTTTCAGTTTGATTCTGACGTTCAACAGCGGCGCGGCGTTCAGCTTTCTGGCGGGCGCCGGCGGTTGGCAACGAACGTTTTTCGTGATCATCACGGTGGTGGTTTGTCTGGGACTTTTGTGGTTGCTGCTGCGCGGCGGCGGTCGTCAATTCAGTTTGGCGCTGGTGCTGATTATCGGCGGCGCGCTGGGCAATATGTGGGACAGGATCGAGATGGGACGGGTGATCGACTTTTTGTTGTTTCACTATCAGCAATGGTCTTATCCAGCGTTCAACATTGCCGACAGTGCGATTACCGTCGGTGCGGTCTTGTTGATTCTCGACGGCTTGCGGCAACGCCGACGCGCGGTGTATGAAGACGATGAACGTCACCACTCTGTGCGATGAAAAATACGCGATGAACAAAGTCGAATGAAAATTCTGCTCGCCAATCCTCGCGGGTTTTGCGCCGGTGTGGATCGCGCCATCACCATCGTCGAGGAAGTTTTGAAGCGCGTCGGAACGCCGGTTTACGTGCGTCACGAAGTCGTGCACAACACTTTCGTGGTCGAGCGGTTGAAAGCGCAAGGCGTGATTTTCGTCGAGTCGCTCGATGCGGTGCCCGACGGCGCGACGGTGATTTTCAGCGCGCACGGCACACCGAAACAGGTTTACGAGGAAGCGGCGCAACGCAGGCTGACGGTGTACGATGCGACTTGTCCGCTGGTGACCAAGGTGCACATCGAAGTCAACCGGATGGCGCAAGCTGGCATCGAGATCGTGATGATCGGCCATGCCGGACATCCGGAAGTCGAAGGCACGATGGGGCAATGCGAGGGCTCCAGCCCGATTCATCTGGTCGAAACAGTGGCCGATGTCGAGCGTTTGCAAGTGCGGAATCCGGAGAAACTCGGTTATGTGACGCAAACCACGTTATCGCAGGACGATGCGGCGCAAATCGTCGAAGCGTTGACCCGATGTTTCCCCAAAATCCTGGCGCCGAAGAAGGAAGACATTTGTTACGCTACTCAGAATCGCCAGAATGCGGTGCGCGCGCTGGCGAAAGAAGTGGACGTGTTGATCGTCGTCGGCAGTCGCAACAGTTCCAACTCGAACCGGCTGCGCGAAGCGGCGGAGCGTCGTGGCATTGCCGCCTACCGGATAGACTGCGCTGCCGAGTTGCAGCCCGAATGGTTCGACGGCAAACGTTGCATTGGCATCACGGCGGGAGCTTCGGCGCCGGAAGCGCTGGTGCGCGAGGTGGCGGCAAGCCTGCGGGCGCTGGGCGCTGACGAGGTGCGAGAATGCGAGGGGACTATCGAAAAAGTGTCATTCCCGCTGCCGAAAAATTTGCAGGGCGACGGGTGATGCAGACAGGCGACAATCCGATTCACCCGTTCGCCCTGAGCTTGCCGAAGGGCGAAAGCATATTTGTATGGGCTTCCACAGGCCAGCCCGAATGGTGGGAATTGTTCAGTGTGGCGCTAAAACTGCTATGATAATGTCGGTGAACCTGACACAAAGGAGAACGCATATGCCGGGATGGGTCTGGTGGGTATTGGCGCTGATACTGGCCGGTATTGAGATGACGGTCGGAACGTTTTATCTGCTGGCGCTGGCCGTGGCGGCGCTCATTGCCGGTGTGGTTGGTTGGTTGGGAGGCAGTTTCTTCTGGCAAGTGTTTACGGCGGGCGTCGCGGGCGTCATCGGTTGCGGCGCGGCGTATTACTGGCATCACAAAGGCGGCGGTAAACCGCAGAAACAGGAAGCGTTTGATGTCGGCCAAAGGGTGCAAGTGGTGAACTGGAACGACGACGGCTCGGCGCGGGTGACTTAT
Organism: Betaproteobacteria bacterium; assembly: GCA_009778785.1. Lineage (GTDB taxonomy): Bacteria > Pseudomonadota > Gammaproteobacteria > Burkholderiales > Casimicrobiaceae > UBA931. The sequence goes on along the minus strand of WRFN01000002.1, from coordinate 77,466 downwards.
CGTGGCTCCTGGTGGGATGCCATTGCGGCAACGCCGGAAACGCCGCGGCGCGACAGCATGATTATCGTCGAAGTTCGCGGTTCGGTGCTGGTGCTGGGTGAAAATCCGTTGAGCGTGCCGCGCTGATGCGCTATCGTTTTTTTATTCGTTTTTGACAGAGGAGTTTTTGATGGACATCATGCCTATGAATATCGTCAATCTTATCGGGTTGGTGTTTCTTATTGTGGTTGTGGTGCTGATTATCAAGATGATTTTGATCGTCCCGCAGCAGCGGGCGTACATCGTCGAACGGCTGGGTCGTTTTCATGAAGTGATGCAACCGGGGCTGAATTTCCTGATCCCCATGGTTGACCGTGTGGCGTACCGTCACGACTTGCGCGAAATTCCGCTCGATGTGCCGTCGCAAATTTGTATCACGCGCGACAACACGCAGTTGCAGGTGGACGGTATTTTGTATTTTCAAGTGACCGATGCCAAGCTCGCGTCTTACGGTTCGTCGAATTACGTGATCGCCATTTCGCAGCTGGCGCAAACCACCTTGCGTTCGGTGATTGGTCGGATGGAACTCGACCGCACGTTTGAAGAACGCGATCAGATCAACGCCACCGTCGTCAACGCGCTCGACGAAGCAGCGGCAAGCTGGGGCGTCAAAGTGTTGCGTTACGAGATCAAGGATTTGACGCCGCCGAAGGAAATTCTGCGGGCGATGCAACAACAGATCACCGCCGAGCGCGAGAAGCGCGCGGTCATCGCCACCTCCGAAGGCAAGAAGCAGGAGCAAATCAATCTGGCGATGGGGATGCGCGAAGCGCAGATTGCCGAATCGGAAGGCGATAAACAAGCGGCGATCAACCGTGCTCAAGGCGAAGCGGCGGCGATTCTCGCCAAGGCGGATGCGACGGCAACGGCGTTGCGCCAGATCGGCGCGGCGACCAACAGCGAAGGCGGCATGCAAGCGCTGAACCTGCAAGTGGCGGGACAATACATCGAAGCGTTTGCCAATCTCGCCAAGACCGGCAACACCCTCATCGTGCCGTCCAACTTGTCGGATATGGCCGGCTTGATCGCGGCGGCGACCACTGTCGTGAAAAAAGGGTAGGGCGCCAACGGATGTTTGGTTATGGGGCGGATGAAAATCCGCCCCGATATTTTTTACTGTTCCAACTTTATAAAGACAATATATCAACGGGGTACCATGTCAGTTCAAACCGATAACACACCAACCATCTCTCCTGCCGTTCGTCGTCGCGCCGTGATCGCGGCGGTGCTCGGCAATGCGTTCGAGTTTTTCGATTTCGCCATCTACGGCATGTTCGCCGTCGTGATTGCGAAAGTCTTCTTTCCGGCGGTCAACGACATCAATTCCATCATGGCAACGGTGGCGGTGTTCGGCACGGCGTTCGTGCTGCGACCGATCGGCGGTATTCTGCTCGGCATGTACACCGACATTGTCGGGCGTAAAAAAGCGTTGAGTCTGACGGTGTTGTTGATGGCGCTCGGCACCGGCATGATCGGGCTGATACCGCCTTACGCCGTCATCGGTATCGCCGCGCCGATTTTGATCGTGCTGGCGCGCTTGATTCAAGGTTTTTCGATGGGCGGCGAATTTTCCGGCGCAGTGTCGATGTTGATCGAGTTCTCGCCGAAACATCGACGCGGCTTGTACGGCAGTTGGCAAATGTCGTCGCAAGGCTTGGCGTTCAGCCTCGGTTCGCTGTCGGCGTTTTTGCTGACGCAAGGCTTGTCGCCGGAAGCGCTGGAAAGCTGGGGCTGGCGGGTGCCGTTTCTGCTCGGTATTCTAATTGGGCCGGTAGGTTTCTACCTTCGTCGGCGCGTCGGCGAATCGCCGGAATTTGCCGAAGCGTTGAGGTTGCAACCGAAGCCAATTCGCTCGCCGTTGATCGAAGTGCTGAAACGTTTCCCGAAAGAGATGATGTGCGGCTTCGGCCTGATCGTCGTCGGCGCCGCCGCGTCCTACGTTGTCATCATTTACCTGCCGATCTTCGGCGTCAAACAGTTGGGTTTGACGCTGGGTGAAGTGCAGTGGAGTACCTTCCTCGCTTGCCTCATTCTGCTCGTGCTGTGTCCTGTCGCCGGTTACGTTTCGGATCGCATCGGCCGCAAGCCGGTATTGTTCGCGGCGATTGTCGCTTACGCGCTGGTGGTGTATCCGTTGTTTACGAACCTGCTGGAGAGCCGGTCGCTGGCGGCGATGATTCTGATTCAATGCTCGCTGGCCGTCGGCATGAGCTTCTTCTGGGGGCCGATGCCGGCATCAATGGCCGAACTTTTCCCGGTGCGCATTCGTTCCACCGGCTTGTCGCTGTCGTTCAACCTCGGCGGCGCGTTGTTCGGCGGATTGGCGCCGCTCTACCTGACCTACTTGCTGAAAGGCGGTCACCTGATGGCGCCTGCTTATTATTTGATCGTGACCGCGGTGATCGGACTGATCGCCACTTGGGCGCTCGATTTCAAGAAAGCGCAAGCGACGCAGGCGTCGTGGCAGGCGGGGTAATCAGAATTTCGCAGGGGAACTTGCCCATCAAATCTCATTCTTTCGTCGGGGCGCTTCGTGATGCGCCCTTATTCAATTCTTCTCCAGAATGTCGCCCCTGCGATAAAATAATCCGATGCAGAAAAAAATCACGCCTCTGACGCTTTCCGGCTTTGCCGACGCACTCGACAAACGGTTGCCGCAATACCAATGTGAGCGCTGCGGGCAGCCGGACTGCGCGCATTACGCGCAGGCGTTGGCGGCGCGGCTGACGACGCCCGACCGTTGCGCGCCGGGCGGGCGAGTGCTGGCGGAGCAGTTGGCGGCGATGTGCGATGCGTCGGTGTTGCCGGGGGCGGTGTTTGACGACGAAGTTTTGCAATGCGCGCGCGTGATCGAGGAAGCGTGTATCGGTTGCGCGCGTTGCCTGCGGGCGTGCCCGCTCGATGCGCTGATCGGCGCGCCGAAATGGTTGCATGCGGTGTTGCCGAGGCTTTGCTCGGGCTGCGGGTTGTGCGTGCCGACGTGTCCGGTGGACTGCATAGTGATGGAACCTGCAGGCAGGGTTTGGTCAAACGACGATGCGGCAGCGGCGCGGCATCGTTACCGTGCGCGTTTGACGCGGTTGGTAAAGTCGGCAGCGCGACGCCACTCGAAGCAAAACAGTGCCAAACAAAATCACGCAGAGCAGACGTCAACCGAAACGCCGGAAGCGCGTCAGCGCACGATTGCCGAAGCGCTGGCGACGGCGCGGGCGCGGCGCATGCAGCATCGAGCGCGCCGCGATGTTGATAAAAGCTGATGAAGTGCTGAAAAATTCTCAACTGTTCGGACTGGGGCTGCCGAAGCCCCAAACGATTTGCCTTTTGCCCTTCGACAAGATCGGGGCGATCGGAGGATAAACAAGCGTTTCCTTGACGAAAGCTGACGATGGCAACCAAGAAACCCTCTTCTTCAACTTCTTCTGCACAATCTCCCGCGATGACGCCTGCTCGCCGTCGCCGTTTTTTTGAGCGCCTGGCGGCGGCGGATCCGAATCCGTCAACGGAACTCGATTACCGCAGCCCGTTCGAGTTGCTGGTGGCCGTGGTGCTGTCGGCGCAAGCCACCGACAAGAGCGTCAACAAGGCAACGGCGCGATTGTTCAAGGCAGCAAACACGCCGGAGAAAATGCTGGCGCTCGGCGAAGAGGGTTTGATTCCATACATTCAGACGATCGGTTTGTTTCGCAGCAAGGCGCGGCACATCATCGGCCTGTGCGAGCAGTTGTTGCGCGAGCATGGGGGCAGGGTACCGCCGTCGCGCGAGGCGCTGGAAAAGTTGCCGGGCGTCGGCCGCAAAACCGCCAACGTCGTTTTGAACGTCGCTTTCGGCGAGCCGACCATCGCGGTGGACACGCACATTTTCCGTGTCGCCAACCGGACGGGTTTGGCGGCGGGCAAAAACGTACTCGAGGTCGAGCAAGCGTTGCTGAAAAACGTGCCGACGGCGTTTCGCCAACACGCGCATCACTGGCTGATTCTGCACGGGCGTTACGTGTGCACAGCGCGGCGGCCGCGCTGTTCGGAATGCGTCGTCGCCGACTTGTGTGCGTATCCAGAGAAAGCCGACGTTGTGTAAGGCTTCGGTAAACAATCGTTAGTCAGCGTGACACATCTAAACATTCGCTTTAGCTCTGCTTCTTGAATTACGTATATCATGGCCTCATGTCGAATGGCATCGATGGGAGGTTTTATGAAATCACAACTTTCGTTTTTTACATCTAAAATATCGGCCGGTTGTCGGGGCGCGTTGATCGTTGCGACGGCAGGCTGTTTGTTGTCGGCGTCGCCGGTCAGGGCGCAGGACGTTTACGATACGGCGAACCCGGCAGCGGCGACGCAGCCGGCGGAAATTTCGCAGGAAGTGCTCGACGGCTTGCTGGCGCCGATCGCGCTGTATCCCGACGCGCTGCTGGCGCAAGTGCTGATGGCGGCGACGTACCCGATGGACGTCATCGAAGCCGCCCGTTGGCAGCGCGACAACGCCAATTTGGGCGGGCAGGCGTTGCAGGACGCGCTGGCCGCATTCGATTGGGACCCGAGCGTCAAATCGCTGACGACGGTGCCGCAGGTATTGCAATACATGAACGACGAGCCGCGTTGGATGCAGGATTTGGGGCAGGCAGTCATTGCCGATCAGCCGCGCGTGATGGCGAGCGTGCAAGTGCTGCGGCAAAGAGCGTCCGCTTACGGGTCATTGACGAGCAACGACAAGCAGGTCGTGAGCTATGACACAGACCCGAACAGCCAAACCCAATACATCACGATTGCGCCGGCATCGCCGCAGGTGGTTTATGTGCCGGTGTACGACCCCAGAGTGGTGTACGGAACTTGGTGGTGGCCGTCGCTCCCCGTTTACTGGGGGCCTCCGTACGGCATGACGTTTACCGCCGGATTTTACTGGGGCGTCGGCTTTTACCCGTCGGTGGCGCTGTGGGGCGGCTTTAACTGGGGCTTCGGCATGATTACGATCAATGCGCCGCTCTATCGCTCCTATTACCGCTCGCCGCCGCCGATGATGGGGCCGCGCGGTTCCTGGCGGCGTCCGGCGCCGGTTTACTCGGCGCCTGTCGGCGGTCACTATCGGCGCCCGCCGTACTCCCCGCATGTCGTACGGCCGACAGCGCCGAGACCGAATTACGGGACGGCTCCGGGATACAACTCGCAGCAGCACCAAACGAATCGACCCGGAACGGCGCCTGCGGGCAGACCCGGCGCTTCAGGCAGACCTGGTAATGTTGCGCCGGGCAACGCCAATACTCGTCCGGCGGCAGCGCCGAATAGTGGTGGACAGCATCAGGGTGGCGCAGCCAGTGGCGGCGCTCGCCCATCCGGCGGACAAGCGGCAGGATCGGGCGGTAACTCCGGCAGTGGTCCGCAATGGTCGGGCGGTGGTGGCGGCGGCGGTAACTACGGTGGCGGAGGCGGAGGTAACTACGGTGGTGGAGGAGGATTCGGCGGCGGCGGTGGCGGAGGTGGTGGTCACAGCGGCGGCGGTGGTGGCGGTAGAGGACGATAAGCGCGCTGCCAACACCCAAGCCAATATCAAGGCGTGAATAACATCGAGGCGCAACGGCCAAACCGTTGCGCCTCGATCGTTTTGTAGGGGCAACATTCTGCTGCCCGCAATAAAATAATGAAGAATAATGATGACGAAAAGCCTCCTTTTGAAAGGAGGTGCCCACGAAAGCAGGCGAGAGGTTGTGATGTTTTCTACTGCGTTTTGTTCGCCCGCGCTTTGATTTCTTCCGCCAGAAAAGTCACGGCGGCGGCGTAAAGGCGGCTTTTGTTGTAGCGCAGGATCACTCGGAAGTTATCATGCGCGAGGTAATACGCAGGGCCGGAGTCGGCGTCGAGCATCAACACGCTGACCGCAGTGTTATCGTCGAAGGCGCTGGCAGGGTTAACGCCCAGCGCGCGCCAGGCTTTCAGCGGCTGCGGGTCGCTCAGGCCGTTGTTGAGAAGGGGCGCGACCACTTCTATCGTTTCCGGTGAAAGCTGCAACGGCGTCAAAATCGGCGCGTTGGGTTGCCAACCGTGTTCTTCCAGATAAAATGCGATGCTGCCGATGGCGTCGGCGGTATTCCAGAGATCGACGCGGCCATCGAAATCGAAATCGACCGCGTAGTGGCGGTAACTTCGCGGCATGAATTGGCAAATGCCCATTGCGCCGGCGTAAGAACCCTTCGGCTCGGTCAGCGGAAAATTGTTATCGAGCGCCAACAAAAAAAACGATTCCAGCTCGACGCGAAAATAATCGGCGCGACGCGGGTAATCGAACGCCAGCGTGGTGAGCGCGTCGAGGATGCGAAACTTGCCGACTTGTCGCCCGTAGTGCGTTTCGACGCCGATGACGGCGGTGACGATTTCGGGCGGCACCCCGAAGTAAGCCTGCGCGCGCGTCAACGTCGTTGCGTTGGCGAGTGAAAAATCAACGCCGCCGCCGATGCGATCTTCGTTGAGAAAACGCGGCGCGTATTCAAGCCACAGCGGCGGCGCTTTCACCGGCGCGTCCATCAGATCAAGAATGCGGGGTTCGGTCTTGGCGCTTTTCAACGTGTAGAACAGAAAGTCAACGTCTATCCCTTCTTTGCTGGCGAACTCGGTTGCCCAGGCGCGCACTTCGGGGCGCTGGCTGTAATCGTTCGTGGCGGCATTCGCGGAAGCAGCGGGAGGCTTTGCCGCCATGAGCGATAGCGGCAGGTAAGCTACCAGTGAGCAGACAAGGAGAAGAAAAAAACGGGGGATCATGGATGCAGCGGCTCAAGGAGAAAAACTCAGCGAGAACGTATTATTCCGATGTTTCAGAGCTCTTTCAACAAGATGATGGTTCAAGGTTAACACGGAATTACAATCAAGGAACCGTTCGTCCTGAGTAAGTCGAAGGGCGAAAGATGTCGTGCTGATTTGCTCGACGACATCGAACCATTCTATAATCATAAGCATGATCACTCTGCGCGCGGCGATGCTTTGCCTGCGAAACTTGGGTTAGTCGTATGATGGATGATATTTGGTAACAGCAAAAGCTTGGCGGATCATTTGGCCGACTGCCAACGCGCCCGACAATGAAGGCAAACAAACTATAATAAGAACGATAATATCCGTCTGTCTGAAACTGACTATGAAATTCCCAATCATCTTCTGTGTTGTGTTAGCGCTATGTCAGCCAATGCTGGTCGATGCCGCTGATACTCCATCCGATGCCGTCGAGGCATCGAGCGGTAATGCAAAAATTTCCCGCCTCACCCAAGATGCCATTTTCAAACTGGCGCAGTCCGGCAATGCCGAGGCGCAATATCGGCTTGCCATCATGTACGACGCGGGGCGAGGCGTGGCGCAAGACAAGAAACAGGCCGTATATTGGTATCGCAAAGCAGCGGAGCAGAATCATAGTATGGCTCAGAATGATCTGGCCGTAATGTATGGCAGTGGGAAAGGTATTGCCAGGGATGAAAAACAGGCGGTATTCTGGTATCGCAAAGCAGCGGAACAAGGCAATGCTCTTGCCCAAAAGAATCTTGGCGCAATGTACTACGATGGAAAAGGGGTAGCCCAAGACGACGCGCAGGCTATATTTTGGTGGAGCAAGGCGGCGGAGTTGGGGAATGCCATCGCGCAAAGCAATCTTGGCATCATGTACCGGGATGGACAAGGCGTAGCCCGGGATTATGCACAGGCCGCATTTTGGTTTAGCAAGGCGGCAGATCAAGGCCATGCTGCCGCGCAAAGCAATCTTGGCTATATGTACAAAGAGGGACAAGGCGTAGCCCGGGACGACGCGCAAGCCATATTCTGGCTGCGCAAGGCGGCGGAACAAGGTAATGCCGCTGCGCAAAATAATCTTGCCTCAATGTATGACGTAGGACAAGGCGTGGCGCAAGACAAGAAACAAGCCGCATTCTGGTATCGCAAGGCAGCGGAACAAGGAGACGCCGCCGCGCAAAGAAATCTTGGCTATATGTACAAAAGGGGAGACGGTATCGCCCAAGACAACACACACGCCGTATTCTGGTTGCGCAAGGCGGCAGACCAAGGCAATGACGACGTGCAAAGCTATCTCGGCTATATGTACGATATTGGGGACGGCGTGGCGCCAGACATGCAACAGGCTGCCTATTGGTATCGGAAGGCGGCGGAGCAAGGCGTTGCTGCAGCGCAAAATAATCTTGGCGCCATGTACTACGATGGGAGAGGCGTCGCCCAAGACTATGCGCAGGCTGCATCGTGGTATCGCAAGGCGGCGGAGCAGGGTTATTCCATTGCACAAAAGAATCTGGGTTTTATGTACAAAAAGGGTTTGGGCGTGGCTCAGGACAAGCAACAAGCCATTCAGTGGTACACGAAAGCGGCCGCCCAGAATGACAACCCGGAAATCCGGCGGCAGGCTCAACTGGGTTTGCGCGAGTTGCAATGAACCCGAACGCAACGAACGCAGGCCGCAACCTACCCTATCTCTTTCGACATAAAAAAACGGCAACCACACCAGTGTGATTGCCGCTTGGTAGTTACTGTCTCAGCAGGATAATCTCTGACGATGCCTCTCAAACCGTAACGGTCTTCGCTGTGTCGGCGAATTCCTTGATCTGGTCGAAGTTCATGTAGCGGTAAATGTCCGCTGCCTTTTGATTCACGATACCGACTTGCGCGAGGTACTCCGCTTTGCTCGGAATCTTGCCCATCAGCGCACAGACAGCGGCAAGCTCGGCGGAGCCGAGATAGACGCGGGTGTCGATGCCGAGGCGGTTGGGAAAGTTGCGGGTGGAGGTCGAGATCGCTGTCGAGCCTTTGCGTATCTGCGCTTGATTGCCCATGCACAACGAACAGCCGGGCATTTCCATGCGCGCGCCGGAAGTGCCGAGCACGCTGTAATAGCCTTCTTCGCGCAGGATCATCGCATCCATTTTGGTCGGCGGCGCGATCCAGAGGCGCGTTGAAATGTCGTTCTTGCCGTCGAGCACTTTACCGGCGGCGCGGAAGTGGCCGATGTTGGTCATGCACGAGCCGATGAACACTTCGTCGATCTTGTCGCCGGCGACTTCGGAGAGCAGTTTCACATCGTCCGGATCGTTCGGACAAGCAAGGATCGGTTCTTTGATTTCGCTCATGTCGATGTCGATCACTGCCGCGTATTCGGCGTCGGCGTCCGCTGTCAGCAATTGCGGATTGGCGATCCATGTTTCCATCGCTTTGATCCGGCGCGCGAGGGTGCGTTTGTCTTCGTAGCCGTTGGCAATCATCCACTTCATCAGCACGATGTTGGAGCGCAGATATTCGATGATCGGCTCTTTGGAAAGCCGCACGGTGCAACCGGCGGCGGAGCGCTCGGCGGAAGCGTCGGTCAGTTCAAACGCTTGTTCCACTTTCAGATCGGGCAGGCCTTCAATTTCGAGGATGCGACCGGAGAAGATGTTTTTCTTTCCTTGCTTGGCTACGGTCAGCAGGCCGGCTTTGATCGCGTAGTACGGAATCGCATTGACCAAATCGCGCAGAGTAATGCCTTCCTGCATCTTGCCCTTGAAGCGCACGAGCACTGATTCGGGCATGTCGAGCGGCATCACGCCGGTGGCCGCAGCGAACGCGACGAGGCCCGAGCCGGCAGGGAATGAAATTCCGATCGGGAAACGGGTGTGCGAATCGCCGCCGGTGCCGACGGTGTCGGGGAGCAGGAAGCGGTTGAGCCAGCTATGAATGACGCCGTCGCCCGGGCGCAACGCGATGCCGCCGCGCGTGGAGAAGAAGGACGGCAGGGTGCGATGCGTTTTGACATCGACGGGTTTCGGATAAGCGGCGGTGTGGCAGAAGGACTGCATCACCAGATCAGCGGAGAAACCCAGACAGGCGAGGTCTTTCAATTCGTCGCGTGTCATCGGGCCGGTTGTATCTTGTGATCCGACCGAAGTCATGCGCGGCTCGCAATAAGTGCCGGGGCGCATGCCTTTGCCTTCGGGTAGGCCGCAGGCGCGTCCCACCATTTTCTGCGCCAGCGAAAATCCTTTGCCGGAATCTTTCGGCGCTTGCGGCAAACGAAAGAGGGTCGAGGGCGGCAGCTTCAGCGCTTCACGCGCCTTGGTGGTCAGGCCGCGCCCGATGATGAGCGGAATGCGGCCGCCGGCCCGCACTTCGTCGAGCAGCACCGGCGTTTTCAGCGCGGTCTCGGCAATCACGACGCCGTTCTTCATGACTTTGACGTTTGCTTTTTGGCGGTCGATGAGAAGTTCGATTTCATCGCCCATGTCCATTTGCGTTACGTCGATTTCGATTGGCAACGCGCCGGCGTCTTCTTGAGTGTTGAAAAAGATCGGCGCAATCTTGCCGCCGAGGCAAACACCGCCGAAACGCTTGTTCGGCACGAATGGGATATCATTGCCCGTCCACCACAATACCGAGTTGGTGGCCGATTTACGCGAGGAGCCGGTGCCGACGACATCGCCGACATAGGCGACCGGATGGCCTTTCGCTTTCAGGGCTTCAATCTGTTTGATCGGGCCGCGCGCGCCGGGCTGATCGGCGTTGATGCCGGAGCGCGGATTTTTCAACATGGCCAGCGCATGCAACGGAATATCGGGGCGCGACCAAGCGTCCGGAGCAGGGGAAAGATCATCGGTGTTAGTTTCGCCGGTGACTTTGAACACGGTGACTTTGAGTTTTTCAGGCACTTCCGGGCGCGAAGTGAACCATTCCGCGTCCGCCCACGATTGCAGCACGGTACGGGCATTGGTGTTGCCTTTCTCGGCCAACTCGCGCACGTCGTGGAAGTAATCAAACATCAGCAGCGTGGATTTGAGCGCATTGGCGGCAATCGCGCCGACTTCGGCGTCGCCGAGCAAGTCGATCAGCGGTTTTACATTGTAGCCGCCGAGCATCGTACCCAGCAGTTCGGTGGCCTTGGCGCGCGAAACGAGCGGGCTGCTTACTTCCTTGCGGGTGATTTTGGCGAGAAATTCCGCTTTGACCTGCGCTGCGTCATCGACGCCGGCAGGCACGCGATTCGTCAGCATTTCCAGCAAAAACGCTTCTTCACCGGCAGGCGGTTTCTGCAACAACTGCACCAGCGCCACGGTCTGCTCTTTGGAGAGCGGCAGCGGCGGGATTCCCAAAGCCGCGCGTTCGGCGGCGTGTTGGCGATAAGCCTCTAGCATCTTTGATCCTTTCAGTGCGACGGGGTTAGCCTAACATCGAAGCGATGGCGGCGCGCTCTTCTTCAAGCTCTTTCAGCGTGACGGCGATGCGCTCTTTGGAAAACTCGTCGATCGGCAGATCAGGCACGAGCCGGTATTCGCCGTTGGCGCAGGTGACCGGGAAGCCGAACATCACGTCTTTCGGAATGCCGTACTGGCCGTCCGACGGAATGCCCATCGTGACCCAGTGGCCATTGGTGCCGAGCACCCAGTCGCGGATGTGGTCGATGGCGGCATTGGCAGCGGAAGCAGCGCTCGAAACGCCACGGGCGTTGATGATCGCGGCGCCGCGCTTGCCGACGGTCGGCAGGAAAACGTCGCGGTTCCAGGCGTCGTCGTGAATTTTGTCCTTGAGCGAGGTGCCGCCGACGGTGGCGAAACGGTAATCGGCGTACATCGTTGGCGAGTGGTTGCCCCAGACGGTGAGTTTCTGAATGTCGGCGACGGCGACGCCGGCTTTCAGCGCCAGTTGTGCCAACGCGCGGTTATGGTCGAGCCGCAACATCGCCGTGAAATTTTTTCTCGGCAACGATGGCGCCGACTTCATCGCGATGTAGGCGTTGGTGTTGGCCGGGTTGCCGACCACCAGCACTTTGACGTTACGGTTGGCAACCGCGTCGAGCGCTTTGCCCTGAGCGGTGAAAATTTTAGCGTTTTCCTGGAGCAGATCGCTGCGCTCCATGCCCGGGCCGCGCGGTCTGGCGCCGACCAGAAGGGCAATCTCGGTGTCGCGGAACGCTTCTTTGGGGTCGCCGAAGCCTTCCATGCCGGCGAGCAACGGGAAGGCGCAATCTTCCAGTTCCATCATCACGCCTTTCAGGGCGGCCTGCGGTTTTTCCATCGGCAACTCGAGCAGTTGCAGGATGACCGGTTGATCGGGCCCCAGCATTTCGCCGGAAGCAATTCTGAACAGCAGGCTGTAGCCGATTTGACCGGCGGCTCCAGTAACACTAACGCGAACAGGTTTTTTCATTTGAAGCACTCCTTGATTCAAAAAAATGATGATGACCGAAAAGCGGGAACGCCGGGAACGGCGAAAAAGTTCAATAGTAGGCCGCTAACCCCTTACTGTAAAGGATTTATTAAAAACTGTACTTGGCATAGGGGCTTTTGTATTCTGATAGTAGGGTTTCTAGCGGTTTAAGCAATATCAATGAAGCAGCAAGTCAGGCGTGACACCATCCCCGATCTTGCTTACAATAAAAGGCTATTTTTAACTGACTACCTTGAAAGGAAAGGCCATGACGGAAAAGACTGCGACCATTTCGTTTTCAGACGGTTCTCCTGCGCTTACGCTGCCGATGTTTGAAGCCAGCCTCGGCCCGGACGTGATCGACATCAGAACGTTGTACGGAAAAACCGGCAAATTTACTTACGACCCGGGGTTTCTTTCAACAGCGTCGTGCGGTTCGACCATCACCTACATTGACGGCGACAAAGGCGAGTTGCTCTATCGCGGTTACCCGATTGATGATTTGGCTCATCACTGCGATTTCCTCCAAGTTTGTCAACTGCTGATTTACGGTCAACTGCCGACCAAAGAGCAGAACGAAAAATTCACGCAAACGGTCATGCGTCACACGATGGTACATGAGCAAATGCACTTTTTCATGCGCGGCTTCCGCCGTGATGCGCACCCGATGGCGGTGCTGACCGGGCTGGTCGGCGCGATGTCGGCTTTTTATCCGGACTCGATGGATTTGCTCGACGCCAAGACGCGCGAGATCACGGCGATCCGGCTGATTTCCAAGATGCCGATGCTGGTGGCGATGGCTTACAAGTATTCGATCGGCGAACCGACCGTGTATCCTGACAACAGCCTGTCGTACGCGGGTAATTTCCTGCGGATGATGTTTGCGACGCCGTGCGAGCCGTACAAAGTCAACAACGTGATCGAACGCGCGTTCGACCGTATTCTGACGCTGCACGCCGATCACGAACAAAACGCTTCAACTTCCACCGTGCGCTTGTGCGCGTCTTCCGGCACCAACCCGATTGCGGCTATCGCTGCCGGTGTGGCGTGTTTGTGGGGTCCCGCGCACGGCGGTGCCAACGAGGCTTGCCTCCGGATGCTGGACGAGATTCAGGCGCAAGGCGGCGCTGAAAAAATCGGCGACTTCATCGACAAGGTCAAAGACAAGAACTCCGGCGTTCGCTTGATGGGCTTCGGTCACCGCGTTTACAAGAACTACGACCCGCGCGCCAAGCTGATGCGCGAAACCTGCCACGAAGTGCTCAACGAACTCGGCCTGACCAACGATCCCCAGTTCAAGCTGGCGATGACGCTGGAAAAAATCGCGTTGGAAGACGATTACTTCGTCAAGCGCAAATTGTATCCGAACGTCGATTTCTATTCGGGCATCGTTCAAAAAGCCATCGGGATTCCGACGCAACTGTTCACCGCGATTTTCGCGTTGGCGCGAACCGTCGGCTGGATCGCGCAACTGAACGAAATGATTTCCGATCCTGAATACAAAATCGGTCGCCCGCGTCAGCGCTACATCGGCGAGAAACATCGCCACGTCAAGAGTTGATCGACGTGGGGCATCTCCGAACAATGAGCCAGAGGAAAAAATGAGCCACACCGGAAGTATGAAAGAAAGTTTGTCCAGCAGTGCATTGTTCGGAGGCAATGCCCCGTTTATCGAAGAACAGTACGAACGCTACCTCGAAGACCCATCGTCGGTCAGCGAGGAGTGGAATGACTATTTCAGGCAGTTGCGCGGTGGCGTTCGCGACGTGCCGCACGCGCCGATCGTGCGCGCTTTCGAGCAACTGGCGAAAGCGCCGTTGCGGCAGGCTGCCGCCGCGCCCGCCGTCGGCGGGCACGACAGCAAGCAAGCGGCGGTACAGTTGTTGATCAGTCGCTACCGGATTCTCGGCGTGCAGCAAGCCGATCTCGACCCGCTGCGACGCCAGTCTTCGGCGTTGTTGCCGGAGCTTGATCCGGGCGCGTACGGGTTTACTCAGGCCGACATGGAAACCGAATTTGCAACCGGTTCGCTGCATTCGGCGTCGCGCGCCAAGCTCAAAGACATTCTGAAGTTGTTGAAGGATACCTATTGCCGCACGATCGGCGTCGAGTTCATGTACATCACCGACACCGAGCAGCGCGAATGGTTGCGCGAGCAACTGGAAACGGTGCGCGGGCGTCCCGAGATCGACACGACGAAGCGTCGTTTCATTCTGGAACGGTTGACCGCTGCCGAAACGCTGGAGCGTTATCTGCACACCCGCTACGTCGGCCAGAAACGGTTTTCGGGCGAGGGTGGCGAATCGTTGTCGCCGATGCTCGACCATCTGATTCAGCAAGCGGGCGCGACCGGCTTTCAGGAAGTGTTGATTGGCATGGCACACCGTTCGCGGCTCAATGTGCTGGTCAACACGATGGGCAAGATGCCATCCGAACTGTTCAGCGAATTTGAAGGCAAAACGTCGCTCGATCTGCTGGCCGGTGACGTCAAGTATCACAAAGGTTTTTCGTCGAACGTCACCACCCCCGGCGGGCCGGTGCATTTGTCGTTGGCGTTCAACCCGTCGCATCTCGAAATCGTCAATCCGGTGGTGCAGGGCGCGACGCGCGCGCGGCAACGGCGGCGCGGCGATTTGACCGGCGACAAAGTGTTGCCGGTGCTGATTCACGGCGACGCGGCGCTGGCCGGTCAAGGCGTCAATCAGGAAGTGTTGAACATGGCGCAGACGCGCGGTTATACCACCGGCGGCACCATGCACATCGTGGTCAACAACCAGATCGGCTTCACCACGTCCGACCCGCGCGACACGCGCGGCACGACGTATTGCACCGACGTCGCCAAGATGATTGAAGCGCCGATTTTTCACGTCAATGGCGACGATCCCGAAATTTGTTTATTCGCGATTGAACTGGCGCTGGCGTTCCGCAAGAAATTCAACAAAGACGTTTTCATCGATCTGGTGTGCTTCCGCAAGCTGGGCCACAACGAGGCCGATGAGCCGATGGTGACGCAGCCGCTGATGTACAAGAAGATCAACGCCCACCCGGGAACGCGCAAGCTCTACGCCGAACGGCTCGAACAAGCGGGCGTGATTGAGGCGGGTGAAGCCGACAAGATGGTGCAAACGTATCGCGAAGCGCTTGATCGCGGCGAGCACACCAACGGTACGATTCTGTCCAACTACAAAACGTCGAACACGGCCAACTGGAAACCGTTTCTCGACAAGCACTGGACGGAATCGGTCGATACCAGAATCGATTACGCGCATTTGCAAACACTGGCGCGGAAAATGACCGAAGTACCCGCCAATTTCAAACTGCATCCACGCGTTGAAAAAGTGGTCGCGGATCGGCGGGCGATGGGCGAGGGCAAGCAGATGCTCGATTGGGGCATGGCCGAAAACCTCGGTTACGCAGTGCTGCTCGACCGCGGCTATCCGGTGCGCTTGTCGGGCGAAGATGTCGGACGCGGCACGTTCTCGCATCGCCATGCGGTGTTGCACGATCAGAATCGTGAGCGTTGGGACGCCGGCATCTGGGTGCCGTTGCAGCATATCAAGGAAAGCCAGCCGGAGTTTGAAATCATCGATTCGGTGCTGACCGAAAATGCCGTGTTGGCTTTTGAATACGGCTACGCCACGTCGTCTCCCGATCAGATGGTGATTTGGGAAGCGCAGTTTGGCGATTTTGCGAACGGCGCGCAAGTGGTGATCGACCAGTTCATCAGTTCCGGCGAAGCGAAGTGGGGACGTTTGTGCGGGCTGACGTTGCTGCTGCCGCACGGTTACGAAGGGCAGGGGCCGGAACATTCATCAGCGCGCCCTGAACGCTTCCTGCAACTGTGCGCGCAACACAACATGCAGTTCGTGGTGCCTTCGACGCCGGCGCAAATGTTTCATCTGTTGTGTCGCCAAATGTTGCGGCCTTACCGCAAACCGTTGGTCGTGATGACGCCAAAGAGTTTGTTGCGCCACAAGGAAGCGGTGTCGGATTTGCGCGAGCTTGCCGACGGCAAGTTCCAGAACGTGATCGGCGACTCAACCGTCGATCCGAAAAAAGTCAAACGGATCGTTCTGTGTTCCGGAAAGATTTACTACGAATTGAATGCTTACCGGCGCGAACACCAGCGCGACGACGTGGCGATTGCGCGGATCGAACAGCAATACCCATTCCCGCACGAGGCTTTCAAAGCCGAAATCGCTCGTTATCCGCAAGTGTCGGAAGTCGTCTGGTGTCAGGAAGAACCGCAGAATCAGGGCGCTTGGTATCGCTTGCGCCCCTACCTGCAAGCAGACACTGACAGCAATATCACGCTGGCCTACACCGGACGCGCCATCTCGGCGTCACCGGCGGTGGGCTACGGCGCCAAACACATTGCCGAACAGAAACAAGTCGTCGAAGGCGCTTTTGCCGAATCTTCGACGCTTTCGACGGGCAACATGGTTACCAAAGGATAAAGCAGTACACGAAAGAAAAGCAAATGAAGATTGAAATCAAGGTTCCGACGCTTCCTGAATCGGTCAGTGAAGCAACGCTGGTGCAATGGCACAAAAAACCGGGCGACGCTGTCCAACGCGACGAAAATTTGATCGACCTGGAAACCGACAAAGTGGTGTTGGAGTTACCGGCGCCGGGCGCCGGGGTGTTGGCTGAAATCATCGAGACCAACGGCGCGGTGGTGAAAGCGGGACAAGTGATTGCCTTGCTCGACACCGAGGCAGCAGCATCTGCCAAAAAAGCGGAAGCGCCTGTCGAAACTCAACCGGCACTGGTCGCCGCCAAAGGCGCAGTAAGCGAAGCGACGGCAATGCCTGCTGCTCGCAAGCTGATGGATGAAAAAAATCTGTCGGCTATGGAAGTCGAAGGCAGCGGTCGCGGCGGCAGAATCACCAAAGCCGACGTGATGGCGGCAGCGGCGAAGCCGACACCAACACCAACACCCGCGCCCGCAGCGGCAGCACCGGCGGCGCCTTTGCCGACCGTCAGTGGTGCAACCGAATCCGGCCGCATCGAACAGCGCGTACCGATGTCGCGGCTGCGTCAACGTGTTGCCGAACGTCTGGTGGAATCGCAATCAACAGCGGCGATCCTGACCACGTTCAACGAAGTCAACATGCAGCCGGTAATGGATTTGCGCAACAAATACCGTGATCGCTTCGAGAAAGTGCACGGAATCCGCTTGGGTTTCATGGGCTTTTTCGTCAAAGCGGTGGTCTATGCGCTGAAAAAATACCCGCTCGTGAATGCTTCGATTGACGGTAGCGACATTGTTTATCACGGCTACTTCGACATTGGTGTGGCAGTCGGCAGCCCGCGCGGGCTGGTGGTGCCGATCTTGCGCGACGCGGATCAAAAATCCTTTGTCGAAATCGAAAAACAAATCGGCGATTTCGGCAAGCGCGCTCAGGAAGGAAAGCTCACCATCGAAGAACTGACCGGCGGCACCTTTACCATCAGCAACGGCGGCGTTTTCGGCTCGATGATGTCAACCCCGATCATCAACCCGCCGCAATCGGCGATTCTCGGCGTGCATGCGACCAAAGAACGGCCGGTGGTCGAGAACGGCCAGATCGTGATTCGTCCGATGAACTATCTGGCGATGTCGTACGACCATCGTTTGATCGACGGCCGCGAAGCCGTGTTGTCGCTGGTGGCGATCAAGGAAGCGCTGGAAGATCCGGCGCGCATCTTGCTGGATATTTGATGGGTTCACGGCGGCGGGAGACAAGGTAAGGCGATGAAAGTCGTTATTTTTTCTTGCTGCCTGTTTTTTGTATCGACGTTTTTATTCGCCTGCGAAGAAAAGCAGGAAGGAAAAAGCGTCGAATACTATTTGAGCAACGAAAAAGAATTGGACAAAAAACTGGAGGAGTGCAAGAGCCACTCCAGTCAAAGCACGCCAGACTGTGACAACGCCAGAGCCGCGGATTACAAGCGCAACGTCCTCTGAATCTCCTCCACCCTCGTGGAAGAGGAGATAGGGAGAGGGACGTAAACTGAAAGAGAAGGGAAAGTGATGCAGAACATTTTTGATGTGGCAGTGATCGGAGCGGGGCCGGGTGGTTATATTGCGGCCATTCGGGCGGCACAACTGGGTTTCAAAGTGGCGTGTGTCGATGATGGCGTACGTGCCGACGGCAAACCGGCGCCAGGCGGCACCTGTACCAACGTCGGCTGCATTCCGTCGAAAGCGCTGCTGCAATCGTCCGAACACTTCGATACGGCGCGCGCGCATTTCGCCGAGCACGGCATCGGCCTGAAAGATTTGAGCATCGATGTTCCGAAAATGATCGCGCGCAAAGCGAAGATCATTCAGCAGACCAACGAAGGCATTCTCTACTTGTTCAAGAAAAACAAGATCACGTTTTTTCACGGACGGGCGGCGTTTGAAAGGAAAGAAGAAAAAGGTTGGCAACTGAAAGTTTCGCCGACCGTTCCCGACAAAAGCGCAGAAACGCTGACGGCGACGCACATCATCATTGCCACCGGTTCGTCGCCGCGCGCGTTGCCCGAAGCGCCGTTCGACAACCGGCGCATCCTTGATAACGAAGGCGCGTTGGCGATGACTGAAACGCCGAAACACTTGGGCGTTGTCGGCGCCGGCGTGATCGGGCTTGAAATGGGTTCCGTGTGGCGGCGGCTGGGTGCGGAAGTGACGTTACTCGAAGCGCTACCAGAGTTTCTCGGCGTGGCCGACATCGCGGTGGCCAAAGAAGCGGCGAAACTTTTCAAAGCGCAGGGGTTGGCGATTCATACCGGCGTGAAAATTACCGCCGTCAAAAGCGACGCTCAAGGAGTCGCCGTCACATACACCGATGCCGCGGGCGCAGCGCAAAAAGCAACTTTCGACAAACTCATTGTTTCGATCGGGCGCGTGCCGAATACGCGCGGCTTGAACGCGGCAGCGGTCGGCTTGGCGCTCGACGAGCGTGGCTTCATCGCGGTTGACGAACATTGTCGCACCAACCTGTCCAATGTCTGGGCGGTCGGCGACGTGGTGCGCGGCCCGATGCTGGCGCACAAAGCCGAAGAAGAAGGCGTCGCGGTGGCCGAGCGTTTGGCAGGACAGAAACCGCACATTGATTTCAACTCGATCCCTTACGTGATCTACACCTCGCCTGAAATCGCTTGGGTCGGAAAAACCGAACAACAGTTGAAAGCAGCCGGTGTCTCGTATCGCACCGGCAGCGTTCCGTTCATCGCCAATGGTCGTGCGCGCGCACTGGGTGACACGCGCGGCTTCGTCAAATGGCTGGCCGACGCCGCGACCGATCGCGTACTCGGCTTGCACATCATTGGGCCAATGGCTTCAGAGTTGGTGATGGAAGGCGTGACGGCGATGGAGTTCGGCGCATCGAGTGAAGACATCGCGCGCATCTGCCACGCGCACCCGACCTTGACCGAAACCGTCAAGGAAGCGGCGCTGGCGCTGGATGGAAGGGCGTTGAATTTTTAGGCGTTGACAAGCTGTATGGTGCTACAAGCGTAAGAAGAGAAGATCGTAGCAAAACCACGCAGCTCCACCGTCAATACGGCACTTCCAACGCTTTGCACAAGAACTTCATCAGCGGCACCGATGCTGCGAAGCGTTGCGCCGTCAGTTTGACGAAATCGGGCGAGGTCACTTCTGCTTTCGACAACGCCGCCAGCGCGATGAAATCCTTGCGCTTGAGGTCTGCAATCGCCACATGATCGGCGGCAAAGCCGCGCGGAGGTCGGCTCAATGAATCGCCGTCCAGCATCCAGTGCGCGCTGAATTTTTTATCGTCGCGTGCCTTGAACCACTGTTCGGGGTTTTGCGCTACGGCGTTGCGAATTTTCCAGAGCACGTCCGCTTCCGGATGCCAGCAGCCCACCGCAAAAAAACATTCACTGTTCTCGATATGCACGTAGAAACCCGGGGCGTGCACGTCTTTGCCGAGTTCGTGTCGAAACTGGATGCCGATGTTGGTTTTGTAAAGCGTTTTGTTGTGTGTGAAACGGGTATCACGGTACACCCGCATCAGCGATCCGCCCATCTTGCGGGCGTCGGCGCGGAAGTGCGGCGCAAATTTTTTCAGCGACGGCGCCATCGCTTCGATGAAATCCAGCGCCGGTTCGCGCACCAGCGCTTCATAGCGGGACTTGTTTTCGGTGAACCAGACGCGATTGTTGTTGGTGTCCAGTTCGCTCAAAAACTTGAAAGTGTTTCGGGTGAACATCGCAACGCTCCTCTGAACTTTGCTCCGTTCGCCCTGAGCTTGTCGAAGGGCAAACGGCATATCATTGCGGGCTTCGCTCCTTCGACTTTGCTCAGGGTCAGCCCGAATGGTGGGTCATGATTCGTCTATGCCGCCGCCAGATCCACTGCTTCGGCAATATCGACGGCAACCACGCGCGACACGCCTGCTTCGGGCATGGTAATCCCGATCAGTTGCACCGCCATTTCCATCGACAGCTTGTTGTGCGAGATAAACAAGAATTGGGTTTGCGCGCTCATTTCGCGCACCAGATTGCAGAAGCGAACAGTGTTGGAATCGTCGAGCGGCGCATCCACTTCGTCGAGCAAGCAGAACGGGGCCGGGTTCAACTGGAAAATCGCAAACACCAGCGCGGTAGCGGTTAACGCTTTCTCGCCGCCGGAAAGCAAATGGATCGAGCTGTTGCGCTTGCCCGGCGGTTGCGCGAACACTTGAATGCCTGAATCCAAAATTTCCTCGCCCGCCAACACCAGTTTGGCTTGGCCGCCGCCGAACAGCGTCGGGAATAAGCGCGCGAAATTACTGTTGACGGTGTCGAACGTTTGTTGCAACAGCGCACGCGTTTCTTTGTCGATCTGGCGAATGGCGTTTTCCAGCGTCGTCATCGCTTCGGTGAGGTCAGCGGCTTGTTTGTCGAGGTAGGTTTTGCGTTCCTCGGCGGCAGCCAATTCTTCGAGCGCGGCCAAGTTCACCGCACCGAGCGCGGCAATCGCTTTTTGCAACCGGTCGATTTCGTTGTTGAGCGAACCTCTGCCCCACGCCTTGAGCATGGCGGGCAGAGCGTCGAGGTCAGCGGCGGCTTCACTCAGTTGTTCGATGAATTGTTGCTCTTGCAAAACAGCGGCCTGTTCCTTCAACCGCATGTCTTCGATACGCGCGCGCGCCGGTTCGAGTTGATGTTCCGCCGTCAACCGCGCTTCGTCGGCGGCGCGCATTTCGGTGTTCAGCGCTTCAAGCTGATCGCGCGCTGTAGCCAACGCTTGCTCGGCGTTAGCGCGAACGATCAACTGTTGTTGCAACGACGCTTCAATCGGCGACCAGTCGATCGCCTGTTTTTCATTCGACAGTTGATCGAGAAGGTTTTGCTGCTGCGTTTTCTGAGTTACCAGCGATTGACGGCGGCGGGTCAATTCCTGCAAGCGCTCGCGGGCGCTCCGCTCGGCAAAGCGTGCTTCCTGTGCGGCGTTTTCGGTGTGGCGCACGCGCTCGCGGCCCCGCGTTTGTGCGACATCGGCCTCATTGCGCGTATGCCGCAAGCTTTCGCGCTGCGTCATCTTGTCGTGCAGTTGCACTTGCGCTTCGCTGATTTCAGCGGCGATGGCGTCGCGTTGCGCGACTTCTTGCGCTTCCAGCGTTTTGATTTCTTCGCTATCGCGGGTCAGTTGCGCTTTGCGGCTGGCGAACGCCTCGGCTTCTTTGCGTAACTGCGCCAGTTCCACTTCCAGATTGTGACAGCGCTTTTGTTGCGACGCCAGCGCTGCGCGCTGATTTTGTTCGTTGGTTTGTGCTTCGGTCAGCGCTTCTTCGACGCGATCGAGCGCTTGCCGTGCTTCCTGCGCTTGCGCATCGGCCTGCGCGATGTGTTCGTTGAGTTGCGCCAGTTCGCGTTGGCGAATGATCACGCCGTGCAACTCGCTGTCGGGTGCAAATAAGGTGACGCTTTGGGCGGTAACGATGTGGCCCTGCGGGATCACGAAGCTGCCGCCGGGCGGCAGGTCGGCGCGGTCGGCCAGCGCTTGCGCCAACGAATCACGGCAACGCACGCCGTACAGCATGTCGGCCAGCAGCGGCGCGAAGCGCGAATCCTTGATGTGCAGTTTGTGATACAGCGCATCATTCGGCGGCGAAACCTGTGCGGCGCCGGAACGCTGCGCCGAAAACACGGTGATTTTCGGCGCCGCATCGTTGTTATTGAACCAGTGTGCTACTTCAGCGAGCGAATCCATCTCCAGCGCGTTCAAGCGTTCGCGCAACGCGGCTTCGAGCGCGTCTTCCCAGCCGGTTTCGATGTCGAGTTTCTGCCACAAGCGAGCAGCTTCGTTCAATCCTTTTTGCGTCAACCAGGTATCGACGTCGGGGCTGCCGATTTTCGCTTGCAGCGTTGCCAGCGCTTGATGGCGCGCGGTGTGATCGGTGAGCGCTTTGCTTTGCGCCTGCCAGTGGGCGAGGGCTTCGCGCTGCTGGCCTTGCAACGCTTGCGCGCTTTGCTGCAATTCGGCTAACGCTTGTTGCTGATTTTGCCATTCGGCGGTTTCTTGCGCGAGTTGTTCTTCGACATCGGTGACGGCCACCACACCTGGCCCGCTCATCGCGGCGAGTTCCGCTTCCAGTTTTTCGCGGCGCTGTTGCAAGCGGTTGGAAGTGCCCAGACTGTTGTCGCGACGGGTCTCGGCAACGCGCACGGCTTGTTCCAGTTGCGCCATTTGTTGCTGCAATTCGGCGAAGCGGCGGGTGGCTTCCCGCACGGCGGTTTCCAACGCGGGCAACGCGGCTTGCGCTTCGCGCTCTTCTTCCTGCGCGCGCTCGTGCGCGGTCAACGCTTCTTCGAGCGCGGCTTCCAGCGAAACTTGTTCGTTGTCGTGCTGCGTTTCCTGTGTGGTCAACGCTTCGATTTGTTGATGAATCTGCTCGACCTGTTGCGCCATCTGCGCTTCGTTTTTGCGGGCGAACGCCAGTTGTTGCTCTAAGCTGGTCACTTCCGTGCTGGCGGCGTAGAACGCACCTTGCTTGTCGTGCACGGCATCGTTGGCCGCGTAATGCGAGTCGCGCAGATGTTCGAGCTTGGTTTCAATCGCGCGAAGCTCGGCTTTCGCCGCTTCAAAAGCGACATCCAGTTGGGCGATTTCGGCTTGGCAACGCTCGCGCGTTTTGGCGGCGTCCTGTTGCTTCGAGTACCACAACATATGCTGCGAGTTTTTCAAGCGCGTTTCGTACTCGCGGTATTCGGCGGCCACTTTGGCTTGCTCGCCGAGATGCGCCAACTGATTACCGAGTTCGTAGCGAATGTCTTCAATGCGCTTCAAATTTTCGCGGGTGTCGGACAAACGGCCTTCGGTTTCCTTGCGGCGTTCTTTGTATTTGGAAACGCCGGCAGCTTCTTCGAGAAAGATTCGCAGTTCTTCCGGTTTCGCTTCGATCACGCGCGAAATCATGCCTTGTTCGATGATCGCGTAAGCGCGTGGACCAAGGCCGGTACCGAGGAAAAGATCATGAATATCGCGGCGACGCACCGGCATGTTGTTGATGTAGTACGTGCTGTCGCCGTCGCGGCTCAGCACACGCTTGATCGACAACTCAGTGTATTGCCCCCACTGGCCGCCGATGCGGCCGGCACTGTTGTCGAAGTGCAGTTCGACCGAAGCGCGCGAAACCGGTTTGCGCTCACCGGCGCCGTTGAAGATCACATCCTGCATCGATTCGCCGCGCAGCGCCGACGCTTTCGATTCGCCGAGCACCCAGCGCACGGCGTCGATCACGTTGGATTTGCCGCAACCGTTAGGGCCGACGATGCCGACCAGTTGGCCGGGCGTGGCAATGGTAGTGGGATCGACGAACGATTTGAAGCCGGAAAGTTTGATATGGGTCAGACGCAAAGCAAGCCTCTTGAAGCAGATGAAAAGCCGGACGGCAGAGCAGTGTTGGGCGCTCTGCAACGGAACCGGGGAAACAACAATTATAACGGAAGCGCCGCCCGCGTTTGGGGGAAGGCGCAGAACAATTCCCAACCGCTCGGGCTGGGTCTGTCGAAGTCCGGCAGCGCGTCATTTGCCCTTTGACAAGTTTAGAGCGAACAGAATCAATGGCACTTAGAAGCCCCCATCGTTGCACAAGCCTGTGGATAAGGTCGGGTCAGGTTGTGGGCAACTTGTGGAAAGCGGATGTAAAAAGGGCAGGGCACGCTTATACCCGACTGTTTCTAAAGGTTTTTTTGACGTAGCGGCAGCACTTGCTTTTGTAATAAGTCCTTTAAGACCTTTTATTCACAAGCGCTACATATAGAATATTGTAGAAAAAATCGGCTAGATATAGTAGATTACGTCTCCTTTCCCGATGCTGCCGTGACGGCGGCGGCGCGTGGGTAGGGCGAAGAGCGCCGGAACCACGCCGCGCGCTTGCGGCGTTCCGTTTCCACCATTATTTTTGTTTTTGAGGTTTTCATGTCTGTGTCTGCAACACCCGCGCCATTGGCGTCTGCTTTTCCCACCGCCGACCCGCACCACGTCCGCTATCAGGTGATCCGCCGTAACGGCTCGGTCGTTGGTTTTGAACCCGGGAAAATCGCAGTGGCGATGTCCAAGGCTTTTCTGGCGGTGCGCGGTGAGCAAACCGCCGCCAGCGCGGCGATGCGCGATCAGGTCGCCAAACTGACGGAGACGGTCATTCGGGCGTTGATGCGCCGCAAGCCGGAAGGCGGTTCCATCCATATCGAGGAAATTCAGGATCAGGTCGAACTGGCGCTGATGCGCGGCGGCGAGCACGAAGTGGCGCGCGCCTATGTGTTGTATCGCGAGCGGCGAGCGCAAGAACGCGCGGCGGCAGCGCAGGCGGAAGCGGAAAAAGTCGTCGCGCCGGAGTTGAACGTTGTCGAAAACGGCGTTTCGAAACCGCTGGATATGACGCGGCTCGAATGCTTGATTCGCGCTTCGTGCGAAGGGCTGGCGGCCGCCGAGCCGGAGCGCATTCTGAAAGCGACGCGCAAGGATTTGTACGACGGCGTGCCGATGGCCGAAGTGCGCAAGGCGGTGGTGCTGGCCGGTCGCACCTTGATCGAAAAAGAGCCGGCGTATTCGTATGTGACGGCGCGGCTGCTGCTCGATTCGCTGCGCTTCGAAGCGCTCGGCGTGGCGGCGACGCAAGCCGACATGGCGCAACAGTACCCGGCGTACTTTCCGAAATTCATTGCGCACGGTATCAAGATCGGTTTGCTGAACAAAGAACTGGCGACTTTCGATCTCGCCAAGCTCGGCGCGGCGCTGAAACCGGAACGCGATTTGCAATTCGGTTATCTTGGTTTGCAAACCCTGTACGACCGTTATTTTTTGAACGATC
This sequence comes from Betaproteobacteria bacterium, assembly GCA_009778785.1. Classification (GTDB taxonomy): domain Bacteria; phylum Pseudomonadota; class Gammaproteobacteria; order Burkholderiales; family Casimicrobiaceae; genus UBA931. The sequence continues at coordinate 51,991 of WRFN01000002.1, read as the reverse complement.
TCTACGACCTCAGCTTTGGGCACGGCAGCGGCGAAGGGCGTCGCTTCGAGTTGCCGCAATGTTTTTTCATGCGGGTGGCGATGGGGTTGGCGCTGAAAGAGAAAGACCGCACCGCTCGCGCCATCGAGTTCTACAATCTGCTGTCGTCGTTCGATTTCATGAGCTCGACGCCGACGCTGTTCAATTCGGGCACGCAACGCTCGCAACTGTCGTCGTGTTATTTGACCACTGTCGCTGACGACCTCGACGGCATCTACGAAGCGATCAAGGAGAACGCGCTGCTGTCGAAGTTTGCCGGCGGTTTGGGCAACGACTGGACCAACGTTCGCGCCATGGGCTCGCACATCAAGGGCACCAATGGCCGCTCGCAGGGCGTCGTGCCGTTTTTGAAAGTTGTCAACGACACGGCGGTGGCGGTGAATCAGGGCGGCAAACGCAAGGGCGCGGTGTGCTGCTATCTCGAAAGCTGGCACCTCGACATCGAAGAATTTCTCGATCTGCGCAAGAACACCGGCGATGACCGTCGCCGCACGCACGACATGAACACCGCCAACTGGATTCCCGATTTGTTCATGAAGCGGGTGATGGAAAACGGCGAATGGACATTGTTTTCGCCGTCCGATGTGCCGGGGCTGCACGACTCATGGGGCAAGGCGTTTGAAGAAGCGTACACCGCTTACGAAGCCAAAGCCGAGCGCGGCGAGATTCGGCTTTTCAAACGGCTGCCCGCCGTGCAGTTGTGGCGCAAGATGTTGTCGATGCTGTTCGAGACCGGCCATCCGTGGATCACGTTCAAAGACCCATGCAACGCGCGCTCGCCGCAGCAACACGTCGGCGTGGTGCACAGTTCCAACCTGTGCACCGAAATCACGCTGAACACCGGCCCCGACGAAATCGCCGTCTGCAACCTCGGCTCGATCAACCTCGTCGCCCACATGAAGAAAGAGGGCGATCGCTGGTCGCTCGACCTCGACAAGCTGAAGCGCACCGTCGGCACGGCGATGCGCATGCTCGACAACGTGATCGACATCAACTACTACGCCGTCGATAAAGCGAAGAACGCCAATTTGAAGCACCGTCCGGTCGGTCTCGGTTTGATGGGTTTTCAAGACTGTCTGCATCTGATGCGCGTGCCGTATGCGTCGAGTGTGGCTGTGCAATTCGCCGATACTTCGATGGAAGCGATTTGTTATTACGCCTACTGGGCGTCGAGCGAACTGGCGCAGGAGCGTGGTGTTTATTCGAGCTACAAGGGCAGCTTGTGGGATCGCGGCATTCTGCCGCACGATTCGGTGGCGTTGCTGAGAGAAGCGCGCGACGGTTACCTCGATGTCGATACGTCTTCGACGCTCGATTGGGAGGCGCTGCGCAAACAGATCAAGGCGCACGGCATGCGTAACTCCAACTGCGTCGCCATCGCGCCGACGGCGACGATCTCGAACATCATCGGCGTGGCGCAGTCCATCGAACCGGATTACCAGAACCTCTACGTCAAGTCGAATTTGTCGGGAGAGTTCACCGTCGTCAACGAACAACTGGTGAACGATCTGAAGGAACTGGAATTGTGGGACGACGTGATGGTTGCCGATCTCAAATACTTCGACGGCTCGCTGGCGAAAATCGAGCGGGTGCCGTCGCATTTGCGCGAGTTGTACGCGACGGCGTTTGAAATCGAACCGCGCTGGATCGTCGAAGCAGGATCGCGTCGGCAGAAGTGGATCGATCAGGCGCAAAGTCTCAACATTTACATGGCCGGCGCTTCGGGCAAAAAACTCGACGACACTTACAAGCTCGCCTGGACGAAAGGGCTGAAAACGACTTACTACTTGCGCTCGCTGGCCGTCAGTTCCGCCGAAAAATCAACCGGTCGCGGCGGCGAATTGAACGCCGTGTCGGCGCAAATGCCGACGTATGCAACGACCGCCGCCGAGGAGACCGCGCCGAAATTCTGCGCGATCGACGATCCGACCTGTGAAGCCTGCCAATAAACCCACACGAAAACGGAGAACGCTATGTTGACTTTTGAAGAAGTTGCCGCTCCCAGCGCCGCCGACCGCGCGTTGGCCGAAGCCGCGGCCAGACACATCGAGACCCGCCGCGTGCGCGTCGAAGACAAACTCATCATCAACGGCAAGGCCGACGTCAACCAACTCGTGCCTTTCAAATACAACTGGGCGTGGGACAAATATCTGGCGGGCTGTGCGAACCACTGGATGCCGCAAGAAGTGAATATGCAGCGCGACATCGAACTGTGGAAAAATCCGAATGGGCTGACCGACGACGAGCGCCTCATCGTCATTCGCAACCTCGGCTTTTTCTCCACCGCTGATTCGCTCGCGGCGAACAACATCGTGCTCGGCACCTACCGCCACATTACTGCGCCGGAGTGCCGTCAGTACCTTCTTCGGCAGGCTTTCGACGAAGCGATCCACACTCATGCGTACCAATACATCGTGGAAAGTCTCGGCCTCGACGAAGGCGAAATTTTTAACGCCTATCACGAAATCAAGTCGATTGCGGAAAAAGACGCTTTCCTGATGCCGTTCATCGACACGCTGACCAATCCTCAATTCAAAACCGGCAGCGTCGAGAACGATCAAAAGCTGCTCAAATCGTTGATCGTTTTCGCTTGCATCATGGAAGGACTGTTCTTCTACGTCGGCTTCGTGCAAATTCTGGCGCTCGGCCGCCAGAACAAACTGGTCGGTGCGTCCGAACAATATCAATACATCCTGCGCGACGAGTCGATGCACTGCAATTTCGGCATCGACATGATCAACACCATCAAACTCGAAAACCCGCATTTGTGGACGCCCGAATTCAGACAGGAAATCAGCGGCCTCATCCGAAGAGCCGTCGATCTCGAATACGCTTACGCGGAAGACACTATGCCGCGCGGCGTGTTGGGACTCAATGCGTTGATGTTCAAGGAGTACCTGCGCTTCATCGCCAACCGGCGTTGCCAGCAGATCGGCCTCGACCTGCTTTTCCCCGGCGCCGACAATCCATTCCCGTGGATGTCGGAAGTCATCGACTTGAAGAAAGAAAAGAATTTCTTCGAGACGCGGGTAACCGAGTATCAGACCGGCGGGACGTTGAGTTGGGATTGAGTTTGCGCTGTCATTGCGAAGGGTGAAGCGATGAAACAATCCAGAGATTCGTCGTTTCGTAGTTCGCGTAGCGTAAGCAGAGGCGTACAGCGCCGTGTCCACCTTTCGTTTTATACACGTATCAGGGGTCAGAAAATGATGCCTGACCTTGCCAATGAATCAATCCATTTGAGCGCAAAAGACGGCCTCTTTTCGGCAAACGCGCGATAATAAATACTTTACGCTTTCTCTGCTGTTTTCGCCATGCCCGCTACACTACGCGCCATTCACGCCGATATCACGACACTGTCTGTTGACGCCATCGTTAACGCGGCCAACAACTCGCTGCTGGGCGGCGGTGGGGTCGATGGCGCGATTCATCGCGCAGCCGGGCCGGAACTGCTGGCGTTTTGTCGCACGCTGAATGGTTGCGCCACGGGCGAGGGAAAAATCTCTCCCGGCTTTCGATTGCCGGCGCGGCACGTGATTCACACCGTCGGCCCCATCTGGCATGGCGGTGAGCACGACGAAGCGGCGTTACTCGCTGCTTGTTACCGCAACGCTTTAGAACTTGCCGCTCAGAACGGGGTGGAAGTCATCGCGTTCCCCTGCATCAGCACTGGCGTTTACGGCTATCCGCCCGCGTTGGCGGCGCCGTGTGCGATCTCCGCCGTGCGGGAGGCGCTGGCGCGTTTGCCAAGCATCCGCGAAGTGATTTTCTGTTGCTTTTCTGAGGCAGAACGAAAAAGGTATGAGCGCGCATTGGGCGCTCTGTAGAAGAGGAAATGAAGCTGCTTTGATCAAGTACACACGATACGTGACCCTCTTTCGCTCTTCGGGCATCCTCTCCCATAAGTGAGAAAGGAACACAATCCTATAAACGATTCATCAATGTTGCACTTCATGTTTGAATGCAGTTTTTCAAAAAGCGAAATGACCGATTAATAGCATATTTCATAAGGGAAGAGATTTGCCGGACGATGGAATTCCCCCGCTTTTAAAATGGTTTTATTTTTTGAAATTAGTGGTATGATTTAAAAAGCAATCGGAGGCAAAGGGTGAAACGTCTTGGGTTGCTGGCTCGGCGAGACCGGGCAACCAGGAGCCTGTTCACGAGACATCGCAGGACAATCCGAAGATACAACGTTGAAGCTGTAGCCGGATTATGTGATGGGGAACCGAGCAGGTTGAGAGATGCAACCTAGAAAGACGTGGCATGTTGGGAATTTATTTTCCGATTCTTCTTATCATCATTTCGGGCGTTTTGATCGGCCTTTCGATGATAGGGTTGAATCTGCTTTTTTCGCCTCTGCGTGAAGACCCCGAAAAAGCGTTGCCTTATGAGTGTGGTTTCGATGCGACGGAAGACGCCCGTTCACCGTTCAACATTCGCTACTATCTGGTAGCGATTCTCTTCATCCTTTTTGATCTCGAACTTATTTTTCTGTTGCCGTGGGCGGTAGCGTTGCGGGACATCGGCACGGCCGGGTTCGTCGCAATGTTGTTCTTCCTGGCGCTGCTGGGCTTGGGGCTTGCCTACGAGTGGCGCCGCAAGGCATTGGAGTGGGACTGAGAGCCGACTCATGGAATTGAAACCGATCTCGTTGACGCCTGGACATCAGGCCGCCGCCGACACACTGAATGAAAACGTGGCGTCACAAGGCTTTGTCACTGCTTCGTCGGCCAGTCTGATCGATTGGGCACGCGGCGGGGTAATGGCGTGGGCGCGCGACGGCTCGATGTGGCCGATGACTTTCGGTCTGGCATGTTGCGCGATGGAAATGATGAATTCGGGCGCGGCGCGCTATGATCTCGACCGTTTCGGGACGATCTTTCGCCCCAGCCCGCGGCAGTCGGACGTGATGATCGTCGCCGGCACCCTGTGCAATAAAATGGCGCCCGCACTGCGGCGGGTGTATGACCAGATGGCCGAGCCGCGTTGGGTGATCTCGATGGGATCGTGCGCCAATGGCGGCGGCTATTACCATTATTCTTATTCGGTCGTGCGCGGTTGCGACCGCATTGTCCCGGTCGATATTTATGTGCCGGGTTGTCCGCCGACGGCGGAAGCGTTGGTTTACGGCGTTTTGCAATTGCAGAATAAAATCTGGCGGACGAGAACGGTGAAACGCTCATGAGACCGCCGCTGTCACAACTCAAAAACGTGCTGGTCAAGATGTTCGGCGGCGCCAATCTCACTGAGGCATTTCAGGAGTTGACGCTGGAAGTGCCGCTGGCGAAGCTGTCGGCAACGATGAGACAGTTGCGCGATGCGGCGGATTGTTCGTTCGATGCGCTGGCGGATATGACCGGCGTCGATTATCAGGGTTTCACGGGTCGCGATCCGAGCGCGCCGCGCTTTGCGGTGGTTTATCATTTGCTGTCCACCCGCCACAACTGGCGGTTGCGCGTTCGCGCTTTCATCGAAAACGAAAAGGAACCGGCGGTTCCTTCGATGGTGCCGCTGTGGCTGTCGGCCAACTGGCTGGAGCGCGAGTGCTTCGATATGTTCGGCATCGTTTTTGACGGCCATCCCGATCTGCGCCGGATTCTCACCGATTACGACTTCACCGGCTATCCGTTCCGCAAAGATTTTCCGCTGACGGGCCATGTGGAAATGCGCTACGATCCGGAACAGAAAAAAGTGATTTACGAGCCGGTCACGATCGAACCGCGCGACAACGTGCCGCGCATCGTTCGTGAACCGCATTACGGCGACGAGAAGCCGATGTCGCTGCCTCCTGCCGAAACCCCGCGTTGAGACCGAAAATGAGCGAACATCATTATCAACTCAATTTCGGACCGCAACACCCGTCGGCACACGGCGTGTTGCGTCTCGTGCTCGAACTGGATGGCGAAGTGGTGGTGCGCGCCGATCCTCATATCGGCTTGCTGCATCGCGGCACCGAAAAATTGATGGAGCACAAAACCTATTTGCAAGCGTTGCCTTACGTCGATCGGCTCGATTACAGCTCGATGATGGCAAACGAGCACGCGTTTTGTCTGGCGATTGAAAAACTGTTGCAAATCGAAGTGCCGATTCGCGCGCAATACCTGCGGGTGATGTTCGACGAATTGTCGCGGATCATGAATCACATGCTGTGGGTCGGAACGTGCGCGCTCGACCTCGGCGCGATGACGGTTTTCCTGTTCGGCGCTCGCGAGCGCGAATCCATTTTCGACATTCTGGAAGCGACTTGCGGCGCGCGCATGCACCCCAATTACTACCGCCCTGGCGGCGTTTATCGTGACCTCGCCGACAAGATGCCGCAATACCAGTCGTCGTTGCGCAGCGCCAGCGAGTTAGCGAAGAAGAACGCCAACCGGCAAGGGTCGGTGCTCGATTTCATTGAAGATTTTGCCAAGCAGTTGCCGGCGCGCGTGGACGATATCGAAACGCTGCTGACCGACAACCGTATCTGGAAACAGCGCACCGTCGGTATCGGCGTGGTGCCGACCGATCAAGCTGTGGCGCTGGGTTGTACGGGGCCGATGTTGCGCGCCTCCGGGGTTGCCTGGGATTTGCGCAAGAAACAGCCTTACGCGGTTTATGAAAAACTCGATTTCGACATTCCGGTGGGTACCGGCGGTGATTGTTACGACCGCTATCTGGTGCGGATGGAAGAATGTCGGCAATCGGTTCGTCTGGTGTTGCAATGCGTTGATTGGCTGCGCGCCAACCCGGGGCCGGTGATTTCCGACGACCGCAAAATTGCGCCGCCGCCGCGCGCCGAAATGAAGGCCGACATGGAAGCGCTGATTCACCACTTCAAACTGTTTACCGAAGGTTTCCCCGTTCCGGCGGGCGAAGCGTATGCGGCGGTTGAACATCCAAAGGGCGAATTGGGTGTGTACCTTCTTTCCGACGGCGGCAACAAGCCGTTCCGCGCCAGACTGCACACGCCGGACTTCGTGCATTTGTCGATGCTGGCGGCGATGGCGCCCGGACACATGTTGTCTGACGTGGTGGCGCTGATCGGTACTTACGATATTGTTTTCGGTTCTGTGGACCGTTAAGAGAGGAATGACGATGCCGCTTTCCGCTGTTGCCTGTCAAAAGATCGACAAAGCCATTGCCAAGTATCCGGTGGGCCGGAAACAATCGGCGGTGATGGCAGCACTGACGATCGTGCAGGAAGAGCGCGGCTGGCTTTCGCCCGAATCGCTGCGTGAAGTGGCGGAATATCTGGGCATGCCGCCGGTGGCCGTCTATGAAGTGGCGTCGTTTTACACGATGTATCACTTGAAGCCGGTGGGACGTTATGTGTTGACCTTATGCACCAACTTGCCGTGCTCGTTGCAAGGTTCCGATGTGGCGGCGCGCCATTTGCAAGAAACATTGAAGATCGGCTGGAACGAAACGACGCCGGACGGCATGTTCACGTTGCTGCAAGGCGAATGTATGGGCGCCTGTCAGGAAGCGCCGGTGATGCTCACTGGCCATCAGCGGATGTGCTGCAAGATGATGCCGCCGCAAATCGACGCGCTGCTCGCGCAGTTGCGCGATGAAGCAGCGCAAAAGGAGCGTCAAGAATGACTGCCTTTCTCGATTACGGCTCCGATGCGGTGTTGATGGCGCGGTTGACCGGCGACAACTGGCGGATCGAAGATTACGTTGCGCGCGGCGGTTACGAAGCGCTCAAAGCTATTTTGACCGCCGGTACGCCGCCGGATCAAGTGTTGGCTGAAATCAAACTCTCGGCATTGCGCGGACGGGGCGGGGCAGGTTTCCCGACCGGGATGAAGTGGGGCTTCATGCCGCGTGGCGCGCCTGAAAAATACGTCGTCTGTAATGCCGACGAAGGTGAACCGGGGACGTTCAAGGATCGCGACATTCTGCGTTTCAATCCGCATTCGGTGATCGAAGGCATGGCCATTGCCGCCTATGTGATGGGTTGCGCGTGCGGCTACATCTACATTCACGGCGAGATCTGGGATGTCTATGAGCGCTGTGAAGAAGCGATCGAGGAAGCGCGCGCCGCGGGCGTTATCGGCCAGCGCATCATGGGCAGTGATTTTTCGTTTGAACTCTTTAACCATCACGGCTTCGGCGCTTACATTTGCGGCGAAGAAACGGCCTTGCTCGAATCGCTCGAAGGCAAGAAGGGACAGTCGCGCTACAAACCACCGTTCCCGGCCAACGTCGGTTTGTACGGCAAGCCGACGACGATCAACAACGTCGAAACGCTCGCCTGCGTGCCGCTCATTCTCAGAAACGGTGGTCAGTGGTTCCTCGATCTCGGCCGACCGAACGCCGGCGGCACCAAGATATTTTCAGTATCGGGCGACGTTGAGCGCCCCGGTAATTACGAGTTGCGCTTGGGCGCGCCGTTTGCGAAGTTGCTGGAAATGGCCGGCGGCGTGCGCGGCGGAAGAAAGTTGAAAGCGGTGATTCCTGGCGGTTCGTCTTCGCCAGTATTACCGGGGGCGATCATGATGGAAACCGACCTCGATTACGATTCGATTGCGAAAGCCGGTTCGATGATGGGTTCGGGCGCAGTGATTGTGATGGATGAAACGCGCTGCATGGTGCGCAGCCTGATGCGTTTGTCCGAGTTTTATCACGAAGAATCGTGCGGCCAGTGTACGCCGTGCCGCGAAGGTACCGGCTGGCTGGCGCATATCATTCACCGGATCGAACACGGCGAAGGTCGCCCCGGCGATGTTGACGCGCTCGACCGCGTTGCGCACAACATCATGGGACGTACGATTTGCGCGCTGGGCGATGCGGCGGCGATGCCGGTGCGCAGTTTTGTCAAACATTTCCGCGACGAGTTCGAGTATCACATCGAACACCATCGTTGCCAGGTGGCCGATCATGTCTGAAATCGTTATCGACAAGAGCGGCTGGCTCAACCTGCAAATCAACGGCAAGCCGGTGCAAATGCCGCCGGGCAGCACGGTGATGGAAGCGGCGCAGGAAATCAAGGAATTCATTCCGCACTTCTGCTATCACAAAAAACTGTCGCTGGCCGCCAGTTGCCGGATGTGTCTGGTGCAAGTCGAGAAATTCCCCAAGCCGGTGCCCGCGTGTGCAACGCCGGTGTCCGAAGGAATGAAAGTATGGACGCGCAGCGAAATCGCGCTGGCGGCGCAGCAAAGCGTGATGGAGTTTCTGCTGATCAACCATCCGCTCGATTGCCCGATCTGTGATCAGGGCGGCGAGTGTCAGTTGCAAGATATGGCGGTCGGTTACGGCAAAGGCACTTCGCAGTATCGCGAAAACAAGCGGGTCGTGCCCGGAAAAGAAATGGGGCCGCTGGTTTCCGCCGCTGAGATGAGTCGCTGCATTCAATGTACGCGCTGTGTGCGTTTCGGCGATGAAATCGCCGGTCAGATGGAATTGGGTATGATTTATCGCGGCGATCGCGCTCAGATCACGCCGTTCATCAACGACACGGTGGAATCGGAATTGTCCGGCAACATGATCGATCTGTGTCCGGTCGGCGCGCTGACCTCAAAGCCATTCCGCTATCAGGCGCGCACTTGGGAATTGTCGCGGCGCAAATCGGTATCGCCGCACGATGCGCTGGGTGCCAACCTGATTGTTCAACTTCGGCGCAATCAGGTGGTGCGGGTGCAACCGCTTGAAAACGAAGCGGTCAACGAATGCTGGCTGTCGGATCGGGATCGTTTCTCCTATGAGGCGTTGAACAGCGAAGCGCGTTTGACGAAACCGCTGGTCAAGAAAGACGGCGTGCTGATTGAAGCCGATTGGCAAGAAGCGTTACCGTTGGCGGCGGCGCGTCTCAAGAACATCATGGAGCGCGATGGCTGCGAATCGCTCGGCGTTTTGATTTCACCGCACGCTACGCTCGAAGAAGCGACCTTGTTGTCGCGTCTGATGCGAGCGCTCGGTTGCGACAATATCGATCATCGTTTGCGCCAACAAGATTTTTCACACGCGTTCCAACCGTCGCAAGTGCCGTGGCTCGGTATGCCGATTGCGGATGTGTCAAAACTGAAAGCGGCGTTGTTCGTCGGCAGCTTCTTGCGTCACGATCAGCCGCTGCTGGCGGCGCGGGTGCGGCAAGCGGCGCGGCGCGGCGCGGTTATTTCAAGTCTTCATTCGATGCCTTCCGACTGGATGTTGCCGTTGGCGCACGAAAAAGTGGTGGCGCCTTCGCAAGTGGCGTCGGCCTTGGCGGCGCTGGTCGTCGCGGCGCATCGGGAAGCGAAAGTCGAGCAAACGTTGCCGACCGCGTTGCAGGGAATCACGCCGTCGGTAGCCGATGCAGCGATGGTTCGCTCATTGTTGAACACGCCGGAGCGTTCGGCGATTTTCCTCGGCAGCTTCGCGCAACAACACAGCGAAGCGGCGCTCTTGCATACGTTAGCGCAACGTCTGGCCGAATACACGAAGGTGACGTTCGGCGTGCTGCCGGAAGCGGCCAACAGTGTCGGCGCGGCGCTGGCGGGAGCGCAGCCGCAGAAAAATGGTTTGAACGCGCGCGCGATGCTGGAACAACCGCGCAAAGCGTATGTGTTGTTGCACACGGAAGTGCCGTTTGATGTTGCTCAAGGCAGTACGGCGCGGGCGGCAATGGAACAAGCCGACTTTGTGCTTTCGCTTTCGCCTTTCCGTCCGTCGGAAGAAAGCGCGTTGCCCGATATCGTGTTGCCGATCGCGCCGTTCACCGAAACGTCGGGGACATTCATCAACATGGAAGGACGCGCCCAATCGTTTTATGGCGTAGCGCCGCCGCTTGGCGAAACGCGGCCGGGTTGGCGCGTGATCGCTGCGCTGGCCGGATTGCTCGGTCAACCATTTACCGAAATGGAACCGGATGAAGTGCGCGCCTCATGTGTGCCATCGGCAGACAGCGTGACGGCGCGATTGTCGAATAGAATTGACAGCGTGCTATCGACTTTGCCGCAAGCAGCAGAGAAAACGATCGAACGTGTTGCCGGAGTGCCGATTTATCACGCCGATCCTCTGGTGCGGCGCGCGACTTCGTTGCAGTGCACGCCGTTGGCAGCATCGCCGAAGGCCGCGATGAATGCGGCGCTGGCGGCGCGACTGGGTCTCGTCAAAGGCAGGATGGTGCGGATAACGCAAGGCAAAAACGCCACCGAAGCATTGTTGTTCTGGGTGTGCGATGACAGGTTACCGACGAACACGGTGCGCTTCGATATGGCGCATCCGTTGACTGCCGGTTTCGATGTGTGTGGAGAATTCCATCTGGAGGCGGCATCATGATCCAGTGGCTGGCAGATTTCTTTGGCGGTCTGGGCGCGCCGGGCTTGTTGATCTGGACGATGATCAAAATCGTCGCGATCACGTTACCGCTGATTTTGTGCGTCGCATTTCTGACTCTGGCTGAACGGCGCGTGATCGGCGCGATGCAATCGCGTATCGGCCCGGTTCGCGTCGGCCCCTACGGCCTCTTGCAACCGTTCGCCGACGTGTTGAAGATGTTGCTGAAAGAAGTGGTGATTCCGGCGCGCGCCAACCGCGTGCTGTTCCGCTTCGCGCCGCTCTTGACGCTGGCGCCGGCAGTGGCGGCTTGGGGAACGATGCCGTTCTCGGAAAACGTGTGGCTGGCCGATCTCAATGCCGGTTTGCTGTACATCATGTTGATGAGTTCGCTCGGTGTTTACGGCATTATTCTGGCGGGCTGGGCTTCCAATTCGCGCTACGCGCTGCTCGGCGCGCTGCGTTCGACCGCGCAATTGATTTCTTACGAACTGGCGATGGGCTTTGCGCTGGTCGGCGTGATTCTGCTGACGGGCACGCTGAACTTGGGCGACATCGTTCGCCATCAGACGGGCAGCTTCTGGCACTGGCATGTGTGGCCGCTGCTGCCGTTGTTCGTCGTCTATTTCATTTCGGGCATTGCCGAAACCAACCGTCACCCGTTCGATATGGCGGAAGGCGAATCCGAACTGGTCGCCGGTTTCCACGTCGAGTATTCGGGGATTGTGTTTGCACTCTTCTTCCTCGCCGAATACATGAACATGATTCTGGTGTCGGCGCTGGCGGCAACCTTGTTCCTCGGCGGCTGGATGGCGCCGTTGTCGTTCTTCAACGAGTTGAAGATCAGCGGGATGGCGCCGCTGGGCGATGGCTTCCTGTGGTTGGCGCTCAAAATCGCGGGATTGCTGTTCATCTTCCTTTGGGTGCGGGCGAGTTTCCCGCGCTATCGTTACGATCAAATCATGCGGCTTGGCTGGAAAGTATTCATTCCGCTGACGCTGGTGTGGATCGTCGTCGTGGCGATAGGGGTCAAGTGGTCATCGTTGTTCGGAGGCGGCGCATGAATCGGTTGCAGCGCTTTTTGAAAACGTGGCTGTTGCTGGAATTGCTCAGCGGTTTGAAGCTGACCTTCCTGCGGATGTTCAAGCCGAAATTTACGGTGCTCGTTCCGGAAGAAAAAACGCCGCAAAGTCCGCGTTTCCGGGGGCTGCATGCGCTGCGTCGTTATCCGAACGGTGAAGAGCGCTGCATTGCTTGCAAGCTGTGCGAAGCGGTGTGCCCGGCGCTGGCGATCACGATCGATCTGGCTGAGCGCGAAGACGGCTCGCGCCGCACGACGCGTTACGATGTCGATTTGAGCAAGTGTATTTATTGCGGGCTGTGCATGGAAAGCTGCCCGGTTGATTCGATTGTGTTGACGCGGATTTACGAATACCACGGCGAGCAGCACAGCGATTTATGTTTTACCAAGGGCATGCTACTGGCGATCGGCGACCGTTACGAGGCGCAAATTGCCAAGAGTCTGGAAGAAGACGCTCCTTACCGATGATACAAAGGCCGGCAACGATATGAGCTTCTCAGCGATTCTTTTCTACGTTTTTGCAGTGATCCTGCTGGCGTCTGCCGTGCGCGTCGTGATCATGCAGCATCCGGTGCACGCGGCAATGGCGCTGGCGCAAACCCTGTTCACGATGGCGGCGATCTGGATCACGTTGGGCGCCGAGTTTTTGGGCTTGGCGCTGGTGGTGATTTACGTCGGCGCAGTGATGGTGTTGTTCCTGTTCGTCGTGATGATGCTCGATGCGCGGCAGCAAAAATGGACGCCGCGCTGGCAGCGCCATCTGGTGCCGGCGGTGATTCTGGGCGCCGTGATGCTGGTGGAGATTGCCTTGCTGATTATGCGTGGCGTCAAGATGAAAGATACGACGATGCCCGTCGCCTCGGCCTCGATGGAGAACACGCGCGAATTGGGCAAACTGCTGTTCGGGCAATACCTGTATTCGCTGGAACTGATTGCGGTGCTCTTGCTGGTCGGGATGATCGCGGCGATTGTCTTGACGCATCGGCAAAACCGTTTTGCCAAGCGGCAAGACCCGGCGGAACAAGTCGCCGTGACCCGCGAGAGCCGTTTGCGAGTGGTATCCATGGCGGCAGAAACGGAAGCGCCAGAACAAAGCACGGCCGAGCCGTCGCCGGAAAAAGAAGGGGGGCAATAAAATGCCTGGACTGGAACCGACCCTGTTACATTATTTGTTGCTGGCGGCAGCGCTGCTGGTGATTAGCTTGGTGGGCATCATCGCCAACCGTCGCAACGTGTTGGTGTTGCTGATGGCGGTGGAACTGGTATTGCTGGCGGCCAACCTCAACTTCGTTGCCTTCTCGGTGTATTACCACGATTTGTCCGGTCAGGTGATGACCGCCTTTGTGCTGGCCACGGCGGCAACGGAGTCGGCCATCGGCTTGGCGCTGTTGATCTTGTTGTTCCGCCGTCGCGGCACCATCGCCGTGCAAACGCTCGATGTCCTGAAAGGATAGTCATGATGCTGGCGCTCATTCCCCTGTTACCGTTGCTCGCTGCGCTGTTTGCCGGCTTCTTTGGCCGTCGCGTGCCGCGCTGCTGGTCGCACTGGGTTTGTTGCGCGGCAGTGGGCATCTCCTTCCTGCTTTCCGCCAATGTCCTGTATGAAGTCGCGACGCTGTGGCCGAGCACCGGCATACAGAGCAACAGCGTTACGCTGTACACCTGGCTCGATCTCGGCAGCACGAAGCTGACCGTCGGCTTTCTGATCGACCCGCTGTCGGCGTTGATGATGGTGGTCGTGACGCTGGTTTCGTTTCTGGTGCACGTCTATACCATCGGCTACATGAAAGACGATCCCGGTTACGCGCGCTTTTTCGCGTACATCGCTTTCTTCACGTTTTCGATGCTGATGCTGGTGATGTCGAACAACTTCCTGCAAATGTTCTTCGGTTGGGAAGGAGTCGGGCTGGCTTCGTATTTGTTGATCGGTTTCTGGTACACGCGCCCGTCGGCGACCAAAGCGGGGATGAAAGCGTTCTTGATGAACCGCGTCGGCGACTTCGGTTTCATCATCGGCATCGGCTTGTTGTTCGCCGCGCTGGGCACGCTCGATTTCAAGGAAATTTTCGGACGGGTGGACGAGCTTCGCGGCTTGAATGTTTCGCTGTGGCCGGGCGTGGAATGGTCGTTGCTGACGGTTGCCTGCATTGGCCTCTTCATCGGCGCGATGGGCAAGAGTGCACAAGTGCCGTTGCACTCCTGGTTGCCCGATTCGATGGAAGGCCCGACGCCAATCTCAGCGTTGATCCACGCGGCTACGATGGTGACCGCCGGTATCTTCATGGTGGCGCGGATGAGTCCTGTTTTTGAAGGTTCGGACACAGCATTGTCGTTCATCATCATCATCGGCGCGACGACGGCGATCACGATGGCGCTGTTGGGGCTGGTACAAAACGACATCAAACGGGTCATCGCTTATTCGACCTTATCGCAACTGGGTTACATGACCGTAGCGTTGGGCGCGTCGGCGTACTCGGCGGCGATCTTTCACTTGATGACCCATGCCTTCTTCAAAGCGCTGCTGTTCTTGGCGGCGGGCTCGGTCATCATCGCGCTGCATCACGAGCAAGACATGCGCAAAATGGGCGGGCTGCGCAAACGAATGCCAATCACTTACGTGACAGCGGTGATCGGTGCTTGGGCATTGGCCGGGCTGCCGCCGTTCGCCGGATTTTTCTCCAAAGAACCGATCATTGAAGCGGCGCATTCCGCCACGGTGACGGGACACACTTACGCTTACTGGGCGCTGATGCTCGGCGTGTTCCTGACGGCTTGCTACACCTTCCGAATGATCTTCATGACTTTCCACGGCGCATCGCGCTACGGCGAATCGAAGAGCGATGCCAAACGCGGCGCGCACAAGAAAGCGCATGGCGTAACGCATGAAGCGCATCATGACGTCCATGAATCGCCCAAGGTCGTGACGATCCCGTTGATCGTGCTGGCGATTTGCTCGGTCTTCGCCGGAATTTTTTGCGTGGAGCCGGTGCTGATCGGCGATTATTTCGGCGCGGCGATTCACGGCA
Organism: Betaproteobacteria bacterium; assembly: GCA_009778785.1. Lineage (GTDB taxonomy): Bacteria > Pseudomonadota > Gammaproteobacteria > Burkholderiales > Casimicrobiaceae > UBA931. The sequence goes on along the minus strand of WRFN01000002.1, from coordinate 36,598 downwards.
ATTACGTGGCGCATCCGGCGATGGCGGAACTGCACGCCGAATGGCACGGCATTCTCGACTACTTCCTGAATGCGCTCTTGTCGGCGCCGCTGTGGTTGGCGTTAGCGGGCATCGCCACCGCCTGGTACTTTACCTTGTCGTCGCCGAAATCGGCGGATCGGTTGGCGCGCTCGTTGGGCGGCGTGTACAACGCGCTCAAGAACAATTACTACGTTGACGCGTTTTACGAGCGAGTGTTCGTGCGCGGCGCGCGCAGTCTGGCGTCAGTGTTCATGCAGGGCGGTGAACAGTTCCTGACCGAAGGCGTGCTGGTGCAAAGCACGTCACAGTTGGTGCGATGGGGCGCACAAGGCTTGCGCTATTTGCAAACCGGTTACCTTTACCATTACGCGTTTGCAATGGCTTTGGGCTTGCTGGTGTTGATGACCTGGTGGGGAATACTCTGATGAACGGAGAAATGAACAACATGCCGCCGGTACTCTCCATCCTAATTTGGTTGCCGATCATCGCGGGCATTCTGGTGCTGGCGTTGCGCCATGTCGGTCATGGCCGGTGGTCTCGCTGGCTGGCGAATCTCGCCGCTTGGGTAGCTTTTATCATTGCGATTTTCGTTCTCTGCCGTTTCCAAACGGGTTCGGGGATGATGCAATTCACTGAGCGCGTGATGTGGATCCCGCATTTCAGCATCGAATACGCGCTCGGAATCGACGGCCTATCGGTGCTGTTCATCGGCATGAATGCGTTGATTACTCTGCTGGTCATCGCGGCGCAAAAATCCGACAGCAAAAGCGGTTATCTGTCGGCGCTGCTGATTACGTCGGGGCTGACGTATGGCGCGTTCTCGGCGCGCGACGCCGTGCTGTTCTACGTCTTCTTTGAGGCGATGCTGATTCCGATGTATCTGGCCATCGGCGTGTTCGGCGGTGCGCAGCGACGCTACGCCACCACTAAGTTCTTTCTCTATACGTTGTTCGGTTCGTTGTTCATGCTGCTGGCGCTGTTTTACCTTTACAGCGTTTCGCAGACGTTTTCGATGGAAGCCTGGCAACACCTGCCGCTCAGCATTTACATGCAGCTGATCCTGTTCGGCGCGTTCTTCATAGCGTTTGCGGTGAAGACGCCGATGTGGCCGCTGCACGCTTGGGCGCCCGACGCTTACGTCGAAGCGCCGACCGGCGCGGCGGTGATGCTGGCGGCGACCAAGATCGGCGCATACGGTTTTCTGCGGTTGCTGTTGCCGATTGTGCCCGATGCCGCGCACCAATTGGCGCCGTTGATGATCGCACTCTCTTTATTTGCGGTGATCTATTTCGGCATCGTGGCGCTGGCGCAAACCGATCTCAAGCGCTTGTTCGCTTATTCCTCAGTGGCGCACATGGGGCTGGTGACACTTGGCTTCTTCCTGTTCAACGCTACGGCAATGAAGGGCGCGGTGTTGTTGATGGTGTCGAACGGCCTCGCGATTGCGGCGTTGTTCTTCGTCGCTGAATCATTGAAAACGCGATTCGGCGATTGCAAATTGACCGACTGCGGCGGCATCGTCAAAGCGATGCCTTGGCTGGCGACATTGCTGGTGTTCTTCGCGATGGCGAACATCGGGCTGCCGGGTACATCGGGCTTCGTCGGCGAATTCCTGGTGATCATCGGTGCGGTCGGCCATCAGAGCGGCTACCAACTGCTCGTCGGCTTGCTGGCGGCAACGGTGCTGATCATCGGCGCGGCCTACACGCTGTGGATGGTTCGGCGCGTGGTTTTTGGGCCGATCACGCATCCGTCGGTCGTCGCGTTGTCTGATCTGGGAACGCGGGAACGCCTGTTGCTGAGTGTGCTGGCCGCAGTCATGCTGGGCTTCGGCCTTTGGCCGCAAGCGCTTCTGGGGATGGCGGATGCTTCGGTGACACAACTGCTGGCGCATGTGGCGCTGCCCAAACTTTGAACGACCGAGCCATGACTTTCTCCCTGATACCTTTCCTCCCCGAACTGACGCTGCTGGCGGCGCTGGTGCTGATCCTGCTGGCAACGACGGTGTCTCCTTCCCGTGACGGCACCGTGGCGTATGGCGTCACGCAATTGGCGCTGTGGGTCGCGGTGGCGTTGCTGTGGCTGACACAAGCGCGGTACATCGTGAATCCCCGCATCGTCGAAGGCGTGGTGTTGCGCAACTCATCGACGCTGTTAATGCAAAGCGCCGCCTTGATCGGCCTGTCGCTGGCGCTGCTTTATGGCCGCGCTTCGCTGATCCGGCAAAAACTGTGGCAACCGGAAACTTTCCTGTTGTTCCTGTGCTCGACGCTGGGCGTGGTCGTGGTGATCGGCGCTTATCATTTCGTGCCGCTGTATCTCGGCCTGGAACTGATGGCGTTGCCGTTGTACGCGATGGTGGCGTTGCGCAAAGATGACGCGATGTCGGTCGAAGCCGGACTCAAATACTTTTTCCTCGGTGCGCTGGCGTCGGGATTCATGCTTTACGGTATCTCTCTCATCTACGGCGCCACCGGCTCGTTGGGACTTGCTGCCGTGGGCAGCTTGGCGATGTCCGGCGCCAGCCATGGCTTGCTGTTGTTGGGCTTGTTCTTCCTCGTTTCGGGCTTGGCTTTCAAGTTGAGTGCAGTGCCGTTCCACATGTGGGCGCCGGATGTTTATCGCGGCGCGCCGACGGTGGTGGCCTTGTTCATCAGCACCGTGCCGAAGTTGGCAGCGGTTGTGTTGTTGTTGCGCTTGATGAGCGGGCCGTTATCGCCACTATTGGTTTACTGGCAGGGTATGCTGGCGTTTCTTGCCGTGTTGTCGATGATCGTCGGTGCGGTCGCGGCCATCGCGCAAACCAATTTGAAACGGATGTTGGCGTATTCGACTATCGGCCACATGGGGTATCTGCTGCTCGGCGCGCTGGTCGGCACACAGGACGGTTTTGGCGCAGCGGTGTTTTACATTCTGACTTACGTGTTGTCCAACTTGGTCGCGTTCGGCGTGTTGCTGTCGATGAACGAAACGTCGGATGAAAGCGGCGCTACCTTGAGTCGGGGCAGCGACCTCGAAGATTTTCGCGGTCTCTACAAACGTTCGCCCATTCGCGCTGCCCTGATGACTTTAGCGATGCTCTCGCTGGCCGGCGTGCCGCCGTTGCTGGGCTTTTACGGAAAATTCGCGGTGATCGCTGCGGCGTTGATGAACGGCTTCATCTGGTTATCGGTGGTCGCCATCCTCACCTCAGTCATCGCGGCTTATTATTACCTGCGCGTGATACGGCTAATGTTCTTCTCCAGCCCGGACGAAGAAAGAGCGAGCGAGTTTCCGTGCATCGGCGTGGTGGCGCGGGTCGTGCTGGTGTTAAACGGCGTGGCTCTGCTGGTGCTGGGCTTGTTCCCGAGCGCGCTGTTGGACTTGACGGTGCAAGCGCTGGCGTGGGCGAGAGTACTCTAGGAATGCGCTGAACATAAAAAAATAAAGGCGGGTTTCAAACCCGCCTTTATGCCTTTCTTTCCGCATTAAATAATCATTCTTCCGCCGCGTCGGCGATGCGTTGCCGACAGCCGATTCATGCTGCCGACGCTGTTGATGTGGCAAATGGCGCAAGCCAGCGCGTCTGCCGCATCGGCGGAGGGCGCCGCCGGTAACTGAAGCAGGTGTTGAACCATGTGTTGCACTTGCGTTTTCTGTGCTTTGCCGTGACCGACGACAGCCTGCTTGATCTGGTTCGCGGTGTATTCATAAACCGGCAAGCCCGCCATCACCAGCGCCGTAATCGCGCCGCCGCGTGCTTGCCCCAAGAGCAAGGTCGATGTCGGATTGACGTTGACGAAAACCAGTTCGACGCTGGCTTCGTCGGGATGAAACTCACGAATGACGTGGGTCAAGTCGTGGGCGATGATGCCGAGGCGGGTCGGCAAGCCTTCGCCTTCCGTGCGAATGCTGCCGCTGGTGACGTAAGTCAACTGAGAGCCGGCCACATCGACGATGCCGAACCCCGTGACCCGCAGTCCGGGATCGAGACCGAGAATGCGGCGCGAGGGAAGGGCGGTCATAGCGGGAACGCGAGAAGCGATTTCCTCTGGCGCTACGCTTCTTCGTCAAGCTCAGCGGACGTGTAAACCTCCTGAACGTCGTCGAGCGATTCCAGCGCGTCGAGCAGCTTCTGCATTTTCACGGCGTCATCGCCGATCATTTCGACCGGCGTCGAGGCAGTCATGGTCACTTCGGCAAAAGCAGGTTGCAGTCCGGCGGCGATCAGCGCGTCCTTGACGGCAAGGAAGGCATAGGGATCGGTGATGACTTCCAGACTGCCGTCGTCGTTGGTGGTGACGTCATCGGCGCCGGCGTTGATGGCGGCTTCCATGATAGCGTTTTCGTCAGCGCCCGGCTCAAAGACGATTTGCCCGCAGTGTTTGAACAGAAAGGCAACCGAGCCGTCGGTGCCGAGGTTACCGCCGTATTTGGAAAACGCATGGCGCACATCGGCGACGGTTCGCGTCCGGTTGTCGGTCATGCAATCAACGATCACCGCCGCACCACAGGGGCCGTAACCCTCATAGCGGATTTCTTCATAAGCCACTCCTTCAAGCTCACCGGCGCCGCGCTTGATCGCGCGTTCAATCGTGTCCTTGGGCATGTTTTGCCCGTAGGCTTTGTCCACCGCCAGCCGCAGGCGCGGGTTAGCGGAAATGTCGCTGCCGCCCAACTTGGCGGCCACCGTGATTTCTTTGATCAGACGAGTGAAAACCTTGCCGCGCTTGGCATCGGTGAGCGCTTTCTTGTGTTTAATGTTTGCCCATTTGCTGTGGCCGGCCATCCGATACTCCTGAAATCACGCTTGACGAAGGCGATTATGATACTGCAAAGCCAGGGCGGACGGAAGGTTTCGCTGGTTTGTCATGATGCGCGGCACAATGAAATCAGGGCAGCGGGAAGGGCAACTCCGAAAGCCCAGACAGGCTTTGCTTCCAAGAGAGGGTAACGCCTTCGCCAACGCAATTGGCTTTATCTAGTGCCAAGGCAAAAACTGAGAAAAAAAAGCGCGGGGATTCGTCGCGCTTTTTCCCATTGTCCACAGAGGTTCGTGAAACGATAACCTCTCTGGCGATAGCGAAAAATCAGGGGTACAACACTGCGGCGAAATGGGTTTCTTCCACACAGCTTCCCCACCCTTTGTCGGAAGTCCATTCGCCCTCGATGCCTTGCGTGGTTGCCGCAATGTTGTAGAGGTTGGCGGAGCTGTCCACGATTTTGGTGTTTCCCGAGTAACAAACGTACTTCGCGTTGTCGATTTTTTGGAAGCGGCCTTCTTGAACCAGCGTGCCCGTCATGGTGCAGTTGTAGCTATTATTGTTCAGGGTGAAAGTGTACGTGGCCTGAGAACTGTTCGCTTGTTTCGCCACAGTGAGAACCATGGTGTTGAAGAAGGTTCCGTTATAAATGCTGGATGAACAATTGGCGCTGCGGATGGTGGCTTGTCCCCAGTAAGTGCCGTCGAGAATATTCTCGGTCAATGTCTGCCGCTTCAAGTTGATTGTTGTGGCTGTTCCGTTGACCGTATAAACCAGCGTTCCCGTGGTTGAATTTGTCGAGGTGGGGGTGAATTTGGCAGTCCCGAGCTTGGTGGAGACGGCATTTTTCGGGAGGAAGGGGCTGGTGGTCGGATCACTCTTCGTTTGATAAATGTCGCCGGAAAAATAAGTGCCGCTGCTGTCGCGGCTCAATCCGCCGGTGACCCACACAGGGTTGCCGGTGGCGGGGTCGTAAATGAAGAAGGTCGCAAAAATGTAATCGAAACTGTTGCCGCTTTGGACGAAGTTAATGCCGAAACCGGCCGCTCCGATAGCGGCGTTAGCGTCGATCCAGATATCGGTGTAGTCAACAATGTAATCGGCGTGAGCCGGAAGCGCAAGCAGGAGGGCGAAGGCGGTGACAATTACCGAAACAGCAGAACGAAAAACGGTCAACATAAGTGCTCCTGAGGGGTTGGACAAATTAGCTTATGAATCAACGCATTGTACACGAGATTTGATCTTGAGTCTCAATAAAGGTGCCGACTCAATTTTGCCTCGTGGATGATGGTGGTGGCGATTTCTTCGATGGACTTGGCGGTGGTGTCCAGAATCGGAATCTTTTCCTGTTCCATCAAGGTCTCGGCGTTGCGGATTTCCTGACGACAGTTTTCCAGAGAAGCGTAGTGGCTGTCGGCGCGGCGCTCTTGTCGAATCTGGCTCAAACGTTTGGGATCAATGGTCAGCCCGAACAGTTTGTGCCGCAACGACTGGAGAGAGTCGGGCAGTTTGTGATCGGCAAAATCATCTGGAGTCAGCGGAAAGTTGGCGGCGCGAATGCCGAATTGCAGCGCCAGATACAGCGATGTCGGCGTTTTGCCGCAGCGGGAGACGCCGATCAGAATCACCTCAGCATGGGAGAGATCGCGGGTGGCAGCGCCGTCGTCGTGCATTTGCGCGAAATTGATCGCCTCCATCCGGCGGAAGTAGTCGTAGTTGACGCTGTGCGAACGACCGGCGGCGTGGGTACTCTTGACACCAAGCTCCTGTTCGAGCGGCGAAATGAAGGCCTGAAAAAAATCCAGCGTCAGTGCGTGCGTTTTTTCGCACAGCTCACGGTTCATCTCGTCGTTGATGATCGACAGAAAAACAATCGGTTTTTGCTGCTCTTCCTTGACGGCCCGATTGATTTGATCGATGGCGTGCTGCAAGGCCTTCCGGTTATGGATAAAGGGAAGGGTGATGCGGCGAAAAAGCGTTCCCTCAAACTGAGTTAACAAGCTGTTGCCGAGGATTTCAACGGTGATGCCGGTGCCGTCGGAAACGAAGAAAACGCTGCGTCGTGATTCCATGATGGGTTTAAGTGAATCGGTTATGGTCTGGTTTTATTCCATGCCAACCTATCCTTTGCATACGCTATGACTACAAGCGAAGGTCGGGAGAGGAAAACGCTCACCAATATATCATACCCCTATCGTGACCAGACCGGCACCAGCCCGACAGGAATCGGCGGCAAAGCGCCTAGGTCAATGTGGCTCTCTTCGGGATCATGAAAGTCGGAACCGAGAGACGCTTTGAAACCATAAAAGCGAGCATATTCAGCGAAGCGTTCGCTTTGTTGCGGAGTATGCGACGACGAAAAAATTTCAATCGCATCGCCGGCCAAGTCGCGGAATTCATCCAGCAAGCGACGCATGGCAGTATCGGTCAACGGGTAACGACCAGGGTGCGCCAGCACGGCGACGCCACCCGCCGCGTGTAACACGGCAATGCTCTCAGCCAGAGCCGGCCAAGGGGGAGGGGCATGCGCGGGTTTTCCCGCGCCGAGATAACGGGTGAACGCTTGTTGCTTTTCGGAGACAACCCCTTGTTCAACCAGGAAGCGGGCAAAATGCGAACGTGAAATCAGTGCTTCGTTGGTCACGAAACGGCGGGCGCCTTCCAGCGCGCCGCCGATCCCCGCCCGCGCCAGCGCCTGGCCGATGGCTTCGGCCCGTTGTTGGCGAGCAGCGCGAACCAAGGTAAGCGCCTCTTTCAGGGCAAGCGATTCGGCATCGAAAAAAAGACCGACCACATGCACCGTTCGGCGTTCCCAAAGGGTGGAAAGCTCGACGCCGTTGATGATCTGAACCGGCGAGCCGATGCTGGCGTGATGCGCTTCGGGAAGCCCGGAAAGGTCGTCGTGGTCGGTAAGCGCCAGAAAATCCACTCCGCGCTGGGCGGCTCGGGCGACCAGCGCCGACGGCGCGAGCGTGCCGTCGGAGGCAGTGGAATGGCAGTGCAGGTCGTAAACAGTCATGAAAAAGCGCTAAAAATCAGTCATCTATCGAGCGATAGGGACAACATCTATTTTAATACTGTGCTCGCCGAAAGGCGAAAGCTTTGCCTCTTGTGACAACGAAAAGTGACAAAAAAGATGATATTCGCGCACATAGATAAAAGAATTTTATCGAATCAATAAATATTTTGTTTGAAAAAATGTCGCTTTTTGCAGAATATTTACAAAAAATAAAACGGGCAAGCCCGTAATGGCCTTGTCTTGAGGGCGGTAAATCCGTATGCTACCGGAAATGGCAGGGGGATGATGTCGAAGCGAGGTTGTTTTTAGAGTGTATTCAAAATGAGTTTGCAACTTACGCGAAAAAAATATGTCTCATCATCGGAACATAGAGCGCATGGCAGGGTTGGTATTTTTCAAATGCGACATTGCAAGCAGGGTGGTATCGAAGTCAACGGGCCGGGGGTAGGCGCATGAATATTTTAGGATTTTTATGAATTGCGTCCATGGCCTTACCTTTATTCAAAATAGAAAAGAGAAGGAGAACATTTCATGAAGACGCAGTAAATTATAGGATAAGAGATATTATTAACTAACATCGTTTTTTTGAAAAGGAATATTATTGTGAAGACTACAGACTTTGTATTGAACCCGCGTGAAATTCGGTTGCGTCGTGGTTTGAATCAAGAGCGTTTTTGGTCGCAAATCGGGGTAACGCAAAGCGGGGGTTCGCGTTATGAAAGTGGTCGGTCGATGCCGAAGCCGGTGCGCGAGTTGTTGCGTTTGGTTCACGTTGAGCGGATCGATCTGACCCAGATCAAGCGTGTCGATTACGAAATCATCAAACACCTGAAAACTGCTCAGCCTGATCTGTATCGCAGCTTGAGCCGCACAGTGAAAAGCAAGTGGAAAGACTACGAAGGCGAAGAAGCCGGCTCGGATGAAGAATAATTAAAAAATAACCTCAGGGGACACCTTTTGAAGCGCGACATATGAGGCGTGCTTCGTTCTTCGGGCGTGATACCAATAGTATCACGCCCGATTTTCATTTCCATATCCTTTTGATTGGTCGCTTTCGTTTGTGGTATTTGACGCAGTCTTCCTACAAGCGGCTAAAATAACATCTTGAAGAAGCGGCGCACGGTGCGCCTCTCATGTGCCATTACCGTGGAGTATCGGATGAAACCCATGACGCGAGTCCTTCCCTTTGAACAGTTGCGTATGACCGATGTTGAGAAGGTGGGCGGCAAAAACGCATCGCTCGGAGAAATGATCAGCCAGTTGACGCAACGCGGTATCCGCGTCCCCGGCGGTTTTGCGACGACCGCCGATGCCTTTCGAGAATTTCTGGAAGGCAGCGGATTGACCGAAGCCATCGCGCAGAAGTTGCGCGGACTCAATGTCGAGGACGTGCTCAAGCTGGCGCGCATTGGTCGGGAAATCCGCGAGATGGTAGCGTCGGCGCCGTTTCCGCCTGCGCTGGAGCAGGACATCCGCGCTGCTTATTTGGAACTCTCCAAAGACATGCCTGAAGCGACGTTTGCGGTGCGCTCGTCGGCCACCGCCGAAGATTTGCCGGATGCGTCTTTTGCCGGACAGCAGGAAACTTTTCTGAACATTCGCGGCATCGAAGCGGTTCTCGACGCTATCCGAAAAGTATTTGCGTCGCTCTACAACGACCGCGCGATTGCCTATCGCGTTCATCAGGGATTCGCGCATCAGGACGTCGCATTGTCGGCAGGCGTGCAGCGGATGGTGCGTAGCGACTTGGGCGCTGCCGGCGTGATGTTCACGATGGACACCGAGTCAGGCTTCGATCAAGTGGTGTTCATCACTTCGGCGTATGGCTTGGGCGAAACGGTGGTGCAGGGCACCGTCAACCCCGATGAGTTCTACGTTTACAAGCCGAATCTGGCAGCGAAGCGGCCGGCGATTCTGCGCAAGATCACCGGCAGCAAGGCGCTGAAAATGGTGTTTGCCGACGATAACGCCGCCGGGCGTTCGACCAAGACGGTGGAAGTGCCGGAAATGCAGCGCTTGGGTTACTCGATTACCGATGCCGAAATCGAAGAACTGGCGCGCTTTGCGGGGAAGATCGAAGAGCACTATCAGCGTCCGATGGACATCGAGTGGGGACGCGATGGCATCGACGGCAAGCTGTACATTTTGCAAGCGCGGCCGGAAACGGTGAAATCGCGGGAAGTCAACAGCGATACATTGCGCCGCTATCAAATCGAAGGCGGCAGTACCGTGCTGACGACCGGTCGCGCGATCGGCCAGAAAATCGGGCAAGGTCGCGTGCGGGTAGTGAAATCCATCACCGAAATGGATCGCGTGCAAAAGGGCGACGTTTTGGTGGCCGACATGACCGATCCCGATTGGGAACCGGTGATGAAACGGGCAGCGGCGATTGTGACCAACCGCGGCGGCCGCACCTGCCACGCGGCGATCATCGCGCGCGAGTTGGGCATTCCGGCGGTGGTCGGCTGCGGCGACGCGACGTTTGCGCTGAAAGAAGGCGCGGAAGTGACGGTCTCGTGCGCCGAAGGCGATACCGGGAAAATTTACGAAGGACTACTCAGCGTCACCGTTCACGAAGTGGCGCTCGACAAAATGCCGGAATCGCCGGTCAAACTGATGGTCAACGTCGGCAATCCGGAATTGGCGTTTGAATTTCGTCGTCTGCCGAACGAAGGTGTCGGCTTGGCGCGCCTCGAATTCATCATCAACCGCAACGTCGGCATTCATCCGCGCGCGCTGCTTGAAATCGATCAATTGCCGGAAGAACTGAAGCGCAACATTCGCCACCGCATTGCCGGTTACGACAATCCCGTCGAGTTCTACGTCAGCAAGATCGCCGAAGGCGTGGCGACGATTGCGGCGGCATTTGCGCCGAAAAAAGTCATCGTTCGCATGTCGGACTTCAAATCGAACGAATACTTCAACTTGCTGGGCGGCGACCACTATGAACCGCACGAAGAAAACCCGATGCTGGGTTTTCGCGGCGCATCGCGCTACATTTCCAAAGAGTTTTACGATTGCTTTGCGCTCGAATGCAAAGCCCTGCGGCGCGTTCGTGAAGACATGGGGCTGACCAACGTCGAAGTGATGATCCCGTTCGTGCGTACCCTCAAAGAAGCCGAGCGGGTGATTGAATTGCTGGCGAAAAACGGGCTGGAGCGCGGCAAGAATGGGCTGCGCATCATCATGATGTGCGAACTGCCGTCCAACGCGGTGCTGGCGTCGCAATTCCTCGAATACTTCGACGGCTTCTCGATCGGCTCAAACGACATGACCCAACTGACGCTGGGGCTCGACCGCGATTCCGGCGGCGCGATTGCGTCGGCGTTCGACGAACGCAACGACGCGGTCAAGGCGATGCTGGCCATGGCGATTTCGGCGTGCCGCGCTAAAGGCCGTTACATCGGCATCTGCGGGCAGGGGCCGTCCGACCACCCCGATTTCGCACAATGGCTGGTCGAGCAGAACATCGAAACCATATCGCTGAATCCCGACACCGTTGTCGAAACCTGGTTGGCGCTGGCGAAGGCGAACCCCTGTAAGGCCACCGCGAAATAGTGCCGATAACGGCGCGGAGCGACGATGAAAAAAGACGTGCCGCGCCACCATGTCGTTCTGCGCCGCTCGCGGCGGGCGGTTGTGTGGTTCGCGGCGCCGACGGTAGCCACGGCGTTGTTGTTGTGGGCTTTGCCGTGGCCGTGGTGGGCGCTCTTGCTTGCCGATCTGGCGCTGGCGGCGTGGGCGTATTGGGCATGGCGGCGGCTGATGCCGCACGGACGGCCCGGCGGTGTTGAAGCGCTGACCCTGAGCGCCGACCGGCAATTGCGCCTCTACTTTGTCGGCGCAACCGCAACGAGCGCACCGATGCCGGAAGATGGGCTGTCGGCAAGAGTGCTCGATGATACCTGCCTTAACGACGCTTTTCTCACCCTTGTCTGGCGCAACGAATCACCACCCGACAAAACGCCACATCGCCAGCGCCGCTGGCGGCGTTCACAAACCCTGTTCCTGCTGCCGGACATGATGCCCGCCGACGATTGGCGGTGTTTGCGAGTGCTGTTGCAGCACGGAAGAGAGGCGGGGCAAGAGTCAGAAGCGAAAGCGCCGGAAACCGCGAGTGGTGGTTGATTCGGTAGGAGCACGGCGTGCCGTGCTCCTACAATGCATCGCATGGGTTAGTAAGTTGTGGAGAAAAAATAAACATTAAAAACAATAAGTTATATTTTATAGTTAATCTAAATTATAAGAATTTATTCCAGCAAAAACGCTGCCTCTGAAATGCCTACGAGAGCTTGATTTCTCGCATGGATCGCACGGCGAGAGGAAATCGAAGAATGACTAAGCCAGTTTTGCCGTTCCAAGTAGCTAGACGTGTAGCCGATGGACATGGTGGCTAGCGTGTTTACGAAAGGGTCAATTGTCAACAATCTTTGTCACATGAAGGTCGACGAGTTTATTAGACTTAAACTGCGCCTTGATAACGTGCGACTCATACATAGGTTCTTTGCGAACAGGCGGCCAATCACCATCATGGCTAACTTCTTTGTCGTATTTTAATGTATCTTTCTCTTTTTCGAATTTAACGACGCCCTTTTTCTTGAATTTCGCCATACTCTGCCCCAACTTGAATCCGTTGCCGGTTTCTAAGGTAAACAGGTCAATTTGCGTTGGAGAACATTCAATTCCGGGATTAAGAGAATTGCCAAGAGACAGTCTATAACCAATGATCGCGCGCTTCTCTTTCTCGGCATTCCAATAACTTTCGAAGGTCAGATAAGCCTGTTCAGATTCTTTCTCGTAAATATAACAAATCCCCGCTCCTCCATGGGCGGGTAGATCAGCGCTGTTCGTATTTCCATAAATGGCTCGTATATCATCGAACCCTGACTTTCCAACTGTTATTGTATTTATGGAATAAACGGCTTTCGGGGGATAAGGTTTTTCTTGCTCATTTTGACACGCGTCGTCACATACGTCATCAGATATGGTGCTAGCTACAAGAATTTCCATGAGCTTATCAGACTTAAACTGAGCATCTACAGAAGCTGATTTATAATAAAATTTAGCGCCGTACGCTGTCGTTTCTTCAGGGATCACTTTTTTAGCGTAGAAATTGGTTAGGGTTTCTCTCTTTTTCTTAAAATTAACGGGGGCTTTTTTCTTAAATTTTGCACTGCTTTGCCCCAGCTTGAATCCATTGCCCGTCTCCAAAGAAAACAAATCTATCTGCGTTGGAGCGCACTCAATCTGAGGATTGATAAGAGAAAGCCTGTAATTGTAGATGGCCAATTCTCCGGGGGCAAATTCTCTGTCAATCGTTTCACTTACAAATGGGCTGGTTTCAAAAATCAAATAAGCGCTTTGGAAATTCTTAGAATAAACGTAGCAAATTCCTTTGCAATCAGCATCAGCATGCCAACAGGTGCTCACTTCGTTCGCCTCTCCATAAATCTTGCGGATATTATCAAGCGTGGTCTTCCCAATCGTTACCGTATTTATCGAGAAAACAGTTTGCGGAAGGGCTGCTGCGCACAAAGACGAAAGACAGAAGGCAAATAACATCAGTATGGTTTTCATCTTACTACCTCGAAACTTTCTCCAGTAAGACTCTCTGATCCGGTGTATTAGAAGGGGTTATCGATGGCCACGTTCGCTATCTAAAACAATACTTATTTATAATCAAAAAATTACAACATGTAGTTAATCAAAACTATAAAGATTTATTCCAGCCAGAATACCGGCAATAACGAACAGTCCGCCGTAGAGCGCCTCAAGTTCAACCGTGCGCAGCATGACTTTGTTGACCGCCAAGCCGGAAGGGGTGGCGTTGAAGGCTTGCCAAGTGCGCCAGGCAAACGGCAGCGCCAGCATCGGCAGCAGAAACCACGGCGAGTAGATGGTGAGAGTGCCGAGCAGGATGAACGGCAGAAAGATCATGGCCGCGTAGCAAACTCGGGTGCCGGAAATTCCCAGCGTGATCGGCAGCGTTCGGCGGCCGGTGTTCCGGTCGTGCTCGATGTCGCGGTAGTTGTTGACCAGCAGCACGGCGGCAGCCAGCAGACCGACCGCGCAGGCCACCGGCCAAGCGCGCCAGGGCAGGCTGTGCGTGAACAGGTAAACGGTGCCGTTGACGGCGACCAGCCCGAAGAAGATGAAGACGACGACTTCGCCCCACGGTGTGAACGCGATGGGGCGGAAGCCCGCCATGTAGAGCATCGCCGCGATGATCGACGCCACGCCCAGCGCCAGAATCGGCCAGCCGTGCCAGATGACCAGCGGCAAACCCAGTAAAACCGCGACGCCGACGCTGGCCAGCAGGGCGACGTGAACTTGGCGAGGGGTCAGCAAGCCGTAGGGGGTGGCGCGCGGAAAGCCGATGCGCGCGCCGGTTTCAACGCCACGGGCGTGGTAGCCGACATCGTTTTGAAGGTTGGTAATGACTTGAATCATCACCGCGCACAGCAGCGCCAGAACCAGCGACGGCCAGTGCAGCGTGTGCTGGAGGGCAAACACCAGCGCGGCGCCGACGGCGACCGGAACGGCAGCGATCCAGAGGGTGTGCGGACGAAAAGCGATTTTCCAGGCTGCAAACGAGCCCGGAGTGATGGTTTTATCAGGCAACATAGCGGGTGATCGTTTGGGTTACGGCTGGATCGGGGCGAACACCATTTGGCCGCCTTGGCGCAGTTGCAGGGTCAACGTATTGTCGTCGATGCGATAGTGGTCAACGGCGTGCAGCGCGTCGAGAAAACCGCGGTCGAGCGAATCGGCGGAACACAGCATTTTGGTCATCGCAATCGGGTCGAAAGTCAGACGGTCGCCGTCGAGATGGTAAACCGTGCCGCCGCGATTGCAGTCGGCGGCAACGGCTACGCGGTTTTCTTCGCGGAAAATCAGCGTGTACCGCGCCGGATTGGCGGGCGCAAACCAGGCGCCGCTTTGCTGAGTGTTCTGCCATGCCCACACGATTTTCTGGAGCGTGACGGGAGAGGCGGGCGCAGCGTTGCCAACCTGAGTTTGCGGCGCGGGCGCCGGCTCGGCGATGGTCTCTTGGGGAATGGTTTGAGCGCAGGCCGTCAACAGCGCCGCCAGCACGATAGCAACAAAGCCAAAGAACTTCATAACAGATTCGTCAAAACGGAAAAATCGAATTATCGCATGGCGGGGCTGGGCTATGCGATGGCGCAATATAGTCGGTGTTTCGAAAGACGCTGCTGCGGCCAAGAAGTGGATTCACAAAGCGACAGGACAGAGATATGAGCCTGTCTGCACAACGCTCAAGCGTTGGGGAAGTCAAATAGCCCGCCAATTTGCCACAGGCTACCATTTGTCATCGAATGATACAATAAGACACAATCGGCGACCTCATTTTGCGCGGTTGAGTTTCTCTTAATTGTTTGTGCTATAGAATATTATCTTTTCCCAGTAACAAAGCTTCTATGTCTGAGCGGCGGCGTATTTTGAAAGCACTGATGGCGGCGGGCTTGTGGACGGCGGTGGCGCCGTTCGATGTCGCTTGGGCGCAGAAAAAAGCCGGAAAGAAGAAACCCGCAGCGAGCGAGAAAAAGCTCGACGAGCAGCCGATCATCGCCGCGTCTTCAGATCTGCTGCCGTTGCTGGAAGACATCGTCCGGGGCTTTGAGGGCGGCGGCAGGGTGCGGATCATCGTGAGCGCTGCCGACCGACTGTATTCGCAAATTCAAAGCGGGGAAGCATCGTTCGAGATGTTTTTGTCGGCGGATGAAACGCTGGTCACGCAGTTGATCGAAGCCGACAAAACCGAAGGAGAGGGCGACGTTTACGCCATCGGGCGGCTGGCGTTTTACGTGCCCGCCAAATCGCCGTTGAAAGCCGACAATTACTTGAGCGACGTTCGCACGGCGTTGCGCGACGGTCGCTTGCAGCTTTTCACCATCGCCAATCCCGATACCGACCCTTATGGCCGCTTGGCCGAGGACGTGCTGCGCCAAAAACTGGTGTGGGATGAAATTCAGCCGTTGCTGGCCATCGGTGAAGATGTGTCGCAAACGGCGCAAATGGCCGCCAGCGGTGTGGGGCAGGCTGCTCTCGTCGCCTATTCACAGTCCGGCCAGCTGATGTCGGCGCGCGGCGGCAAATGTGTGCTGGTGTCGGATTCGTTGTGCCAGTCCCTAAGCGAACGGATGGTGTTACTCAAAAACGCCAGTGCGACCACGCGGCGGTTTTACCGCTACATGTTGAGCGACAGGGTCAAAGGAACGCTGAGGCGTTACGGTTTTTTGGCGCCTGATTAGAGAATGCGCTGATTTATTTCGTTCGCCCTAAGCTTAACGAAGGGACGCTACAGGAATAGGCGAGAGTCAGTCGGGATTCGGGAAAAGTTTATCATTATCAAGTAGAGGGCGATTCGCTTAGAGGGGGCACTGTAGAAAAAGGAATTTAAAGTACGTTAAGCCATGGAAGTGTTGGCCTAGCCTGATTCAGTGGCGCAACGACCTTTACAACCCAAGCTCGCTATGTGAACCTAGGCGCACCAAGCGTAGCGTGTCGGCATCAGGTTTCTGATAGACCAACACCAAATCGGGTTTGATATGGCAATTCCTATGATCATTCCAGTTGCCAGTCATGACATGGTCACGGTAGCGCGGCTCCAGCGGTTGATCGGCTAGCAGCGCGGCCAAGACAACATGAAGATCGGCATCAAGCGTGGGACGATGTCGGCCTTTCTTCTCGCGTTTGTAGTCGCGCTTGAACTGACCGGTATAGTCAGGCGTCCGCATTGAGGTCACGGAACAGGGTTTCGAGATTTACGGCCTTCGTAACGCGACCAGCACGGGCGTCTTTCATCGCCTGGATCGTCGTCGCGTTCGGAATCAGCGGTTCGAAAGGCAGTGCTTTGTCCTGCGCCACTTTCGTGAGCAGCAACCGTACTGCATCAGACACGGTAAGCCCCATCGCGGCCAAGACGGACGCGGCTTCTTCCTTGATCGCGCCGTCAATGCGCGCTTGTACGAGATGGTTTGCGGCCATGATCGGTTCTCCGGTTGAGGTTGACTTACATTGTAATTCATAAAATAAGGCAATGCAACGCACCCTGTCAATTTGAGCTATAGTTGTCCCGTCCAAACGTCCAAACATAGAAGGTGACGCGCCGTAAGGCGCGTTTCTGGTTCACAATGAGCTAAAAAACGAAACAAAGGGCACAAAAAGGCGCCGCTACTCTGCTAAGTCGTGAATATCTCTTCGAAATTTTCCCCTTGAAGCGGGTAAAGAGCGAACCATACCGCCATCCCTTTGGACGGAGAGGTTTGGCGGGGATAAACACCGGAAATCATCGTCGGATATAAAAGCCCGTCAACAGACCATCCCAACATTCGATATAGCGGACTTGTTTCGGTTTCTTCGCATACGGATCAATCCCCTCCCAAGCTTCGACAGGCGTTTGCCCATCCAGATTTTCGTGTGGCCGGACATGGTTATAGAAGAATTGAAATTGAGCCAGTGCGCGTTGCAACATGGCAATGTCGGCAACGTGCCACCTATCAAGAGATCGCTTCAATGTCCCGAAAAAGCGCTCGACCTTGCCGTTCATCCATGGGCAGCCGACAGCGGAGAATCGCTGCCGGATACCGAAAAAATGCCCCTATATAATCTTTGCTGCTTATTTCGTTTGCCAATAGCTGCGGATTTCGTTGGCGCGCATCCGGTCGTAGATTTCGAAGGGCTGGTAAATCCACGGACTGTCGGGCAGGTAGTCGATCCAGTAATCGGGCTTGAAGACCGAGCAGGCTTTCCACCACAGCACGGCGGTTTTGATTTCCCTGATGTTGGGATAGCGCTGCGGCAGCGTTTCGACGACCTTCTTCAGCGTGACGCCGGAGTCCACCATATCATCGACGAGCAGGATGCGCTCGCCCAAACGCGGCGAGGTCATCGACATGTGCTCGGCGACGATCAACTCGCCGCGCACGGTGCCGCCGTCGGCCGCATACGAATGGGTGGCGAGAATCGCCAGCGGCAATTCATAGATGCGCGACAGCACATCGCCGATGCGCACGCCGCCGCGCGCGATGCAAACGATTTGATCGAAAGGCCAACCCGATTCATGCACCTTGACCGCGAGTTGTTCGATCAAGGTGTGGTATTGCGCCCAGTTGACTTGAAGTTTTGCCGCCATGCGTTTTAATGGAAAGGATGGTGAACCAGAATGGTCTCGCTGCGCTCGGGGCCCGTCGAGACCATCGCAATCGGCACGCCGGCAAGCTCTTGAATCCGCTTCAAATAAGCGCGGGCATTGGCGGGCAGCGCATCGAAGGTTTTGACGCCGACGGTGCTTTCGCGCCAGCCGGGGAAACGCTCGTACACCGGCACGCACTGTGCGACGGCATCGGCGCCGGTCGGAATCAGGCCGACGCTCTTGCCGTTGATGGTATAGCCGACGCCGACGCACACTTCGTCCATGCCGTCGAGCACATCAAGTTTGGTGATGCACAAACCGTCAACGCCGCTTAATTGCAGCGAGCGTTTCAGTTGCGCTATGTCGAGCCAGCCGCAGCGACGCGGGCGGCCGGTAACGGAACCGAATTCGTTGCCGCGTTTGGCCAGTCCGGCGCCGACAGTATCGGTCAGTTCAGTAGGGAAGGGACCGGTGCCGACGCGGGTGGTGTAGGCTTTGACGATGCCGAGAACGTAATCGACCGCGTTCGGCCCGATGCCGCTGCCGGCAAAAGCGCTGCCGGCCAGACAGTTGGAACTGGTGACGTACGGATAGGTGCCGTGGTCGATGTCGAGCATCGCGCCTTGCGCGCCCTCGAAGAGCAGCGAATCGCCCCGCAGCCGCGCCTCGTGCAGCAGGTGGGCAACGTCGGCCACCATCGGTACAATTTGCGGCGCCAGCGCCAGCATTTCGTCACGCACTTTGGCGAAAGGCAGCGGCTCGCGTTTGTAGTACTGGGTGAGCAGAAAGTTGTGATACTCGGCGAGCTTTTCGAGTTTGGCGGCGAAGAGGTCGGGATCGCGCAATTCCTGTACCCGCAAAGCGCGACGGGCGATTTTGTCTTCGTAGGCGGGGCCGATACCGCGACCGGTCGTTCCGATCTTGCTGTCGCCCATTGACGATTCACGCGCCTGATCGATCGCGACATGATAGGGCAACACCAGCGGGCAGGCCGGTGAAATTTTCAGGCGGTCGCGCAGTTGCAAACCAGCGGTTTCCAGTTCGCTGATCTCTTGCAACAACGCTTGCGGCGACAGCACCACACCGTTACCGATATAGACGGCCACTGCCGGATGCAGCACTCCGGAAGGAATGAGCCGAAGAATGGTTTTGCGCTGGCCGATCACCAGCGTGTGACCGGCGTTGTGGCCGCCCTGAAAACGAACGACGCCCTGAGCGCGCTCGCTCAACCAATCAACGATCTTGCCTTTGCCTTCATCGCCCCATTGCGTACCGATAACGACGACGTTTTTCCCCATGACGAATTGAGCCTTTCCTTAAAACCCATCAAATCAAAAGTATTGCACAGAACCGCTATTGAAACAGAAACCATATCAGTATTCCGGCGAGGATTGAGGCCAATCCGATGAAACGCAATTGGCCGTCCGAGAAGCCGAGGAGTTTACGAAAAACTTCGCGCCACTGACCGGGCGCAAGAAGGGGCAACAGCCCCTCCAGAATGCAGAGCAACGCAATCGCCAACCCAAAGATTTTCATGGCAGGCGCCCGCAGCGATCAAGGTTTCCCCTCTTTCCCGTCCTTGTTGAAATGCTTGAAGTAGCGGAAAAAATCCGACGAGGGATCGAGAACGAGCGTGTCGCCCTTGCCCTGGAACGTTTCCCGATAGGCTTCCAAGCTGCGGTAGAAATTGTAAAACTCGGCGTCGGCGTTGTACGCTTTGGCGTAGATGGCCGTTGCTTCGGCATCGCCCTTGCCGCGAATCATCTGTGCGTCC
This sequence comes from Betaproteobacteria bacterium, assembly GCA_009778785.1. GTDB lineage: Bacteria > Pseudomonadota > Gammaproteobacteria > Burkholderiales > Casimicrobiaceae > UBA931. The sequence continues at coordinate 16,886 of WRFN01000002.1, read as the reverse complement.
TTGTAGGCGTCGGCAATGATGATTTGCCGTTGACGATCCGCTTCGGCCTGAATCTTTTCCGATTCGGCGGCGCCGGTCGAACGCAATTCATTGGCGATGCGCTTCCGCTCCGCCCGCATCCGCTCATAAACCGAGTTGGTTACCTCAGTCGGGAAATCGACGCGGCGCAAGCGCACATCGACGATTTCGACGCCGATCCGCTTGGTGTCGATGTTGGCTTTCTCCCGCGTTGCGGCGGTGATCTTGTCGCGCTCCAGCGAAATCACGTCCCGAATCGAACGCAGGTTGATCTCTTCGGTCATGATGGCGCGCACGGTTTGTTCGAGACGCTTTTTGGCTTGTTCCTCATCTCCGGCGACGCTGCGGTAATACTGATTCACGTCGGTGATGCGCCACAAGACAACAAAGTCGATCAGCAGCGGCTTCTTTTCTGCCGTCATGATGTTGTCGGTGTTGACGCTGGTCAGCGTCATGTTGCGCTTGTCGAAGAAGCGGACGTTCTGAATCATCGGCCACTTGAACGCGATGCCGGGTTCGGTTTGCGTGCTGACGATTTCGCCGAACTGAAATTTGACCGCGTATTGACGTTGATCGACGGTGTAAACCGCTTGAGAAAGAACCAGAAAGAGGGCGACGATGATGGCAAGGAAAGTCGAAAGAAATTTCATGGCGGCTCTCCTGATTAGCGGTTACGCAAGTCGCGGTTGTTGCGACCGGACGCGTTCGACGACGCGCTTCTATCGTCGGCAGGCGGCGCGCTGTTGACCGTTGCCGTCGGTAATGTCGGCGTCGCGCTTGATGGCTGTTGCAATTGATTCAGCGGCAGATAAAGCAAGTTGTTGCCGTTGCGCTGATCGATCACGACCTTGTTGGTGTTCGTCATCACAGATTGAATCGTTTCGAGATACAAACGATTGCGCGTTACCTCCGGCGCTTTTTTGTATTCGGTCAGTTGCTGCGAGAACCGTTGCGCATCACCTTCGGCGCGACGCACTTTTTCCGCCGCGTAGCCAATCGCGTCTTCGTGCAAACGCGAAGCAACACCCTTGGCGCGCGGGACGACATCGTTGGCGTAGGCTTCGCCTTCGTTTTTCAGCCTGTCCCGATCCTGGCCGGCTTTGACGGCATCGGCAAAAGCCTCCTGCACTCGATCCGGCGGCTGGCGGCTTTGCAGCGCGACTTGCTGAACGTTGACGCCGGTGCCGTAATTGTCAAGCATCTTCTGCATCAAGGCTCTGGTTTGCGAGGAAATGTCCGCCGGATTGATGTACAACACATCGTCCATCTTGTTTCTGCCGACGACTTCGCGCATCGAAGTTTCAGCGACGAAGCGGACAATCGCTTCGGGGTCGCGGTTCTTGAAAACAAAATCCTCGGCGCTGTTTAAATCATATTGAACGACGAACAAAATATCGATGATGTTTTCGTCGTCGGTCAACATCGTTGCTTCGCGGTCAACCCGTTTGGAAACATCATCCCCGGTATAGCCGATGGTAATTTTCCGCACATTCGAAAACAACACGACTTCGGCGCGCTCGATCGGAAACGGCAAATGCCATTGCAGACCGGGCTGGCGCGTTTCGACGTATTTGCCGAAGCGGGTGACGACGCCGCGGCTGTCGGCGTTGACGATGTAAAAACCGCTGGCCAGCCACAGGATGACGACGAGAATCACGAGCCAGAGCGCGCCACCGCCGGGCAGCGGAAAAGTCATCGGGGGACGACCGCCGGACGAAGGTCGGCGACTACCGCCGCCTTCCTTGCGCCCGAACATCTCGTTCAAGCGACGGTTGACGTTCTGCCAAATGGCGTCAAGATCGGGGGGGCCTTCCTGGCCTGACGAGGGACGCTTATCGTCGTCCTTCTTGCCCCATTGCGGATCGTTAAAAGACATAGCTGTGGCTTGTGTTGAAAATCATGAAAACAAAGCGCGATGAAACTCGATCAGAGAGATTCCGAAAGAGACGACTCGCTGTCGTCATTCCGGCCTTCCTGAAAAGGCTCCGCTTCCTGACCGGAAATCTCCGGGGATGACGGGAAAATTTCCGCCAGCGCAGCCCGCAAATCGGCACATCCTTCTCCGGTCAACGCGCTTAAACGAACAGTCCGAATTTTACCATAGCCGTCGCGCTCGATTCCGGGCGGCAGGCCTGTCCGGTCGATTTTGTTGAGAATGCGAAGCTCCTGACGCCCACCGGCGCCGATTTCGTCGAGCACCTGATTGACGGCGTCGATCTGCTCGTCGCGCTGCGGATTCGAGGCGTCGATCACATGCAGGAGCAAATCAGCCTCCGCCGCTTCCGACAGCGTGGCGCGAAAAGCAACGACGAGATCATGCGGCAAATCGCGGATGAAACCAACAGTATCGGACAGCACCAGCTTCTGCGCGCCGGGAATCGGCAATCGGCGCAACGTGGTGTCCAGCGTGGCGAACAGTTGATCGGCGGCGTACAACTGCGCACGCGTCAACTGGTTGAAGAGGGTAGATTTGCCGGCGTTGGTATAGCCGACCAACGCCACGGTTCGCACTTGCGCGCGAGCGCGCGTGCGGCTCTGCGTTTGGCGCGTGCGGGTGAGTTTGACAAGCTGGACATTCAGCCGTTTGATGCGCTGGGTAATCAAGCGGCGATCCACTTCAAGCTGCGTTTCGCCCGGGCCGCCGCGCAAGCCGATGCCGCCTTTTTGCCGTTCCAAGTGCGTCCAGCCGCCGACCAGACGGGTGGATAAATGTTTTAGTTGCGCCAATTCGACTTGCAGCTTGCCTTCGGCGCTGCGCGCGCGTTGCGCAAAAATATCGAGAATCAAGCCGACACGATCGAGCACGCGACATTGCAGCGCTTGTTCGAGATTGCGTTGCTGAACGCCGGTCAACGGGTGATCGAAAAGAACCAGATCGGCATTGGTGGCGCGACATTGCTCGGCGATTTCATCGACCTTACCGCGACCGGCAAAGAATGCCGGATCGGGTTTAGCGCGCCGCCCCGAGAGCGTACCGAGCACTGTCGCGCCCGCCGACACAGCCAGTTCTCGCAACTCATCGAGCCGCGAATCCATCTCGCCTTCGCCGAAGTCGATGCGGACGAGCAGCGCGCGGGTACCGGAAGTGGGACGTTCAAAATCAAACACGAGGAGACGCGCGCAAAAGGATACGCTGGCGTGGGGTCGCAGCGTTAAAAAAAGAGGACAAGAAAACGATAAAAATCGAACCTTTACGGAGCGACTTGCGCCGCTCCGCAACAGGTCACATTTCGGTCAGTGTTTCCTGCGCAGCAGTGGGAGAGCTGTGAAGCATGCTGACCGCGCGAGCCGGAACGACCGTCGAAATGGCGTGTTTGTAAACCATTTGGGTGACAGTGTTTTTCAGTAGTACCACGTATTGATCGAAAGACTCGATTTGCCCTTGCAACTTGATACCATTGACCAGATAAATCGAAACCTGCACATGTTCCTTACGCAAAGCGTTGAGGAACGGGTCTTGTAGCATTTGCCCTTTATTGCTCATGGAAAACTCCCGCAAAAAATAGTTCGAAAAACCGGAGGCTCTAAAGTGCGTCGTTTCCGGTATCTATTAAAATAACACAAAGAGCCTTCTTTGGGATGACGACGCAGAACGGATCATAGCAAGTTCAGGCGAATTGTGGGCATTTTTTTTAACGTTTGGCGACGTACGGGTTATTTCCGGTCTTGAACTGTATCCTGAGCGGTGTTCCCTCAAGTTGGAACGCTCCAGAGAAGAAATGCTCCAGATAGCGGACGTAGCTTTGCGGAATCTCGGCCAGCGCCGTGCCGTGGATCACGATGATCGGTGGGTTGGAGCCGCCCTGATGGGCATAACGCAGCTTGGGGCGCCCGCCGCCCGCCCGGGGCGGCTGCTGGCGTTCGACCGCCTGTTGCAGCAGACGGGTCAGTCGCGGCGTCGGCAGCTTGCGCGTCGCCGCCTCAAAAGCGGCGCGGACGGCCTTCATCAGCGCGGGCAAGCCCTGGGCGTTGAGCGCCGACAGGTGCAAATGCTGGGCAAAGCTTAAAAAGCCGAGTTTGCGGTCGAAATCGCGCTTGATCGTTTCGCGCTGGTCGGCAGTCAGCCCATCCCATTTGTTGATGCCGACCACCAGCGCTCGTCCGGCTTCCAGAATGTACGAAGCGATGTGAGCGTCCTGCTCGGAGACATCCTGCTGCGCATCGAGTAGCAGGATGACGACGTTGGCATCTTCGATGGCTTGCAAGGTTTTGATCACCGAGAACTTTTCGATGGCTTCGGTGACTTTGCCGCGACGGCGTACCCCGGCGGTATCGATCAGGGTGTAGGGCTGCCCACGGTAGTCGAAATCGAGATAAATCGAATCGCGCGTTGTGCCCGGCTGGTCGAAGGCAATGACCCGTTCCTCGCCAAGCAGGGCGTTGATCAGCGTTGATTTGCCGACGTTGGGGCGGCCGACAATGGCTACCTTGATCGGCTTGGCGGCATCTTCACTGGCCGTGCCAAGAGCTTCCTCCGCCACTTCGCCCGCGGCTTTGTCCTCGTCCGGCGGCGGCGTTTCATCCCAGACTTCGCCGTCGTCTTCGCTTTTCCCGTCGTCGGGGTAGGGGACGTGGAGAATGTCGAGCGCTTCGTCGATCAGTTCACGGACGCGATCACCGTGCGCCGACGAAATCGGGTAAGGTTCGCCCAGCGCCAGTTCGTGAAAATCGCTGCTGGCGCGCTCGCGTTGAATCCCTTCGGCCTTGTTGACGGCAAGCAACACCGGCCGACCACTGCGGCGCAGCTTGTCAGCGATGATGTGGTCTTGCGCCGCTACGCCCTCACGGGCATCGACGAGGAAAATCACCAGATCGGCCTCGGCAATCGCCTGCTCGGTTTGCCGCGCCATTTCGCGCAAAATGCCGTCTTTGACGACCGGCTCGAAACCGCCGGTGTCGATCACCAGAAAGGTTCGTTCGCCCCAGCGCGCCTGGCCATAATGGCGGTCGCGGGTCAGGCCGGGGTAATCGGCGACCAGCGCCGCCCGCGAGCGGGTCAGACGATTGAACAGGGTTGATTTGCCAACATTGGGTCGGCCGACGAGGGCAATAGTGGGCAGCATGAGATTCGAACTTGCCGATTGGGCGCGTCAGCGCGGCGCCACGGCGTAAACGTAGCCTTCTTTCGATTGCCAGATCATCTGCTCGCCTTCAACCTGCGGCTGCACGGTGACCGGCGAGCCATCAGTCGGCAAACGACCCAGATAGTGGCCGTCGTCCGAGGCGAAAACGTGCAGATAACCATCGATATCGATAACGCCGATGTTGTGCCCGACGAACTGCGGGCCACTCGGCCAGCGTCCGGCCAGCAAATCGTTCTTCCAGATCGACGCGCCGGTTTTGATATCGAGCGCGTGAACAGTGCCTTTGTCGTCGGACACATAAAGCTGCGCGTCGTCAGCGGCAATTCCCGAATAGCTGGGGATGTCGCGCGTCCACAGCGGCGTGCCCTGCATGATCTCGAAGCAGGCGACGCGCCCTTGGAAGGCGGCGGCGCAAACCTGTTTTTCTCCGACCAGCGGGCGGCTGGTGACGTCGGCGATGCGTTCAAGCTCGGTGGTGCCTTTCGGGGTGGCGACGGCAACGTCCCAAGCGACGTTGCCCGAAGCGATATCGAGCGCGACCAACCGGCCACCGGCGGTGCCGAAGAACAGCCCGCCACGACTGGTGACGGCGCCTTGCGTGTTGCGCACGATCAGTGACGGCACATTGCGTTGCAGCATCCATTTGACAGAGCCATCGTCACCGCTGAGGCCGTGGATGTGATTGTCGGCCGTCGAGACGACGACGATGCCGTCCGCCACGGTCGGCGGCGCGATGACTTCGCTGGAAACTTTGACGCGCCACAGCGGTTTGCCGTTCGTGTCGAAAGTGAGAACTTCACCGGCGGAGGTGCCGACAGCGATCATCGTATTGTCGGCGCCGGGACCGGCGGAGAGTCGCGTGTCAGCGTCGATGCGCCACAGCGTTTTGCCGCTGTCGATGTCGAGGCTGGTGATGCGGCCATCGCGCGAAGCAACGTAAACGGCGTTACCGGCTATCGCGGGCGCGAAGCCCAGCGCGGCGTCGCCGGAACTCGCTCGCCAAGCGATGGCAACCGGCGCCGTCGGCGCTTTGTCAGCGAGTTTCGGCGGCGGCTTGTTGCTCGATGTGCAACCGACAATCAACCCCGACGCGACGGTCAGCGCCAGCGCCGTTGCTGCGAGGCGCGAAAAAACGCGCGAAACTTCAATCATGGCGTTTTCCCGTCTTTCCCGGCCGGAATGGCGGGTGTGTTTTCAGCGGCGGCGGGGTTGACCGGCCCGCCCAAACCGTCGAGCTTGGTCTGGACAACATCACGGTACGGGTTATCGACTTTCAGCAGCGCCGTCTGGTACGCGGCGCGTGCTTCGTCGCGGCGACCGGCGCCGAGCAACGCGTCGCCGCGGGTGTCGGCGTACACGCCTTCAAACGCAGGGCTGTGCTTGGCGTCGAGCACGCGCAGCGCATCCTCGAACTTTTGCTCGTCGATCAACGTTTCCGCCAGACGGTAGCGGGCGATGTCCTTGAGGTCGCTCTCTGACGCATGGTCGATCACCCAGTGCAACTGCGCTTGCGCGCCCGCTTTGTCGCCGCTGGTCCACAGCGATTCGGCCAGCAGGAAAGCGCCGCGCGGAGCGTAGCCCGAACCGCTGTAGCCGGAGGCCAATTGGCTCATCGCTTCCTTGGCGCGGGCGTTATCTTTGGCGCGTACGGCTTCACTGACAGTGAAATACAGCGTCGAAGCGCTTTCCGCCTGCTGCGCTTTCCACCAGCGCCAGCCCTGAACGGCAAACAGCAGCAAGCAAGCGACGACGACGATAGCGGTGATGTAGCCGCCCCAGTCTTTCCACCATGCCTTGATGTCTTCCAGTTGTTCTTGTTCCTGGTGATCGTAAACAGCCATGCTTGAATTCCTCGGTTTTGAAAAACGATGCTAACGATTAAAACGCCAAATTATACGCTTAGTGCACGCTCAGCCAGCCACGCGGACAGGCCGTCCATCGGCACGGTTTGCTGCTCGCGACCGATTTCACGCAGCCATTTTACCGTGACTGAGCGGTTACGGGCTTCATCTTCAGCCAGAATGAATGCAAAACGGGCGCCGCTGGCGTCAGCTTTCTTCATTTGCGACTTCATACTGCCGCCACCGGCGTGCAATACTGTGTCATAACCAGCGTCCCGCAGGGTTTCCGCCAGTCGCCAAGCGAGCGCCGCTGCCGCGTCACCCTGATGCACCAGGTAGGCGAGGGGGGCAAGCGCGGCGGTTTTTCCGGTTTCACGCAGCAGCAGCACCAGCCGTTCCATTCCGGCGGCAAAACCGCAGGCGGGGGTCGGCTTGCCACCCAGCGATTCATACAAACCGTCGTAACGGCCACCGCCGGCGACGGTTCCCTGCGCGCCGAGGCGGTCGGTGACCCACTCGAAAACGCTGCGGTTATAGTAATCCAGCCCGCGCACCAGCCGGGTGTCGATCTCGTAAACGAGACCGGCAAGATCGAGCCATTTCCGCAAGCCGTCGAAATGGGCGCGCGCTTCCGTACCCAGTTGTTCGAGCATGCGCGGCGCGCCTTCGATGAGCGATTGCATCTCTGGATTCTTGGAATCGAGAATACGTAGCGGATTGGTTGACAGCCGTCGCTTCGAATCGTCGTCGAGCGCATCAAAATGTTGCAAAAAATAGGCGGTCAACGCTTCGCGGTACGCGCGGCGGTCAGCCGGATCGCCGATCGAGTTGATTTTGAGGGTAACGCTGTCCGCCAACCCCAGCGCATCCCAAAGCCGCGCCAAAAGTACGATTTGCTCAGCATCGACTTCCGGTCCGGCAAAACCCAGCGCTTCGACATCGAGTTGGTGGAACTGCCGGTAGCGGCCTTTCTGCGGACGCTCGTGGCGAAACATCGGCCCGTGCGTCCACACCCGCTGCGGGCGTTCGTAGGTGAGGTTGTTCTGAATCGCGGCGCGCACGATTCCGGCGGTGGCTTCGGGGCGCAGCGTCAGGCTCTCGCCGGAGAGTTTGTCCTCGAAGGTGTACATCTCTTTTTCGACGACATCGGTGGCTTCACCGATGCCGCGCACAAACAGCGGCGTCGGCTCGACGATCGGCATGCGCAGAAAGCGGTAGCCGTATTGCTCGAACACCCGGCGTGCGGTGTCTTCCAAACGCAGCCAAAGTGGCGCTTCGTCGGGAAGAATGTCGTTCATGCCGCGAACGGCCTGAAGCGCGCCCTGAGCGGCGGCGGGAGTGGCAGTTTTCGCAGCGTCAGTCATGCGTTTTTGTCCTTGTTGCCGTAAGTGGCGCGTACATAGTCGTCGATGATGCTTTTGAATTCTTCGGCGATGCGCTCGCCGCGCAGCGTCACGCTCTTTTTGCCGTCGATGAAAACCGGCGCGGTCGGCGCTTCGCCGGTACCGGGCAATGAAATGCCGAGATTGGCCATTTTCGATTCGCCGGGGCCGTTGACCACGCAACCCATCACGGCCACTCGCATATTTTCAACACCGGAATACGACGACGCTCGCCAGAGCGGCATCGAGGCGCGCAGATAATCCTGAATCTCGACGGCGAGTTTTTGAAAAAACGAGCTGGTAGTGCGGCCGCACCCCGGACAGGAAATAACCATCGGCGCAAAAGCGCGCAGTCCCATCGTTTGCAGGATTTCCTGAGCGATAACGACTTCCTGAGTACGCGGCGCGCCCGGTTCCGGCGTGATCGAAACACGAATGGTATCGCCGATGCCTTCTTGCAGCAGAACCGCCAGCGCGGCGCTGGAAGCGACGACGCCTTTCGAGCCGATGCCCGCTTCGGTCAGCCCCAGATGCAGCGGGTAATCGCAGCGCTCGGCCAGCAGCCGGTAAACGGCGATCAGGTCTTGAACTTCCGAAACCTTGCACGACAAAATGATACGATCACCGGACAAACCCTGCTTTTCGGCGAAAGCGGCGCTTTCCAGCGCCGAAGTGACGAGCGCCTCGTGCATCACTCGCGCCAATGGCAACGGCACCGGTCGCGCCTGATTGGCATCGAGCAAACGCGCCAGCACTTGCTGGTCGAGCGAGCCCCAGTTGACGCCGATTCGCACCGGCTTGTCGAAGCGCAGCGCGCCATCGATCAACTGCGCGAACTGGCTGTCGTGTTTGTCGCCTTGGCCGACGTTGCCGGGATTGATGCGCAATTTGGCGAGCGCTTCGGCGCAAGCCGGTTCGGCGGCAAGCAGTTGATGGCCGTTGTAATGAAAATCGCCGATCAGCGGCACGAAACACTGCTGTCGGTCGAGCGCTTCGCGCAGGTGCGGCACGGCGCGCGCCGCGTCCACCGTGTTGATGGTCACGCGCACCAGTTCAGAGCCGGCGTTGGCCAGCGCTTTGACTTGGGCGACAGTGGCGGCGATATCGGCGGTATCGGTGTTGGTCATCGATTGCACGACGATCGGCGCGCCCCCGCCGATGGCGACATTGCCAACCATGACTTGGCGACTCACCCGACGGGGAACAAAAGGAAGGGTAGAAGTCATCGGTTAAACTATGGGAGCGTCAGCCGCGCCACGCCTTGCTTGCTTTGGCTGCTCAGATCGACGGGCGCGCCGCGCCACGTTACCGTCACGACGCTGCTGTTACCGAGCACCAGCGAAAACGGCGGCTCGCCGATCAGGCTTTTTTCGCTGCCGCCTTTGGCCAGCGCGGAATAAATCACTTTGGTGCTTTTGTCGCGCACTTCGACCCAGGAATCGCCGGAGAAACGCAAGGCCAGTTCAGCGTTTCCCGAAGCAGCAGAAGGCGAAGCGAAGGGAGCCGGAACAGGCGTGGGCTTTGGCGCTTCCGGCGCCGGAGAAGTTATCGGCGCAGTGGTTGAATCGGCGGGCGATTCCGACAACGGCGCGATGACCGGCGTCAACACATGGCTGTTTTCAGTGCCTCCGTTTTCCGTCGCGTTGTTGTCATTCTCCACTGGCACGACAGAAGGGTGGCTTTCGTCGAGAACGGGCGGCATCACCGTTTCGGTCGTTGCTTGTTTGGGTTGGTGCTCATGAAACAGCGTGGCGAGATACGGCCAAGAGTAAAGAACACCTGCGAGCACCGCCAGAACCACGACGACCGACAAGCCTTTCCAGAAGTTGGATGGCTTTTTGTCGTAGGACGGCAGAACCGACATGGTGTGCATCGGCTTCTTGACGCTGAAAGCGGCAGGGCTGAGAACTTGCGGATCTTCCGGCGGCAACGCCCCTAAAACGGTGTCGGCGTCGATGTTCAGCAAACGCGCGTAGTTGCGAATGAAACCGCGCACGAAAGTACGCGGCGGCAAGAGGTCAAAATCCTGCTGTTCGAGCGCCTGAATTTGTCGCGGCGCCAGCTTGAGCAAGCGCGAGGCATTGTCGATGGATAATCCGGCGGCTTCCCGCGCCGTTTTCAACAGAGCGCCTGCGTTCCCCTCAGGAAGTGTTTTGCTCGGAGCGTTCGGCTCCTCCGCAGCGGGGGAAGGGCGGGCAACAGGAATGATCACGGAGTTGGCAATAGCAGACGGCGTTCCCTTTTGAATCGTTCTTTCCCGAGGCAGCGAAGAAAGCGCGACCACCGGATCGGCGGGAGCTTTCGCCGGAGCTGTTTTCAGCAGCGAAGCGGGCGGGGTCATATCAAGAAGCGCTGCTGTTACCCCCGCCGCTACCGCTTTTTCAGCGCTCGGCACTGCTGCCGGAACGTGTGGCGCAGAACCAACCGTCAGCAGATCGTTAGCGACCGGCTGGGGCTGGGGCTGAGGGGTGGCGCGTTTACGGACGCGCTTGCCCTCGGGCCTGGCACTAGGCTTGTGATCGGATTTGTTCACGGACAACTTCCGGGGGTGACGATTCGTTTGGTTTGGTCAGCGTTCGGATAACGATTCTTCAGTTGCAGAATGTAAGAATCTTCGGCTTTTTTATCGCCCATCTTGCGTTCGATGCAAGCGCCGAGAAACAACGCATCGGCGGCAGGTGTTGGGTTTTGCATGACGATCTGCATCAACGCCCGTGCTTCTTCCAGTGTGCCTTCGCCGTAGCCGAGTTCGGCCAGCGAGTAGGCGGCTTGCGCATAGCCGGGTTTGGCGGTCAGGGCGCGCTGCAAATATTGGCGCGCCGCCGCTTTGTCGTTGAGCGACAGCGCGCAACGGCCGGCGTTGGTGAGCGCGACTTCCGGCATTTTGTACAGCGGGTCGCGGGCGACGCGATCAAATTCCGCCAGCGATTCGCGCGCCCGGCCGGAAGTGCACAGGAACCAGCCCCAGTTGTGGTGAATCTCGGAATTGTCAGGATCGAGTTCGAGCGCGCGCTGGAAGTTAAAACTGGCTTTGGCGTCTTCCTTCATGTATGAATAAACCAGCCCGTAGCCGTTGTAAATCATCGCGTAGTTGCTGTCGATCTTCTGGGCATTGCCAAGCTCTTCGAGCGCCACGTTGAATTGGCCGCGCTCATAGTACCCCATCGCCAGCGCGGTATGCGCTTCCGCTTGCGCGCGCGGCGTAACCGGCGTCGGCTGTAACTGCGGTCGGCTGGCCGGTTGCAGATTTTTTTGCGACGCGTCGGCGGACGCCGATGTCGGAGGTGAAGTATTTGTGGTGGTGCAAGCGACGAGCGCTAACCCCAAAAACAGTAAAAAGAAAGCGCGAAAGGCAGAGACCATGTGACAACTCCTCAAGTGGCAGAGTGTTTGGCGTGGGAACCATGAGAGCGGCGAAGCTCGTGCGGCGCGTTCGTGGCGCGATGCGGAACATCGCTCATTCGGTAGCGAACCCGATTGCGAACCTGTCCGGCCAACTGACCGCAAGCGGCGTCGATGTCCTCGCCGCGTGTTTTACGAATCGTCGTCACGATGTTGGCGTCCATCAGTACGCGCTGAAACGCCAGCGTGCGCTCGCGTGTCGGCGCCAGGAATGACGCATCTGGAAATGGATTGAACGGGATCAGATTGAACTTGCAAGGCACATCACGCACCAGTTCGACCAGTGCAGCGGCTTGCGCCAGCGCATCGTTGACATCGGCCAGCAGCAGATACTCGAAAGTGATGAAATCGCGCGGCGCTTTGTCGAGGTAGCGACGGCAGGCCGCCATCAAATCGGCCAACGGGTGGCGACGGTTGATCGGCATCAGCCGATCGCGCAAGGCATCGTCGGGCGCGTGCAGGCTGACCGCCAGCGCCACTGGGCAAGCCTCGCGCAGCGCGTCGATCATCGGCACCACGCCCGAAGTGGAGAGGGTGACGCGGCGGCGCGACAAGCCGTAAGCGTGATCGCTCAGAAAAAGCTGCAATGCGGCGACGACGTTTTTGAAGTTGGCGAGCGGTTCGCCCATCCCCATCAGCACGACGTTGGTGATCGGCGGGCGCCCCGCCTCGATCCAGGGCGCGTTGAAGCCTTCCGCTAGCAGGGTGCGGTTGGCTACCCAGAGTTGGCCGACGATCTCGCTCGTGGAAAGATTGCGGTTGAACCCTTGCTGACCAGTAGCGCAAAACGCACAATCCATCATGCAACCGGCCTGAGTCGAAATGCACAACGTGCCGCGATCGTCTTCGGGCAGATACACCGCTTCGACGGCGTTTTCGGCGCCTGCTTCAAACAGCCATTTGCGGGCGCCGTCGCTCGATGTGGTGTCGCGCAGCACGCGCGGCAGGCGAATCTCGGCCACCGCCGCGAGCTTGTCGCGCACAACTTTCGAGAGGTCGCTCATCTGACTGATGTCGTCGCAAAAACGCTGATGCAACCACGGCAACACCTGCCGTGCCCGGAACGGTTTTTCGCCCATTTCGACGAAAAACGCTTCGAGCGCAGCGGGATCGTAGTCCAGCAAGTTGATGCGCGGGGATGTGCTGCTCATGGCGGCGGGAAAACTCCGACTTTTGGTTATCCGTTATCGGCTGTGGATGGCCAGCGTCGGGAAGAAATAGGCGATTTCCACCGCGGCGGTTTCCGGCGCATCGGAACCGTGCACGGCGTTGGCGTCGATCGACTTGGCGAAATCGGCGCGGATAGTGCCCGCGTCGGCCTTTTTCGGATCGGTGGCGCCCATCAATTCGCGGTTCTTCGAGATCGCGTCAGCGCCTTCGAGCACTTGAACCATCACCGGGCCGGAGATCATGAACTCGACCAAATCCTTGAAGAAGGGACGTTCACGGTGTACGGCGTAAAAGCCTTCGGCTTCGGCGCGCGACAACTGGCGCATTTGCGCCGCGATGATTTTCAGTCCGGCGTTTTCAAAACGAGTGTAAATTTTGCCGATGACGTTTTGAGCGACGGCGTCGGGTTTGATGATGGAAAGGGTGCGTTGCAAAGCCATAAGGGTACTCATCAGGTTAAATTAAAGAATGAAATCAAGGATTTCACCGAATTTTTAATTATAACACGGGGGCAAGCCTCAGGAACCAATGCGACGTCACCGCTTGCCTCTGATTCACGGTTCCTGTTCCCTGATTCCTGATATATTGCGGGCTATGTCTTTTTCGCTTTTGACTCTGTCGCTCTGGCGTCGTTACCGTATCTTCGGTTTCACGCGCTTTCTGCTGCGGCGAATGCTGGAACTGCGAATGACGCAAGCGGCGGCCAGTTTGACTTTTGCCACTTTGCTGGCGCTGGTGCCGCTGTTCACCGTGGCGCTAATCGTTTTGTCGGCCTTTCCGGTTTTCGGTGAATTTGCCGACCGCTTCAAGCTGCTGGCGCTGGGAACGCTGGTGCCCGAATACGCGGACAAGGTCGGCGTTTACATCGAGGAGTTCCTCCGAAACGTCGGCAATCTGACCATTGCCGGGGTGATTTTGCTCTGCATCACTGCGTTCATGTTGTTGTCCACCATTGAAAGCGCCTTCAACGATATCTGGTCAACGCGCAACCGTCGCAACGCGATGCAGCGGGGGTTGGTCTATTGGATGATTCTGACGCTGGGGCCGCTGCTGATCGGCGCCGGTTTTTCGCTGTGGCGGTGGCTGCAACATCTCCTCGGCGCCCCCGGCAGCGGGTCAAACATGGCGTCCCTGTTCCATTTTTTAAGCTCTTGGGTCACTACCACCGCCGTGCTGTGGCTCGTTTATCGCATCGTGCCGAATCGGCATGTGCCTTGGCGGCACGCGCTGGTCGGCGCTTCGTTCGCGGCGCTGCTGATCGAGGGTGGCCGTTATGCCTTCAGTTACTACGTCGGCAAAGTCACTTCCTACCAACTCGTTTATGGCGCTTTTGCCAGTCTGCCGATCTTCTTACTGTGGCTGTATTGCTTGTGGCTGGTCGTACTGGCCGGCGCGATTGTTACCGCGTCGCTGTCGTACTGGCGCGGCGCGGCTTGGCGACGCCCCTGCGATTTTCGCCGCCGCTTTCAGGACGCGGTGGAAATTCTCCTGCTGCTTCTCGAAGCGCAGCGCGAGGGCAGGGCGCTGCAACTGCCGTATTTACGCAAACGCATCGGCGCTGGCGACGATCAGATCGGTTTTCTGCTTGAAGCGCTGGCTCAAAAAAAGATGATCCACCGCGGTCAGGACGGCTGGGTGCTGCAACGCAGCGCCGAGACTTTGCGGCTAGACGAGGTGATGCGGCTGTTCCTCGATGAACGCTCGTCGGAAGCCCATGACGAGGTGGAAATCGAATTGCAGGGCTTGTTGCACCCCATTTTTGAAAAGCTCAACGTCTCGCTGGACGAATTAGCGCAGCGGGTCAAGATCAGAAGCCAAGAGGCAGGGGTCACTTCAACAAAATCCCCTGCTTGAGAATTGCCTCTTTCAAGCGATCGCGCCCCGCCAGTGATTCGGGACCGTGCAATCGCGCCAGCGATTGCTTCGACCAGGTTGTCACGCCCTCCCGATAAGCGCGGTAAAACGAAGACATGATTACATCGTAATCGGCGATGGCTTGCAAAGTGTTGTCATTCGAGTAGCGCTCGCGATGCAAAACGGCGCGTTGCGACAGGCGCGGCTTGATCCGCGGCAAGCGCTCGGGATCGGGATAACCGACGGAAAGCCCTACCATCGGGAAAACATGCGGCGGCAAGTTCAACTCGCGGATCACCTCTTCGGGGTGGTTACGGATGGAACCGCAATAAACCGTGCCCAGCTTCATCGACTCGGCGGCGATGACAATATTCTGCGCTGCGAGTGTCGCGTCCATCACTGCCATCAAGAAAATATCAATATAATCAATACCTTCTGAATTAGTTTTAATGTTACTTGAGAAGTCGTGAAGCATTGCCATATCGGCCAGAAAAACGAGCAACAGCGGCGCTTGTTTGACGTGATCCTGCTGGCCAGAGCAATCCGCCAGCCGCGCCTTGCGGGCGTTGTCTTCAACGGCGACCACGCTCCACAACTGTAAATTGCAGGAAGAGGGCGCCGATTGCGCGGCGGCGATCAGCCATTCCAGCGTGCCTGACGGCAACGGCGTCTCCAGAAAAGAGCGCACCGAGCGGTGAGACAGGATCGTTTCCCAAGTGCCGTTGAATGTCGTTGGTATGGGCGGGGCGGCGTCCAGCGTTTTGTCTGGCGTTTTACCGTACCGCTCTTCAAATAGAGAGGTTGGAGAAAAATGCTTCATGGAAAGTCAAAGAAAATCAAACAGGCCGAAGAATACCTGAGAAAGCCAAGAATTCAAAGGGAAGGCGTTGCGGGTATCCTCAACAGAGGCTGATAGTAAACCCCTTGCGGGGTGCTTTGCGACCATACCAGCGCTACCGTATCGGCAAGCCAACGCACCGAAGACCGCGTTCCCCAATCCGGAGCCGGTCCGGGGAATTTGCGTTTCAGCGTGATATGCGCCTGAAAAGGGCGGGTTTCCGGGATGAAACCACAAGGGCGCAACAGGACGTTGATATCTTCGACCAGCGCCGCCAAAGCGACCGGAGTCTCTTTCGGGCCTGCCCATAAAATACGCGGCTCTCGCCAGAAGCCGAGACAACCGATATCCAGCGCTATCGGCGCGAACCGCAAGCCTGAAAGCGCACGCCGATAACGAGCCTCCTGTTGCAGGCTGCTGCTTCCCAGAAACGCTAGCGTCAAATGCAGATTCCCCGGCGACACGGGAACCCCGTGCGGCGCTTCTGCCGCCAACACCGCCCATTCGCGTTGAACGGCGGGGGACGGCCAGAGGGCCACGAATAAACGCTTGCTGTTCAAGAAAACACCTCATTCATCAAAACGATATTTTGGCGTATTTGGGCAATTCATGGGAGAAGGCGGCGGAAAGATGAGGCATGCGATTTTTGCAAGGCACAACTTCAGTAAAGCTTTTACTTTCAATTTTACATAATATAAATTATACGAAGTTTGATTGTAGCGCCTCTTTAGTAATGTCATGTTTTGCCCCATTAGAAATGTCATCTCTGCGGTCGGCTTATGTAACCATAACCGCCCCTTTCGGTTGCCCAAACGGAGACATTTCGATGAGCAGAACAACGGAGATCATTACTATGGACATGCGCGAAATAGATCGCCTCAGAACTATCCAGTCTATTGTGGACGGCAACCTTCGTCCGAGTATAGCCGCCGAGCGGCTTGATTTGACATACCGCCAAGTTCATCGCCTGGTACAGCGATACAAGGCCGAAGGCCCCAGCGGTTTGATTTCTCGCCATCGTAGCAAGCCGAGCAACCGGCAATTGCCGGAGGGTCTTGAGTCTTACGCAATCAAACTGATTCGGGAGCATTACTTGGATTTCGGCCCGACTCTGGCTCATGAGAAGCTGGTAGAAGCGCACGGGCTGCATATAGGCCAAGAAACTGTCCGTCGTATCATGATCCGATCCGGTTTGTGGATTCCCCGCAAATCCCGACCGCCGAAGATTTACCAACCCAGAAATCGACGCGCCTGCCTCGGCGAGCTGATTCAGATCGACGGCAGCGACCATCGTTGG
>WRFN01000001.1 GCA_009778785.1 Betaproteobacteria bacterium | reverse complement strand
GTCGCCGTCACCGGACACGCCCAGATACAGCAATTCACGGTTGGCGAGGTTGGCGCCGGTGAGCACCGAGGGCATGCGTCCGTGCACGGTGTTGAAGCCGTGCGACTGGCCGAGAAAGTAATCGGGTGTCTTGGCGCTGCAACCGATGCCGGAGAGCTTGGCAACCCGGTGCGGTTCGATGGCCAGTTCCCAGCAGGCGCGGATGATGGCCGCCGAGATCGAGTCGTGCCCGCAGCCGGCGCACAGCGTCGAGATCGAGCCTTCGTAATCGCGGTGCGTGAAGCCGAGCGCGTTGACGGGAAGGGAAGGATGATGAAATTTCGACTTGGCGAGGTAGGTCACGGTAAGAGCCTCGTGGTGTCTCAAGCAGACTCGAACCGCTGCTTGATTGCGCCGGTAATGAAGCGCGCGGTAATCGGGGTGCCGTCGTAGTGCAGGATCGCCTCCAGACGCGCCGGGTCAATGCCGAATTCGTTGATGAGCATGGAACGCAACTGACCGTCGCGGTTCTGTTCGACGACGAACACATGTTTGTGCGCGGCGATGAAATCGGCGACCGAATTGGCGAACGGGAAAGCGCACACGCGCAGCGTGTCCACATATTGGCCGTCCTGCTCCAACGCCGCCACCGCTTCGTCCATCGCCGGACTGGTGGAACCGTAATAAATGGCGCCGTAACTCGTTTTCTTCGCGGCGGCGCGGAAAATCGGTGGCGGCACAATCGTCTTGGCGTGCTCGAACTTTTGCAGCAAGCGCTGCATGTTATAGATGTAATCGGCGCCTTTCTCTGAATAGCGCGCGTACGGATCGCGCGAAGTGCCGCGCGTGAAGTAGCTGCCGCGAGTCGGGTGCGTGCCCGGCAAGGTACGCCACGGAATGCCGTCGCCGTCCACGTCTTTGTAGCGACCGAAATCCTTGCCCGCTTCCAGATCGGCGGCGGTCATCACTTTGCCGCGATCATATTCGCGCGCGTCGTCCCACGCAAACGGTTTGCACAAACGGTAGTTCATGCCGATATCGAGATCGGTCATCACGAATACCGGCGTTTGCAAACGTTCGGCCAGATCAAGCGCGGCCGCCGAAAAATCGAAACACTCGCGAGGGTCTTCGGGGAACAGCAACACATGCTTGGTGTCGCCGTGCGAAGCGTAAGCGCAAGCGATCAAATCGGATTGTTGCGTGCGCGTGGGCATGCCGGTCGAGGGGCCGCCGCGCTGCACGTTGATGATGGTCACCGGAATTTCGGCGAAGTACGCCAGCCCGATGAACTCGGTCATCAGCGAAACGCCGGGGCCTGAAGTGGCGGTGAAGGCGCGCGCGCCGTTCCAACCGGCGCCGACCACCATCCCGATGGAAGCCAGTTCGTCTTCCGCCTGCACGATAGCCACTTTGTTGGCGCCCGTGACGGGATCGACGCGGTATTTTCGAGAATAACTTTGAAACGCTTCGACTACCGAAGTCGAAGGCGTGATCGGATACCAAGCGCACACCATCGCGCCGCCATAGACGCAACCCAGCCCGGCAGCGCTGTTGCCGTCCACGAAGATGCGGTTGCCCACGCGATCGGAGCGCCGTACTTGCAGCCCGATGGGTTCGCTCAAATGTTCGCGCGCGTAATCACGACCGAGATGCAGCGCCTGCACGTTGGCGGCGAGCAAACGCTCTTTGCCTTTGTACTGTTCGCCGAAAAGTTTTTCGATCTCGTCAGTGTCGATGCCGAGCAGCACCGCCAGCGCGCCGACGTAAATGATGTTCTTGAACAACTGCCGCTGGCGCGGGTCTTGATAAACCGCGTTGCAAATTTCGGTGATCGGCATGCCGATGACGCGAATGTCGTCGCGGAACTTCGACGACGGCAACGGGCGAGTGCTGTCGTAAAACAAATAGCCGCCGCTCTCAATTTCCTTGATGTCGGCGTCCCAGGTCTGCGGATTCATGGCGACCATCATGTCCACGCCGCCGCGCCGTCCCAGCCAACCTTGCTCGGTCACGCGCAACTCGTACCACGTCGGCAGCCCTTGAATGTTGGAAGGAAAGATGTTGCGCGGGCTGACCGGCACGCCCATGCGAATGATCGCTTTGGCAAACAACTCGTTGGCCGAGGCCGAGCCGGAACCGTTGATGTTGGCGAACTTGACGACAAAATCGTTGATGGCAGTAATCGTTTTCATGCGACCGCCTTTTTCCCGACAGGATTCGGGTCTGACTCTTGGGCAGTTGTTTTTCCGGCGTGCGCCATTTCAAGCAGGAACTTCTGCATGTCCCAAGCGCCGGTCGGACAGCGTTCGGCGCACAAACCGCAGTGCAAACAAACGTCTTCATCTTTGACCATCACGCGATGCGTTTTCAGCGAGCTGGAAACGAATAAATTTTGCGCTGTGTTTTTGGACTCGGCGGTCAAACGCTGGCGCAAATCGGCCTCATCGCCGTTTTGCGTCAACGTGATGCAATCCATCGGGCAAATGTCCACGCAAGCATCGCATTCGATGCACAACAGCGAAGTGAACACGGTTTGCACATCGCAGTTGAGGCAACGCCCGGCTTCTTTCCACGCCGTTGCCGCGTCAAAACCCAGTTCCACTTCGAGCTTGATACTCTTCAGCGCTTTGGCCGGATCGATCCACGGCACTTTGTAGCGCGGATCGAGCGTCACCGCGTTATCGTAACTCCACTCGTGAATGCCCATCTTCTGCGAGACGAAGCGCGTTTTCGGCGCTGGCCGCTGCGTCACGTCATCGCCGCTAAGCAACAAATGGATCGACACTGCCGCTTCATGGCCGTGCGCCACGGCAGTGATGATATTCTTCGGGCCGAAAGCTGCGTCGCCGCCGAAAAAGACTTTCGGCAAACTCGATTGCATCGTGGTTTTGTTCACCACCGGCATGTCCCACTTGCCGTCGAACGCAATACCTAAATCGCGCTCGATCCACGGAAACACGTTTTCCTGACCGACCGCGATCAGCACCTCGTCGCATTCGAAGTGCACATCCGGCTCGCCGGTTGGTATCAGCGAACGGCGGCCCTGGGCGTCGTACTCGGCGCGCACCTTCTCGAAGACCATCCCGGTCAGGCGCCCGTTGTCGTGCACGAAGGCCTTGGGTACGTGGTAATTGAGGATCGGGATGCCCTCGTGCATCGCGTCTTCCTTTTCCCACGGCGACGCTTTCATTTCCTTGAAGCCCGAACGCACGATCACCTTGACGTCCTCGCCGCCCAAGCGTCGCGCCGAACGACAACAATCCATCGCCGTGTTGCCGCCGCCCAACACGATCACGCGCTTGCCGACTTTCTTGACATGCCCGAAATAAACCGACGACAACCAGTCGATGCCGACGTGAATGTGTTTCGCCGCTTCCTGCCGACCCGGAATATCGAGATCGCTGCCGCGCGGCGCGCCGCTGCCGACGAACACCGCATCGTAACCCTCGGCCAGCAATGCCTTCATCGAATCGACGCGATGGTTGCCGATAAATTCGACGCCCAAATCGAGAACGTAGCCAATTTCCTCGTCGATCACCTCTTCCGGCAAACGGAAGCGCGGCACTTGCGTGCGCATGAAGCCGCCGGCCTTGGCGTCCTGCTCGAACACCGTCACCGCGTAACCCAGCGGCGCCAGATCGCGCGCCACCGTCAGTGAAGCGGGGCCGCCGCCGACGCAGGCGATGCGCTTGCCGTTCTTGCGAGAGGCAGGCTTAGGCAAACGAGCGCCGATGTCGTCCTTCATGTCGGCAGCCACGCGCTTCAAGCGACAAATCGCTACCGGTTCAGGTTTGTTGCCGCTGCTCGCTTCAACGCGGCTGCGCCGACACGCCGGTTCACACGGGCGATCGCAAATGCGCCCGAGAATTCCCGGGAACACATTGGCGCGCCAGTTAACCATATAGGCGTCAGAGTAGCGGCCTGTTGCGATCAGGCGGATGTATTCGGGGACTGGCGTGTGAGCCGGACAGGCCCATTGACAGTCAACGACTTTGTGAAAATACGCAGAGTTGCGGGTATCGCTCGGTTGCACCGGGAAGTCTCCTGGTGTTTGTATCAACGAATGGCGTGGAGTTTAGTCCAAGAGTTACGAATACGCAACATTTTTGCGATAAATTTTTATGACTTCATTTCACCACAAACGCACAAGGGTTTTTTATCAAAGCGCTCTCAACAATCTGATTCTTTGCACGATTTTCATTGAAGCCCGTTCTTTAATGAAATACCCTGACTGAGCGTATTGTTTTTAAAAAATTGTAGGTTGGGGTGCGCGAAGCGAACCCCAACCCACTTGCTACACGCAACGCTGTTCAACGCAGCCCGCCAAACATATCATCGCCTCCGTTTTTCTCCGGCGTTTCTTCTTTCTTCGCCGCCTCTTTCTCGGCTTCTGCTTCAGTCGCGCTCTTTGCATCCGCTTTCGCTGCCGCTTTTGAGCGCGATTTCATCAACGGTTTTGCGCTGAGCGATTTTCGCCAGTAGCCCCCTTGCATCCACGCCGCCAAACCACGACGCAGCCAACCGATCACAGCCAACGCCAACCAGAGCGCCCAAACAAGCATCGCTGTGCGATACACCCACATCGGCAAACTGATGAGCGTGACCGTCGGCGTTTGCCCGCCGCTCTGATCGGCGAACCATTGCAGTTGGTTGCCGCTTGAACCGTGTCCGACCACGCCCATGTCCGGCATACCGAGCAAACCGTTGGGGATGACTCGCACCAGACAATACAAAGCAGCAGCGCTCAGCAGCACCAAGCCGACTTGAACGCCGTTGAATTGCCAATCTTTCCAATTCACCAGAGCGCCCGCGCGGCGTCGCCAATCCAGCGCAATCAACCAGACCGCAATCAGCGCCAGCGCCGCCCACGAAAATGTCGAGAAGCCCAACACCAGCAGGAACCAGTGATGGAAACGCAGCGAAGTCCAACCGCGACGCGCCAACAGGAAAGACAAAAGAAACGCCAGCACCAACGCCACGACCAGTTCGCCCCAATACAACACGGCGGGGCCTACCGGCGGCCCGAACGAAGCAAGCAACCAGCGTTGTTTCGGCAGCGTGGCGCCGATGTCGATATTAGCCACCGGCAAACCGAGATCGAATACCGGCGTGCGCGTCAGCGTTCCCACTTCGCGCGGTTCGCGCAGCGTCACCGTGAACGTTTGTTCTCCCGGCGAAACCGGCAACGTCAGTTTGCCGTCGATCGGTCGCAGGTTCAAGCTTTCACGATTGCGCATCACGCTCAACACCTCCATTTCCGAAGACGGCAACGTGATGACGTGCTCACCGCCCTGACTGGCACGCAAGCGGAACGACAAGGTGTACTGGCTGGCGCGAATACCGATCTCGTGATTCATTTCCACATGGTCGATGGCGCGCACACTGCCATCGACGACCGACGGCATCGCCAACGTCAACGCCAGCGTTTCGCCCGGCAGCGGATGAAACTCGAACATCGTTTCGCCGCCGTTATCAAGCAGCGTCACCGGCACGCCTTCCCAGCGCGCGTGCCACGACGGGCTGACTTCCATGCGCCACACTTCGGCGCGCTCTGCCAGCGTCGGCGCGGTCAAGCGCAACACTTCGCTCTTGTCGAGCCGCGATTGCCATTGCGTTTGCGCTTCGGTGTGGCCGAGCGATACGGTAGCAGTGTCGTCCTGCACCTTGATGCCCGGCGTCGTTACATGTTCGCCCGCCAGCAACGGCACTGTCAACGTCACGCCGCCTTCGCGCGGCGAGACGCGGGTGACCACCGTATTCACCGTCCAATCGAGATCGAAGCGCAGCGTTCGCGTCACCCGAATGTACGGCGGAAATTGTTGCGCGCCGCCTTCTTTCACGCGCGCGGCGGGGTCGGCCGTTCCCGCCGCTTCAACGCTTGCACGAGACAAATGCACGGTTTCGTTGATCAGCCGGTTTTCATCAAGCCCGTCGGCGCGCCAGCCCTGCCCTTTGAAAAGAACGCGCCGCGGTCGCAACGTGAAATGCAGTGAAGTGTCGCGCCCCAACGTGATGTATTCCAGTTCAACGAGATGCACGCCGCGCGACAACGCCACATACGCCGTCTTCTGATACGAGCGCACCGTCTCGACCACACGACCGTCGGCGCGCACTTTCATCAGCATCGTGTTGTCTTCAACGGCCGGCAACGGCAACGCCACGCTGTCACCGGCGTGCGCTTCCATGTTGACCAGCAGCGTGCTGCCTTGCGCGCGAATGTCCGCCATCGCAATGTCGGCGCACTCCGCCGCGCAACGCGGCGGCTGATTGACCCGCTCCTGCAAAGCCTGCAACAACTCACTCGACGGAAACGCGGCGGCACTCTGCGCCGATGCCGACATTGGATGCAACCACGCCGCCCCCGCCAGCACCCCAATCGCCACCATCACCGCCAACGCGGAAGCTGCCGCAGGAGGCGTTTTCTCATCGGTTTTCTCATCGCTTTTCTCTTGCGGCGGTAACGAGGTCGGCGGCGAATTGATCGCCCGTTTCAAACCACCCGGCAGCGTCGCGCGCAGCGCGCGCCAGAGAATCACGCCGAGCAACACGATCATCGCCACTCGCAACAAGCGCGTCAGCCACGGCGGACTGATGATGAAACGCACGGTTTGATCGGCCAGCACCGGCCCCGTCCAGCGCAAGTTGTAATACTGCCCGACGCGCCAGTCCGGCTCACCGATGCCGGTCTGAACCACATTGGTTTGAGCGTAGCGCTGACTGGCTTTGTTTGGCGCTGAGCTGCTGGATATCTGCTGCTTGAGCACTTTCCCCTCTAAAATTGAAGCCGTTTCTCTTTTTTTGGCTCCGATATCGCTCCCCGCCGATGAGGCGGCCGGAGCCGACGGCTGTCTGGCCATCGGCGCTTCTTCATACGCATCATCATCACCGTAACGAGTCGTCGGCGGCGGCGGCATCCCTGCCGATGTGGCTTGCTGCGCCAACATGCCCCGTTGTTGCGGCGCGTAGTAACCGTTGTCCGAACGTTCGAGTTGCGGATACAACGCCGGTCGCAATTCGCTCGGAGCGAAAACAATCGCCGTCAGGAAAAGCACCGCCAACGCCGCGTACTGCAACATTTGCAAGACTTTGCCCAAACGTCCGCTCGACAGCGCCCGATGCAGCAAGCCCAACGCCAGCACCACCGCCAGCGTCCACAGCGGCGCGCCCGGTTCCTGCAACGCCAGCAACAAATACGCTGCCGTTACGATGCCGCCGCCCAGTCCCAGCAAGCGCCAAGCCAGCAGCGCCGTGAACGCCGCAAAGAAAATATCGAGAATCGTCCAACGCGCCACCCAACTGTCGTTGGCGGCATCGGCGCCGGGCGCCGCCAGCAATTTATAACCGTAAGGCAGATGCAGCGATGTGTTGACCTGATCGAAAGTTTGCTGCCAGCCCGTCACCGGCAACGCCGACGACGGCCCCGCCGCAATGCGCACGCTCGCATCGAGCGCCACTTGCGGACTGCGCCACTCGACGCCGGTTCGCGTCGCAGTGCTTTTTTCACCAACGCCATGCGTCACCAGCAACGCTTCGCCACCCACACCAGCGCGCTGCAACTGATGCGGCGCCGCCATGTCGAAGCGCCAACCTTGCTGCATCGTGCCGCGAATCGCGTCTTTGGCAAAATAACCTTCGCCGGAAAAATCCAGCCACATCTCGCGGCCGAGCGTCAGCCGATTGGTTTCGTCGGCAGCCAGCCCGCGCGAGCGCTCCTCGATGCCCAGTCCCGAGTTCGCACTCATTGCAAACGCCGGCAACGATTGCCACGCCGTCGGAACGCCCGCTTGTCGCGGATCCACCGACATCGCACTGCCGCCCGTCGTGACCGTCGTCATCCGCAACGACGGCGCCGCCTCATAACTCCACACTTCCTGCGTCAGCGTTTCCGGCAAACGCGCCTGCAACTGCGTCAGCGGCGTGAGCGCGCGCGCCGTCAAAATCAGCGTCGCTTGTCCGGGTTGCACCTGAATCTGCAAGTGCCCCTCATCGTCCAGCCGCGCCGGCCAGGGCGACTCCAACGCCGTCGCCACAAACGATTCCGGCAACACCGGCGCCACCCGAATTTCGCGCGCCTTGCCGGACACTTGCAGTTGAAGCAGCGTGGTCAGTTGCGCCGGAACGCCATCGGTGAGTTTGCGATACACCTGCAAATCAAAAGTATCCGCCGCTTCATTCGCGGCGGCGGTCGAGCGACCCAACGTCAAACGGTTGTCTTTGCGTTGCAGCGGTTGCACCGGCTTGCCGTTGATGCTCAACGCAACCAGCGCGCTCATCGACGGAATGGTCAGCGCCTGCGGCCGCTCCTGCCACAGAATGCGCCCGCGCAGATGATACTCCCCTGCCGTCAACCACACCGCGGGAATCTCGCCGTATGGCAACACCGGCTGCGGCGAACCGTTGACCGTCACTTCCTGCGGCCAGTCGCGGCTGTCGCCGGGCAGCGGCACCCACGAGTCCGCCATCACTTGCCAGAGTTGCGTAAACGCCGCGCCTTTATCGTTCACCTCCAGCGTCAGCACGCCGGGCCAGGCGCAGAGAAAATCTTCCTCGTTACTGCCTACCGCCCCCGCCATCAACGGGCAGCGACGAAATTCCTGCTGATAACGCACCCAATCATTCCAGACTTGCAACGACGGCGGTGCGCCGGTAGTTAGCGGCGCGCTGCTCGGCTCGGTCGGATGTGTCGCCGACTGTGTTCCCTGATGCGCCACCGGCGCGCTCATCGCTGTACCGACAGAAAACACCAATGCAACCAGCGTGATGATGATTCTCAAATCTTTGAAAAACCGGATTCTCTTCAGACCCATTTCACTCTCCCAAAGACAGATGCAGCGTGAATCATAACAGGAATCGACACTCCTCCCGCCCTTTGACAAGCTGAGGGCGAGCGGAATCAATTACGTTGATTGCCTCGGCAATGAAACCCGAACCAGTGCGCCACCGTGCGGCGCGCTCAACAGATCAACGGAACCGTTGTGCAAGCGCGCGATGCGCTCGACGATGGCGAGTCCCAAGCCCGCGCCGAGTTTTCCTTCTGGCGTCGAACGCGCTTTGGAGGCGCGCCGGAACGGTTCCTTGAGCCGCTCGCGTTCCTCTTCGGGGAAACCGCTGCCGTGATCGCTGACTTCAATCCACACTTGGCGCGCGTCGAAACCGGTAACGATTTCGATGGGCGGTTTGCCGTGGGTGATGGCGTTGTTGATCAGGTTGTTGATCAACCGTTCAAACGCCGTGGTTCGCAGCGGAATGTCGGGAAGTTTCGGATCAGGCGTAAAGCGCACGTCGTGATGCGAGCGCTGATAGCGCTCGACGCTGGCGGCAATCAGCGCATTGCTGCTTTGCAGGAGCACCGGCTTGCCGTCGTCATCGCGCGCGAAATCGAGGAACTGGTCGATGATGCGGTCGATGGCTTCGATGTCGTCGATCATCAATTCGCGCTCGTGCGAATCGTCTTGACTCATTTCGACGCTCAAGCGAAGACGCGCCAGCGGCGTGCGCAAGTCGTGCGAAACGCCGGCCAGCAGAAGCGCGCGGTCGTGTTCGACTTGTTTCAGGCGAGCGGTCATCGTGTTGAAGCCGCGATTGAGCGCCGCCATTTCGGAGGGGCCGACATCGGGCAACGGCGGCGGCACTTCGCCGCGTCCGACCATATCGACGGCTTCGGCGAGACGCGTGAGCGGCTGCGACATGTAACGGGCGAAGAAATGAGAAACGAGAATCAGCATCGCCACGATCACCAGCGCGAGAAAGAACGCGCGCGTCGGCGCGTCTTGCGCCAGCGGTCGCTCGGGCAACGCGAAGCCCGCCCAGTAATAACTGTTGTGCGCGGAAAAACGCACCCACAACAGTCGCCGCTCGGTTTGCAGCCGAACGCGAGTATCGGCGCCGAGGGTTTTTTGCAGGTACTTTTCAAGAACGAGAAACTCGCCCGACGGCGACTGTCCGGCTTGTCGCGGCTGTATCGACGGCTGGTTCAAGCGAAACGGAAAAGGATTGGGGACGGCGTCTTGATCGGGTGACGGGATTTCCACATCTTCATGCGGCGATACGTCGAACGGCACCACCGTACCGGATCGACGACGATGCTCTTCGATCAAACGGGCATTGTATTGATAGCCGAAGCGCCGCAGAATGTCAGCGCGCTCGGCCGGGATGCTCGATTCGAGCGCGGCGCGCAGCGCCTGCAGCTGCACCGCTTTGGTGTGTCCGAACTGATAGACCAGCAGATTTTCGCGGTCGTACTGAAAGAGCATGCCCATCACGAACAGCACCACGACGATCAGTACGACCAAAGAACCCAACAGCTGCCCGAACAGCGAGGCTGGCCAGAATTTGATCACGGTGCTCAGGCGTTGCTGTTTTGTTTGCGCTCTTTTGCCGCACTTTCGTACTTGCTGTCTTCGGGAACGTAAATGTAGCCGAAGCCGCGCACGGTTTGAATGTAGCGCGGGTTGATCGGATCGACTTCGACGAGTTTGCGCAGCCGCGAAATTTGCATGTCGATGGCGCGGTCGAAGGTCTCATGATCTTTACCGCGCGCCAACAACGAGAGCCGTTCACGGGTGAACGGTTGACGCGGGTGCTGTCCCATGATTTTGAGCAGCGAAAATTCGGCAGTGCTCAAATGAACGATCTCGCCGTTCTTGCGCAGCGTGCGCGCTGCCAGATCAAGCGTGAACGGGCCGAACGGAATGGTGCCTTCGTCGGTGGGCGCGCCCGCCAGTTCATGCTTCGGCGCACGACGCAGCACGGCGTGAATGCGCGCCAGCAATTCGCGTGGATTGAACGGCTTGCCGAGATAATCGTCGGCGCCCATTTCAAGGCCGATGATGCGATCGACTTCTTCACGACGCGCCGTCAACATAATGATCGGAATCGAATCAGAATCGTGCGAGCTGCGCAGTTTGCGGCAGATCGACAAGCCGTCTTCGCCCGGTAACATCAGATCGAGCACGATCAAATGCGGCGGAAAACGCTGCAACGTTTTTTCGAGTTGCGAACTGTCGGGCAAGGTGATTGTTTCCAAGCCGTTTTCCGTGAGGTAACGCTGCAAGAGATCACGCAGCCGCGGATCATCGTCAATGACTAGAATTCGGTAATGGCGGTCTGGGGTATTCATGACATTATCAAATCGCTGGGGTTAGGCAGATATTCAGTGTAACCGAATCAGCCGGGAAGCATGAAGCAAAGTGACAATAGGTGTCAATTTTTATGCGCTCAGTCGCCGGAAACGAGACGAATGTCGCATTTTTGGCAATACCGGAAAACCCTACTCCCGTATTGTGTCTCCAACGCCAGACAATTCATCGCGCTGATCGCCGCTGTTTTCACCCGTCGTTCAAAAAAATGGATGCACTGAACCATCTCCCAACCGTTCAGGCTGAACCTGTCGAAGCCCCAACGATACACCATTTGCCCTTCGACAAACTCAGGGCGAACAGGATAAATCGGCGTATCCTTAATAAACACCACTGCAAAATTTCTAAAAGAAATGATAACCTACTCTTTTGTGCTGCGCTGTCCTGCCCGAAAGCCTCGGCGGAAAGCCTCCGACCATGATTATCCGCTCGCTGCTTGACACCGATCTTTACAAGTTCACGATGATGCAGGTGGTTTTGCATCATTTTCCCGCTGCTCAGGTCGAGTATCGGTTCAAGTGCCGTTGCAGCGAGGGCGTCGATCTGGCGCCGATAGCGACAGAAATTTCCAACCAAATCAAAGCGTTATGTGAACTTCGTTTCACGCCCGAGGAGTTGGCTTACCTGCGCGGACTGCGTTTCATCAAGAGCGATTTCGTTGATCTGCTGGGCTTGTTCAAGCTCGACGAGCGATTTATCCGGGTGTCGAGCAGGACGGGTCATGAAAACGGTTTGGACATCACCATCGAAGGGCCGTGGCTGCATACGATTCTTTTCGAGATTCCGGTGCTGGCGATTGTCTCGGAAGCGTATTACCGCCACACGATGCCGACGCCCGATTTCAGCACGGGGCGGGCGCGGCTGGCAGCCAAGATCGAGCAGTTTCAGGCAGTCGAGGAAGGGTTCCACTTCGCCGATTACGGCACGCGCCGACGTTTTTCATTCGCCTGGCAAGAGGAAGTGCTGCGACAGTTGCAACAGACGCTCCCCGAAAAATTCGTCGGCACCAGCAATGTTTATTTCGCGTGGAAGCTGGGATTGACGCCGCTGGGCACGATGTCGCACGAGTATTTGCAGGCGTGTCAGGCGGTCGGCCCGCGGCTGCGCGATTCGCAATCGTTCGCGCTCAACACTTGGGCGCGCGAATACCGCGGCGACTTGGGCATCGCGCTGTCCGACGTTTACGGGATGGATGCGTTTCTGCGCGACTTCGATTTGTTTTTCTGCAAACTGTTCGACGGCGTTCGCCACGATTCAGGCGATCCGTTTGCTTGGGGCGACAAGTTGATCGCGCACTACCAGAAAATGCGCATCGACCCGCGCTGGAAAACGGTGGTGTTTTCCGATTCGCTGACGCCCGAACTGGCGATTCGCCTGTTCCATTATTTCAAAAATCGTGTGGGGATTTCGTTCGGCATCGGCACCAATCTGACCAACGATCTTGGTTATAAGGCGTTGCAAAACGTGATCAAAATGACGCGCTGCAACGGCCAATCCGTCGCCAAGATCAGCGATTCGCCGGACAAAACCATGGATCACGATCCGAAGTACGTCGATTACCTGCGCGAAGTGTTTCAAACGCCCGACGAGACTTCGGCCTCGTCGAAAAAGGATTCACGTTCATGAACACGCCCAGAATGTCTGTACCGTCGGTGATGCCGACAACAACGATTTCCCGCGCGGTGAAAGACCGCCGTCTGCGACTCAACGATATTTTGAAATTGATGGTGGCCGACGGCTTGGTCGGCATGGAAGACGCACAAAAACTCGCCAAGACCAAGGCGATGCGCTTCGGCGAACCGCTGGAACGCATCGCGATGCAGCAATGGAAATCGTTGCAGCCGCCGTATCGGGAATTGACGATCGATGCGCTGGTCGAATGGCTGGCGGGCAAGTTGGGCGTTCCCTATTTTCACATCGACCCGTTGAAAATCGACATGTTTGCGGTAACGCAAACGATGTCCAACGCCTACGCCGAGCGCTACCGGATTTTGCCGGTGATGGTGACGCCTTCCAAACTGACCGTAGCAACCGGCGAGCCGTTCATGCGCGATTGGGTTGATGAGTTGACCCACGTTTTGAAGCGCGAAGTGGAAGTCGTCTTCGCCAACCCGGCGGACGTGCGCCGCTACATCGGCGAATTTTACAATCTGGCGCGCTCGATGAAACAAGCGCAGGAGCACGTCAAAGGCAGCGTCGCGCTGGCCAGCAACTTCGAGCAACTGGTCGAACTCGGCAATACCGGCCACCTCGATGCCAACGACCGCCACATCGTCACCATCGTCGATTGGCTGTGGCAATACGCTTTTGAACAACGCGCGTCCGACATTCACATCGAGCCGCGCCGCGAAGTCGGCATCGTGCGCTTTCGGATCGACGGCGTGTTGCATTCGGTTTACAACCTGCCGATTCCGGTGCTGGCGGCGGCAACATCGCGGATCAAACTGCTGGCGCGCATGGAGATCGTCGAAAAACGCCGCCCGCAAGACGGTCGGATCAAAACCTCCGCCGGCGGCAAAGAAATCGACTTGCGCATCTCAACGATGCCGACCGCGTTCGGCGAAAAAATCGTGATGCGTATTTTCACGCCGGAAGTGCTGGTGCGCAGCTTTGCCGATCTGGGTTTCTCCGACGAAGACCGCGACTATTGGGATCGCTTCATCGCATCGCCCAACGGCATCATCCTTGTGACCGGCCCCACCGGCTCCGGCAAAACCACCACGCTTTATTCGACGCTGCGCCTGCTGGCAAAACCCGAAGTCAACGTCTGCACCGTCGAAGACCCGATTGAAATGATCGAGCCGCTGATCAACCAGATGCAAGTGCATCAAGCCATCGGCGTTGACTTCGCCACCGGCGTGCGCACCTTGTTGCGGCAAGACCCGGACATTATCATGGTCGGCGAAATCCGCGACAAGGAAACTGCCGAGATGGCAGTGCAAGCGGCGCTGACCGGACACTTGGTACTGTCAACACTGCACACCAACGATGCGCCGAGCGCGCTGACGCGCTTGCTCGACCTCGGCGTCCCCGGTTACCTGATCAACTCCACCTTGCTCGGCGTGATGGCGCAACGCTTGATCCGCACGCTTTGCCCGAAGTGCAAAGCCGCCGACGGCGAAGTGGACGAATCGGCGTGGGATGCGCTGACGCACGGCTTCAACCTGCCGCGCCCCGCGCACGTTCATCGTGCCGTCGGCTGCCTCGATTGCCGGATGACCGGCTATCTGGGGCGAATCGGCCTGTACGAAATCATGGAAATGAGCGCCGACACGCGAAGCTTGACGCAAACCCATTCCGACGACGTTTCGCTGCGCGAACAAGCGTACAAAGACGGCATGCGTCCCTTGCGCTTGTCCGGCGCGCTGAAAGTGATGGAGGGCGTGACGACGGCCGAAGAAGTGTTGAAAGCAGTGCCGACGGATTGAGAGTCAGAAATCGGGGATCGTGAATCACCACAGCCGTCATTCCCGCGAAGGCGGGAATCCAACTCGCCCAACTATCACTATTTACCTTGCTCATTGGCAAACGGTCGGGGTCTGGGATCGCTGAAAAAACAGAATTTACGAAGGCCCGGATTCCCTGTCATTCCCGCGAAAGCGGGAACGAGCGGGAATGACGGCAAAACGCTTGGGAGTATGGTTCGGATCGCAGACGCTCTGGAGCGCACGGTTTGGGAGATGGTAAAAACCGCAGAGAGTGATCGAAATTAAATCCGCTGCGCCGGATTCAACCACTGTTGCCCCTGCGTGTAAGACTTTCCGGTCAGCGTCTGCGTGAAGCCCGGCGAATCAAACTCGATGAAACCGTTTGGCCAGTTGATCTCCAACTTCCATTTGTACCACACATAGCCCGTAGGAGAGACAAAGCGCTCGCGGGTGATGCCGGAAATGGAGAAGGGACACATTCCGGCGGTAGGTGAAGCGTAATCCAACTCCATCTTCAAGCCGAAGATTTCATGAAACTGAAGGCGCGCTGGCGCCACCACAAATTGAAAAGCGCCTTCAACTTTGAGCCATTCGAGAATGTAGTCGATATCGAAAATGAGTTCAGCCGTCCCGCTCTCGCTCTCATTTTGCTCCAGACGAAAGCCGTGAAAATGCACGTCGTGCCACGACATCTCGTCGAAGTCGTCGATGCTCCACTGCGTTGAATGCGTTGGCGCCATAGAGCTATTTGTTTCTCCCTCTCTCACCGTGGAAAAGAGGTAACAAGTGGATGGGTAGATGGGCTGGATTCCCTGTCCTTCCCGCGAAGGCAGGAACGAGTGGAAATGACGGCAAGAGAGGCTTTTGCCTGTTTCCTCATTTCTACCTGCGCGAAGATCAAACAGTTCTGCATTTTGAATGCGGCTCCGAATTACACAGGCGTTTCCCGCGCCGCGCGTTTACGCTCGTGTTCTTTCAAAAAACGTTTGCGAATACGGATTGACTGCGGCGTGATTTCGGCCAGTTCGTCGTCGGCAATGAATTCGACGGCGTATTCGAGCGTGAGCTTGATCGGCGGCGTCAACAGGATCGCGTCGTCTTTTCCGGAAGCGCGAACGTTGGTGAGTTTTTTTCCCTTGATCGGATTGACGACCAGATCGTTGTCGCGGCTGTGAATGCCGATCACCATGCCTTCGTACAATTTGTCGCCGGGCGAAACGAACATGCGGCCGCGCTCTTGCAGATTCCACAAAGCGTAGGCGACGGCATCGCCGTCTTCCTGCGAGATCAGCACGCCGTTGCGACGTTCGGGAATGTCGCCTTTGACGGGCGCGTAGCTGTCAAACACATGGCTCATGATGCCGGTGCCGCGCGTCAGGTTCAGAAATTCGCCTTGAAAGCCGATCAGCCCGCGCGCCGGAATCCGGTAATCGATGCGGGTGCGGCCGCGCCCGTCGGCTTCCATGTGAACCATCTCACCGCGACGCGGGCCCAACGCTTCCATCACGCCGCCCTGATGGGCGTCTTCGACATCTACCGACAGAAATTCGTAAGGTTCGCACGTCGCGCCGTCGATTTCGCGCAACACGACGCGCGGTCTCGACACGGCCAGTTCGTAACCTTCGCGCCGCATGTTCTCAATCAAAATCGTCAAGTGCAATTCGCCGCGACCCGACACCAGAAACACGTCGGTGTCTTCGGTATCTTCGACGCGCAGCGCGACGTTGGTCAATATTTCCTTGTGCAGACGGTCGCGGAGGTTACGCGAGGTAACGTACTTTCCTTCACGCCCTGCCAGCGGCGAAGTGTTGACTTGAAACTGCATCGACAGTGTCGGCTCGTCGATGGCAATCGGCGGCAGCGCTTCCGGCTCGGTAACATCGGCGAGCGTGGTGCCGATGGAAAGATCGTCGATACCGCTGACCAGCACGATGTCGCCCGCTTCGCCTTCGTCGATCGGCGCGCGGTCAAGGCCAAAGAAGCCGAGCACTTGCGAAATTTTGGCGCGCACCGGCGTTTCGTTGGGCGTCATCGCGATCACTTCCTGATTGGGACGCAAGCGGCCGCGACGAATGCGGCCGATGCCGAGTCTGCCGATATACGAGGAGTAATCGAGTGCGCTGATTTGAAATTGCAACGCGCCGTCGGGGTCGCCTTCGGGAATCGGCACATGCGCGAGAATCGCTTCGTAAAGCGGACGCATGTCGCCTTTCGCCGCTTCGCCGGAATAAACATCGGCGATGTTGGCAGTCGCCCAGCCGTTCAAGGCCGAAGCGTAGATCACCGGAAAATCGAGTTGCGCTTCGGTAGCGCCGAGACGGTCGAACAAATCAAACGTCTGGTTCACCACCCATTCGGCACGCGCGCCGGGGCGATCCACTTTGTTGACGACGACGATGGGGCGCAAATGCTGGCGCAGCGCTTTCATCGTCACGAAACGGGTTTGCGGCATCGGCCCTTCCACCGCGTCAACCAGCAACAGCACGCCATCGACCATACCCAGCACGCGCTCGACTTCGCCGCCAAAATCGGCGTGGCCGGGTGTGTCAACGATGTTGATGCGCGCATTGCCGTAGCGAATCGCGCAGTTTTTCGAAAAGATCGTGATGCCGCGCTCGCGCTCGATGTCGTTGCTGTCCATCACCCGTTCGCCGACGGCTTGATGCTTGGCAAAGGTGCCGGATTGGACGAGCAATTTATCGACCAGTGTGGTTTTTCCGTGATCGACGTGGGCAATGATGGCGATGTTGCGTAACTGACGGGAAGACATAAATACAATTCTGTTGAACGAGCGCCACGACGGGCGAAAACCATGATAGCGAGGCGCCGAGCGCCGAAAGGGGATTTTGCTACACGAAAGGCCGCAAATGTATCATTTTTTACCGTCATTGCGTCACGTTTTTTTCAGTTTCCGTGAGGTTTCCGGTATAGTGACCGTTTACGGTATGACAAATGCCGGATGACATGCGATGAGCGGGCGTTCGCCCGAAGAAATGACAGGAGTTTTGATTGAGTGACATGAGTTTTGCCGAGTTGGGGCTGTGCCCGGAAGTGTTGAAAGCCGTCGATGAGGCGGGCTATACGACGCCAACACCAATCCAGCAACAAGCCATCCCTGTGGTTCTGGCAGGACATGACGTGATGGGCGGCGCGCAAACCGGCACCGGTAAAACCGCCGGCTTCACCCTGCCGCTGCTGCAAAAACTGATCGTACATGCCAATACCAGCCCATCGCCGGCGCGGCACCCGGTGCGAGCGCTGGTTCTGACGCCGACCCGCGAGTTGGCGATTCAAGTGGAATCGTCGGTACAAACGTATGCCAAATACACCGGCCTGCGCTCGACGGTGGTTTACGGCGGCGTCAACATCAACCAGCAAATTCCGATACTCAAAAAAGGCGTCGAAATACTGGTCGCCACGCCGGGGCGTTTGCTCGACCACCTCGAACAGAAAAGCGTGTCGCTGTCGCAAGTGGCGTTTTTCGTGCTCGACGAAGCCGACCGCATGCTCGACATGGGCTTCATCCCCGACATCCGGCGGATCATGAAACACCTGCCGAAAGAGCGGCAAAGTCTGCTGTTCTCGGCGACTTTCTCGGCGGACATCAAAAAGCTCGCCGAAGACATGCTGAAAGCGCCGAAGCTGATCGAAGTGGCGCGTCGCAACGCCGCCGCCGAAACCGTCAAACAGAGCGCCTACCATTGCGCCTCCGACCAAAAGCGCGCGCTGCTCGAACACATCGTCAAAACGCGCAACCTGTGGCAAACCCTGTGCTTCGTGCGCACGCGGCACGGCGCTTCAAGACTGGCGCGGCTGCTCGAAAAAGCCGGACTGGCGGCGGAAGCGATCCACGGCGACAAAACACAATCGGCGCGCATCGCCACACTGGAAAAATTCAAGGAAGGCAAAACGCAAATACTGGTGGCGACCGACGTAGCGGCGCGCGGACTCGACATCGAAGAACTGCCGATGGTCATCAACTACGAAATTCCGAGCGCCCCCGAAGACTACGTGCATCGGATCGGCCGTACCGGTCGCGCCGGAGCAGAAGGCGAAGCCATCTCGCTGGTATCGCCCGAAGAAGAAAAATATCTGGCTGAAATCGAAAAACTGATTCGCAAAAAAATCGAGCGTGTCGAAGTCGAAGCGGGCGTGCTGGAAACGCATCGGCGCGCCGCGTTGAGTCCCGCCCGCAGCAGCGATGAACGCAAGAACGATAAGCCTTCCGAACGTACCGCCCGCAAGAGTGTTGCGCGCAAGAGCGAAGATGAACAGCGACGCGGCGGACGCTCGCGCAAAGAAGAGCGCGAAGAAGCCTACGCCAAAAATCCCGACCAACCGCTGCCGAAAAAAACCGCCGCGCGCACTTCGACCAAGAGCGCAGCACCAACCGACTCCGCCCTGATACGCCAACCTCCTGCCGCTCTGGGGCGTGGACTGGCGTCCAAACAACGCCCCGTCCCGGCACTGCTGATGAAACGACCCAAAGCCGAAACCGGCGTCGATCACCACAGCGCCAAAGAAAGCAGCGCGGGTGCGGCGAGCGCGTCCGCCGGAAGACGACGGTCAACGAAGAAAAAGAAAGACGAGTGAATGTAGGGTGGGCAGAGGAGCAACGCAACGCGACGCGCCCACCGAATGAAAGGCGGGCACGGTTCGTTTTTCGCCTTTAACTTTTCTACGCTTGCTCAGATTATTTTTTACGGGTAATTTCTTATCCGCCCGCCGCGTGCTATGCTATCGCGCTTCCCGGTCGGCGCTAGCGCCGACGTATTTTGAAACTCACACGAAACACTGGAGACGCCCATGCCCGGACTGCTGCCCCACGTCGATCCCGACGGTCTGCTCGAATTCTCGGTTGTCTATACCGACCGCGCGCTCAATCACATGTCCAAGAAATTTCAGGGCGTGATGCGTGACCTCTCGACCATGTTGAAAGAGGTTTACCACGCTGACGCCGTGGCGCTGGTGCCCGGCAGCGGTACCTTCGGCATGGAAGCGGTGGCGCGCCAGTTCGCCAACGACCAGAAGGCGCTGGTCATCCGCAACGGCTTTTTCAGCTTCCGCTGGAGCCAGATTCTGGAAATGGGCCGCATCACCGTACCGCAGAACATCACCGTGCTGAAAGCGCGGCGCACGGGCGAAGGCCCGCAGGCGCCGTGGATGCCCGCGCCTATCGGCGAAGCGGTTGCCGCCATCGCACAAGCCAAGCCCGCCGTGGTTTTTGCCCCGCACGTCGAAACCGCCAGCGGCATCCTGTTGCCCGACGATTACCTCAAGCAACTGGCCGACGCCGCGCACGCCGCGGGCGGCCTGTTCGTACTGGACTGCGTGGCCTCCGGCGCGATGTGGGTGGACATGAAGGCGCTGGGCGTGGACGTGCTCATCAGCGCGCCGCAAAAAGGCTGGAGCAGCTCGCCCTGTTGTGCAATGGTTGGCTTGTCCGAACGCGCGCTGAAAGTCATGGACAGCAGCGCCAGCAGCAGTTTTGCCGCCGATCTGAAAAAGTGGCGGCAGATCATGCAGGCGTATGAAACCGGCAGCCACGCCTACCACGCAACCATGCCGACCACGGGGCTGGTCGAGTTGCGCGATGCGATGGCCGAGACCATCGGGCGCGGCCTGCCCGCCGTGCGCGCGCAGCAGATCGACCTGGGCCGCAAGGTGCGCCAGTTGCTGGAATCGCGCGGCCTGCCCAGCGTGGCGGCAGAAGGCTTCAAGGCGCCCGGCGTGGTGGTCAGCTACACCACCGATCCGGACATGCAGAGCGGTAAAAAATTCGCCGAGCAAGGTCTGCAAGCAGCCAGCGGCGTGCCGTTGATGTGCGACGAGTCGGCGGATTTCCGCACCTTCCGCCTCGGCCTGTTCGGGCTGGATAAATGGGCGAACGTCGATCGCAGTGTCGGCCAACTGGCGGCGGCGCTGGACCGGATGGGCATCGTCGCATCGAAAATGCCCGCATAACCCAGACGGGCTTTTGCATGGCGCAGTTGCACAAATCGGTCGTGACATTACGAATCGCTGGGGGCGACCTTGTTCCAGACGAGATTACAAAGCAGCTTGGCGCATCGCCAACCCATGCACAGGCCAAGGGCGACAAGATTGTTAACAAGAACACAGGGAACGTAAGAATTGCCAAGTTCGGGATGTGGCGGCTCTGTGCGTCAGACCGCGAGCCTGAGGACATGGATGGTCAGATTGACGAGATCCTCAGCCAGATGACTGGCGACCTCGCGACGTGGCAAAGTATTGCGAAGCAGTATCATTTAGACTTGTTCTGTGGCCTGTTCATGCGAGTGAGCAACGAAGGGCTTTCGATTTCTGCCGCCTCCCTTGAAGCTCTGGGCGCGCGAGGCATCGAGCTCCAATTGGACATTTACGGCGGACACGACGAAGAAGATGGGCCAAGCACTTAACCACGCGTTACAGCACACACGATCTGCAATCCGCCCTGCGCGCCGAGATCGGAATTCCAAAAGGCTCCGCCCAATAAATCCCGTTCTCGAATACCGATTCGCTGTGAACTTTGATGTCCGTGAATCCGGCTTCGCTTAAATTTTTTACCAGCGCTTCCAGAGAGAACAAGCGCATTTCCAGCGTGGCGCCCGGCCCGCCGTGAAACACCAGATTCGTGTATCGCTCGATTTCGTTGTTCGTGTTTTTGTTGAGCAAGACCCCCATTCGCCGGAAGATTCTTTTTGCACGGAAAACTCATTCAGTACGGGAAAATGTTCGTCGGTCTCGCCGGTCATCTTGTACGGAACTGAAAAAATGATTTTGCCGTCCGGCTTGAGAATTTTATAGAGGTTGTCGAACGCGCGTTGAACCGGCGAGAGAACGTGCTCGAACACATCGGAAGAAATCACGAAATCGTATCGACTATGGTCGCATTCCTTGATGTTGGTAATATCGAAGAGAGGTTCTTCGTGATAGTAGGTGTTCGTGTATGAAAACTTTTCGCTCAAAAGAGAAGCGTAGCAAAAAGCATCACTCATCCCCAGGCCGGTTACCTTTTTGTCCTTCTTGAACCGGGGAAGCGAAACGATTTCGTTGTACAAAAGCGTACTCAATATAGCGACAATAGACCGGAAGCGCACTACCGATCCGCACACCATACAAGCACCACCCTCACGCTGTAATTGATCGGCACGCCATACGTTTTTGTGCCCACAAATATTGCATTCAAAGCATAGCTGTCCGGGCATTGGAAAGACTCTGCTTTTAAATGAAGGAATGAAGTTTCTCATGATTGTCCTAATCATGATTTCTTCCCGCCCGTCGTTCGCCGCTTGTTCCCCGCTTCCTGATCGCGTCGCCGCAATTCCGCAAGTTTTTCGCCGATTTTTGCTTCGAGTCCGCGCGGGGTCGGGCGATACCAGTGCGGTTCGTCCATCCCGTCCGGCAAATAGGTTTCGCCTGCCGCGTAGGCGCCTTCTTCGTTGTGGGCGTAGCGGTATTCATCGCCGTAACCCAATTCTTTCATCAAGCGCGTCGGCGCATTGCGCAAGCGCATCGGCACCGGCCTCGAACCATCACCGCGAACGAAGGCGCGCGCCGCGCCATACGCGACGTAACCAGCGTTGCTTTTCGGCGCAACCGACAAATACAGCACCGCTTGCGCCAATGCCAATTCACCTTCGGGCGAACCGAGACGCTCGTAAGTTTCGGCGGCATCGTTGACGATTTGCGCCGCGCGCGGATCGGCCAGCCCGATGTCTTCCCACGCCATACGAACGATGCGTCGCGCCAAATAACGCGGATCGACGCCGCCGTCGAGCATTCGGCAAAACC
This sequence comes from Betaproteobacteria bacterium, assembly GCA_009778785.1. Lineage (GTDB taxonomy): Bacteria > Pseudomonadota > Gammaproteobacteria > Burkholderiales > Casimicrobiaceae > UBA931. The sequence goes on along the minus strand of WRFN01000001.1, from coordinate 295,006 downwards.
AATACAGCGCCGCGTCGGGATGCGACCCGCGCACCGATTTGTGCAGCGCCGAAATCTGATCGTAAAACGCTTCGCCGCCTTTGTCGAACTGCCGCAGCGAGCGCGCCAGCGCCGATTCGACGAACGTCACATCGAGCGTCGCCGGCTTGCCTTGTCGCGTTGCATCTTCGAGCGCCACGCTCAACTGTTCGACGAGGTTGATGAGCCGTCGCCCGTCGCCGTCGGCGTAAGCGATCAAGGTTTGCCGCACTTCCTCCGACAATGTTTGTTCCGGCAGCGCCGCCGCCAACGCCCGATCGAGCAACTGCGCGAGTTCTTCGGGTGAAAGCGGCTGCAAAACGTAAACGGTCGAGCGCGACAGCAACGCGCCGATCACTTCAAACGATGGATTTTCAGTCGTCGCGCCGATGAAGGTGAATAAGCCGCGCTCGACATGCGGCAAGAAAGCGTCCTGTTGCGCTTTGTTGAAACGATGCACTTCGTCAACGAACAAAATCGTCGAACGCCTCATTTGCGCTCGGGCATTCTCGGCTTGAACCACGGCATCACGGATGTCTTTGACGCCGGACAACACCGCCGACAACGCGATGAATTCGGTGTGAAACGCTTCCGCCATCAGTCGCGCCAACGTCGTTTTACCGACACCGGGCGGTCCCCACAAAATCATCGAGTGCGGTTTGCCCGAGTGAAATGCCGTGGACAACGGTTTGCCCGGCCCCAGCAGATGCCGCTGCCCGATCACTTCGTCGAGCGTCTTCGGGCGCAAACGTTCGGCCAGCGGTTGCGACGCTTCCGGCACTTCAACGGTGAAAAGATCGCTCATGGTTGTTTGATTACAAAGCCGCTTACATCCAATACGCAATCGTCAGCAACAACACCACCAACATCCAGAACAACAACGCCCGCCAGACCAGCCCGATGGCCGACGGCAACACGCTGGCTGTCACCGGCGCGCCTTCGGGCGGCGGCCCCAGCGTTTTTTCGGGCGCAGTTTCTTCCGGCGCGGTTGGTTCACTTGTTTCCGCAGCATTCTCGCCGTCGGGTTTCGTCGGCTCACTCCAGAGTGCGGTTTCAATGGGAGTTTCCGCTGCGACTTCGGCAGGCGTCGCTTCCTCTTCGGCTTCCGCCGGCTTCACCACACGCGGCGATGCGCGTCGCGTCCATGTCAACCCCAGCGCGCCGTAAGTGGCCGCCAGCAATACGTTTTCGTTGGTCGCGTTGTCGAACGCAGCGTCATCGTTACGCTGCGCGCGCCACTGGTAAACGGCGTCCTCGAAATCGCCGACGATGGCAAACGAAAACGCCAGAAGACGGATCGGCAGCCAATCCAGAACGAAGAGAAGCCAGCGCGCCACCCGCCCCAATTCGGCGCGCGCCGACGTCAGCACAGTAATGTCTTCGCCAACGGTGTTCTCGCTCCACTCGCGCGCCATCAACGCCAGCATCCAATAGAGCGCCGCACCGGCTGCCCCGAAAATCAGGAACCAGAACACCACGCCGAAGACGCAGCGGTACGCGGCCAGTGCGCCGACCTCGATGACGCGCTGAGCGATGTCGTCGGAACCGAGCGTTTGACTGTCTCCTCCCTGCCAGCCGTACAGCGCTCGCCGCGCCGTCGGCAAATCACCGTTTTGCAGGCTTTCGGTGATTTCGGTGACGGCGTGGCTGAAGCGGCGAAATCCCATCAGAAGGTAAAGCGCTAAGAAGCTCCAGACCAGCATCACCGGCCAGAACCACGCCGCCAGCAAGCTCACCGCGAGCACCGGCAACGCCGGCAACAACGCCGCCGCCGTCGCCGGCCACGCGCCCCAATGGATCATCCGCGCTTCCAGCCAGTGCAGATAACCCACGTAAAATCGCTCGACGCCCCCCCGCCAGTTGGCCGGTCGCCATTGTTCAAGCGCAAGCGCTACCAGTATCGCCAGAAAATTCATGCTGTTTTGAAAAACTGTTGTCCAAACAGTTTGATTATAATCATTATGTTTTGGTTTCAGTCCATTTTTGACATGACCGTCATTGCACCACGCGAATTGATGGAATATGACTTGCTGATAGTCGGCGGCGGCCCGGCCGGGCTGGCAGCCGCTTTGCGCGCCAAAGAAGCCGCGCTGAATCGCGGTTTCGACATCAGCATTGCCGTCGTCGAAAAAGGCGCGACGCTCGGCGCGCACACACTTTCCGGGGCGCTGCTCGATCCGCGCGCCCTCGACGAGCTGCTGCCCGATTGGCGCGAGCAGGCGCCGCCGTTTCGTGACCCCGTCACCGACGAATCGCTGTGTCTGCTCTCCGAGACGCGGGCGTTTCGCTTTCCGGGCTGGAGTCTGCCCAAGCCAATCCGCCATCGACAGCACGTTCTCATCAGCCTTAACAGACTCGTCGCCTGGATGGGCGAGCGCGCCGAAGCCTGCGGCATCGACCTTTTTACCGGCTTCGTCGCCGCGCAACCGTTGTATGACGATGATTTGGCGCAAAGCCCGCTGAAAGGCGTCGTCACCGGCGATTTCGGCATCGATCAGCGCGGCGTTCCCAAGCCCAATTACCAGCCCGGCGTCGAACTGCGCGCCCGCTACACCCTGCTTGCCGAAGGTTGTCGCGGCCATTTGAGCCGTTTGATCGAGGAGCGTTTTCAACTGCGCGACGGCGTCGCGCCGCAGAAATACGGCCTCGGTTTCCGCGAGCTTTGGCAAATTCCCGCCCGTCAACACCGCCCCGGCAAGGCGGTTCACCTCATGGGCTGGCCGCTCGCCGACCGCGCCAGCGGCGGCGGTTTCATCTACCATTTGCACGATCAGCACATTGCCGTCGGGCTGGTCGTCCACCTCGATTACGAAAACCCGTCATTGTCGCCGTTCGATGAGTTCCAGCGTCTCAAGACACACCCGATGCTGAGAACCCTGTTGCAAGGCGGCGAGCGGGTGGGCTTCGGCGCCCGCACGCTGACCAGCGGCGGGCTGCAATCGCTGCCAAGACTGGCGTTTCCGGGCGGCGCGCTGGTCGGCGAGGCGGCGGGAATGGTCAACTTGCCCCGCATGCAAGGCATTCACACGTCGATGAAGAGCGCGATGCTGGCGGCGGAAGCGGCGGTCAACGCGATCGCCCAAAATCGAGCCAACGACACGCTGCGGGAGTACGACGACGCTCTGCGCGCCTCCTGGGTCTATGACGAGTTGTACGCCACGCGCAACATCAAGCCTTGTTTGCGACACGGTTTCGCTCGCGGCATGCTGGAAGCCGGCATCTTCCTCTGGGCGCAACAGTTCAAGCTGGGCCGCTTGTTTCCGTGGACTTTGCAACATGAGATGCCCGACCATCAAGCGCTGCGCGCCGTCGCCGAAATGCCGTCGCTCACCTATCCGCCCTATGACCACATCACCACCTTTGACCGCGCCTCGTCGCTTTATCTGAGCGGCACGCAGCACGAGGAAAACCAACTGTGTCATTTGCGCTTGAGCGATCCCGACCTGCCCGAGCGTCTCATCCTGCCGCATTACGGCGGCCCCGAACGGCTGTATTGTCCGGCGGGCGTTTATGAATACCGGCAGTCCGGCGCGTCATCGACCCTGCGCATCCACGCTGCCAACTGCCTGCATTGCAAGACCTGCGATATCAAAGACCCGTCGCTTAACATCCTCTGGACGCCGCCGGAAGGCGGCAACGGGCCGAGTTATTCCCTGTAAATAACGCCGTTTCTCCTATGACTCCTTCCGTTCGCCCTGAGCTTGTCGAAAGGCAAACGGCGTATTCTTGGGGCTTCGACAAGCTCAGCCCGAATGGATGAGAAGGGATCAACGGTTCTCATGCGTTTCCCATGATTTTTCCATGCCATTCTCCAAAAAATTTCTGCCCGCAGGGGCGCGATGGCCTCTTTTTACGGTATTCTTTCATAGAACCTCATTGAGGATGCGTGACGCTTGTCGTCATACCCTGCTTGATGTCATGGGTATTCGTCGCAAGAAACCGCCCAGTCGGCGGTTTCCATGAGAATCTGTTTCGTTGTTGAGTACAAGCAAAGGAGGCTTTAATGAAAAAAATTTCACTGTTTATCGCGTTCATGAGCATGTGTGCACTGATGGTTTCCGCTTCGCAAGCGCAAACCACAGCGCAGCCCATCGTGATCAAATTCAGCCACGTCGTGGCGACGGATACTCCGAAGGGAAAAGCCGCCGAATATTTCAAGAAACTTGCTGAAGAACGCACGAACGGTCGCGTCAAGGTCGAGGTTTACGCCAACAGCGCGCTGTACAAAGACAAGGAAGAAATGGAAGCGCTGCAATTAGGCTCGGTGCAGATGCTGGCGCCGTCGCTGGCCAAATTCGGTCCACTCGGCGTCAAGGAGTTTGAAGTCTTCGACGTTCCGTACATTCTTCAGGATTACGAAGCGCTGCACAAAGTCACCACCGGCCCTGCCGGCGCCAAGCTGCTCAAGCTGCTTGAACCGAAAGGCATTCTCGGTCTGGCTTACTGGGACAACGGCTTCAAGGTCATGAGCGCCAACAAACCTCTCAAGCGACCGGAAGACATGAGGGGATTGAAAGTTCGCATCCAGTCGTCGAAAGTGCTCGACGCGCAGATGCGCGCGCTGAAAGCCATTCCGCAGGTCATGGCGTTCTCCGAAGTCTATCAGGCACTGCAAACCGGCGTCGTTGACGGCACCGAGAATCCGCCGTCGAATATGTACACGCAGAAGATGCACGAAGTGCAGAAATACTGCACTCTGACCAACCACGGTTACCTCGGCTACGCGGTGATCGTCAACAAGAAATTCTGGGAAGGTCTGCCGCCCGACATTCGCAAAATTCTGGATCAGGCGATGGTAGAAGCCACCGAGTACAACAACGAAATCGCCAAGAAAGACAACGACGACGCGCTGGCGGCAATCAAGGCGTCCGGTCGCACCGAAATCTACACGCCGACCGAAGAAGAACGCAAAGCGTGGATCGCGGCGTTGAAGCCGGTACACAAAGAGGTCGAGCCGAGAATCGGCAAGGAAATCATCAACGATTTCTACAAAGCTACCGGACAACAATAAGTTGCTCACTTCGTGAAACAACACCCGCGCCGTTGGTTGCTGACCGGCGAGCGCGGGTGTTGACGTAGCAGAAAATAAAGAAACCCATGTTGAAGCTGCTCAACACCCTTCTCAACCGCCTCGAAGAATTCATCGTCTCCACGCTGATGGCGCTGGCGACGCTGATTATTTTTGTGGCCGTGTTGCACCGCTATCTGGCGGCAAGTTCGTTCATCGGGCACCTGCCCTATGTGCAAGACTGGCTGTTGTCGTTGAACCTCGCCTGGGCGCAGGAATTGTGCATTTACATGTTCGTGTGGATGGCCAAATTCGGCGCCGCTTACGGCGTGCGCACCGGCATTCACGTCGGCGTTGACGTTCTCATCAACCGCCTCAAAGACAATGTTCGTTACTGGTTCGTTTTGTTCGGTATGGCTGCCGGCGCTTTTTTCACCGGCACCATCGGTACGATGGGCGTCAAGTTTGTCTGGGGTCTGGCGCACACCGATCAAGTCTCGCCCGATCTGGAAATGCCGATGTGGATCGTTTATCTGGCGATTCCGCTTGGCTCTTATCTGATGTGTTTCCGCTTCCTGCAAGTGGCTTGGACTTTTGCGCGAACCGGCGAATTGCCGCAGCACGACAATTCTCACGTCGAAGGGCTTGAAGAAGAAGTAAAGAAAGATTCCGCGGCCGATAACGCCCGCGACAAAGGGGAGAACCGCTCATGAACGGCGTCATCATTTTCGGATTGCTCATCGCCCTGATGCTGACGGGGATGCCCATCTCCATATCGCTGGGGCTGACCGTTCTCTCCTTCCTCTACCTGATGACGCAGGTGCCGATCGAAGCCGTGGCGATGAAATTGTTCACCGGCATCGAAAAATTCGAGATCATGGCGATCCCGTTCTTCATTCTGGCGGGCAACTTTTTAACGCACGGTGGTGTCGCCCGACGAATCATCAACTTCGCCACTTCGGTCGTCGGCCACTGGCACGGCGGTCTGGGGCTGGCCGGCGTCGTTGCTTGCGCGTTGTTCGCGGCAGTGTCGGGATCGAGTCCGGCCACCGTCGTCGCCATCGGCGCAATCCTGCTGCCGGCGATGGCCAAGCAAGGATTTCCGCCGCGTTTCGGCGCCGGCGTCGTCACCACTTCGGGAGCGCTCGGCATTCTGATTCCGCCGTCCATTGTGATGGTCATGTATTCGGTCGCCACCAACACTTCGGTCGGCGCGCTGTTCATGGCCGGCGTGATCCCGGGGCTGATCCTCGCCACCATGCTCGGCACGACGACATGGTACCGCGCCCGCAAATTCGACTACCCGCGCATGCCCCGCGCCAGCTTCAAGGAAGTCAATCGCGCTTTCTGGAAAAGCGTTTGGGGCTTGATGCTGATCGTGATCGTGATGGGCGGCATTTACACCGGCAAATTCACGCCGACCGAAGCGGCGGCGATGAGCGCCGTTTACGCTTTCTTCATCTCGGTGTTCGTCTATAAAGACATGTCGCTGAAAGACGTGCCGAAAGTACTGCTGGCCTCCGCCAACATGTCGGCGATGCTGCTCTACATCATCACCAACGCGGCGCTGTTCTCGTTCCTGATGGCGTCGGAAAACATTCCGCAAGTCATGAGCGAATGGATCCTCTCGCACGGCCTCGGCGTCATCGCCTTCCTGCTCGTCGTCAACGTCGTGCTGCTCGCCGCCGGCAACTTCATGGAGCCGTCGTCCATCGTTCTCATCATGGCGCCGATTCTTTTCCCGATTGCGATGAAACTCGGCATCGACCCGATTCACTTCGGCGTGCTGATCGTCGTCAACATGGAAGTAGGCATGTGTCACCCGCCGGTAGGGCTTAACCTGTACGTCGCTTCGGGGATTACCAAGATGGGGATAACCGAGCTAACCATCGCCGTGTGGCCATGGCTGCTGACGATGCTGGTGTTTCTGGCTCTCGTCACCTACGTTCCGATCATCTCGCTGTGGCTGCCGAGAACGGCGGGGATGATGTGAGTTTCAGGAATCAGGTATCAGCCATGTGAGGACGACCGCCTTCGGTCGCCCTCGCCCATAGCTCCTCTCCTGCAAGCAAGGGGAGAGGAGAAAGCTGGCAAACAAATCTTCATATGAATATCCATTCGCCCATTTTTACCTTATCTTTACATTACTTTAACTCCCCTTAACTCTCGACTTCCTATACTGGCGCCATGTACTGACAACCCTTGCAAAAGGAGCACCCCATGAAAAAGATCCATCATGAAGCCTTTTTGCTGCTCTTGTGCGCGGCGGCGCTCACCGGCTGCGCAGGTATGTATGGCGATTACTACCAACCTGTGGAAGGAATGACCCCGGAGAAAATTGCCTCGCTGCGAGCCAGTCCGCCAAACAACCCGCCCCTTATTGAAAAAGGCGATCAACTGAACGAACGCGGCTTGCCTGTTAATGCAGTATCAAAACCCGGCTTTATCGAAATCGGCAGTTCATTCTTCTCCGGCGGCAGCCCGAATTGGACCATCACTCCTGGTTCCCCCACAGAAGTGGCCAAAAAAATCGGCGCAGATTTGGCGATTGTGTTTAGCCCACGATTCAAGGGAAATGTATCTTGCGAAACGGCAATTTGTAATCCTGATCCTGACAGCTTAACGGGTCTCAATTGTTACTATTATTGGACAGAATGTAGCACCTATTACTATGGGGCAATCTTTTATATAAAACAAAAGAATTGAGCGCCGATGGCTCGCGCAGAGTAAGTGAACGTGGCGAAACCCATGCTGCAAACGCGCAACGCCATACCTCCTATGTACGTACGAGCGGGTCTTAAACCTGCCCCTACATCTGACCCCTGAAAATCAGCCCGCTTCGTCGATCCACGCCAACTGAATGGCTTCGAGAATGCGCTCGTTGCTTGCGTCGGGATCATCGCCAAAATCCGGCAACTCGCAAATCCACCGATGCAAATCGGTGTAGCGAATGGTGCGCGGGTCGATTTCTTCGTGCGCGTCGGCCAACGCTTCAGCGATGTCGTAAGTGTCCTGCCAGGTTAATTTCGCCGCCACGATCAGACCTCACTTTCCCTATCATTTCTCTTTCGCATGGTTGATAGTATAGCGCGGCAATTCGATTTCCAGCGAATCCGTACCAACCCGCATCTGGCAGGAAAGCCGCGATGTTGCGGTAAGGCCCCAGGCACGGTCGAGCATATCTTCTTCTTTCTCGCTGGGGTCATCCAGCGAGTCAAATCCTTGTCGGACGATCACATGGCAAGTCGTGCACGCGCAGGCTTTTTCGCAAGCGTGCTCAACGTTGACGCCGTGCGCCAGCAACGCATCGAGCAGCGACTCCCCCGGCTGCGCCTCGAACGAAGCGCCTTCTTTGCACCACTCCGGATGCGGCAATACAGTGATGGTCGGCATGATGTGTTACTCCTGAATCACGCTGTCAACGCGCTTGCCGGTCAGCGCTTTCTTTACGGTGCTATCCATTCTTCGTCCCGCAAATTCCGCTGTCGCCCGATTCGCTTTCGCCAGCGCCAAACGCAAGGCGTTGAGTTCCTGCCCTTGCCGACACTGCGCCAGTTCCGCCAGCACCGCGTCGATGGCGGCGCGCTCGGCAGCGCTCAACAAATCGCCGTCTTCGGCCAACGCATGTTGCGTCAACTCGATCAGTTGGTCGGCTTCGACCTGTGTTTCCACCAGCGCCCGCGCCTGCATATCATCGCGCGCGTGCGCCAACGAATCTTCGAGCATCCGCGCGACTTCGCTTTCGTTCAAACCATACGACGGCTTCACCACCACTGAAGCTTCGACGCCTGTCGTTTGTTCGCGCGCCGACACCGACAACAAACCATCGGCGTCGATCTGAAACGTGATGCGAATGCGCGCCGCACCCGCCACCATCGGCGGAATACCGCGCAACTCAAAGCGCGCCAGCGAGCGACAATCGCTCACCTTCTCGCGCTCGCCCTGCACCACATGAATCGCCAGCGCGGTTTGCCCGTCTTTGAATGTCGTGAAATCCTGCGCTCGCGTCAGCGGAATGCTGGCGTTGCGCGGCACGATTTTTTCAACCAACCCGCCCATCGTTTCCAGACCGAGCGACAGCGGCGTGACATCGAGCAATAACCAATCCTCGCCGCTGTCGAGGCTGCGATTGCCGACCAGCGCGTTGGCTTGAATCGCCGCGCCGAGCGCCACCACTTCGTCGGGATTCAGATTGAGCAACGGCGGTTGTTTGAAAAATTCGGCGACTGTCTGACGAATTTGCGGCATTCGCGTCGCGCCGCCAACCAGTACCACACCCTTGATGTCTTCAATCGACAGTTTGGCATCACGCAGCGCGCGCTTGAGCGGCGTCAATGTTTTCTGCACCAGATGCCGCGTCATCTCGGTAAACTTTTCGATGGTCAGCGTCAATTCCACTTTGTCGCCCGTCGATAGCGTCGCCACCACCGGCGCGGTTTCGTATTGCGTCAATGTTTCCTTGGCGCGTCGCGCCACCGTTGACAGCAAGCGAACATCCTCCGCCGCCAGCGGCGGTAAATCGGCGGCTTCGAGAATCCAGCAAAAAACGCGATGATCGAAGTCATCACCACCCAGCGCCGAATCGCCGTGCGTCGCCAGCACTTCAAACACGCCGCGCGACAAACGCAAAACGGAAACGTCGAAAGTGCCGCCACCCAAATCGTAAACAACGTAAACACCTTCGGCGCCCTGATCAAGGCCGTAAGCAATCGCCGCCGCCGTCGGCTCGTTCAACAAGCGCAACACATTCAGTCCCGCCAAACGCGCCGCTTCTTTCGTCGCTTGCCGCTGCGCATCATCGAAGTACGCCGGCACGGTTACCACCACGCCTTCAAGCGCGCCGCCCAACTGCGCTTCGGCGCGCATGCGCAACACTTTCAAAATTTCGGCGGAAATTTCCACCGGATTCTTTTCGCCGGCGCGCGTTTTCAAACGCACCATGCCCGACGTTTCCGCCCACTGATACGGAAACTGCCGCACGTCGCCAAGATCGTCCAAGCCGCGTCCCATCAAGCGCTTGACCGACGCAATCGTGTTGGCGGCGTCACGCGCCTGCCACGGCAACGCGCTGTAGCCCACCGCCACCTCTCCGGCTTCGCCATAGCGAACCACCGACGGCAACAACACTCGCCCTTTCTCGTCGGGCAAAACCGTCGCCACGCCTTGCGGCATGCTCGCCACCAGCGAATGCGTCGTTCCCAAATCGATTCCCGCCGCGCGTTTGCGCTCACGCGAAGGCGCGGGGTTCTCCTGACTGTCCGGTTCGGAAATTTGCAGCAACATTTTTCAGGCGTTTATTTTTTCGTCGAGATCATCGGCGAAACGGGTTAAAAACTGCAACGACAACACATGTTGCCGCGCGCTCGCCAGCGTCTTTGTTGACGGCGTTTCACCGTCAACCAGCAACGCGGCCAAGGCCTTCTGTTGCTGCCGTTGCGCTGCGATCAACGAGTCCAGTAACGATTCCAGACGGTCGCGGTCGCCCGCTTGCCAGGCTTCGTCGGCAGCTTCGCGCGCATCCAGTTGCTCGCTCAAAAATTCAACCGGCAACGCTTCGTTGGAACCGAGCGGCGCTTCGCCGTAACACTGCAGCAAATAATCACCGCGCCGTACCGCGTCCTTGAGAACACGGTACGCATCGTTGACGTAAGCGGCGTCTTCAACCGCCCGCCGTTTGGCAGTGGCATCGGCGAGCACGGCGTTATCGGGGTGCACTCGCGAGAGCAGCGCGCGATACGATTCGCTTAATGCCTGCTCGTCCAGTGCGTAGCGCCGCGGCAAACCGAACAGGGAAAAATAATCGGTGGGGAGATTCATTATTTTTCCTCTCTCCCGCAGGGAGAAGGAAAAGCAAACGACGCAGAGAATTGCGCGGGCGACAGAATACCGCCCTTACGACAGCCCATCTTCCTACACATTAAACGATTCACCGCAACCGCATTGCGATTTGATGTTCGGATTCTCGAATTTGAATCCTTCGTTCAATCCTTCGCGCCCGTAATCGAGGCGAATGCCGTCGAGGTACGGTAAACTTTTTTTGTCGATGACGACAGTCACACCGTTGTTCTCAAAACAAACGTCTTCCGGTTTCATTTCGTCGGCGTATTCGATTTTGTACGCCAATCCGGAACAACCGGAAGTGCGAACGCCCAGACGCAAGCCGATGCCTTTGCCGCGCTTGGTCAGGCTGGTTTGAATGTGTTTGACGGCACTCGGCGTCAGTTCGATGGTCATGTCAATCTCCTCTCGTTACGCCGTCTTCGTCGGCGTTGCTGTATGGGGTGTGCACACCGACGCTTCGGCGGTTTCTTCTTCGTGATCGCCGACGCTGCTCTTGGCCTTGTAATCCGCAATGGCCGCCTTGATCGCGTCTTCGGCCAGGATCGAGCAGTGAATTTTCACCGGCGGCAGCGCCAGCTCTTCGGCGATCTGGGTGTTCTTGATCGCCAGCGCTTCGTCGAGCGTTTTGCCTTTGACCCACTCGGTGACCAGCGACGACGACGCAATCGCCGAGCCGCAACCGTAGGTTTTGAAACGCGCGTCTTCGATCACGCCGTCTTTGCCGACTTTGATCTGCAATTTCATCACGTCGCCGCACGCCGGCGCGCCGACCATGCCGGTGCCCACATCGTTCTCTTCTTTGCCGAACGAGCCGACGTTGCGCGGGTTTTCGTAATGTTCCAATACTTTTTCACTGTAAGCCATCGCGGCCTCCTGTCATCTGACTTCGCGTTTTGCGCTCAAAGCACTTTTTTAGTGCGCCGCCCACTGTACCTGGCTGATGTCCACTTTGTCGCAGTACATTTCCCAAAGCGGCGACAGCTCACGAAGTTTGTGCACCTTTTGTTTGATCAGCGTCACCGCGTAATCGATTTCTTCCGTTGTGGTAAAACGCCCCACCGAAAAGCGGATCGAGCTGTGCGCCAGTTCGTCGCTGCGTCCCAGCGCCCGCAAAACATACGACGGCTCCAGCGACGCCGAAGTGCACGCCGATCCCGACGACACGGCGATGTCCCGCACCGCCATCATCAAACTTTCGCCTTCGACGAAGTTGAAGCTCATGTTGAGGTTATTGCACACCCGATGTTCGAGCGAACCGTTCACATACACTTCTTCGATTTCGCGCAGACCTTTCAGCAGCCGGTCGCGCAACTTCGTCAAGCGCGGCACTTCGTCGGCCATTTCCAGACGCGCCAGCCGGAACGCTTCGCCGATGCCAACGATTTGATGGGTCGGCAATGTCCCCGAACGCATGCCGCGCTCGTGGCCGCCGCCGTGCATTTGCGCTTCCAGCCGGATGCGCGGTTTGCGTCGCACGAACAGCGCGCCGATGCCTTTCGGGCCATACACTTTGTGCGACGAGACCGACATCAGGTCGATCTTCAACGTCGCCAGATCGATCGGCAATTTGCCGACCGCCTGCACGGCGTCAACGTGAAAGATGATGCCGCGTTCGCGGCACCATTCGCCTACGGTCGGAATGTCCTGAATCACGCCGATCTCATTGTTCACGTACATCATCGACACCAGAATGGTGTCGGGACGCAGCGCCGCTTTGAACGCGGCGAGATCGACCATCCCTTCACCGTCAACGTCGAGATACGTCACTTCGAAGCCCTGCCGTTCCAACTCGCGCATGGTGTCGAGCGTTGCCTTGTGCTCGGTGCGCACCGTGATCAGATGCTTGCCTTTGGTTTGGTAGAAATGCGCCGCGCCCTTCAACGCCAGATTGGTGGATTCGGTCGCGCCCGAAGTCCAAACGATTTCTTTGGCGTCACAGTTGAACAGGGCGGCTACTTCGCGCCGCGCTTCTTCGACGGCCTCCTCGGCAGTCCAGCCGAAAGCGTGCGAACGCGACGCCGGATTGCCGAAATGCTCGGTCAGATAGGGAATCATTTTTTCGGCCACGCGGGGATCGACAGGCGTCGTCGCCGCGTAGTCGAGGTAAATCGGTAACTTCATCTTTGTTTCGCTCTTGAAAATCGCGCATCGAGGCCGCGTCCCCTGGCTTCTCCGTTGAAACGGCAAGCCCCGCCGCCGGTGGTCAAGCAAACCGTCTTCTCAAATCAGCGTCGGCTCGCGCACGTCGCTCAAATCCTGAACAATCATCGGCCGCTCGATGGGAATGCGATGACCCGCGCTTCTGTCTTTGCTTCGCTGTTGTTCCGCCAGTTTTTCCAGCGTGACGGAGTGCATGAAATTGTAAATATGCGAGGTCAGCCCCGTCCACAGTTCGTGCGTCATGCAGTGTTCCTGCTCGTGCTGACAATTGCCGCGACCACCGCAACGAGTAGCGTCGATCGGCTCATCGACCGCAAAAATGATGTCGGCCACCGAGATTTGTGACGGCGGTTTGGTCAGGTTGTAGCCGCCACCCGGGCCACGCACACTTTCGACCAGCCCGCAACGACGCAATTTGCCAAACAACTGTTCAAGATACGAGAGCGATATGTCTTGCCGTTCAGAAATAGCCGCCAAAGTCACCGGGCCTTGCGCGCCATGAAGAGCCACATCCAGAACTGCCGTTACTGCAAAACGGCCTTTTGTCGTCAAACGCATCGTCGTCTCTCCGAATCAGTGTTGAAAACTTCCGGGAAATACATGCCACTTGCGAAATCGGCCATTCGACCGAAATCGCTCCGTTCGTACAAATAATAACCGTACAGCTATTACAGTAATATAACCTTCGACTTTAGTCAACTAATTTGAGCGCTCTACCTCTTCAGGGTTATTCCAAAATCTTATCCAGCGGCGCGGTGTCCAGCGGCTCGTCCGCCTTGCCGGTCGCCCCGCAATCCAGCCCCTGCCCGCGCAAAAGTTCAGTAATCACCGCCAGCCGTTCTTCCGTTTTGGCCACATGGTCGAACAACTGGTGCAACGCCAGCACAAAGGGATCGTTCAAATCCCGCGACACTGCGTAAGCCGAAAAATCCTTTTTTTTGTCCGCGTCCAGCACCTCCGGCGCCGCCTTCGGTTCGGCTTCCGGCTTCTTCGCTTCGTCGTCTTTCGACAAAATGCGGGCGGGAATACCGACTGCCGTCGTTCCCGGCGGCACTTCGCGTACCACCACGGCGTTGGAGCCGATCCGGGCGCCGTCACCGATCAGAATCGGCCCGAGCACTTTGGCGCCCGCCCCGATCACCACACCGTTACCCAGCGTCGGATGCCGTTTCCCTTTGTTCCATGACGTGCCGCCCAGCGTCACGCCGTGGTACAGCGTGCAATCGTCGCCGATTTCGGCAGTTTCGCCAATCACCACGCCCATACCGTGGTCGATGAACACGCGCCGACCGATGGTCGCGCCCGGGTGAATTTCGATGCCCGTCATCCAGCGCGCGATCGTCGAGAACCAGCGCGCCAACCAGCGCAACCCCAGCCGCCAGCACGGCCCCGCCAGCAGCCGGTGAAAAATCAGCGCATGCACGCCCGGATAACAGGTCAGAATTTCCCACGAACTGCGCGCCGCCGGATCACGCTCGAAAATCGCTTTGATGTCTTCTCGGATGTATTTGAACACGTCACGTCCCCTCATCAGCCTTGAAATGACCGGATTTGCCGCCCTTTTTCTCCAACAGCCGAACCTCGCTGATTCGCATACCGCGATCCGCCGCCTTGCACATATCGTAAATCGTCAGCAAGCCGACCGTCGCCGCCGTCAACGCTTCCATCTCGACGCCGGTGCGCGCCAGCGTTTCGGCGGTCACTTCGATCGCCACCGCGCTCGCCGCCTCGTCGATCTCGAACGCCACCGCCACTCTGGTCAACGGCAACGGATGACACAGTGGAATCAGTTGCGCGGTTTGCTTCGACGCCTGAATCGCCGCAATCCGCGCGATGCCGAGCACGTCGCCTTTTTGGGCGTTGCCCGCGCGAATCAGCGCCAACGTCGTCGGCAACATCGTGATGCGTCCGCCGGCGCGCGCCACGCGCAGCGTCACCTCCTTGCCCGCCACGTCCACCATGTGCGCCTGCCCGCCAACATCAAAGTGGGTCAAAGGGGAATCATTCGTCGAAGAAGTCACAAGTTCCTCACCAGAAAAACAAAGCGTCAAAGATCGTAAAATCATAAACCGCCCGATTGCGCCGACAAGAAAAGAACGCGACAATAAGCAAGTCGTCGTGCTTTTTTGCGCCGCTCAATGCATCTTACCATTGTTCGCGGCGACCACCCGTCAACGCCATGCCCTTAGCTCCGAATACACCTCCGCCGCAATCCAAGATCGACACCGTTCGCCCTGAGCCTGTCGAAGGGCAAATGACGTATTCCCAGGGGCTTCGACAAGCTCATCCCGAACGACCGGGAATGATTCGGCGCTTCCTCATCGCCTGTCTGTGCGTCACCCTGACGTTCATCCCGATTCTACCGTCGTCGTTGGTCGCGCAAAACATTTACCATCTGCCGGATCTCGGCGATGCCTCGCAGGAACTCCTGTCGCCGATTCAGGAACGCAAGCTCGGCGAATCCATCATCCGCGATCTGCGCGCTTCCGGCGATTACATGGACGACCCCGAAGTCAACGATTATCTGGAAAACCTCGGACACAAACTGGTGGCCGCCGTCAGTGACAGCCAACAGGATTTTGAATTCTTCGCCGTTCCCGATCCCACCGTCAACGCTTTCGCCTTGCCCGGCGGCTACATCGGCGTCAACACCGGCCTGATTCTGCTGACGCAAAGCGAATCGGAACTGGCGAGCGTGCTCGCGCACGAAATCTCGCATGTCACCCAACACCACTTGACGCGAATGGCCAGCGGCCAAAAAGATGCGTTGCTATTGTCGCTGGCCGCGCTCGCCGCCGCGCTGGTCGCCTCTCAATCGCACTCGTCGTCGAGCGGCCAGTTGATGGGCGCCGCCATCGCCTCCTCGCAAGCGCTGGCGATACAAACCCAAATCAACTACACCCGCGAACACGAATACGAAGCCGACCGCATCGGTTTTCAACGCTTGCTCGCCGCCGGTTTCGACGTTTCCGCCGCCGCCACCTTCATGGAACGACTGCTCCGTTCCAGCCGCTTCAGCGACGGCGATATGCCGTCCTACCTGCGCACCCACCCGGTCACCACCGAACGGATTGCCGAAGCACAAGCGCGCGCCGCCGGCGTGCCGTATAAACAAGTCGTTGACAGCATCGACTTCCATCTCGTTCGCGCCCTGCTGCAAAGCTACCTCGGCACGCCGAGAGAAGCCGTCTCTTTTTTTGAAGACGCGCTGCGCGAGCGCAAATTCAACAACGAAGACGCCGTTCACTACGGCCTCGCTGCCGCCCTGCTGCGCGCCAAGGATTACGACCGCGCCAAAAAAGAAATCGACGGACTCGACAAAAAACTGCACCATTCGATGATCGACGCGATGGCGGGACACATCATGATGGAGTCGGGCGACCTCAACGGCGCCATTGCCCGTTTCGCCAAAGCCGTCGATCGCTACCCCAACAAAAAACAGTTGGTCTATGATTACCCCGAAGCGTTGATCCGCGCCAACCAGAATCAAAAAGCCGCGACCTTTCTCGAAAAACAAATCAGTCGTTTCTCCGACGATGGTTTGCTGCACGAAAAAGCGGCGAGAGCCTACTCCAAACTGAAACAGCCTTTCAAGGAACACTTCCATCAGGGCGAATACTACGCCTGGCTCGGCAACCCCAAAGCCGCCATCGAACAATTCGACCTGGCGCTCAAGAGCGATGAAAACGCCACCTTTCAAGACAAATCGGCGCTCGAAAGCCGCAAACGGGAAATGCAGGCAGAACAGCGCGAGCGCGAACGCAAAAAAGCGGAAGGGTAGTTTTGCGGGGTGAGCAACGGCACACCATGCCGTGCCCACCTTTCAATTTACGTTGAAAGTAGGTTGCAAGTGAGCGTAGCGAACCCCAACCTGCGCGCTCAAGCTCCGTTCACTTTGACGAAGCAAACAAACGATCAACCGCCGCCTCGTAGCGGGAAAGCAATTCGTTATCGGTGGAGACCGGCATGTTGAGATCGTGCAAAATGCCGTCGTGCAAACCGTAAATCAAGCCGTGCAGGGTGACATCCTGACCGCGCGCCCAAGCATCGCGCATGATGGTCGTTTCGCTGAGGTTCAACACTTGTTCGAGAACATTGAGTTCGCAGAGGCGATCAAGCTGACGATCGGGGCAGCCCATAGCCATGAGTCGAACGCGGTGTTTGTCGCGCACGTCCTGAACATGGCGAAGCCAGTTGTCGATGAGTCCCAAGCGGGTGTTGTACAGCGCCGCGGTGACGCCGCCGCAGCCGTAATGGCCGACGACCAGAATGTGTTGAACGCGCAAAACGTCCACGGCGTACTGAAGCACCGACAAGCAATTCAAATCGCTGTGCACAACCACATTGGCAACATTACGATGAACGAACACTTCGCCGGGCTGCAAGCCGAGAATTTCATTGGCGGACACGCGACTGTCCGCGCAACCGATCCAGAAGTATTTCGGGTTTTGCTGCATTGCCAGATGGCGAAAGAAATCGTGGTCGCGATCTTTCACCGATTGCGACCAGAGTCGGTTTTGTTCAAGCAGAAAATCAAGGTGGTTCGTCATCATTAAGCCCCGAAATACGTTTCGTTTTTAACGCCGTCAACGCGCCGTCACCGTAAATCCTTGCGCGCGCAGCAACGCCAGAACGCCCTGATCGCCGCCCAGATGCAAGGCGCCTACCGCCATGAACACCGGCTTGTCGGGAGCGAGAAACGGGCGCAGTCGTTCGACAAATCGTTGGTTACGCGAAAAAATCATTTTCTCGTCGATCTTTCGCGCGGTGCTAGGCGACAGGTTTTCTTCTTCGTTCGTTTTCTGATACCAGTGAAACAAGACGTCAACGTCGCCGTTTTGCCAAAGTTGATAAAGCATTTTGTTCAGCGCCACGCGTTTTTCTTCGGGCAACGCCAGATAGCCTTCCAACATTTCGCGCTGGGTGGCGTCGTCGAACGAGGCCAGCGCGTTAATCTGCTCCTCGCCCGTTTCCAACCCCCGTGTCGGCCGGTTTCCCCACAGGTTCATCAACTGTTGTTCGGTTCCCGATTCTACCGATAATCCCGCTTTGGACGCATCGACCAGCGCCAGCATCATCGACACCATCCAGGCCGGAAGATGATCCATCGCCGCGCCCGCTTCGGGCAAAAGCGCGGTCAGCTTGTCGAGCGATGCCGACGAAACCTGGCGACGCAAACACGCATCCTGACAAAGCCGCGTCGCCATTGACTGTGCCAACGTCAGCATTTCTTCGGAGGAGACCTCCATGATGAGTTGCGAAGAACGCGCCAGCGCCTGCTTGATTTCCGAGCGCAAGGGGTCGCCTTTGCTGGCGTGCAACGTTCCCAGAATGTAGATTTGAACACCGTCTTTGCGCGCTTCAAAGAAAGGCAGGCGCGCCGATTCTGCGGCGCGAAGGGAGGCACTCGCCCAACACAGCAAAAAAATCACCATCACAAAAACTGTTTTCTTTCGGCTCATTGCAGCCTCTCCCTAAATTTTCACGATCATTATAGGGCGAATGGGCGAGCCGCCGCAAAACCTGCGTCGTGGCGATGCCGCGATGCGTTTTAGCGCCGCCCGACTCTCAAATGGAATTGACTGTCTGTTTTCCGCACTCTCCCGCTAACCCCTGTTTTCCCTAGGCTTTTTCAAATTTTGAAGGAAAGAATCATACATTCAAATAAATGTCAAGCAATTTTATTGTTGTCAGATCAAACAAACTCAACTAAACTTGCGGCCATTGGGGTTTTCGTCGCGATTTTTTGCGGCGCCGTTTACGAACGTTTTTCACTGAATTCTCTTATGCCTGTTTACAGTCGCTCAGCAGCATTCACCGAATCACCGCAAACGGCCTCGGTGAATCCTGTCATTTCGTTGCGCGATATCAACAAGCCCAAGCCGCTTGCGCAGTGCAACATCTGCGGCATGCGCAGCCTCTGTCTCCCCGTCGGCCTTTCCAACGAAGACCTGCTACTGGTCAGCGCGCTGGTCGATACCCATATCAAGCTCAAAAAGGGTGAAACGCTTTACCGCACCGGCACCCCGTTTACCGCGCTCTACGCCGTGCGGCTCGGTTCGCTGAAAACGACGGTGCTCGCCGAAGACGGACGGGAGCAAGTGGCCGGTTATCACATGCTCGGCGAACTGATCGGCCTCGACGGCATCGGCACCGGCAATCACGGTTGCCACGCCATCGCGCTTGAAGATACGGAAATTTGCGTCATGCCTTTCGAGCAACTCGAAACGCTGGCGCGCGAACTGCCGCTCCTGCAACACAATCTCCATCAAACGCTCGCTCAAGAAATCGCCCGCGACCATTCGATCATGTTGTTGCTGGGAAGCATGCGGGCCGAAGAACGGCTGGCGGTTTTTCTGGTGAATCTGTCAGACCGCTATTGTCGGCGCGGCTATTCTTCAACCGAATTTGTTTTGCGCATGACCCGCGAAGAGATCGGCAGTTACTTGGGACTGAAACTCGAAACCGTCAGCCGTTTGTTTTCGCGCTTTCAGGAAGACGGTTTGATTATGGTGCAAGGCCGCGCGATCAAAATTTTGAATCCGGAAGCGTTGAGAACGCTGGGCGGTCAACAAAACACCGCCACGCCCGACCCGAAAAACCTGATTCCACCGGCGCCGAATTCCAACGGGTCTGCCAACGGCAACGGGGCTTGATTCCCGTACGCCGTTCACCCTTCGACATGCTCAGGGTGAACGGATGAAATCAGCGCATCTCTGAGTTTTCAATTCTCAACCGTCGGTCACCGGAACATCCAGCGACTTCCAGCGTATGATGGTGATCGGCGTCTCCACCCCGAGAATCGGCAAGCGCCAATCTTCCCCTTCCAGATAAACTTCCCATTTTCCTTCCGTCGGCATCGCAAAGCGTCCGCTGTAAGTTCCGTCTTTTTCGAGCGTCAGCGTAGCTTCCTTGTCCATCTCGGCGAAACGCGGGTGCATGATGTGAAATCGCATGATCGGCGGCGGCATGAACTTCGTTTTTCTGCTTTTGCTTTGCAACACGACCTGCACGGTATCGTTCGGCAACACTGTCAACACCGCGCCCAGACCCAACGCTTCGCTGCGCTGTTCGAGCGCCAGCGTCTTGTTGATGTTAATTCCTCGCGCGTAATAATCTTTCGCCACCAAGCCGTCGTCAGACGAAATGGCAAACCCCAGCGTCACAAAAACACCCACCACAACCGTGCCGATGCTTCCCATGATGATCCACGGCCACGGCTCACGGTACCAAGGCTTGACTTCTCTTTCTGCCATTTTTTCCTCCTCTTTACTTCAAAAACATCAATTATTGGGAACCATGAACGTCGATTTTTCTTCGCGCCGAAGCGCATCGTCGTCCTTGGCTCGCACTGTAAACACCACCGGATACACGCCGGCTTTCCAACCGTCGTCTGGCAACTTGAAGCGCGCCGCCAGCGGAATCTTCCGGTTGCTGGCGCCGTCGATCGTGACGGGTTGTTCGAGTTCGCCCACGTCGATACCTGGCAACCCGGTAACTTCGATGATGAATTGATGGGCGTGCTCGTCCGTGTTGATGATCTCCACTTGATACACGTTTTCGATCACCCCCGGCGAAGCCTCGCGCGCCATCATGCCGTAGTCGCGCAACACATCGACCTTCAAAGGATTGCGCAGGCTCAACGATACCGCTATCGCAACGATGATGGCCAGCAAGATCGCCGAATAAATCAAGGTGCGGAAACGAAACACCCGCCGCCACATTTCTTTTTTGCTGTAGCCGGAAGTCATCGCGTTTTCAGTGGTGTAGCGAATCAACCCCTGCGGATAATTCATTTTCTTCATCACTTCTTCGCAACTGTCGATACACGCCGCGCAACCAATACATTCATATTGCAGGCCGTTGCGAATGTCGATGCCGGTGGGACAGACTTGCACGCACAAGCCGCAATCCACACAATGCCCCAACTGCGCTTCTTTCAGATCGACTTGCCGACCACGCGGGCCGCGCGGCTCACCGCGCGCCGTATCGTAAGTGATGATCATGGTGTCGCGGTCGAACATCGCCGACTGAAACCGCGCGTAGGGACACATGAACTTGCAAACCTGCTCGCGCATCCACCCCGTTAGAAAATAAATGAGGCCGCCGTAAAAGAGCATCCAGAACAACGACCAACCGGAAACACCGAACGGCAACCTAGTGACCAGTTCACGGATCGGGGTGAAATAGCCGACGAAGCTGACCCCTGTCCACAACGCTATAATCACCCACAGCAGATGCTTGAGAAACTTGCGTCCGATTTTCTGCGCCGACCACGGCGCCGCGTCTAGCTTCATCCGCGCATTGCGATTGCCCTCGACGGCGCGCTCGATCCACATCAGCAGTTCGGTATAGACGGTTTGCGGACAAGCATAGCCGCACCACAGCCGGCCGGCGACTGCCGTGAACAGAAACAGCGAATAGGCGCCGATGAGCAGCAACGCCGTCAGATAAATAAAGTCCTGCGGCCACAGCACCACGCCGAACAGGTAGAATTTTCGCGCCGGCAGGTCAAACAGCAGCGCTTGACGGTCGCCCCAATTCAGCCAAGGCAAGCCGAAAAAAAGCACCTGCGACAGAATCACGAGCGCCACCCGCCAATTCTGGAAAATTCCCTGAGCAAAACGAACATACAGTTTGCGGCGCTTCGCAAAAAGCGATTGCTTCTTCGGAGCGGTTTCGTTGGTGGAGGCGTTATTCATAGGGTTCCTTGCGGCGTCTCTTGCAAGTCAGAGATTGCTCAGTCGTTCTTTCCGGCAATCGTATAGGAAAAATCTTCTCGGGGAAATACAAACCGCAGGCGACTTCACTGTCCGCCTGCGGTTTGATCAGTCCTTCTCTTCTGTTGCTTCACGTGCCGCAACTTACTTGTGGGTCATTCCCCACACGTAAGCGGTCAACAGGTGAATCTGGCCTTTGCTCAAAACGTCTTTTTGCGCTGGCATGGCGAAATCGCCATCTTTCAGATCGCTGTTCAGACCTTTGACTACGACGGCTTCCATGGCCTTCGGCGTACCACCATGAATCCAGACGCTGTCGGTCAGATTTGGCGCACCGATTTCTTTCATGCCTTTGCCATCGGCGCCGTGACAAGCCGCGCAGTTGTCTGCAAACAGCTTTTCACCTTGCGCTATCATGGCCATATCGTGATCCAGATTGGATATCGAGCGCATGTAAGCTACCACCGCCTTGACGCCTTCCGGGCCGCCAACAGCATCCGCCATCGGCGTCATCACGCCGGTGCGACCTTCGGTGATCGACTGCTCGATCTCCGCTGGTTCGCCGCCCCAGCTCCAAGCCCCACTTCTGAGACTCGGGAAGCCGGTAGTGCCGCGTGCGTCAGAGCCGTGGCAACGAGCACAGTTGTTCAAGAAAATGTTCTCGGCTGTGCCCATGGCCTTCTGGTTCTTTGACAGATCCGCGACACCCATCGCCAAATAACTGTCGTACATCGGCTTGGTTTTCGCATCGAGGTCATTCATTTCCTGATTGAACTGCCCGATCTGCGTCCAGCCGCCGATGCCTTTGAAAGCGCCCAGCCCCGGATAATAGATCAGGTAGCCGATCGAGAAGATCAGTACGACCCAGAACAGCCAGCGCCACCAACCCGGCAATTGGTTGTTCAGTTCAGTTAAATCTCCATCCCAAACGTGCGACGGATCGCTCGCTTTGGCG
Source organism: Betaproteobacteria bacterium (assembly GCA_009778785.1). Lineage (GTDB taxonomy): Bacteria > Pseudomonadota > Gammaproteobacteria > Burkholderiales > Casimicrobiaceae > UBA931. Next base: position 272,304 of record WRFN01000001.1, on the reverse strand, counting down.
CCTTCTCTTTTGCCGACGGCCACAAGTAGCCATATGCAAAAGATCAGTCCCAACACCGTCAGGATGACGATATAGTAATTCCAAAAATTGGATGTGAAGTCACTCATGGTTGACGTCCCCGTTAATCAGTTTCCTGCTTGGTTGAATTGTCGCTGCTAACTCCATCGGCGGTATCGGGTAACGCAAAGGGCGCTTGCTCAGCCTGCTCAAAACGCTCTTTGCGTCCATTGCTGTACGTCCACCAGACGATGCCGACGAAGATAACAAACGCCACTACCGTCATGACCGTACCTACAATGGGAAACTCGTTATCCATCGCGAATTACCTCACGCCCTTCACATGGATGCCGAGACATTGCATGTATGCAATCAGCGCATCCATTTCCGTTTTCCCTTTCAGCTCTCCGGGCGCAGCGGCGATTTGCGCGGGCGTATAAGGCACACCCAAAATCGTCAGCCCCTTCATCTTGGCGGAAATCGTCGCTGCGTTAGCAGGCGTTTTTTCCAGCCACGGATAAGCCGGCATGTTGGATTGCGGAACAACAGCACGCGGATTGTTCATATGCACACGGTGCCATTCGTCGGAGAATTTGCCGCCGATCCGCGCCAAGTCCGGGCCGCGACGATGCGAGCTGAACTGGAACGGATGGTCGTAAACAAATTCACCGGCGACCGAGTAGTGACCATAGCGTTCGGCTTCCGAACGGAAAGGACGAATCATCTGTGAGTGGCAAGCGTGGCAGCCTTCACGGATGTAAATATCGCGCCCTTCCAGTTGCAGGGCTGTGTACGGCTTCAGCCCTGCGACCGGCTCGGTAACCGATGCCTGAAAGTAAAGAGGAATGATTTGAGCCAAACCGCCAATGCTTATCACGATCACAATAGCGATGATCAACCACGGCAGCTTGGTTTCTAGTGTTTCATGCGAGAAGAATTTCATTCTATAGCTCCCCGTGGTTAAGCGTGCGCAGGCGCGGTCGGCATCGGAACAGCAACATCAACCGACTTGCCTTGCCCGATTGTTTTGATCATGTTGAAGCACATCAGCACCATACCTATGAAGTACAGGAGTCCACCGACGAGGCGAATCCAGTAGAAAGGCATGCTTGCCACGACGCCCTGGATGAAGGTGTAGGTGAGCGTGCCGTCATCATTGACCGCGCGCCACATCAGACCCTGCATCACACCGGCGATCCACAGTGCTGCTACATAGAGCACGATACCGATGGTCGCAATCCAGAAGTGTGTATTGATCAGTTTGACCGACCACATTTCCGTACGACCGTACAACCGCGGGATCAGGTAGTAGAGGCTGCCCATGGTGATGAAGCCGACCCAGCCCAACGCGCCCGAATGAACGTGACCGATGGTCCAGTCAGTGTAGTGCGACAACGCATTGATCGTCTTGACGGACAGTGCCGGTCCTTCAAAGGTGGACATGCCGTAGAACGACAGCGCCACGATCAGGAACTTCAAGATCGGGTCATCGCGCAGCTTGTACCAAGAGCCGGACATCGTCATGATACCGTTGATCATACCACCCCACGACGGCGCCAACAGGATCACCGAGAATAACATCCCAAGGGTTTGCGCCCAATCCGGCAACGCGGTGTACAACAGATGGTGCGGGCCCGCCCACATGTAGGTGAAGATCAACGCCCAGAAGTGCACGACCGACAGTCGATAGGAGTAAATCGGCCGCCCGACTTGTTTAGGAACGAAGTAATACATCATCCCCAAGAAGCCTGCTGTCAGGAAGAAGCCGACGGCGTTGTGGCCATACCACCACTGCACCATCGCGTCCTGAACGCCCGCATACGCCGAATACGACTTGAAGAGCGTTATCGGCATCACCGCACTGTTGACAATGTGCAGCAACGCAATCGCCAGAATCATCGCGCCGAAAAACCAGTTGGCCACGTAGATATGCTGCGTGCGACGCTTGACGATCGTGCCGAAGAAAACGACTGCGTAGGAGACCCAAACGATGGCGATCAAGAGCTTGATCGGCCATTCCAGTTCAGCGTATTCCTTGCCGGTGCTAAGACCCAGAGGCAACGAAAGCGCCGCCAGCAGAATGACAACTTGCCATCCCCAGAAAGTGAAAGCCGCCAACCCACCGGCAAAAAGCCGTGTCTGGCACGTGCGCTGTACGACATAATACGATGTCGCAAATAACGCACACCCACCGAACGCAAAGATAATCGCGTTGGTGTGCAGTGGTCGCAGCCGTCCATAGGACAACCACGGAGTTAAAAAGTCGAAATTAAACGCGGGCATCAATAATTGGAGGGAGATGATAATCCCAACCAACAAGCCCACGATTCCCCAAATCACCGCCATGACTGCAAATTGGCGGACTACTGTGTAGTTAAATTGCTCAGCCTTTGATGATATAGCCATCGTTAGTGCCCCAGATGTGTTGACCTAGTGGTAGCGTCATTGTAACTAAACGCAAGTTCCAAAAACATGATATAGCTCAAATTATCTTTACATGATCAGTTAGGAATGTGTAAAAAATGCAACTGCCTTTTTGAACATATCATGCTCCCAATACCATCATCCTACTTCGGTTTTTCCTCTTTTTCAGCCTCTGGAGCCACTTCCGTGCCCATTTCGAGCCTTGGCGTGTCATCATCAGCCAAAATTCGGTAGGCCGGACCGTCGAGGTCGTCAAACTGCCCACTCCGAACCGTCCACCAAAAAATACTTCCCATCACGATGACGATAAAAACCGACAACGGGATCAGCAGCCACAGAATTTCCATTATGTTCTTGCCCAATAACCAGATTTCGTTGTTTCCGCCGCTAAAGTGAAGCGCTCAGCGACTTCCCCCATAGTATTACCACCGATCCGCGCTCAGGATACCACTTCGCGCCTCAGGGTTTCTCATTGCTGCCGTTTTTATCTGCTTTTATCTGTTACAACGCTTTTGTTTGTTGCAATATTGGAACGGATCATCTCTTTCATTCGTCGAACGCGCAGCGCATTCAACACCACGGTCAGCGACGATATCGACATGCCCAACGCCGCGATCAACGGCGTCACCAGCCCCAGCGCCGCCGCCGGCACCGCCACCACGTTATAAGCCACCGCCCAACCCAGATTCTGGCGGATCACCCGCAAGGCGCGGCGGGCATGCCGCAGCGCGTCGATCAGGCGCGGCAGCTCGTCGGAAAGAATCACCACATCCGCCGTCCATTGCGCCAGCGAAGTGGCGCTGCCCAGGCTGATCGAAACCTGCGCCTGCGCCAGCCCCGGCGCGTCGTTGACGCCGTCGCCGACCATCGCCACCACCTCGCCTCTGGCCTGCCAGTCGAGAATATGCTGGCGCTTGTCCTCCGGCAACAGCCCGCCGTACGCCGTCTCGATCCCCAACGATTGCGCCAGCGCCTCGGCGTTTTCGCGGCGATCACCCGACAGCAGTACCGTCCGAATCCCCATCGTACGCAGCGCCGCCACCACCTCGTGCGCGTATGGGCGCAGCGCGTCGCCCAGCGCAAACGCCGCCTGAATGCCGCCACTGTTGCCGAGAAACACGATGGTCTCGGCGGCAGACCGTTGCTCGATGAAACGGCGCAAAGCCTCCGGCAACGCCGCCGCACCGTTCAACGCCTTCACAAAGTCGAGACGGCCGATCCGCCAACGCTCCCCGGCAACCGTTCCCTCGATGCCGTTGCCGGACACCACCGTCAGCGCCGACACGGAGGGCAGCGCCGTGGCCTCTGTTACTAATAGAGTCTCACTCCTGAACGCCCGCGCCAACGGGTGCTCGGAAGGCGCTTCCAACGCCTGCGCCAGCGCTAACAACGCCGCCTCGTTACCGCCCTCGACCACGCTCATCCCGTTGAGGGTGACCTTCCCTTCGGTCAAAGTACCGGTTTTGTCGAAAACCAGCGTGGTCACCTTGGCGAGTGTTTCCAGCGCATCGCTGCGCGCCAGCACCACGCGCCGCCGCCCCAGCGCGCCGGCGGCCGCCGACAACGCTGCGGGCGTCGCCAGCGACAGCGCGCACGGACAAGTAATCACCAGAAGCGCAAAAAGAACTTCCACCGCCCGCGACGGCTCAATCTGCCACCACACCACCCCGACAACCACCGCCAGCAGCAACAGCGCCCCGACGAACCACGACGCCGCGCGGTCGGCAACCTTCGCCACCCGTGGCCGCTCGCTGGCGGCGCGATCCACCAGCCGCAGAATCGTCGCCAGTCGCGTGCCCTCGCCCACCGCCTGCACTTGTACCACCAACGCGCTTTCGCGGTTGACCGCGCCGGCAAACACCGGATCGCCCGAAGCGCGCTCCACCGGCCAGCTTTCGCCGGTCAACACCGCTTCCTCGACGTGCGAAACCCCGTCGATCACCACACCGTCCGCCGGCACCACCGCGCCCGGCCGCACCAGCACGTTGTCGCCCGCCGCCAGCGCCGTCGCCGGAATCGGCTGCACGTCTCGCGTCTGCGGCCAAACGGTCAAACGGTCGGCCAGCACCGGCCTTTGCCGCGCCATCGCCTCGATCGCTTCGCCCGAACGCTGCCGCGCCACCGCCTCAAAATAGCGCGCCACCAACAGCAGCGCCACGAACATCGTCACTGAGTCGTAATAAATCGAGCCGCTTCCCTTGATCGTCGCCGACACACTCGCCGTGAACGCCACCAACAGCCCCAGCGCCACCGGCACATCCATGCCGGCGCGACGAATCGACAGATCGCGCCAAGCCCCCTTGAAAAACGGCCACGCCGAATAAAACAACACCGGCAGCGTCAACACCAGACTCGCCCAGCGCAACAGCACTGCACTGTCCGCCGACACCTCGCTACTGATGTAATGCGGCACCGCCATCATCATCACCTGCATCATGCCGAACAACGCCACACCCATTCGGAACATCAGCGAACGTCGCTCGCGCCGCGCTTGCGCGTCACGCCGCGCCGGATCGTAGGGATAAGCGCGGTAACCGATGCGCGCCACTGCCCGCAACAACTGAGAAAGCGGCGTCACTTCGGGGCGCCACACCAGCGTGGCGCGGCGCGACGCAAAATTGACCCGCGCTTCCACCACGCCGGGCTGCTTCATCAGCCACGATTCGATCAGCCACACGCAAGCGCCGCACGTCAGCCCTTCGAGCAACAGCGCGATTTCGTGTTCTTCCTTGCCGTCCTTGTCGTTGCGTTTGCGAATGAAATCGCGCACGACGGTTTCATCGTCATAAGCCGACCACTCGTCCGGCACCTCCTCCGGCGTCTGCGCCGACACCGTGCGCGTCGCATAAAACGCCTCCAGACCCGCCGCGTGAATCGTTTGCGCCACCGCCTGACAACCGGCGCAACAAAAAGTTCGCGTCCGCCCCTTCAAAACCGACTGCCAGCGCACCCCGGGCGGGTTTTCCGTTCCGCAGTGATAACAAAAACGTGTGTCATCCGCCAACGGCGGAGAAGAAATGGTTGAATTCGACATGGGCTGAAACTCTACGGTACCGATCCGGTCAGGTCAATATCTGCGTCGGCATGGCCGGTTGAAATGTTTGCGCATTAAACCCCTTGACCTATTGGCCTAAAACGGCCAGCATACTCATTGTTAGTTTGTATTTTCCAACCCTGAGAGGAGGTTTGCATGTACAAAAAATTATTGGTTGCTACCGACGGTTCGCCGCTTTCCGACAAAGCCATCGATCAAGCTATCGACTTGGCCGTGGCGTTGAAAGCCCAGCTTTTCGTTTTCTACGCATCCCCCAGCTACCCGCTTCCGGCCTACGCCGGCGGTGTCGTCTATGAGCCGATTTCCAAAAAAGAATTTGCCGCTTTCGTCACCGAAGAAGCCGAAAAAATTCTTTCGGCAGCGGAAGACCGCGTGAAGAAAGCCAACGTCGCTTGTGCGCGCATTCACGTCCTCGCCGCCACGCCGTGGGAAGCGATCCTCGGCGCCGCCAAGGAAAATAACTGCGACCTGATCATCATGGCGTCGCACGGACGTCGCGGCATCTCCGCCATGCTGCTCGGCAGCGAAACCCAAAAAGTGTTGACGCACTCGACACTGCCAGTGCTGGTCATCCGGTAATTCAATTCTATCCCCTTCCCTCTCCCGCAAGCGGGAGAGGGATCGAGGGAGAAGAAACGTTCGCGCGTCGCTCTTGGAGCGGATGACGGTCTGTGGTCTTATTTGTTGGATACCCTTCCTTTTGTCCGAGACTCAACCATTCCACGTCTCACATCCACTCTTCGTCAATCTCGGACACGTCAACGTCGGGGGAGCCATAGTCCCGCACGAGTTGCTCGACGGTGAATGAAGCTCCTTGGGGGCTAATCAGCGTCGTCAAGGTGTCTTCGACAGCAGCAACATGACTGCGAATGATTTTGTTCAACGCCTCCGCTTTTTGGTACGCTAACAAATATAAGTCGCTTGCTTCCAGTACCCCGCTCGAAAAAGACAACACCTCATCCACGCACATGCGGTAATCGAACAGGATCGCAAAAAAGTCGGGAAGTTGATCGTTCACGATTCCCTTGTATTCCCTCATGGGCATTTCCTTGGGATTTGCTTTCAGCAGTTCATTTTTCAGACTGGGCAAGAGCGACGCGTATCGTGGGTGTTCGGGCTGGATGAATCCGCCTTCGGTAAACGCCGACGGATCCCAAGGCAAGCCGAAGGCGCGAAACATCGCCATCAACTGGCGTAAACGAAACAAGCGCGGTGGGTTGTCGGACAACCGTTCCTCCGTCCAATCGTCAAAATCAGGCGAAAGACTGTGAAGGTCGAAAAAACCGAGAAGCAGCGAACGCGCTGTTATCAATGGCAGATCTTCGTCGCTGTCTTCAAAAGTGCTCATGGCTTTCTCCAGAGTGGCCGTTCAAAAATCTACAGCTTTCTGCCGCACGCCGCGACGAACAGTCCCAGATTGCCGCTGAAGGTTTGTCGATAAACACCGCTGCGGCGCAGCGCGGCAAGGCGAGTGAACAGGCCGCTGCTGCGAACAGCAGCGAAAGCGTCGAGGGTGTTTTGATTTTCCGGCGTGAGTTGTGCGCGCACATTTTGTAGCGCGGCCAGATTGCGCGTGTTCCAGGCTTTGAAATCGCCGCCGAGTAACAAACGGGCGCGAGTAAAGCGCGCAGCGAACCCGAGGTTGGCGCCCATCTGGTTTTTCGCGTGCTGGCGATATTGCACGTTCGGTTGGGGATCGTAGAGCACGACGCCGCCGCCGCCGCTGACGACGAGGTAAGTCCACCAATCGTGCGCCGACACATCGACGACGCCGGCGCCTTTCAGCAATCGGCGCGCGCTGTCGTTAAACACCATCGTGTTACCGCCGCCGATGTTTTGCACGAGCGCGTTGGCGAAAGCAGGCGGTCGCGTGAAGCACGGCGAGAAGCCCAAACCGGAATCGGATTCACTGATCAACTCGGTGCGGGCAGCGTAAAGCGCGGGCTTTTCGGCGGGAAGAAGCGAAACGAAACGCAGCGCTTTTATGAGTTTGTACGATTCCCAAAAATCGTCTTGATCGCAGTAAGCGTAATAATCGGCGCGAATGCCGTCCTGACACAACAGGGTTAAAAAATTGGCGGCGAAACCGCGACGCGGGCCGTCCATGATGTGCAGACGATCTGCCCCCCACTTCGCTTGCCATTGCGCCCGATACGCTTCGAGAATCGCACGGGTGCGATCCGTCGAACCGTCGTCGGCAACGTACAGCGCCCAGTTCGGATGGGTCTGATCGGCAATCGAATCCAACTGCCTCGCCAAAAAGGTTTCTCCCTGATAAGTGCAGAGCAAAATGGCGACGGTCGGGTCGGAAGCCGGAGAAGGAGTAGCCATTGAAAGCAGCGGTCAGGATAAAGGCGGCAACGCGCCGAGTTTGCGTTGCAACGCTTCGTGGATCGGGTAAAGTTTCTGGACGTTGTTTTCCAGAAAGAAATAATGCTTGATATAAAACAACAAGGTGATCGCCAACAAAATGTCGAGCAAAAAAAACGTCCGCTGCGGCAGAAGCAGAGTTCCGACGATACTGCAAATCAGCAGAAAAGCAAAAAAGAAAGTCACCAGCAGATGGATCAGCCTCTCGTGTTGAAAAAAAACCGTTTGCTGGTAATGAAAACTGATTAACTGCTTCAAGCGCTCGGGAGCGGGCGCACCCTCCATTTCGGCGAGAACCGTGGTCATCAGATGAAGGTAAGCGGCAAGTTGTTTTTCCATGATCATGCGTTCCGTCGGCACAACAGTATTACTGTAGCGCGTTTTCACGGGATATGACCGGTTTCAAGCCGGTTTTAGGGTACAATTGCGCCCTTGCCGGAAGGATGGATGAGTGGTTTAAGTCGCACGCCTGGAAAGCGTGTTTAGGGTAATACCCTAACGCGGGTTCGAATCCCGCTCCTTCCGCCACAACGAAGCGAGCCGGTGCGGTGATCCCAATTTTTCAGAATCCCATGAGTGAGGTGGTCGGGGCGAGAAGATTCGAACTTCCGACCCCCTGCACCCCATGCAGGTGCGCTACCAGGCTGCGCTACGCCCCGACCGAGGGCACATTAAATTGTGCAATGATGGTGCCCAGAAGAGGACTCGAACCTCCAAGGGTCTCCCCACTAGTACCTGAAACTAGCGCGTCTACCAATTTCGCCATCTGGGCAACAGGATCGGCATTTTACGAGACGTTCCGTCGCTTGTCAAAGTTGATTGTCTAAATAATTATGCCTTCTCGTTCGTCATCCTCCCGCCGTTTGCTTTCCCGCCTGCCCGACGAGGGCCGAATTTTGAGTGTCATACGCGCCGCCGGGGTGCCGGTGCTGCCGGCGGCGCTGGCAAAAACGTTGCGAATCGACGCCGCCGACAAGACGGCTTTCGAGGCGCTGCTGGCGCAGTTGGTCAAGCGTGGGGTGCTGTTCGCCAACCGCAAGGGCGCGCTCTGCTTGCCGGAGGCGCTTGATTTAGTGGTGGGGACGGTGCTCGGCCACCCCGACGGTTATGGTTTTTTGAGGCCGGACGAAGGCGGCGACGATTTGTTTTTGTCGCCGCAGGAGATGTACAAGGTTTTGCACGGCGACAAGGTGGCGGCGCGACGGCTGCCGCGGAGCGAGCGCGGCCGCGTCGGGGCGGAGATTCTCGATGTGCTCGAACACGGGCGACGCGAGGTGGTGGGGCACTTGTACCAGAGGCACGGCGTCTGGTTCGTGGTGGCGGAGGATCGTCGGCTCAATCAGGATTTTTTGCTGGCGCCGAACGGACGCGGCGGCGGCAAAGAGGGCGACATCGTGGTGGTGGAAGTCGTCGAGCCGCCGTCGGCGTCGCACGAGGCGATTGTTCGGGTCAAGGAAGTTCTGGGCGCGGCGGACGCGGACGGCATCGAAATCGACATCGCGTTGCGTAAGCATGAGCTGCCGTTCGTGTTTTCCGAAGCGGTTGAGCGCAGCGCCGAAAAACTCGGCGATCACGTCAAGCCGTCCGACATCAAAGGGCGACGCGATTTGCGCGACTTGCCGCTGGTAACGATCGACGGCGAAACAGCGCGCGACTTTGACGATGCCGTCTATGCGGCGAAAAGCGGGCGCGGTTATCGGTTGATCGTGGCGATTGCCGACGTGTCGCATTACGTGAAGGACGGCGGCGCGCTGGACAAGGCGGCCAGAGAGCGCGGCAATTCGGTATATTTCCCGCGTCAGGTGATCCCGATGTTGCCGGAAGCGCTGTCGAACGGCTTGTGTTCGTTGAATCCTGCGGTGGATCGGCTGGTAATGGCGTGCGACATGATGGTTTCTGCCCGCGGCATCGTACAGCGTTATGAATTTTATCCGGCGGTGATTCGCTCGTGGGCACGCCTGACGTACACTGAGGTGTGGAATTACTTGTCGCACGGCAAAGCCCTGCCGACGCTGAAAGCGGATGTGGCGAAAAACGTCAAGGCATCGCTCGATACGCTATACGATTTGTTCCAGCGCTTTTTCGAGCAGCGGCAAAAACGCGGCGCCATCGACTTTGAAACCGCCGAGATGGAAATGCACTTCAACGCGCGCGGCAAGATCGAAAAAATCACGCCACTGGTACGCAACGACGCGCACCGGCTGATCGAAGAGTGCATGTTGGCGGCCAATGTTTGCGCGGCAGAGACGATTCGGGAGCATCACGCGCAAGCGCTGTTCCGCGTTCACGAAGGGCCGACGACGGAGAAGCTGGCGGCGTTGAAAGCGTTTCTGGCGCTATGCGCGTTGCGCCTCGGCGGCGGCGAAAAGCCGACAACCAAAGATTACGCCAAGCTGCTCAAGCAGATACAGGAGCGCGACGACAAGGATTTGCTGCAAACGCTGTTGTTGCGCTCGTTGCAGCGCGCCGAATACAGCGCCGAGGAAAAGGGGCACTTCGGTCTGGCGTACCCCGCTTACACGCATTTCACTTCGCCGATCCGGCGTTATCCCGATCTTCTGATACACCGGACATTGAAAGCCATCCTCGCCGAAAAAACGTATCAGCCGAAAGGCGATTCGTGGGAAGTGTTGGGCGAGCACTGCTCGATGACCGAGCGTCGCGCCGACGAAGCCACACGCGAAGTGGAAAACTGGCTGAAATGTTTGTACATGCAGCGGCATTTGAACGACGTGATGATGGGCACGGTTTCCGGCGTCACGAATTTCGGTTTGTTCATTACGCTGGACGGTTTGGCCATCGACGGGCTGGCGCATGTGACCGAGTTGGGGCACGATTATTTTCGCTTCGACGCGACCCGTCACACGCTGACCGGACAGCGCAGCGGCGTCGTTTATACTTTGGCGCAACGGGTAGCGGTGCGAGTGGTTCGAGTCGATTCCGACGCGGGCAAAATCGATTTCACGCTGTGGGAAGGTGAACTTCCCGAAACGAAAGCTGCCCAAGACGACGTGAAAAAACGCTCACCTTCCAAAACCGAACGGAAAAAGAAATCATGAATAACGCGGATCGTCAGAGCGGCTTTGATTTGGTCTTTCAAGCGCCGGCGGCGTTGCCGCTCGATCTGGACGCCTGGACGAGAGAAGTCGGCGCCGATGAATGGGAGGCGATACGGAAACTGCCGCCGGCTTATCGGTTGCGCAACGTCAAAGTGCCGTCGCCGACGGCTACGGAATTATCGCAGCGCGGTTTCGACGTGGCGCTGGTGCCGCACTCGCATCGCCTGCAAGACGTGTGCGTGCTGGCGATGGACATGGATTCGACGCTTATCACCATCGAGTGCGTTGATGAAATCGCTGATATGATCGGCATCAAACCGCAAGTGGCCAACATCACCGAGCGAGCGATGCGCGGCGAAATGGATTTTCGGGAAAGTCTGATGGCGCGGGTGGCGTTGTTGAAGGGTGTTCCCGAAGCGGCGCTGGCGGAAATTTACGAAACCCGCCTTTTTCTGTCACCGGGCGCGGAAGAAATGCTGGAAACGTTTCACGCGGCGGGCGTCAAGTCCGTGCTGGTCTCCGGCGGCTTCACCTTCTTCACCGACAAACTGCGCGCGCGACTGGGTTTCACTCAGGCCGCGTCCAACACGCTGGAAATCGTTGACGGCAAGTTGACCGGACGCATCATCGGCGAAGTGCTCGGCGCGGCGGGCAAAGCGACGCAGTTGAATGCGCTCAAGGCGAAATACGCGACGCCGCAAAAACCGTTGACCGTTGCCATCGGCGACGGCGCCAACGACCTGATGATGTTTCAGGCGGCGGATATCTCGTTCGCCTACCACGCCAAACCGAAAGTGCGTAGCGCCGCAACCCACGCCATCGACCATTGCGGGCTGGATGCGGTAGTGAATTGTTTTTGTTGAGTGGTAAGTGGGCTGGCGCTATTCCCGCATAGGCTGAAATGTGGCGACAGGCAGAACCCTCTCTTGCCGTCCTTCCCGCGACGTTCCCGCCTTCGCGGGAATGACAGGGAATCCAGTCCTTTCACTCTCATTATTTCCGTAGAGGCGGCATTCTGCCGCTCGCACCATCACGTTACCCTCAACCACCCCGTACGCCTTCGGTGTCCACCCCTCCGCTGGAGGGGTATGAAATAAGGGCACGGCACGGCGCGGCGCCCCTACAACATCTCCGACGCATGATCGGCCAATCTCGACCGCTCGCCGCGCGCCAGCGTGATGTGTCCGGCGTGTTTCCAGCCTTTCATCCGATCCACGACATACGTCAGCCCCGAATTGCCTTCAGTGAGGTAAGGCGTATCGATCTGGGCGAGGTTACCGAGGCAAACTACTTTGGTGCCGGGTCCGGCGCGGGTAATCAGCGTTTTCATTTGCTTGGACGTTAAATTTTGCGCTTCGTCGATAATCAGAAATTTCTTGACGAAGGTGCGACCGCGCATGAAGTTGAGACTTTTGATCTTGATATACGCGCTCAACACATCGTTGGTGGCAGCGCGCCCCCAAGTGCCCGCGTCTTCGACGGCGGGTTGCAAAACTTCCAGATTGTCTTCGAGCGCGCCCATCCACGGCGTCATCTTTTCTTCTTCGGTGCCGGGCAGAAAACCGATGTCTTCGCCGACCGGAATGGTAACGCGGGTGATGATGATTTCGCTGTATTTTTTGAACTCGATCGCCAGCATCAATCCGGCGGCCAGCGTCAACAAGGTTTTGCCGGTGCCTGCCTGACCGACCAGCGTGACGAGATCAATCTCCGGATTCATCAACAAATTCAGCGCGAAGTTTTGCTCGCGGTTGCGCGCAGTGATGCCCCACACGGCGTTTTTAGCGTGCGTGTAATCCTTGATGGTTTGCAGAACGACGTTACCCTCACCGATCTCTTTGACGGTCGCGTAGAACGGCGCTTCACTGGCGCGTTCGAGATACACCATTTCGTTCAGATGCAGCGTTTCCGCCAGCGGGCCAACGATGCGGTACAAAGTGTGGCCGCCCAGTTGCCACGACTCCATACCCTTCCCGTGCGTGTCCCAAAAATTCTGCGGCAACTCGGTCGCGCCGGTATAAAGCAAATCAGAATCTTCGAGAACCTTATCGTTGAAATAATCTTCGGCGTTCAAACTCAAGGCTTGCGCCTTGATTCGCATATTGATGTCTTTGCTCACCAGAAAAACATCGCGTTCGGGGTATTGCGTACTGAGATGTTTGACGATGGCGAGAATCTGATTGTCGGCGCGCGCCGCCAGAAACGGCAACGTCGAAGGCGGAATCACGTCGGTTTGCAGAAAGAGTGAGCCGGTCGCCTGAAAAGCGCCGTTCGGCGGCATGAGCGCGATGCCCGAAGCGATGCCGTTATTTTTCTGCGCGATGTGCCGATTGATCAGTTCATCGAGAAAACGAGAGACCTGACGGGCATTGCGAGCCGTTTCCGAATTGCCTTTTTTGTGATCGTCGAGTTCTTCGAGCACCAGAATCGGCAGATAAATATCGTGCTCCTGAAAGCGGAACAACGAAGTGGGATCGTGCAGCAATACGTTGGTGTCGAGAACGAAAAGGCGAGTGGCTTTGGGAGCGTGTAAACGGCGGCGGGCGACTTTGGCATTCATGATTCAAGTTGGCAGATCGATCCGATTCAGGGCAAATGGTATCACATGCTTTTAAGACGACGAATGAATTACCCGCTCACTTTCGATTTAGCGCGCCGCCGCCGACTTGTTTTAGGATCACAATGTAACGGCCGCAACCATTCGAGGCGGTCGCCGTCATGAAGCAGCGTTTCCGGTGGGGCGCACTGCCCGAAAATAGCGTAACCCCAAGTGTTTTCATCATCTGACGGAAAAGCCCCCGACGCGCGGGCGACAGCAAGCGCATCGGCCACTGTGCTGTGCAACGGTAATCGGAAATCACGCATGATCACCCGATTCTGAAAGACGCAGACAACGGCAACGGCGATGGTTTCCTCGCCTTGAGTTAGTGACGATTCCATCATCGAGAATCTTCTTTCAATGCGTCGATGGCGTCTTTGTTTCCCTGCGCTGCCGCTTTTTCAAACCACTTTTTTGCTTCTGTTTTATCTTGCGCGACACCGCGACCATAAAAATACATCCACCCCAAAGCGTATTGCGCCGTTGCATTTCCCTGCTCCGCAGCTTTTCTGAGCCACTTCACAGCCTCTGCATCATCATGAGCAACACCTCGAGCTTCCTTATACATCAACCCGAGCCAAGCTTGTGCCCACGCATCCCCCAGCTCCGCCGATTTTTTGAACCACTTTGCCGCTTCTACTTCGTCCTTCGTAACGCCTTGCCCCAACAAATACATTCGCCCAAGGCTGAATTGCGCCTTCGCTTGCTCTCGTTCTGCCGCTGTTCTGAGCCACCTCACCGCTTCTGCATCATCCTGAACAACACCTTGACCTTCCCCACGTTTGTTTTGTGTTTCCGCAAACCCTTGTTCTGCCGCCTTTCTGTACCACTTTGCCGCCTCCGTAGCATCCTGAGCAACGCCACGGCCTTTTTCGTACATCATCCCGAGAGCGGATTGCGCTTTCGCAAATCCCTGTTCCGCTGATTTTCTACCCCATTTCACTGCTTCCGCATCGTCTTGTGGAACACCTCGGCCTTGGGCATACAACCCACCAAGGGCATATTGCGCTTCCGCAGAGCCTTGATCTGCTGCTTTTCTGTACCACTTCGCCGCCTCCGCAGCATCCAACCCAATACTTCGACCTCCTTTATTCCATTCCAAATCATACATTTGCCCAAGAATAAATTGAGCATCCGCACGACCTTGCTCCGCCGCTTTTCTGAACCACTTCGCCGCCTCCGTGACGTCTTCAGCAGCGCCTTGGCCTTGAAGATATATCGATCCAAGGATGGTTTGCGCCCACGCATCGCCCTGTTCCGCTGCCTGTTGACAGTTCTTCAGTGTCGCTGCGGCATTTTCGGGAAGACGTTCAAAACCATCCGTACAAGCCTTCAGCGTCGGAGAAGGATCGCATTCCGAAGTGGGTTCACTACCATAAGCCAACAAGGGAAAGGTCGCCAATAGTGCGATAGCGGCCATTGACCTCAACCATTTCATCGCGTTGGCGGTTTTGACGTTGAAGCATTGTCTCAGGTGAAACCTATCAAAAATCATTGCCGACTCCTGATGTTCATTGCGGAAAATATTTTTTCAGCGCTTCGAGAGCCTCTTTGTTTCCCTGTTCGGCCGCTTTTTCAAGCCACTTTCTGGCTTCCGTTTTGTCTTTTTCAACGCCGCGTCCTTCGGCGTACATCACGCCAAGGCGGGATTGCGCCGTCGCCTCGTCCTGTTCTGCTGCTTGGGTGAACCATTTCGCCGCCTCCGCATCGCTCTGCGCGACGCCGCGACCGTTGAAATACATTTCGCCTAAGCCTGACTGCGCGCCGGCGTCTCCTTGTTCCGCGCCTTTTTTGTACTCGCTCATCGCTTTTTTGTACCACTGCGCCGCTTTGTCGCTGTCTTTTGCAATGCCCTGCCCTTTTTCGTACATCACGCCGAGTTTGTATTGCGCTTCTTCAAAATTCTGTTCCGCCGCTTTGGCGTACCACTTCGCCGCTTCCGCTTCGTCTTTCACCACGCCGCGACCTTCGGCATAGCGATCGCCCATTTCGAGTTGCGAATTGGCATCGCCTTGCTCCGCCGCCTTGGTGTACCATTTCGCCGCTTCTTTGGCGTTTTCCTCGACGCCTTCGCCGGTTTCGTACATTAAGCCAAGATAGTATTGCGCCTCCGCTTGTCCCTGTCCCGCCGCCGTTCTGTACCACTTGATCGCTTCACCGCTGTTTCTCTCGACGCCTTGACCGGAGAAGTACGCCCATCCGAGGCTTTTTTGCGCTTCCGTGTTTCCCTGCCCTGCCGCTTTTTTGTACCACTTCACTGCTTCGGCTTCGTCTTTCGCCACGCCGCGGCCATAAAAATAGATGTCGCCAAGAACGACTTGCGCTTTCGCTTCGCCCTGCTCTGCCGCCGTCTGGCAGGTCTTCAGCGTTTCGGCGGTATTTTTGGAACCGGCATCCGCGCATGCCTTCAACGCCGGAGCGGGTTCGTCGCCCTCGGGTTCGTCACCATAAGCCAGCAAGGGGAAGACTGCCAACAGTATGACGGCGACTCTCATTCCTTTCATCGCTTTGACAACTTTGGGGGGGAAATTTTGTCTCTGGTAAAATGTATTAAAAATCATTTTTCGGGTTCCTTGGGAATCGACAGCAAGTATATACCAAAGCGATTGTGCGTCATGAGGCGGCGCCCGACGGAATACCCACAAAGAGATATCGCGATCGTAGCGCGCTACGGTTACAATAAGAGGATTTTCGAGTTTTGCCTATTATGTCCATCGTCGATAACCGCAAGGCCTTTCACGACTATTTTATCGAGGAACGCTTCGAGGCCGGTCTGGTGCTCCACGGTTGGGAAGTGAAAGCGGCGCGTGACGGTCGGGCGCAACTCAAGGAAGCCTATGTGGTGATCCGCAGCGGCGAGTTGTGGCTGCTGGGGTCGCACATCACGCCGCTCACTTCGGCTTCAACGCACGTTCGCGCCGAACCGACGCGCACCCGTAAATTGCTGATGCACGCGAAAGAGATTCAGCGCCTGATCGGACAGGTGGAACGCGCCGGTTATACGCTGGTGCCGATCAACCTGCATTTCAAGAACGGTCGGGTCAAGTTGGAGATGGGGCTGGCCAAAGGCAAGAAGCAGCACGACAAACGGCAAACGGTCAAAGAGCGCGAATGGAACCGCGAGAAGCAGCGATTGTTGCGTGACCGCCCGGGAAAAACGCGCTAACGAAAACGCTCATGAAGATTCTGGTGCCGATAAAAAGGGTGATCGACCCTTCGTTCAAAGTCCGCCTGAAGCCCGACCATTCGGGGCTGGACATGACGTACATGAAAATGGTGATGAACCCCTACGACGAAGCGGCGCTGGAAACAGCGCTGCAATTTCGGGAGCAAGGCAAGGCAACGCAAGTGCTGACGGTTTCGTGCGGCACGGAAGAAAGCGTGGAAACACTGCGCACGACGCTGGCGATGGGCGCGGATGAGGCGTTGTTCGTCGAGACACGACAGGCGATGACGCCGTTGGTGGTGGCGCGTTTGCTGAAGGCGGTGGCAGTGCGCGAAGAATGCGCGCTGGTGTTGATCGGTCGGCAAGGCATGGGCAGCGACGGCAATCAAGTAGGACCGATGTTGGCGAGTCTGCTCGGTTGGCCTTTCGTGCCGTTCGCCGAAACGCTGACCCTCGAAGGCGAAAAAGTGCGCGCCCGTTGTAAAACTGATCACGGTTTTGAAACGCTCGAAACCACCTTGCCGACGCTGGTCAGCACCGAACTTCGGCTCGCTGTGCCGCGCTATGTCTCCATGCCCAATCTGATGAAAGCCAAGAAAAGAAAAATTCCGAGCGTGGCAGCGGAAGCGCTTGGCGTCGATATGGACATGAACGTCGCCATCGTTCAGTTGCGCGCGCCGCCGGAGCGCCGTCGCGGAATGGTGTTGCCCGACGCGGCAACGCTCGTCCAGCGTTTGCGCACCGACACGCAAACCGTTTGAGCGGCAGAGAACACCATGGCGATCCTGATACTGGCCGAACACGAAAACGGACGACTGGAAGCGGCAACGCCCAGCGTGGTATCGGCAGCGCGCCTGCTCGAAAGTGACGTACACGTTCTGGTGATGACGAGCGAAGCGCACGGCGAAATTCTGGCACAGCAAGCGGCAACCATCGAAGGCGTTACCGACGTGAAAGTGGTCACGGCACCGTACCTCGAAGCGCAGTTGACCGAAGACCTCGCCGCGCAAACGCAAGCCGTGATCGCGCGCGGCGGCTACCGTTATGTGATGATGTCGAGCAGCTACAAAGGCAAGCGGGTGATGCCGTATCTGGGCGCGCAACGCAACACCGATATCGTGGCCGACATCACGAAAATCGAGAGCGAAGAAATGTTCGTGCGACCGGTGTACGCCGGCAGCTTGCTGGTCGCGGAGCGATTGAAAGGCGAAATCAAACTGCTGACCGTTCGTGCCAACGCTTTTCCTCCCGCCAAAATACAAACCCAAGCCGCGCCGATTGAAGTCTTGGCGCCGACGCCTCCGGCGCTGACGCCGCCGCACGAAATTCGTTGCGTCGAACGCAGCGGCCCCAGCTCGTCGCGCCCGGAATTGTCGCGCGCGCGCATCGTCATCGGTTGCGGCCTCGGCGTGGGAGAAAACGGCATGCCCTTCGTCAGAAAACTGGCGGACAAACTCGATGCCGCCATCGGCGTGAGCCGCGCCGTCGTCGAAGAAGGAATGGCTTCCAGCGAATTTTTGCTCGGACAAACCGGAAAAATCATCGCGCCGGAACTCTATATCGCCATCGGCATCTCCGGCGCGGTGCAACACTTGGCCGGAATCAAAGACAGCAAAGTGATCGTCGCCGTCAACAGCGATCCGCAGGCGCCTATTTTTCAGATCGCCGATTACGGCATCGTCGGCGACATGCGCGAAGTGATCCCGGCGTTGATCGGGTTGTTGTAGGAGCGGCATCCTGCCGCCCGCGACAAAATCACGTTCATCCGCGCCGCTTCTTCAACGTCTATGGAAAGGTGTGCACGGCACTACGCACCGCTGCCCACCCTACAGGGCAGCACGAGTCACCCCGCCTGCAACGGGTACAGCTTCCAGTCGCCGCCTTTCAGCGAGCGCAGTCCTTCCACCGCCGCCAGCGCACCGGAAATAGTGGTGCAATAGGGAATGTTGTTTGCCAACGCCGTGATACGGATCAGCCGCGAATTGGCAATCGCGGTGCGCGTTTCTTCGACGGTGGTGAACACCATCGCAATCGCGCCGCTCTTCATCACGTCAACGATGTGCGGACGGCTCTCTTTGAGCTTGTTGACGACGGTCACTTCGAGTCCGGCGGCGCGAAGTGCGTCGGCGGTGCCTTGTGTTGCCATCAAGGTGTAACCCCCCATCGCCATCAACATTTGTGCGACTTTCACGGCGCGCGCCTTGTCGCCTTCCTTGACGGTCAGCAACACGGTACCACTATCGGGCAAGCGCACGCCCGCCGCCAACTGCGCTTTGAACAGCGCTTCGCCGAAGGTTTCACCGATGCCCATCACTTCGCCGGTCGAGCGCATCTCTGGCCCCAGCACCGGATCGACGCCGAGGAATTTGCGGAACGGGAACACGGCTTCTTTGACACTGATGTGCTTCGGCGTCACTTCTTCGAGAACGCCTTGCTCGCGCAATGTTTTTCCGGCCATGCAGCGCGCCGCGATCTTCGCCAACGGCAAGCCGGTGGCTTTGGAGACGAACGGCACGGTACGCGACGCGCGCGGATTGACTTCGAGAACGTAAATCTCATCGCCCGTCGGTTTTTGCTGAATGGCAAATTGCACGTTCATCAGGCCGATCACGTCGAGCGCTTTGGCCATTGCTTTCGTTTGTTCTTTCATCGCTTCGACGGTTGCCGTCGGCAGCGAATACGGCGGTAACGCGCACGCCGAATCGCCGGAGTGTACGCCCGCTTGCTCGATGTGTTCCATCACGCCACCGATGAATACGGTTTCGCCGTCGGCGATACAATCGACGTCGCATTCAATCGCGTCGTCGAGGAAACGATCCAACAACACCGGCGAATCGGGCGACACGGTGACCGCTTCGTGCATGTAGCGTTCGAGATCGCGCGACTCGTGCACGATTTCCATCGCGCGTCCGCCCAGCACATACGAGGGCCGCACCACCAACGGATAGCCGATGGATCCGGCGCAGCGCAACGCTTCCGCCTCGGTTCGCGCCGTGGCGTTCGGTGGCTGTTTCAAATTCAGTTTGTGCAGCAGTTTCTGAAAACGCTCGCGGTCTTCGGCGGCATCGATGCTTTGCGGCGAAGTGCCGATCACCGGCACGCCGTGCGCTTCGAGCGCCAGCGCCAACTTCAGCGGCGTTTGTCCGCCGAATTGAACGATCACGCCTTCCGGTTTTTCAAGGTCAACGATTTCGAGCAGGTCTTCGAGCGTCAGTGGTTCAAAATACAAGCGGTCGGAGGTGTCGTAGTCGGTTGAAACCGTTTCGGGGTTGCAGTTGACCATGATGGTTTCAAAACCGTCTTCGCGCAGCGCCATCGCCGCATGCACGCAACAGTAATCGAACTCGATGCCCTGCCCGATCCGGTTCGGCCCGCCGCCCAGCACCATGATCTTGCGCCGATCGCTCGGACGCGCTTCACAAACGCCGTGTTTTTGTCCGTACAGCGGCATTTCATAAGTCGAGTACAGATACGCCGTGCTGCTGGCAAACTCCGCCGCGCAAGTATCGACGCGCTTGTAAACCGGCCGCACACCGAGCGACAACCGTTTCTTGCGCACGACCGCCGGCGTCGTCTTCAACAGTTTGGACAGCCGCCGGTCAGAGAAGCCCATGCTTTTCAACACGCGCATTTCTTTTTCGGTCAACGCTTCGAGCGCGTGCGCCGCCACCCGCTTTTCCATCGCTACGATTTCTTCAATCTGCGACAGGAACCACGGGTCGATGTGCGTCTCGGCGTAAATTTCGTCGATGGACAAACCGATACGGAAAGCATCGGCGACATACCACAACCGCATCGGCCCGGCTTCGCTCAATTCGTCGATGATGTCTTCGCGGTTCTTCGATTGCTCGTCGAAACCGTCCACGCCAATCTCCAATCCGCGCAACGCTTTCTGCAACGATTCTTGAAGCGTGCGTCCCATCGCCATCACTTCGCCGACCGATTTCATTTGCGTGGTCAGGCGCGGATCGGCTTCGCGGAATTTTTCAAACGCGAAGCGCGCCACTTTGGTGACGACGTAATCGATTGTCGGCTCGAACGAGGCCGGAATGGCGCCGCCGGTGATGTCGTTTTTCAGTTCGTCGAGCGTGTAACCGACGGCCAGTTTGGCGGCGATTCTCGCAATCGGAAAACCCGTCGCTTTCGACGCCAGCGCCGACGAGCGCGACACTCGCGGGTTCATTTCGATCACGATCATCCGACCGTCTTTCGGGTTTACCGCAAACTGCACGTTGGAGCCGCCGGTGTCCACACCGATCTCGCGCAGGATCGCAAACGACGCGCTGCGCATGATTTGATATTCCTTGTCAGTCATCGTTTGCGCCGGCGCCACCGTGATCGAATCGCCGGTGTGAATCCCCATCGGATCGAGGTTTTCAATCGAACACACGATGATGCAGTTGTCGGCGTGATCGCGCACGACTTCCATTTCATACTCTTTCCAGCCGAGCAGCGATTCTTCGATCAGCAACTCGTGCGTCGGCGACAACTCCAGCCCGCGCTGACAAATTTCCTGAAACTCTTCCGGGTTGTACGCGATGCCGCCGCCGGTGCCGCCAAGCGTGAACGAGGGCCGGATAATCACCGGATAGCCGACATTCTTCGTCTCCTGCGCAATCTGTTGCTGCACTTCCTGCGCTTCTTTCAGCGAATGGGCGATGCCGGAACGCGCCGATTGCAAACCGATCTTCTCCATCGCTTGTTTGAAGTGCAATCGGTCTTCGGCTTTGTCAATCGCTTCGGGCGACGCGCCGATCAATTCGCAACCGTATTTCTCAAGCAGCCCGCGACGGTGCAAATCCAACGCCGCGTTCAGCGCCGTTTGTCCTCCCATCGTCGGCAGAATCGCGTCGGGCTTTTGTTCGGCGAGAATGCGTTCGAGCACTTCAACGGTGATCGGCTCGATGTAAGTCATATCGGCCATTTCCGGATCGGTCATGATCGTCGCCGGATTGCTGTTCACCAGAATCACGCGATAACCTTCTTCGCGCAACGCCTTGCAAGCCTGCACGCCGGAGTAATCGAATTCGCACGCTTGTCCGATGACGATCGGGCCGGCGCCAATAATGAGAATGCTGTGGATGTCGGTTCTTTTGGGCATGAGAATCTCGGATCAGGCGTGCGCCATCATATCGATGAACTGGCCGATGAATT
Source organism: Betaproteobacteria bacterium (assembly GCA_009778785.1). Taxonomy (GTDB): domain Bacteria; phylum Pseudomonadota; class Gammaproteobacteria; order Burkholderiales; family Casimicrobiaceae; genus UBA931. The sequence goes on along the minus strand of WRFN01000001.1, from coordinate 250,480 downwards.
GGTCGAAGAGCGGGACGATGTCTTGCGGGCCGGGCGAAGCCTCGGGGTGCCCCTGAAAACAGAAAGCAGGATGATCTTTGAAACGCAACCCTTGCAGTGAACCGTCGAACAGCGAGATGAACGTCGTCTCGACATTCGACGGCAACGTGTTGATGTCAACGGCGAAGCCGTGATTTTGCGACGTGATGAAAACCTGTTGGGTTTCGACACTCTGCACCGGATGATTGGCGCCGTGATGGCCGAACTTCATCTTGTACGTCGAAGCGCCCGCCGCCAGCGCCATGATTTGATGGCCGAGACAAATGCCGAACACCGGCTTGCCGCTCGCAATCAACCGCCGCACCGCGTGAATCGCGTAATCGCACGGCGCCGGATCGCCTGGGCCGTTCGACAAAAACACGCCGTCGGGCTTCATCGCCAACACTTCGTCGGCGCTGGTTTGCGCGGGTACGACGGTCAGCTTGCAACCGCGCGCCGCCAGCAACCGCAGAATGTTGCGCTTGACGCCAAAATCGTAAGCCACGACGTGAAAACGCGGCGACTGCATCTTGCCGTAACCCGTCTCCAGCACCCAAGCTGTTTCGTCCCAGGTGTAAGGCTTCTTGGTCGAAACGACTTTCGCCAAATCCAATCCGGCGAGGCCGCCAAATGCTCGCGCTTTCTTGAGCGCCGTCATCGGCGTGGCGTTGGCGCCCGCCATCACGCAACCTGATTGCGCCCCGTTTTCGCGCAAATGCTGCGTCAGGCTGCGGGTATCGATGCCGGCAATCGCCACCACCGCGTGTTCCCGCAAATAATCGCCGAGCGATTGCGTCATCCGATAATTCGACGCCAACTTCGGCACATCCTTGACGATCAGCCCCGCCGCGTAGGGTCGATCGCTCTCGACATCTTCGGGATTGACGCCGACGTTGCCGATGTGCGGGTAAGTCAGCGTGACGATTTGCTGCGCGTAACTCGGATCGGTCAGAATTTCCTGATAGCCGGTCATCGCGGTGTTGAACACCACCTCGCCGACGGCCTCGCCGTCCACGCCGACGCTGACGCCCTCATAGACCGTACCGTCGGCCAGCGCCAGACAAGCCGGTGTTGACGGCGGCAACAAAGAAGAATTTGAAGAAGATGAAGACATGACACTTCGCTTTCGTAAGGCTCACACCCACTCGCCACCGCTCATCGGGTGAGGGTGAAAATCCAAGAGCATAAAGGTGATTCGGAAGTGTGTATTGTAGCCGCTGCCCCTATAGTTGCTCAAGGGTGGCGGTGATTTATTCTGTGTGCGTAGTGGCGACACATCCTGCCGCCCGTGGTCATCGCGGACGTGGGGCGGATAAGGTCGTAAAATCCGCGGCGCCTGTTCCTCAACTGGAAAAAAGCTGTAACCCAGCGACGATCCACAACGCCAGCAGCACCAAATTGCTGGCGGCAAAGATCGCGAAGCGCACGAGCACCTGATTGACGATCAAATGAAACAGGCTGTGCGCGATGCGTAATCCGACATAAGTCCAAGCCAAGCCGTGCATGGCGGGCGTGGCTTGTTGTGTGATGACGAGCAGCAGGCTGATCGTATAAAACAGCATCGGAAGCTCGAGCAAATTCATGTAATTGCGGTTGGGACGGGTAACCCACTCCGGCACGCGGCTGGTTTCTGCCAGCCTGAAATCTTCCTGTTTCACCTTGCCCTGCGCCGCCGCAGTGAAGCGCACGATGGGAATCAGCAACAGGACAAACGCGGTCCAACCGGCCAGAACAAACATGGGCGCAGCCATCGACAGATCCAGTTTCATTTCCGAAATTTCCCCAAAGACAAGTGCATAGAACCTTTCGCCAGCGCCAGACAGGCCGATGTTGAAGGCGACAACAAAGATTTATTGTAGCCGTTATTAACCCGCCCGCACCGCGACTGCACCGATCTCGGCACCCCATTTGCCGCCGTTCCCCTCTATAATGTTTCAGGAAAGTAAACCGCCCGTAAACCTTAGGGTGTGTTTTCCCTCACTTCTTCCCTCCACGGCCAGCCATGAATCGTCCCGTAGCGCCTTTTTTTCCGCTTCTTCGCTCAGGAGCCGGCGATGCGCGCTGACGATGGTCGCAGCCGTTTGCCGCTGGCGCTGGCGCTGCTTTACACGCTGTGCATTATTTATGCCAGCCTTTACCCGTTCATTCGCTGGGAAATACCGCAGCCGGGAACTCCCTTCTGGTTGTTCGCGCCCTCCCGTCTTTATCGCGCCGATTTTGTCGTGAACTTTTTTGCTTATCTGCCGCTCGGTTTTTTTGTCGGGCTCGTCGGCCGTCGCTTCCGCTGGTTGCGAGCGGCTTTTTACGGCGCGCTGTTATCGCTGGCAATCGAGTCCTGCCAGTGGTTGATGCCGCCGCGCAGCGCCGATCTTTACGACTTTCTCGCCAACACGGCGGGCGCGACGGCGGGCGGCCTCGTCGCTTGGGCGCTGGCGGCGCTGCCGTGGCTGCGCGACACGCTTTACCGCTGGCGTCGCTTGTTTCTGCCCGGTTGGCTCGGCGATTTCGGGCTGGCCTTGCTCGCTTTCTGGCTGGCGGCACAGGCCAACCCCAGCATTCCGTTGTTTTCGATTGTTTTCGATCCGACGGTGTTAGCGGCGCTCTGGCCTGACACGATCGTGCCGTTTGACGACGCCCGTTGGTCGATGCTGGCGGAAATCGTGATCGGCGCTTTTCAGATTTCCGGCATCGGCTTGTTCGCCGCCTTGCTGGTGCGCAACCGCCGCCACGCGGTGTTGACAGCGATAGCACTCATTCTGGCGGCATTTCTGCTCAAAAACGCCGCCATTTGGTTCACCCTCAGCGAAGCCGCCCGCCCCCATTTCGTTGGCCGCACGGCAACGTGGTTGGCGCTGATTCTGGGTTTTTTGCTGCTTTACGCCTTTTTCACCTTATCGCGCCCGAAAGCCGTCGCCATCTGCGCCGTGATTCTGTTGTCCTCACTGCTGGCGCCGCTGCTGTTACCGGACTTGTTGACGGCGCGCATGCCGCTTTCGTTACTCAACGACCGCTATACGCATATGTTGCATTTCGACGGCTTGACCCGCATCATTCTTTTGTTGTGGCCACTAGCCGCCGGCGTCTGGTTATTCGTCATGGCCGGACGCCCGCGCTGGGGAGAACAGGATGTGTTCTAATATCGGGTTTTCGCCCCCCCAATCCTGATGCCATGAGTTATTACCAACGTCATGTTTTCTTTTGCTGCAATCAGCGCTCGCCGGGCGAGCGTTGTTGTGCCGAAGCCAATGCCGAAGCGATGTATTTGCACGCCAAAGATCGCGTCAAGGCATTGCGTTTGACCGACGACAACCGCGTTCGCATCAATCGCGCCGGTTGTCTGGGTCGTTGCGAAGAAGGACCGTGCCTGGTGATTTATCCCGACGCGGTCTGGTACACCTACCGCAACGCGGCGGACATCGATGAACTCATCGACCAGCATTTGTCAAACGGCCGCCTTGTCGAAAGATTGCAGCTTTGAATTCCAAATCCCTCGAACGCCATACCATCGCCGGCCCCGCTGGCGCGCTGGAAATCGCGCTCAACATTCCCGACGCGGTGCGCGGCATCGCGTTGATCGCGCACCCGTTGCCGACCGATGGCGGCACGCTCGACAACAAAGTCGTCTATACGCTCGCTAAAAGTTTTTTTGCTTTCGGTTTTGCCGCGATGCGCTTCAACTTTCGCGGCGTCGGTCGCTCGGAAGGCGCTTGGGATCACGGGCACGGCGAAATCGACGACGCGCTGCGAGCGCTCGAATACGCCCAAAGCCGTTTGCCGCAAGTGGCCGACCGGCCACCGGCATTGGCCGGTTTTTCCTTCGGCACCTACATTCAAACGCGCGTCGCCCAACAAGTCACGCCCGCAATGACGGTGCTGATTGCTCCGGCGGCAAAACGCTTCGCGCTTGCCGTCGCTCCTGCCGACACCTTGATCGTGCACGGAGAAAATGACGAGGTAATTCCGCTTGCCGACGTGCTCGATTGGGCGCGTCCGCAACATCTTCCGATTGTCGTCCTTCCCGACTGTGGGCATTTTTTCCACGCGCGCCTCACACAACTGCAAACAATTGTGTCAAAACACATCGCAGCACATATAAAACTGCAAACAATTGTTTCAGATCAAGTGCCCACTCACACACGCGGCGAGGTTCAAAGTAACATAACTTCTCTTAGGAGATACCTTTAAAAAACGGCGGTGATTCTGGTACTGACGTTTTATTTTTTGGCTGATTTGCATGAACGAAACTTTTTTTGCGCCTTGTCCGCGCGGCCTTGAAAATGCCTTGACGACCGAACTGGATTTGATGGGCGCCGTTGCGCCGCAAATCCTTTCCGGCGGCGTCAGCTTTCGGGGCGACCTGTCTTTGGCTTACCGCGCCAACCTCGAATCCCGACTGGCCAGCCGCATCCTGTGGCGCATCACCCACCGGCCTTATCGCAACGAGCAAGACCTCTACACGATGGCTTACGATGTTGACTGGAAGCGCTATTTCACCGCGCAACGCACCTTGCGCGTTGACTTGACCGCCACCCATTCGCCGCTGACCAGCTTGACCTTTGCCACGCTGCGCACCAAGGACGCCATCTGCGACCGCTTCCGCGCCGAAGGGCAACTGCGTCCTTCCATCGACAAACAATCGCCCGATGTGCGCGTTTACGTTTTTCTCACCGACCGCGATGCCTCGCTTTACATCGATACTTCCGGGGAAGCGCTGTTCAAACGCGGCTATCGCCGCCACAGCGAAGAAGCGCCGCTGCGCGAAAACCTCGCCGCCGGTTTGCTCATGCTCGCCGGTTGGGTGCCCAATATTCCGCTGCTCGACCCGATGTGCGGCGGCGGCACCATCGCCATCGAGGCCGCGCTGATCGCCGCCCGTCAGGCGCCGGGGTTGCAGCGCACCTTCGGCTTCCAGAAACTTCACTGGTTCGATGGTCCGACTTGGCAGCGCCTGAAACAAAAAGCGCGCGACGCCGTGCGCCCCGCGCCGAAAATGCCATCGCTTTTCGCCAGCGACATTTCGGAAGACGCCATCGATCACGCCAGAGAATGCGCGGCGCAAGCCAATGTAGCCGACTGGATCGACTTTGCTCCCGCCGACGTTCGTCGGTGCGGCGCGCCTGCGCCCACCGGTGTCTGGTTGACCAACCCGCCCTACGGCATTCGCCTCGAAGACAACGAATCGCTGGCGGCGCTGTACCCCGCGCTCGGCAGCACCCTCAAAAAACACTTCGCCGGATGGCACGCCTGGTTTTTCAGCGGCGATCAAATGCTGCCCCGGCTCATCGGCTTGAAACCCGAGCGCCGCATCCCCTTGTTCAACGGTGCGCTCGACTGTCGCCTCTACGGCTTCAAGATGGTGGAAGGCTCGATGCGGCGGATCAAAAAGACGGTGTAGCAGATTGAGCGTAGGGGCGGCATTCTGCCGCCCGCAGAAAAGCCCCTTCCACAAAGGGGGTGTCGGCGAAGCCGACGGGGGCTTGTGTTTTTGCAGGGGCGGAAGAGGGAATTACCCAAAAACGCTCCCACAAAAAAATTCCCTCAACCGCCTTTTTCCGGTATCCTGATTTCTTTACAGGAGAGACCTGACATCATGATGCTGCCTTCCCAAAACTTCGTTTCCGATACCGACGCCTTCCTGCGCGATTACCTGCGCGCCCATCCCGAAACCGTCAACCGACAAAAAGAAGGATTGCGGCTGTGGTGGGAGGGACAGGCTTCCGGCAAGGATCAGGAATCGGAGTGCGCGCAAAAAACCACGGGGCAGAGCAGCGCCAATAGCTGACACCAAAAAGTTTCGCGGGTAGCGCTTTGCTAATCCACGCGACACGATTTATCGCAATAACGGTTTCCCTTTAAGCGACGCCTGCAACGAGCGAAGTGCAGGCGTCATTGCGAGAAGCGAAGCGATGAAGCAATCCAGAAATGAACGGTGAGCGCCACGCCGTTGGTGTTGCTTGATAAAACCAGCGAGAAAAAATACAACAATTACCCATTGCTCTATTTAACGCCGAGCCTTCTTTCGGGGCAAGCCGCAAAAAAGATCGTGGTAACGCTGAATTACAAATGGGAAGGGCCGTTATCGTCCACCGATGACACAAAAACAAGGCTGCTGATAAATGCAATCGCAACCGCGTACACAACCGGTAGCATTCTCAGCTACTGGAATAGTGATAATTATCCTGTAGTTTATGGGAGTTGGGAAGCTTTTTGGAGGCGCCCAAGAAAACGAATGTAGCCGTGCCGGGCGCGCGCCCGCCGAAAGTGTGGCGCTATTTCACGGAGAAAAAAGATTTAAAGTCATCGGCGGAAAGCGATCAGATACTTTACAACATGGGCTGGCAGCGCACGCCCGAATCAGTCGCGGAATTGTACGGCGATGGTTTCGTGCCGCTCACCGGCGCGAAAGAAAATCAAGCGCCCGTCAAGGCGAATGATTCGCCGACGTTCGCCGCGCCCGAAGATGATGCGGCACAAGCTGCGCTCGACGCGCTGCTCGACAACCTCCCCGCCGCTGCGCTCAACGCGCAATCGCGGCAAATGCTGAAGCCGGTTGTCGATGCGATCATGAGCGCCGACAGCTACGAGGCAGCCTTCGCCGCGCTCGATAACGTGATGCCGTCAGTCGAAACGACGGCGCTGGAAACGGCGCTCGGCAATGCGATGTTCGTCGCCGAGACGTATGGGCGGTTGACGGCAAAAAATGCCTGAACATCCGTTTAATCTCGCGTTTACCTTCGGCCTCAAGCCCGCCGAGGCCATCCGCTATTTTGAGAAAAAGTTAAACAGGCTCACATGGGACTGGCACGAATCCGACGAAGCCGATCACGCGATGGCTTTCACCGTGGCGAAAGTCACGTCGATGGACGTGTTGACAACGATTCGAGATGAGCTGACGCGCTCGCTGAAAGAGGGCGTGCCTTTTCAGGAGTTTAAAAAAAATCTGACGCCCAAGCTGCAAGCGCTCGGCTGGTGGGGGCGGCAGATTTCGATTGACGCCGACGGCGTTGCCATCAAAGAGCAACTCGGCAGCCCGCGCCGACTCGAAACGATTTACCGCTGCAACATGCAGAGCGCGCTCATGGCCGGTCGTTATAAAGCGTTGCGCGACAACGCCGCCGCTCGCCCTTACTGGCAATATGTAGCGGTGCACGACAGCCGAACGCGACCGAGTCACATGGCGCTCGACGGCGCAGTGTTTAAATGGGATGACCCGATCTGGGAAAATATTTTTCCGCCCAACGATTTCAACTGCCGCTGCACCGTGCGGGCGCTGACAGAGCGGCAAGTCGAGAATCGCGGGCTGACCGTGATCGACTCAAGCAAATACACGACGCATTGGGTGTCAACCGATCGCCTCGGCAATGAGTTCGAGCGCACCTCGATCAAGCTGCCGGGGATGCGCGAATTCAGCACCGGCGCGGGGTGGAACGGCAACCCCGCGTTGATGCGCGGCGACAACTTGACGATGTGGGCGCTCAACAAAGCGGCAAAGGCGGAGCCGGTTGTTGCAGCGGCGGCTATCGGGGCAATACTCAAAAACCCCATTGCTTTTTATCAGATGGAAAACAGCGTTCAGGAGTGGATCAAGGCTCTTGACATCCAGCGGACAACAAAGGCAAAAATCGAAACGGGCGTGTTGCACCTTGAACTGATACACAACTTGGCTTTCGATCACGGGATTACTTCGCCGACAGCGCTCATCAGCTTAATCGACGAACGATTCGCTCACGCAGGAAGGCAGGGGATTCATCGGCCGACACCGTTTACTCACGAAGAATGGCTTGCTTTGCCAAGAACATTATTAGACACACCATTGGTGTTGCTTGACAAAACCAGTGTGAAAATAAACAACGACTACCAATTACTCTATTTAACGCCGAGCCTTCTTTCCGGCCAGGCCGCAAAAAAAATAGTGGTGACACTAAACTACGACTGGGAGGGGCGTTTATCGCCCACTGACGAAATGAGAACAAGAATGCTGATCAATGCCATAACAACTGCGTACACGACACGTAGTATTCTTAGCCACTGGAATAGCGATAATTTTCCTGTGGTTTACGGAAGCTGGGCTGATTTTTGGAGGTACCCAAGAAAATGAGTGTAGCCGTGGAGGGGCGCGCCCCCGAGCTCGACTTGCGTCTTATCGGTAATCCCTCATTGGTTACTCTACTCCCCGTCAGCGACCTCGCGACTTTCTGACGTCACGGCTACAGAAAAAGATTACCTCTGTCAAAAGAAAAAATCAAGTGAAAATTGAAATCACACAACTGGGCGGCGAGCTGGTGTCTCGTTTTTTTAAACGGCTGAACGACATCGGCAATGACTTCACGCCGCTGATGACGGACATCGCCGGAACGCTCGACGACGAGAAGGAGCAAAATTTCGCCGAGCAGGGGCGTCCACCGTGGACGCCCTTGGCAAAAAGCACGCTGAAGCGCCGCCCGGATCGTGCCGACGGGATAATCTTGCAAGACAGCGGCTGGCTGAAAAGCACCATCACAACCAACGTCGGCAAAACCTTCGCCGAGATCGGCAGCAATGCCGCTTACGCGCGCATTTGTTCACCCTACGATTGAAGGCTGGAAGGGTGGTTCACGAACCGTCCCTACGTTCTGATGCCTGACTCAATGCTGATGCCCATGCGCCCCATGCGGATGGCCGTGTTCAATTTCATCTTCGGCTGCCGGTCGCACATCGAGAACGGTACACTCAAACAGCACCCGTTGTCCGGCCAATTCGTGATTGCCGTCGAGCACCGCTTGGCCGTCTGAAATTTCGGTGACGCGCCACACCAGCCCATCGTTGCCCGAAGACAGATAACCGCCGACCACGGTATCGGGCGGCAAGTTGATGAGCGGTTCCAGCCGCACCAGCGACGGGTCGTAATCGCCGAACGCTTCCGCCGGTTCGAGCGACAATTTGACTTTCTCGCCGACTTCCTTGAAGTTCAACGCATCTTCAACTTTCGGGAAAATCCCGGAGTAACCGCCGTGCAGATACGCCAGTGGCTCGTTGCTTTGTTCGATCACCTCACCATCGGCGTCAAGCAGCCGGAATCTCAGCGTCACCACGGCATTGGTAAAAATCTTCATCTTGTGCGTTCCTAACGATTCAACTGCTTGAATATTTCTTCTTGCGAGCGGGTAATCGCGTCGTCGAGCGAGCGGTCTTCCGGCGCATAAACCTTGGCGCTGCGGTACGCATTGATCGCTTCTTGATACCGCCCCATCGCCTGCAACGCGGTGCCCTGACAACGCATCGGCGCCGGGTTGGTCACTTCCAGTCTGGCCCAACGCTGGCAGCTTTCATACGCGCGTTTCCAATCCTGTTTGTCGAGCAACAACAAACTTTCTTCACGCGCTTTGACGATGGCTTCGCGGAAATTTTCCAGTCTGCGCAAATCTTCAGCGGCTTCGGAATCAGTCGGCGTTGCGGAGGGCGCCGCTGTTTCGTTGTTTTTGCCCGCCGCGCTACGGTTGACCGACGGCGCTTGACTGCGCGGCGAGCTTGACGTCACGGCAACTTCGTTGCCCTGCAATTGTTCGATCTGCCGGAAGGCCCATTGCTCGGTTCCGTCGCCCATGTCGAACAACGGCTTCTGCCACGCCACCATGTACATGCTCAACAAAGCGATCAGGCCGATGCCCACGACAAAGCCGGGAATCACGCTCACCGGCGTATGCGTCACCAGAACATCGTGCGCTTCGTCCCAATCGGTTTCGTCGAAGCGCTCCGCCGACGCCCGCGCGCGCGCTGCGGCGATCGGCGCGATCGGCGCCAGCCCCATCGCCACGCCCTGCCACCAGACGCTGAACGCCCGCTGCAACGCATAGCGCCAGCAATCGCCGCCGCTGCGCGGCGCGTAAGGGTTCGAGACGCGGAACTGGATGTAAACGCCCAGCAACCATTTTCCGAGCGTAGTGCCCACCGCCGCCATCAGCAATGCTTCAATCGGAATCCACGTCACCGTGATTAACACCGGCGCCACCAGCGGGTTGCTGATGATTTGAAACAGCTCCGGCGGGATGGCGTTGATTTTGCTCAACTCGTACAACGGGAAAAACAGCAGCCATCCCCACAGCGCGTAATCGAACAGCCGCGCGATGGCGCGCCGCCACAGGTGCGGATAGCTGGTTCGACCGATCCGCCCTCGCTCCAATTCGGTGAGACGCAGTTGAAACACCCAGCTTGGATCTTCAGCCAGAAAGTTGCTTCCCATGAAAACAGTTTGCCGCCGTCGCCAACCCTTGATCACTTCTTCATCGGGCTGCCCCGACAACTCGAAATCTTTTTCCTTGCGTCGCTGCCCCTGCTTCCAGCCGACGCTGTAGAGCAACACCACCAGCAACAACCCGATCGCCCAAACCCAGCTTTGCGCCAACTCAAACGGTTTGACCGCAAATTCCCACGAGACGTAAAGCAGCGCGCCAATCAACAGCACCGTCAAACCGGCGCTCAGTCCTTGAAAGATCAACGAACGCGAGTAACCGATATTCTCGGTGAGAATCGGGTGGTAATGCTGCGTCGTCGGCGGTGGCGGAATATTTTTCGGCGTCACATTTTCGCCCGCCGACAAAGAAGCCGAAGTCGCGCCGGTCGCTTTGGTCGCGCCAGCCGCGCCTGTTGCCTTGGACGCTCCGGTCGGCGGCTTTTCCGCCCCCGGCTCCTTCGGCAAATCAGTGACAACGGCAGCGGGCGGCAACGGTTGCTGGGGCTGCGGATGAGGAGTCCCGAGACCGGGGCGGTTCGGCACCAACTCCAGATTCGGCGCGGGCTTGGGCGACGCGCCCACCGCCGTCGCCAAGTGCACGGCCGCCGTCTCATCGACATCGGGAGCCGCTGCCTGCGGCTGCGGCAATTTCCCTTCCGCCGCCTGCCGCAACACGTAATCAATGCGCTGCTCCTCGGTGGCGTTCGACAAGCTCCACTCGGCGTCATACAACTTGCGCCGGTTTTTGTCATTCAGAATCTGGCTCGCCTGATTGTAAAAGCGCAACGAATCTTCCAGCACGCCGAAGTTATCGCGCGCTTTTTTATAGTTCTCGCGCAATGTTTGCCGCAGCGCATGACTGACCTCGCGGTCAGACGCCGTCTCTGCCAAACCCAGCGCACTGTAAATGGAAGCTTGTTTCATCGCGGTTGCTTACCCCCCGTGGGATAATTCTACTCTTGCCGCGTCTTTTGCGCTTGCTTTTGCCCCCACGGCGGAAGCCCACCATTTTTTCGTGGTTTTTTTTCGACCCTCTCTTTCCGCTCTTGCGGCCAACTGCGGTTTGCGCTACGATAAAAAATTAAAGCTTTTTACCCATTCTGCTGTGTCGTTTCGCTTTTTTGACCGTTTTTTTCTGTCCGCCTTTCTCGTGATTGCTTCCGGTTGGGCGACCTGCGGTTACGCAGTTCCTCTGACCGACCCGGATATTCCGGTAGCGAGCGCTCCGAAGCCCAAAGCGTTGCCGGAGTCCGACTACGTTCTCGCCCAGCCTTCCGCCGAATTTGTCTGCCCGCACACTTCCCGAATTAGCGCCATCGGCTGTTTTCTGGACGCCGTGGATCACCTCTACACTGTTTGCCGACAAGTCAAAGCCATCGAGTTGCTCGAATTCGGTTTTGCCAGCGGCGAGCAAGGCGCGAACGGGTTGAAAAGCGCGTACTGCCGAGGCAAGCAAAAAATCACGCTGCCGCCATATTTTGAAGCGGCGCAACGCGAAGCGCAGGCGAAGTCGTCGTGCGAAGCGATGGTCGCGCTGAACGATTTGTACATGGTCTGGAACACCGCGATGGCCGGACTTCGGCAGCAACCCAACGAAACCGAAGACGATTACCGGCAGCGCATCGCCGCGCCTTATTCCGCCTTTGCCGCTTACAGTCAACAAATACGCGAAGCGTTGACCGTTGATGCCAGCCAGCGCCCAGTTCAAAGCTGCCCCGACGTGACAGTGTTCCAACCTTGACCGCGCCGCCCTCTCTCGACATCACCGCCGTTTTCTCCGAAAAAGGTCCGTTGGCGCAACACCTGCCGGGCTTTCGGGCGCGTCCCGGCCAGCAAGCGATGGCGCAAACCATCGCCGAAGCGATCAGCGAACGCCGCTGCCTGATTGCCGAAGCCGGTACCGGCACCGGCAAAACTTTCGCCTATCTGGTTCCGGCGTTGACCGGCGGCGGCAAAGTCATCATCTCCACCGGCACCAAAACGTTGCAGGATCAACTTTTCGAGCGCGACCTGCCGCTGGTGCGTGACGCGCTGAAATTGCCGTTGTCGGTTGCCCTGCTCAAAGGGCGCAGCAATTACCTGTGCCTGCATCGCCTCGCGCAAGCGCAAGTCGAAGATTTGTTCCCCTCGAAACAAGACGCCAAACATCTACAAACCATCGTTTCGTTCGCGCGCACCACCGAACGCGGCGACCGCAGCGAACTCGCCAACATTCCCGACCACGCCGGCATCTGGCCGCTGGTCACTTCGACCCGCGACAACTGCCTCGGCACCCATTGCGCGCACGTTGACGATTGCTTCGTGATGAAAGCGCGCAAAGAAGCGCTGGACGCCGACGTGGTGGTCATCAACCACCATTTGTTTTTCGCCGACGCGCTGCTGCGTGAAGAAGGCTTGAACGAATTGCTGCCCGCCTGCAATACCGTGATTCTCGACGAAGCACACCAGTTGCCCGACATTGCCACCGTTTTTTTCGGCGAACGCATCGGCGGCGCGCAACTCGCCGAACTGGCGCGCGATGCCGAAACCGCCATTCGCGCCGACGCCGGTGATCTCACCGAATTGCTCATCCGCATCAATCGATTGGTTCCGGCGATCCGACAACTGCGATTGGCCGCCGGAGAATTTCCGGGCAAATACGCCGCGTCAAAACTGCTGTCGCAACCGGCTTTTGTCGAAGCCCTGCAAGCACTAAGTAAAATACTCGACGAAACCGCTTCCGATTTGGGCGCCGTCGCCGAGCGCAGCGAAGACCTCGAACTGGTGGCCAACCGCGCGAAAACTTTATCGCGCGCGCTGCAACAGTGGACTGAAGTTGAAGAAAATACAAGCAACGAAAGTGCGGTGGACGAAAATGCAGAAGACGAAAATGCTAATAATGAAAATGTCTCCGACGACAACAAAATCCCGCTGATTCGCTGGGCGGACATTTCATCGTACGGCTGGCAGTTGCACGCTTCGCCGTTGTCGGTCGCGCCGATCTTTCGCAACTTCGTCGAAAACTCGGCGCGAAGCTGGATACTGACCTCCGCCACCTTGTCGGTCGCCGGACAATTCACCCACTATCAACATGAATTGGGCTTGGAAAACGCTCAAACCGCGCGCTGGGACAGCCCCTTCGATTACGAACATCAGGCCATCTTGTATGTACCGACCGACTTGCCGCTGCCGAACTCCAAAGAACACACCGACGCCGTAATCGACGCCACGATGCCGGTGCTGACGGCAAGTCAGGGACGCGCGTTTTTGTTGTTCACGACTCACCGCGCGCTGCAACACGCACGCCAACGGTTGCAAACGATTTTTGCCGAACAAGGCCACAACTGGCCGCTGCTCGTGCAAGGCGAAGCCTCGCGCTCGGAACTGCTGGAGCGTTTTCGTCGAGAGAAAAACGCCGTGCTGCTCGGCGCCGCCAGCTTCTGGGAAGGCGTTGACGTTGCCGGCGACGCCTTGTCGGTCGTGGTCATCGACAAACTGCCGTTCGCGCCGCCCGACGATCCGTTACTCGCCGCCCGCCTCGAACACCTGAAAAAAAACGGCGGCGAACCGTTCCGCGATTGGCAACTGCCGCAAGCGGCGATCAGCCTCAAACAAGGCGCGGGACGATTGATCCGCACCGAAACCGATTGCGGCGTGCTGATGATCACCGACCCGCGTCTCGTCGAAAAACCTTACGGCAAAAAACTGTGGCGCAGCCTGCCGCCGATGCGACGAACACGGGAACTGAAAGAAGTGGTGGCGTTTTTTGAAGGTAGGAACTCTAAGTAGATTGGGGTGAGGCATCGAACCCCAACGGGTCAATGTCGCAAACTCACATCATCGCTGTTCCTTTGCGCTCAACCGCTGGGGTTGCTTCGCGTGCTCCATCTCTCCGCATGAGATTGATTCATCTGTGCACAACACCCCACCCTCTCCTGCCCTTCGGACGCCTTCTCCCACAAGCTGGAGAGGGAAAAAGTGATGGTGCCCGTGGGTTACGCTTCACTAACCTACGCTACGCGATCTGAAACCTGATCCCCAATTCCTGATCCTCTGATAACCGCACGACTGTATCTTCTGCAACGATGATTTCGCCGCCGCTGTAGGTCGGCGCAATCGGCACGAGGTAATCGCCGCGATCCGCTAACGCCGCCAATTCAATTGGCGCGCGAACGCCGCTTTGCCGCAACAGCGACACCGCTTGCACGACGGTTTCGCCGTGCCACAATACGGCATTGACCAAAACAATCGGCGCTTCTTCGGCAAGCATCGCGGCGAGCGTTGTTTCCGGAGTGATTTTCAAAACGCCTTGCGCCAGCGTTTGCACATCCAGTGCCGCGCAACGATGCTCATTGGGCAACAGCATTGGCAATCGCGCCGCCAATCGTTCGACCAGCAACGCGCCCTCATCATCAATCGCCAACAGCCACGCATCGACCGCCACCGCGCCTTCCATACGCGCAATCAACGTTTCAAAACATTGCTTTGCATCCGGCGCACTCATTCGCTTTCTCCCTCATCGAAATACGCTTGAAGAATCACTTGCGCCGCCACCGCATCGCGCACCGCCCGTGCTTTCTCACCGCGCTGCCCGCTTTCATCGAGCAGGCGTTGCGCTTCTTGCGTGGTCAAACGCTCATCGACCAGCGCCACCGGCAAGTGAAACATCTCTTCCAGCCAGCGCGCAAAATGCCGGGCGCTGCGCGTCATTTCATGTTCGGCGCCGTCGATGTGCACCGGTAACCCGACCACCAATTTCTGCGGTTGCCATTCCGCCATCAGCGCCCGTAGCGCTTTTTCCTGCATTCCTTCACCCTCAACCTGAAGCGTGGTTAACGCGCGTGCGGTTTGCGTCAACGTGTTGCCGATAGCCACGCCGATGCGTTTGTGGCCATAATCGAACGCCAGCAAGGTGGACGGCGCGTTCGCTTCAGGCATGGCCTGCCGCGCCGGAAAAATGCAGCGGGTTCACGCCCAGCCGACGCATCGCTTCATCGATCCGCGCTTTCGGCGCGCACTGAAAAAGCAGTTCCTCCGCATCGTCGCCGGGAATCGTCAGCCAGGCATTTTGCGTCAACTCTTGCTCCAACTGTCCCGCCGACCATCCGGCGTAGCCGAGTGACACCAGCGCTTCGTCCGGCCCTTCGCCGCGCCCCATCGCTTCAAGCAAATCGCGCGAGGTAGTCATGCCAATTTCGTTGCTGACCGCCAGCGTCGATTGCCATTCGCCGACCGGCCGATGCAGAATGAAGCCACGATCACTACACACCGGCCCGCCCCAATACACCGGCGCGCTGTGCCAATGATCGTCGAACGACGACACGCCGGCGCCATCGAACAGTTGCGCGACGGTCATTTTGGTTTCGCGGTTAATCACGATGCCCAGCGCACCCTCGGCGTTGTGTTCGCAAATGTAAATCAACGTGTGCGAAAAAGGCCCTTCCTCTCCCAGCTCCGGCATCGCCAGCAGAAAGGAACCGCGCAAATCCATCGGCGGCGGTACCGTTTCGGTGGCGCCCGGAACATTCGTTGGAGTTTCGCTCGGGTTTTCGGTCGGGGTTTCGTTCCCAACGCTCGCGGGTTGTCTTCGTACCATCATGCTCTCCTAGCGCATCCCCGGCAGCAGTCCCCGCATGCCACGCATCATTTTGGCCATGCCGCCTTTCGCCACCATCTTCATCATTTTTTGGGTTTGTTCAAATTGTTTCAGCAGTTGATTGACTTCCTGCACCGACACGCCGGCGCCGACGGCAATCCGCCGCTTGCGAGAGGCTTTGATGATCTCCGGTTTGCGGCGCTCGGCGGGCGTCATCGAATGAATGATGCCTTCGAGTCGCGCGATTTTCTTTTCCTGCATCGGCGCGCTCTGCGCCGCTTGCGCCAATTCGGCGGGCAGCTTTTCAAGCAGCCGTTGCATGCTGCCCATGTTGCGCATCTGGCCGATCTGTATTCTGAAATCTTCCAGATCGAAGCCTTTGCCGGTTTTCAGTTTTTTGGCGAGTGATTGCGCTTTTTCAAGGTCAACAGTGCGATGCGCTTCTTCGATCAACGATAAAACATCACCCATTCCGAGGATTCGCGACGCCATCCGTTCGGGGTGAAACACTTCCAGCCCGTCCGGCTTTTCGGAAACCCCGGCAAACTTGATCGGCGCGCCGGTGACCCAACGCACCGACAGCGCCGCGCCGCCGCGCGCATCGCCGTCGAGCTTGGTCAGCACCACACCGGTCAGCGGCACCGCCTCGCGGAACGCCGCCGCGGTGTTCACCGCGTCCTGCCCCTGCATCGCGTCAACGACGAACAGCGTTTCCACCGGTGTCACCGCCGCGTGCAACTCGGCAATCTCTTTCATCATCGCTTCGTCGATGGACAAGCGTCCGGCGGTATCAACGATCACCACGTCGTGGTAATGCTTGCGCGCCCACTCGATGGCCGCTTGCGCGATTTCAACCGGCTTTTGCTCCGGCGACGACGGGAACCAATCCACGCCCACCTGCGCCGCCAGCGTTTGCAACTGGTCGATGGCCGCCGGTCGATACACGTCCGCCGACACCACCAGCACTTTTTTCTTCTGCGTCTGTTTCAACAAGCGCGCCAGTTTGCCGACGCTGGTGGTCTTGCCGACGCCTTGCAACCCCGCCATCAGAATTACCGCCGGCGGCGTGACCGCCAGATTGAGCGCTGCGGCTTCAGCGCCCATCAGCGCCGCCATTTCGCGGTGCACCACGCCGACCAGCGCCTGCCCCGGCGTCAGCGAGCCGACGACTTCTTCGCCAACGGCTTTCTCGCGCACCCGCTGGATAAATTCGCGCACCGCCGGAAGCGCCACATCGGCTTCCAGCAGCGCCAGGCGGACTTCGCGCAAGGCGTCCTGAATGTTGGCATCGGTCAGCCTCGCCTCGCCTTTGAGGGTTTTGACGACGCGCGACAAGCGCTGGGTTAAATGATCAAACATGGGTTTCCTGAAGTTCTCGTCTCAAAAAACCGGGCATCGGCGCGGAAATTCTCTCCACCGCTGATGACCGGATAATCTGGGTTAAAATAATCGTTCCATGATTATACCGCTTCCGTTTTTTCACCTCGTGGTTGCCGTCCTCTACGCCGTGGGCGCGGTGACGCATTGGCGGCTGCCCCGTACTGCTGTCGTCACGGCGGTGCCGAAATACGTCTGGGGTTTCATCCTTTTCACGCTGGCGCTGCATGTGTGCGCCCTCACTCGCTCTATCGGCGCCCCCGACGGCATCGACATTTCGCTGGGCAATGCCATCTCGCTGGTGGCGTTTCTGTGCGTGCTGGTAGCTTGGGCCTTCGGGCTGATGCGAGCGCTGCCGGGCTTCGCCAGCGTCATCATGGGCGGCGCCGCGCTGGCCGCGCTGATGCCCATCGTGCTCACCAGCGCCTACCGTTTCCCCTACGCCACGGAATCCTGGGCGGCGCTGCACATCGCCATCGCCTTGTCCGCGTACTCGCTGCTTTTCGTGGCTGCCGTGCAAGCGCTGGTCATGGTCGGGCTGGAGAAAAAGCTGCATGCGGGCGTCACCGCGCAGCGCACCCCGCCGCTGCTGACGCTGGAGCGCTACCTGTTCAAGCTGATTTCGCTGGGGTTCATCCTGCTGACGCTGACTGTCATCAGCGGGCTGTTTTTCTCCGAGCAGGTTTTTCACATGCCGTTGAAATGGACTCACAAAAGCGTTTTTTCGATTCTGGCCTGGCTCATTTTCGGAACGCTGCTGGTCGGCCGCTGGCGCTTCGGCTGGCGCGGGCGCAAAGCGCTTTACTGGATTCTGGCGGGAACGCTTTTTCTGGCGTTCGCCTACCTCGGCTCCAAGCTGGTGCTGGAAGTTTTTTTGCAAGGCTGATCGGCGAACCCGTCGGCCTTTTCATCCGGCTTTTTTTCTGCGAATACAATGACTTTTTCATGGTTTTTGGTCGGCGGAGGCCTCATCATCGGCCTTCTCCTTGGCTTCTTCGGCGCGGCGGCTTTCTGCCGTCGCCGCTGCGCGCTTTCGTCCAAACCCGTTCCACCGCTTTTGCCGGAGACGCCCGTTGGCACTCCCGCCGAAAAAACGCCTCCCTGCTTTCAGGAGCTTCTCAGCGGCAGTGTTAACGACGTGATGACGCCACGGACGCAAATTCAGGCCATCCCGCTGGCAGACGCGCCAACGCTTCTATGGCAAGGAATCACCGCCGGACGCCATTTGCAACTGCCGGTCTATGAGGATTCGCTGGATCACATCGTCGGCGTCCTCGATTTGCGCGACGCCTTGCGACTGTTCTCGGCGGAGTCTTTCGGGGTCGAGGATTTGCGCGCTCTGCTGCACCCCGCTTACTACATCCCGACCGGCACACCGTTGTTAAAGCAGGTTCAACAGTTTCAGGCCGACCGGCAGCAATTGGGCTTCGTCGTCGATGAATACGGCGAATTGCAAGGGCTGGTCACTCTGGAAGATCTGGCTCACGAAATCGCCACCGCGCTGGCGCCGCTCCGCGCCGAGCCGGGCGAAACGCCCGCCGTTCTCCCGACAATTCCGAAAACGGGGATGGTCATTGATGCCGGAACGTCGCTGCGAACATTGAACCGCCGCTTGGGCTGCGGCTTTCCGCTCGACGGCCCCAAAACGCTCTCCGGGCTGATCGTCGAGCATCTTGGCAATATTCCCGAAGCCGGCGCGCAGTGCGAGATTGGCGATTTCTTGGTCGAAATCCTGCAGACGAAGCAACACGCCGTTCGTGTCGTAAAACTGCGCCCCGCCTCTACGACAATTCAAAAAAATGCCACACTGTCTTTACAAACCCCCGAAGAATAGGCATCATCGCGATAATCAGCTTCATGTTTTTGGAATGCGCTTGCTTGTTAAGTGTCATGTTGTTCTAACTCCGAAGGCCGAAGACCGGACGGCTTTTTTGTAAAAAGCGACTTTTTCGATTCATGGCAACCCCAGCTACTTCTCTCAACGTCAGCGGTCTGGCACGCGCGCTGGTTCAGCAAAAAGTGCTGACCCAGTTGGAAATGGAAACCATGGCCAGCCAGGCCAAAACGACCGGCATCGCTTTCGTCGAACAGTTTCTGATGTCGCGAAAGATGACGGCGCTCGATCTGGGACTTTTCGCCGCCGAAAAATTTGGGGTGCCGCTGTTTGACCTCGCCGCCATCGACCCCAACGCGCTTGCCAAGGAATACTTCGACGTCAAACAAGCCAACGCGCAGCGGATTCTGCCGCTGCACATGCGCGGCAAGCGGCTGTTCGTCGCCGTCTCCGATCCCACCAATCTGAAAGCGCTCGACGATATCCGCTTCAAAACCAATTTGCAGGTGGAGCCGGTACTGGTCGAAGACGACAAGCTCGGCCAGGTACTGCGTTATCGCACCGAAGAAAGCGACACGACGGTCAAGGAGATGACCGCCGATCTGGCCACCGCCGAAGCCGATCTGGCCAATCTGGAGAGTCTCGGGCTGGCAGTCGCCGTGACCGAAGAAACCAATATCGAAATCGAGAACTCGCCGGTCGTTCGTTACCTTCAGAAAATTCTGCTCGACGCCATCCAGATCGGCGCTTCCGATATTCACTTCGAGCCCTACGAAAAATTCTTCCGGATCCGTTACCGGCTCGACGGCGTTTTGCAAGAAGCTGCTTTGCCGCCGATGACTTTACGGGAACCGCTCGCCACCCGCATCAAGGTTATCTCCCGTCTCGACATTTCCGAGAAACGGATTCCGCAAGACGGTCGGATGAAACTGGTGTTGACCAACAACAAGGCGATCGACTTTCGGGTCTCGTCGCTGCCGACTCTGTTCGGCGAGAAAATCGTGATGCGGATTCTCGATTCTTCCAGCGTCAACCTGAACATCGACATTCTCGGTTACGAGCCTGCGCAAAAAGAGGCGATGCTGCACGCCGCCCACCGGCCTTACGGAATGATTCTCGTCACCGGCCCCACCGGCAGCGGTAAAACCGTTTCGCTCTACACTTGCCTCAGCCTTCTGAACCAGCCGAACACCAACATCTCGACCGTCGAAGACCCGGCGGAAATTCAGATGCCGGGGGTCAACCAAGTCAACGTCAACGAAAAAGCGGGGCTGACGTTCTCGACGGCGCTACGTTCTTTTCTGCGGCAGGATCCGGACATCATCATGGTCGGCGAAATTCGCGACCTTGAAACGGCCGACATCGCCGTCAAGGCAGCGCAAACCGGCCACTTGGTCTTGTCCACCCTGCACACCAACGACGCGCCGACGACGTTGACCCGGCTCGCTAACATGGGAATCCCGGCGTTTAACATCGCTTCGTCGGTTATTTTGATCACAGCGCAACGCCTCGGTCGCCGATTGTGCCCACAGTGCAAACAACCCGTCAACTTGCCGAAAGATGTTTTGCTGACGGCGGGTTTTGCCGAAAGCGATCTCGACGGCAGTTGGCGGCCCTACGGACCAATCGGTTGCGGCCATTGCAAAAACACCGGATACAAGGGGCGGGTCGGGATTTTTGAAGTCATGCCCGTTACCGATGCGATGCGCGAAATCATCATGAACCACGGTACCGCGCTCGACATCGCCGCGCAGGCGCAGCGCGAAGGGGTCAAGAATCTGCGCCAATCAGGGTTGGTCAAAGTCAAAGCCGGCGTCACCTCTCTCGAAGAGATTGAAGCCATTACCAACGAATAGTTTGTTTACGACGAGGTTTACTATGGCTGTTGCTTCTTCTACCGCTACCCCCAAAGACGTCAAAGTCAAAGAAGCCCTTTTCGCTTGGGAAGGCACCGATAAAAATGGGCGGCAAGGCCGCGGCGAAATCCGGGCGGCCTCCAGCGCCGTGGCGACGGCACTGCTGCGTCGACAAGGCGTCAAGGTCAAAAAGATCACCAAAAAGGCTTTCCGGGGCGGCAGCAAGATCAAGGAAAAAGATCTGACCTTCTTCACCCGCCAGTTGGCTACCATGTTGAGAGCGGGCGTGCCGCTGCTGCAAGCATTCGACATCATCGGTCGCGGCCACGCCAACCCGCGTTTTTCAAGATTGCTGTTCGACATCAAGAGCAAAATCGAAACGGGCTCCAGCATGGCGCAGGCGTTTCGCGCTTACCCACTTTATTTCAACCCGTTGTTTTGCAACCTGGTCGATGCCGGTGAAACCGCCGGGATTCTCGACAACGTGCTGGATCGGCTCGCTTCGTATCAAGAAAAATCGCTGGCATTGAAGGGCAAGATTAAATCAGCGCTGACCTACCCCATCGTTGTTATCGTGGTCGCCATCGGGGTGATAGGCATCATCATGTACAAGGTGATCCCCGTCTTTGAAAAAATGTTCAAAGACGTAGGGGCGCCGTTGCCCTTGCCGACTCAAGTGGTCGTCAACATGTCCAACTTCGTCGTTCACCGTGGGGTATTCATTTTATTGGCGATCATCGCCATCATCCTTATCATCCGCGCCATCCATAAACGATCGGCCTCCTTCCGAATGCTGGTCGATCGGTGGTCATTACGCATACCGGTCATCGGATCGATGCTCGAAAAAGCTGCGATCGCCCGCTGGACGCGAACCCTATCAACGATGTTCTCGGCCGGTGTCCCGCTGGTCGAAGCGCTCGACAGCGTCGGTGGCGCTTCCGGCAACGGTGTCTACGCAGAAGCAACCAAAAAAATCAAGACCGACGTCAGTACCGGTACTTCGTTGACCAACGCCATGATCAGCGCCAACCTATTCCCGCCCATGGTGCTGCAAATGACCCAGATCGGCGAAGAATCCGGCGCGCTCGACAGCATGCTGACCAAGATCGCCGAATTCTACGATCGCGAAGTCGATGAAGCCGTCGCCGCCATGTCCGCGCTGCTCGAGCCCATCATTATCGTTTTCCTGGGCGTCGTGATCGGGGGAATCGTGATCTCCATTTATTTGCCGATCTTCCAGATGGGCAACTTGGTCTGATCCTCTCATGAAAGTTTCCTGCCGAGGCACTTCGTGCCTCGGCTTTATTATTTTTCGCCTGACTTCATATCGTGCCCTTTTCTCCGCTTCCCGCTTGGCCTTTGCTGGACAACCCCGTCGCTGTTCTGGTTGTCGCCGCTTTCGTCGGCCTTTGTGTCGGCAGTTTTCTGAATGTTGTGATTCATCGCCTGCCGAGAATGATGCAACGCGCCTGGGAGCAACAGTGTGCAGAATTACGTAAGGAGCAGACTGAGGACTCCACCGAGGAAACAGCAGCTTCGCCTTCTGAAGTTGAGGCTCCTGCTGCCCCCTACAACCTTGTCGTCCCACGTTCGGCCTGTCCGATGTGCCAACACCAGATCACGGCGCTGGAAAACATTCCCATCGTATCGTGGCTTTTTTTGCGCGGCAAATGTTCGCAATGCGGCACTCGCATTTCGATTCGCTATCCGCTGGTCGAGTTGTTGGGAGGTTTGCTGGCCGTGCTGGCCTTCTGGTTTTTCGGAACGTCCTGGCAAGCGTTGATGGCTTGCGTTTTACTGTGGTCGCTGCTGGCGCTGACCTTCATCGACACCGACACGCAATTGTTGCCTGACGATATAACCTTGCCCCTCTTGTGGGCCGGCCTGCTCGTCAATCTTTTCGGCGTGTTCACGACGCTGCCTTACGCCGTGATCGGCGCGGTTGCTGGTTATTTGTCGCTGTGGCTGGTGTACTGGGCATTCAAACTTCTGTTCAAAAAAGAGGGCATGGGTTACGGCGATTTCAAATTGCTGGCGGCGCTCGGCGCCTGGCTCGGTTGGCCCATGTTGTTTCCGATCATTCTGCTGTCTTCGCTGGTCGGTGCTTTGGTCGGAATCGGGCTGATCCTGTTCCGTGGCCGCGACCATCGCGTGCCGATGCCGTTTGGGCCGTTTCTGGCTATCGCCGGCGCTGTGGCGCTATTCTTCGGCCCCACCCTCGCCCGGTGGTATTTGCCCCACGCCCACTGGCTATAAACATGCCTTTGATTATCGGCGTCACCGGCGGCATCGGCTGTGGCAAATCAACTGTCACTCAGACGTTTTCGGCACTGGGCGTCGAAACGCTCGATGCCGATGATTTGACGCGCGCCGTCAGTGCGCCCAGCGGCAGCGCTTACGCGGATATCGTCGCGTTATTCGGCCAATCCGTCGTCCAAACTGACGGCACGTTGAACCGCGCCTTCATTCGTCGACAAATCTTCGCCGATCCGCTTTTGCGAAGCAAACTCGAGGCCGTGATTCACCCTCGCGTCGGCGAAGAGACCACTCGCCGAATCGCTCAATGGCGCGGACCCTACGGCTTGTGGGTCGTGCCCCTGCTTCTCGAAAAGCCCGGGCTGCGAGAGCGCGCCGATCGCATCCTCGTCATCGATTGTCAGGAGGCGCAACAAATTGCCCGAGTGGCAAGTTCGCGCGGCCTGCACGAAGACGAGATTCGCGCCATCATGGCGACACAATGTCCGCGCGACCGGCGCTTGACGCTCGCCGATGATATTCTCGACAACAGCGGCCCGCCGGAAAATCTGGCGCCGCAAGTGACGCGATTGGATCGTTTTTATCGGGCGTTGGCCAATACCCGAACGAACTGATTTCAGCCTCTCGCTTAAAAAAGCTTAATAAATTCGCGAATTTGCGGCACAATGACGGGGTTCCCCTTCAACCAACATGGATTTCGGGTGCCAGTCTTTTACGAACATCCCCTCAATGAACGGGTTCGAACGCTCATGCGGCTCGAAGATCTTTTCGCGCGAACACGTTTTTTCTCGGCGCGAGAGACCTTTCTGGACCATCACGCGGCGTTGCTGGCGTTGTTCGAAATCATTGAAGTCGCGGCGCGCGCCGATCTCAAGTCCGACCTGTTGCAAGAGCTTGAACGTCAGAAGCTGGTGTTGAGCGCGCTGCGACACCATCAAGGAATCGATCAGGAACTGCTCGACAATCTGCTCGACGACATCGACCGCGTGATTGCAAAAATTTTGGCGTTCACCGGCAAAGTCGGCTTGCACCTGCGCGAGAACGAATGGTTGATGGCCATCAAGCAACGTACTCTGTTGCCGGGCGGCGCCTGCGGCTTCGACCTGCCGGCTTTTCACTTCTGGCTGCACCAACCGTCCGTTCGTCGACAAAACGATCTCCAGCAATGGCTGGCGCCGCTCGAACCGATCCGCAACGGCATCGTGATCATCTTGCGCATTCTGCGCGAAAGCGGCCAGACCACAACGTGCTCAGCGCAACACGGCGTTTTCCAAATGATGCAAGCCAACACCAAAGCGGTGCAGTTGCTGCGGTTGTCGATCGCGGATGGCGTCGCCTGTGTTCCCGAAATCAGCGCCAACAAATACGCGCTCAATATTCGCTTCTTGACCGCCGAAGAAATGACGCGCGGCACTGTTTGCGATTACGACATCACCTTCGACCTGACTTTCTGTTCGCTATGAAAAAAACTGCGTCCCTTGCGAAAACGGCCTCGCCCGTCGCCGCGCCCACGACAACCGTTGCATGCCCGCAATGCGGCGCTGTCGTGGTGTGGACATCGGTCTCGCGCTGGAAACCGTTTTGCTCGGAGCGTTGCAAACTGCTCGACCTCGGCGCTTGGGCCAACGAGTCTTATCGAATCGCCGGCGCTGAAATCACCGATGTTTCAGAAATAGAAGACGCGCTGGCGGGGGCGTCAGATACGCAGCGCGCTCATTAACTAAGAAAGAGCTGAAGAAATCTCGTCGTTCAACAACACCGGCAGCGCTTTCAATATCCCGTGATTGGCCGGTAATAAAAGCAGTTCCTGACAACTCTCCAGCGTCTGCCAACCGCAGTTTTGTCCCTCACGGCCATAAGGTTCGCCCAGCCACGCCGACACATGAAAAAAATGCAGTTCCACCTCGGCGTGCGGATAAGTGAAATGAACAATCTGCCACGGCGTTGCGCGCTCGACAACAATCCCCAGTTCTTCTTCCAGTTCGCGCGCCAACGCCGCTTGTTCTGTTTCTCCCGCTTCGATCTTGCCGCCGGGGAACTCCCAATAACCGGCGTACACTTTTCCCGCTGGCCGTTGCGTCAATAAAAATTCTTTTCCCGAGCGCGTCAATATTGCCGCCGCCACCCGCACCGCTTTCATGATTCGGCGTGAAGCGCTTTTTGACCCGCGTAGTGGCGCGCGAATTGCCACGCCGTCCGGCCGCTGACCGAACCGCGCATGCGCGCCCACTGCAACGCTTCCAGCCGCAAAGCTTCGCTGGCTGCCGCCGTTTTAGGCGAAGCAATTTTGTGATGATTCAACCAACCGGCGACGGCAGCAAGGTAATCGTCCTCGCCAAATGGATAAAACGAAATCCACAAACCGAAACGCTCGGCCAGCGCCGTTTTTTCTTCTTTCGCTTCGTCCGGATGAATTTCACTCTTACCATCGTTCGACGAAAAATTTTCGTGGAAAAACGTCGGCATCAAATGGCGGCGGTTCGACGTTGCGTAGATCAGCACGTTCTCCGGCGGCGCCGTGATCGAGCCGTCGAGCACCGCCTTCAATTCCCGATAACCGCCTTCCTGCACATCGAACGCCAAATCATCGCAAAACAAAATGAAGCGTTGCGCAGCACCTTGAAGGCTGTCGAGAATTTTCGGCAGATCGAACAAATCACTTTTATCGACTTCGATCAAGCGCAAGCCGCGCTTTCCGTAGCGACTCAGCATCGCCTTGACCAGCGACGACTTGCCGGTGCCGGGAGCGCCGGTCAACAACACATTGTTGGCCGGATAACCGGCGACAAACTGTCTGGTGTTCTGATCGATGCGCGCGATTTGCTCGTCGATGCCGACCAGACGATCCAGCGAGACAGTGTGCGGCGTCGCCACCGGATACAACGCGCCGCTGCCGCCATGCCGCACGCCCCGTCGCCGCTCCCAACGCGCCGCCAGTGTTTTCGACCAGTTTACCGACGGCGGATTTTCCGGCAACAACAACTCGGCGCGCGTCAATGTTGCTTCCGCCCGCTCGATGAATTCCAGCCAACGCGCCGAAGTCGATATTTCCGATGTTGTTGTTTTTGCGTCCATGACTGGCTCTTTCAACTCCGGTAATCGGCGTTGATCGACACGTAATCGTGCGACAAATCGCACGTCCACACCGTCGTCGAAGCGCCGTCCGTTTTCATTCCCAGATCGATCCGCACTGTGATTTCCGGTTGATTCATCACCCGTTGCCCCGCTTCTTCCGTATAACTCGGCGCCGGGCCGCCATCGACGATCACCGCCACATCGTCGAGCCACAACCGAACGCGCGACACGTCGAGTTCCGGCGGCGCGGCGTTGCCGATAGCGCAAACGATGCGCCCCAGATTGGGGTCTGACGCAAAAAACGCCGTCTTTACCAGCGGCGAATGCGCTACCTTCAACGCAACTTCACGACACTCATTAACGTTGCGCCCTCCTTCCACCCGAATCGTGATGAACTTGGTCGCGCCTTCGCCATCGCGCACGATGGCTTGCGCCAAGTGCAGCGCCACGTCGAGCAAGGCCTTTTTGAACACCGACAAACGCGGATCGTTGAGCGTTGTCAACGGCGAAATTTTCGCCTGCCCCGTGGCCATTCCTATCAAAGTATCGTTCGTCGAAGTGTCGCCATCGACGGTCACCGCGTTGAACGAACCGTCAGCCACTTCGCGCAACAACGGCTGCCACACCGCCGCCGCGATCGGCATGTCGGTAGCGATG
The DNA here is from genome assembly GCA_009778785.1 of Betaproteobacteria bacterium. Taxonomy (GTDB): domain Bacteria; phylum Pseudomonadota; class Gammaproteobacteria; order Burkholderiales; family Casimicrobiaceae; genus UBA931. The sequence continues at coordinate 223,622 of WRFN01000001.1, read as the reverse complement.
AAACCCAACATCGTCGCCATGTTCGGGTGAATCATCCCCGCGCCTTTGGCGATTCCGGTGACGGTGATCGGCACGCCGTCAATCGTCACTCGGGCTGAAGCCGCTTTGTGCACGGTGTCGGTGGTCATGATTGCTTGCGCCGCCGCCAACCAGGCCGCCGCGTTGGTGCCGCTTGCTTCGTGGCAGCGACGAAACGCCTCCGGCAAACCGGCCAGTAATTTGTCGATAGGAAACGCGCCCATGATGACGCCGGTCGAGCACACCATCACTTCTTCCGGTGCGCACTTCAACAAAACCGCCGTTTCGCGGCAAGTGCGTCGCGCGTGCTCCAAACCGAGCGCGCCGGTTCCGGCGTTGGCGTTGCCGGCGTTGATGACCACCGCCCGCAATGATTTGTTGTGTTGGTGTTGCCAGGCCAGATGTTCACGATCTACCAACACCGGCGCCGCGCAAAACCGGTTCTGCGTGAAAACAGCCGCCGCCGTCGTTCCCGGCGCGCATTCGATCATCAGCACATCGTTGCGTTGCCAGTTCTTGATCTGCGCCGCGACGGCGCCCAGACGAATCCCGGCAACGGGGAACACATCGTCAACTGTTGAAGGTGTATAACAGACCGCCATGATGCTCCCCTATTCTTGTGTTGAGAAAGAAAGGCTGTGTCGAAAATGTTTTTCGGAACTCCGATTACGCTAATTTGCCGTGACAGTGTTTGTACTTTTTCCCGGAACCGCAAGGGCAAGGATCGTTACGACCCACCTTCTCGCCCACGCGCACAAACGGAATGGCCGGCGACGCTTCGGGCTCCGTCGCCAGCGCCTCGTCGTAATCGGTGTGTTGATAACGCACGTTCGATACGCTCGGCGCTTGCTCTTCAACCGCGTCGACATCCTGCGGCGAACGAACCTGCACCGTCAACAGAATCCGTACCACATCATGTTTGATCCGGTCGAGCATCGACGAGAACAGAGCGAACGCTTCGCGCTTGTACTCCTGCTTCGGGTTTTTCTGCGCATAGCCGCGCAAGCCGATACCTTGTCGCAGATGATCGAGCGACGCCAGATGTTCACGCCAGTGTTGATCGATCATCGACAACATGAGGCTGCTCTCGAATTGCCGCATCACCGGCGTACCCACGGTTTCGGTGTGCGCCGCCCATTGTTGCACCGCCAACTCGGCCAGATGTTCGCGCAACTCGTCTTCGCCGTGGTCAGCTTTTTCCTTGAGCCAATCGGCAACGTCAACCTTCATCTGATACTCGGTAGCCAGCGCCGCTTCCAGCCCGGGCACGTCCCAGTGTTCTTCCACCGACTCGAGCGGAATGTAGCGCTGCATCAGCATGCCGACTTCGTCACGAACCATGCTGTCGATGGTGTCAGAAATATCCTCAGCTTCCAGCAATTCGTTGCGTTGCTGATAAATCACCCGCCGCTGATCGTTGGCAACATCGTCGAATTCAAGCAACTGTTTGCGAATATCGAAGTTGCGCGTTTCGACGCGATGCTGCGCTTTCTCGATGGAACGATTGATGATTGGATGCTCAATCGGCTCGCCCGGCGGCATCTTCATCCGCTGCATGATGTTGCTCAAACGCTCGCCGCCGAAAATGCGCAGCAGCGGATCTTCGAGCGACAGATAAAAACGCGACGAGCCCGGATCGCCCTGCCGACCGGAACGTCCACGCAACTGGTTGTCGATCCGGCGCGATTCGTGCCGCTCGGTGCCGATAATGTGCAACCCGCCGAGCGAGACGACTTTTTCGTGGCGCTCCTGCCAATCAGCGCGCAAGGCTTCGATTTCTTTATCTTTCTGCGTATCGGTCAGTGCTTCGTCTTCGCGGATTTTCAGAATCTGCGGTTCAAAAGCGCCGCCCAACACGATGTCGGTACCGCGCCCCGCCATGTTGGTCGCAATGGTGATCGCTTTTTCACGGCCGGCTTGCGCGACGATTTCGGCTTCGCGCGCATGGTACTTGGCGTTCAACACTTGATGCGGCAGTTTTTCTTTGTCGAGATACTTCGACAACAACTCCGAATTTTCAATCGACGTGGTGCCGACCAGCACTGGCTGGCCGCGCGAATAACAATCCTTGATGTCGGCGATCACCGCGTCAACTTTTTCCTGAAACGTCCGAAACACCAGATCGTTCATGTCCTTGCGGATCATCGGCATGTGCGTCGGAATCACCACCGTTTCCAAATTGTAGATTTGCTGGAATTCGAATGCTTCGGTGTCGGCGGTACCGGTCATCCCGGAGAGTTTTTCGTACATCCGAAAATAATTCTGGAATGTGATCGACGCCAACGTCTGGTTTTCGCGTTGAATCGGCACGCCTTCCTTGGCCTCTACCGCCTGATGCAATCCTTCCGACCAGCGACGCCCCGGCATCAAACGACCGGTGAATTCATCGACGATGATCACTTCGCCGTTCTGCACCACGTAATGCTGATCGCGCAGAAACAACGCATGCGCCCGCAGCGCCGCGTACAAATGGTGCATTAGCGAAATGTTGCCGCTGTCGTACAAGCTGCTGCCTTCGGGAATCAAGCCCGCTTCAGCCAGCAGCGCCTCGGCGTGTTCGTGTCCTTCTTCCGACAACGACACCTGCCGACCTTTTTCATCGACCCAATAATCGCCGGGGCCTTTCTCATCCTGCTGGCGCGTCATCTTCGGCGCCACGGCATCAATCCGGTAATACATTTCGACGTTGTCGTCGGCTTGCCCCGAAATGATCAGCGGCGTACGCGCTTCGTCGATCAGGATCGAGTCCACTTCGTCAACGACCGCAAACTTCAGCTTGCGCTGAACGCGACTCTTGGCGCTCATCTCCATGTTGTCGCGCAGATAATCGAAACCGTATTCGTTGTTGGTGCCGTAGGTCACGTCGGCTGCGTAAGCCACTTGTTTCTGATCGTGTGGCATCTGCGACAGGTTGACGCCGACGGTCATCCCGAGGAATTTGTAGATTCGCCCCATCCAGTCGGCGTCGCGCTGCGCCAGATAATCGTTGACAGTCACCACATGCACGCCTTCACCGGCCAGCGCGTTAAGGTAAACCGGCAAGGTCGCCACCAGCGTTTTGCCTTCGCCGGTGCGCATTTCGGCAATCTTGCCGTGATGCAGCGCCATGCCGCCGATCAACTGCACATCGAAGTGCCGCATGTTGAGCACCCGCTTGGCCGCTTCACGCACCACCGCGAACGCTTCCGGCAGCAGGTTTTCCAGGCTTTCGCCGTTCGCCACCCGCTCCTTGAAGGCAGCGGTTTTGTCGCGCAATTCGTCGTCGGACAATGCCGCCATCGCCGGTTCCAGCGCGTTGATTTTTCGCACTACCCCTTGATACTGTTTTAATAACCGCTCGTTGCGGCTGCCGAAAATACGGGTAAGAAAATTGCCGACCATTTTGGATAATAGTATTTTTGCTACCTGAAAAAAGTAAGGGGTGAGATTGGCTCACCCCTCGTCCGTTCTTTTACGCTCTGCGACCGCTCAGGAAACCGGTGAACTGTTGCCCGCTGTCTTCAAAAAGCGCGCCGGGTTCTGGGCGACGCCATTCAGACGAACTTCAAAGTGCAAATGCGATCCTGTTGACCGACCCGTTGAGCCGACGGTAGCAATCACTTGCCCGCGTACCACCAGATCGCCCACGTTCACCAACAATTCCGAATTGTGTCCGTAGCGCGTGACCAGACCGTTGCCGTGGTCAATCTCGATAAGTTTACCATATTGCGGGTGTGTTTCCGCGCGAACCACCTTGCCTGCCGCCGCCGCCACGACCGGCGTTCCCGGCGAAGCCGAAAAGTCGAGTCCTTCGTGAAAAGCTCTCAAGCCGGTAAACGGATCGATGCGGTAGCCGAAATCCGACGACCGCCAAGAGGCATCCACCGGCTGCAACGACGGCAAAAAGCGACGATTGGCCGAATCCTCGACCAGCATCCCCTCGAGCACATTCAGGCGATCGCTTTGTACCGAGACTTTTTCCGTCAACCCGTCGATCAGGGTACCCAACTCAACGGCGCTGAAAGGCCGCGTCGGCAATGGCGATTCGGCGCCGCCCTGACCGGCATCGGTCACCGGAATCTCCTTGGGTGTCAACCCGACGGTTTTGGCCAGCCGCGTGCTCAACGCATCGAGCCGCTCCGTCTGCGCCTGCAACTCACCCAGCCGCACCGCCATCGCGCTCAAATGTCCCTGCAACTTTTCCTGCGAGCGCAACGCCTCGGCGCGCTGATCGGCCAGGACGATTTTTTGCAGCCACGGATGCTCCGTTGCCGCCGCCCACTTCAACACGACGTAATTGAAAGCCACCGAACAGACAACGAACAGCACCAACGCCGTCACCGCCGCCAGAACCGCATGTTTCCAGTTCAGGGTGATCGTTCGCACCGACTTTGCCGCATCAGAACTAACCACAAGAATGTTCAATGGAGTATTCTCCCACTTTTACCATTTCAACCGAGCCAAGCCCACTGCTTATGCTCCCTGCCAAATACTTCAACTCGCTGGCTCGCGTAATCGAAAACGAGCCTCACCTTGCCATTTGGTTGCGCCGCCACCAGAGAGAAGCCGCGCTCACCCGCGCTATTCGCACGCACTTGCCGCGACTGATCGCCGATCAGGTTCGCGTTACCGATTCAAAAGGCGGTCAACTGGAACTCACCGTTCCCTCCGGTGCGCTGGCCACCGCAGTTCGGCAACGAATTCCCGAACTGCTGGCGACACTGATGTCGCTTTCTCACGACTTTAATGGAATTCGGGTTCGTGTGCAACCTTTAATCGCTCAAAAATCGCCACAAATGCCGCCTTCCCGTCGCCCACCACCAACATCCCCGTCCCTGCAAGCTCTAGCCCAGGACCTCCCTGACGGTCAACTCAAGACTGCCCTTTTCCGCCTGATAAGACATCGTTGAGCGAAATTAAAAGCTTTTTGTGAAAATTAACCGCAAGATCACGCAATCAAGACAAGGCGCTCAAATACATAAAACAGCATCATCCCGATAAAAAACACGACTGCAAAGATCAGAACCTGAACAATAAAACGCAAATACCGACGGTCTTTGGTAATCAAAAAAACTGCAAAGGCGATCAAAATGACCGCTAATCCGAGAAAAAGCAGTAAACGCACCAAAATCATTCTCTGCTCCCTCGGTTCGACGGTGAATCAGGCGTGCTGCAAACGCCAGTGCTGAAATGCCGTCGGCACTTCTTCCTCGGCGCGAAAACTGACGATTTCGCGCGCGTCTTCGCGCTCGATCAACGCTCGCGCCAACACGTTGTTCAACGCATGCCCGGATTTGTATGCCGTGTATTGCCCGATCACCGGATGCCCGAGCAAATACAAATCGCCGATGGCATCCAGCACTTTATGCTTGGCCGGTTCGTTTTCATAGCGCAAACCGCCGCTGTTCAACACACTCACCTCGTCGAGCACCACCGCATTGTGCAAGCTGCCGCCCAGCGCCAGCCCCATCGACCGCATCGTTTCCACGTCCTGCATGAAACCGAATGTGCGCGCCCGGGCGATGTCTTTGATATACGTATCTTCGCCGAAATCGAGTACCACCCGCCGGTTCTCCTGACCAAACGCCGGATGCGAAAAATCAATCGTGAAGTCGAGACGAAAACCGTCGTAAGGGGTGAAGCGCGCCCACTTGTCGCCGTCGGACACTTCAATGGGCGCCGTCACCTTATAAAACTTCTTCGGCGCCGCCTGTTCCTCAATGCCCGCTGATTGCAGCAAAAAAATGAACGGACCGGCGCTGCCGTCCATGATCGGAATCTCCGGCCCCGCCACATCGACATGCAAATTGTCGATGCCCAGTCCGGCCAGCGCCGACATCAAATGCTCGATCGTTGACACGCTGACATCGTTGACGCGCAACAACGTCGATAAACGGGTATCACCGACTTGGTGCGCCAGCGCCGGCAGCGGCGCGCTGCCCACCAGATCGACGCGATGGAAAACAATGCCGGTATCAACCGGCGCCGGGCGCAGGGTCAATGCAACACGGGCGCCGGTATGCAAACCGGCGCCCTTGGTTGTCACTGTCGTCTTCAGAGTGCGTTGCAAGTGCATCTGCTATTGTGTCTTCATTTGCCCGCCAGCGTCAATCTTTATTACTATCGGCGCTTTACCAATGCCTACCCAATACGCTGATTTATTCCACTCGCTCCCAAGCAAGTCAAATAACAAATGACACTCGCTCAAGCTTCGACAAGCTCAGCCTGAACGGGTGGAAAAATCAGCGTATCCCTTAATCCGCCTGCTTGCGTAAAAACGCCGGAATGTCCGAAGCGTCGAACGCCGTCGTCGCCGCGCCCGACGCACCGAACCGACGGCGCGCCACTGTCGGCTGATCGTAATCAATGGGATCCGCGATCGGGCCGCCATCGGTGCCGGTCCGCTTCAGCGGTTCCATCGACGGCTCGATCACTTCGAGCGCTTTCTTCATTCTGGCGCCGCCATCCAAACCGGTCGCAATCACCGTCACGCGCAAATCCTCGCCCATCGATTCGTCAATCACCGTACCGACGATCACCTGCGCATCTTCCGCCGTGAATTCCTTGATGGCATTCATTACCTCATGGTATTCGCGCATCTTGAGTCCCGCTGAAGCCGTGATGTTGACCAGCACGCCGCGTGCGCCTTTCAGATTCACGTCTTCGAGCAGCGGACTTCTCACCGCCCCTTCCGCCGCGTCACGGGCGCGATCAACGTCGCGGGCCGTCGCCGACCCCATCATCGCCATCCCGATTTCGCCCATCACTGTGCGCACATCGTTGAAGTCAACATTCACCAACCCCGGATTGTTGATCACTTCGGCAATCCCCGAGACCGCGCCGTACAACACATCGTTGGAAGCCGCATAAGCGTCGAGCACCGAGATGTCTTCGCCCAACACTTGCATCAGCTTGTCGTTGGGAACGATGATCAGTGAATCGACTTTCTGCCGCAACTCCTCGATCCCGAGTTGCGCTACTTTCAAACGCTTGCCTTCAAACGAAAAGGGGCGCGTCACCACCGCCACCGTCAGGATATCCATTTCTTTGGCGATCTCGGCAATCACCGGCGCCGCGCCGGTGCCGGTACCGCCGCCCATGCCCGCCGTGATGAACAACATGTCGGCGCCGCGAATCAACTCGACGAGACGATCACGATCCGACAGCGCCGCATTGCGACCGACATCAGGACGCGCTCCGGCGCCCAGCCCACGCGTCTGGGTCGAGCCCAGCTGCAACTGAATCGGCGCGCTCGACCGTTTCAGCGCTTGCGCGTCGGTGTTCGCACAAATGAACTCCACGCCGGAAAGGCCGCGAGCCATCATGTGCTCAAGCGCGTTACCGCCACAACCACCAACGCCGATCACTTTGATCACGGCGCCGTCCACGGTTTGTTCAATCAATTCAAAACCTGCGTTCATGTTGCTCTCCTGTCTGGGCCTACTTTTGATTTTTTGACTGCTATTTCCGGAGTCCGGATACATCCTACCGAATAGATCGTCCATCTCGATTCTCCATAGTGCGCATTGTAATACTTAAAAGTTCGCTTTGAACCATTGTTTCGCTCTTTGCAAGCCTCCTAAAAAGCCGGGTGTCTGAATTCGCGCAGCTTGTGCGCGTAACCAATAGTCGCGTCCGGTAAAAAGCAAACCGGTTGCCGCCGCGTAACGCGGGTTGCAAATAATCTCGGACAACGGCCCTTCGTACATCGGCACGCCAACGCGCACCGGCGAATGAAAAACTTCTTCGCCCAACTCGACCATCCCCGCCAGTTGCGCGGTGCCGCCGGTGAGGACAAGTCCCGATGAAATCAACTCCTCGTAGCCGGAGCGGCGCAATTCCATCTGCACCAGCGAATACAATTCCTCAACGCGCGGCTCGATCACCTCGGCCAGCGTGTAGCGCGACAGTTTGCGCGGCTCGCGCCCCGACACGCCCGGCACTTCGACAAAATCATTCTGGTTGGCGAGCTGACGCAGCGCGCAACCGTGCAGGATTTTCAAATCTTCCGCTTCCTTGGTCGGCGTGCGCAGCGTCATCGCAATATCGTTGGTGATCTGATCGCCGGCAATCGGGATCACCGCCGTGTGTCGAATGGCGCCGCCGGTGAAAACAGCCAGATCAGTCGTGCCGCCGCCGATATCGACCAGGCACACGCCCAACTCCTTCTCGTCTTCGTTCAACACCGCCGTCGCTGCCGCCAGCGGTTGCAAAAATATCTCGAGCACTTCCAGCCCGCAACGGCGCACACATTTGACGACGTTTTCAACCGCCGACACCGCACCGGTCACCACATGAACCTTGACGGCGAGTCGTACCCCGCTCATCCCCAGCGGCACATGCACATCGTCCTGATCGTCAACCTGAAACTCCTGCGGCAAAATTTGCAGAATCTGCTGATCGTTCGGAATCGGAATCGCCCGCGCCGTTTCCAGCGCGCGGTCGATATCGCCCTGCGACACTTCTTTCTCCTTGATCGCCACCGTTCCGCTCGAATTCTGGCTGCGGATATGGCTGCCGGCAATGCCGGTATAAACCTCCGAGATGTGGCAGTTCGCCATCAGCTCGGCTTCCTCCAACGCTCGCTGGATCGAAGCCATCGTCGTTTCGATGTTGACCACCGCGCCTTTTTTCAAACCGCGCGACGGCTGCATGCCGAAACCGATGATCCGAAGTTCCTGATCCGGCGACATCTCCGCCACGATCACCATCGTCTTCGAAGTGCCGATGTCGAGTCCGACAATCAAATCCTGATGCTCTTTCGCCATGATCCTTCCTGTTTTCATTTCCTTATCGTTTACTACTGACCGCCGACGTTCCGCTGACCGCCACCGCCGCCGTGCGAATCGCTAAACCGTTCTGATACCGCAAGTCGATGTACTCAGGCTGGCGACCACTGCGCATCAACGCGCCCGCCGTTTTCCGGTACACCGAAGCGAATCGATCCAGCCGTGCATCAGCAGTGTCACGCCCCAACTCGATGACTTGCGCGCCGCCGCTTTTGTCCGTCGCTTCGATCTGCCAACTGCCGCGCGGAGAATGCCGTACCGCGTGCACGTCAAGTCCCAGCGTCGCCAGCTTCTGTGACCAATTCTCGAAACGCTCAATCACCGCCACCGCTTCGTCGTCGCGTCCAGCCAGTTCCGGCAAATCGTCGTCGTAAGGCGCCACGAACACCGCTCCGTCGCGCGTCACCAGCGCCGACTCGTTCCAGTTGGCAAACGGCTCGAACTCCTCGATCGATACTTCCAGCCGATCCGGCCATTCTCGATGCAGCCCGGCATTGCGCACCCACGGCACCTGCCGTAACGCCTGCTGCGCGCCATCCAGATCCATCGTGAAAAACGTCCCTTTCAACTCGCGACGAATCACCGCCGCGACGTGCGCCGGATCGGCGCGATGCAGATCGCGCACCACCACCTGCCGGAACGCGAACGACGGTAGCCGCACCAACCAGTGACCGGCCGCCCACAGCAACGCCGCCGCCGACAAAAGAATCAGCGTCAGCGAAATCGCGCTCATCGTTCGGGGATCATTCCACATGTTTTGAAACTGTCCCTTTCAAAATTTTCAAACACAACACCTCCATCGACATCCCGAGCGCCCGCGCCGCCATCGGCACCAAGCTGTGCGTCGTCATCCCCGGCACCGTGTTGGCTTCCAGGAAAAACCATTGCCCATCGTCGCGCAGCATCACATCCAACCTGCCATAACCGCGACCGCCCAGCACTCGAAACGCCGCCAGCACCTGTGCCCGTATCCGTTCTTCCAACGCTTCGGGCAATCCCGACGGACAGAAATACTGCGTTTCATCCGAAAAATATTTGTGCTCGAAATCATAATTGCCGTCCGGCGCCACGATGCGCACCAGCGGCAGAGCAGAATCGTCGAGCACTGCCGCCGCCAACTCGGCGCCGCGAATGAAGGCCTCAGCGATCACCAGCGAATCGTGTTGCGCCGCTTCGGCATACGCCTTGGCCAGAAGTTGCGGATCGGCGCAGTCGATTTTGGTGACGCCGATACTCGAACCTTCGTGCACCGGCTTCAATATCAACGGCAAACCCAGCGTCTTGACGAGTTGCGCCCAATCGGTGTGCACATCAACGACTTGATACAGTGGAGTCGGAATTCCGGCCGACAACCACACCATCTTCGTGCGCCACTTGTCCATCGCCAACGCCGACGCCGCCACCCCGCTGCCGGTGTATGGAATACCCAACAGTTCCAGCACCGCCTGCACGGTGCCGTCTTCGCCGCCGCGGCCATGCAACATGTTGAACGCTCTCGCAAAGCCTTCGTCCTTCAACGCCCACAACGGTTTTTCGGCGGGGTCGAAAGCGTGCGCGTCGATACCCTGCGCCCGCAGCGCCGACAACACGTTGCGACCCGACATCAGCGACACCTGACGCTCCGCCGAACGGCCTCCCATTAACACCGCTACTTTGCCGAAATTCGTTGTGTCCTTTTCGCTCACGCCACTTCTCCAAGAATCTTCACTTCCGGCTGCAAACGCACGCCGGTTTTTGCTTCCACCGTTTGCTGCACCTGCGCAATCAACGCCTCGATGTCAACGGCACGCGCCGCGCCTTTCGGATTGACGATGAAGTTGGCGTGCTTCTCCGATACCGAAGCGCCGCCCCGCGTCAACCCTTTCAACCCGCACGATTCGATCAAGCGCGCCGCGTAATCGCCGGGCGGATTGCGAAACACGCTTCCCGCGTTCGGCAACTCCAGCGGCTGCGACGCCATCCGTTTCGACAACAGCGCCTTGATTTCCGCTTGTGCTTCCTCAACCGACCGAGCATCACCCAACGCAAAATGAAACCAGGCGCCGGTAAAAAACTCCGGCAGCGACGACGCTTTGTTTCGCACCTGCCGGTAGCTCACCTCGTACTCATCGGCAGCGCGAATGCTGCGTTCACCGGCGCGAGAAACCACTTCAACACGCACCACGCCAGACCAGGTTTCGCCGCTGTAGCAACCGGCATTCATCGCCAGCGCGCCGCCGACCGTGCCGGGAATTCCGGCCAGAAACGCTGCCGCCGCTCGTCCTTGCGCCGCCGCGAAACGCGCCAGCTTCGCGCAAGTCAAACCGGCTGACGCATAAATCGTTCCGTCGCTTTCACTCCGCACTTCCGCCTGACTGTCGAGCATCAGCACCACCATGCCGCGCAGTCCGCCGTCGCGGATCAACACGTTGCTGCCCAGCCCCAACACCGTCACCGGCACTTCCATCGGCAACTGCCGCAACAAAAGCGCGAGATCATCAACATCGGTCGGCGTGTAAACCATGTCCGCCGAACCGCCGACGCGCCAGCTCGTGTGACGCGCCATCGCCACGTCGAAGCGAAGGTCGCCGCGCAAGCCGGTAAAAGCGAGCCGCGTTTTCATCGCGCGTTGCCCTTTGCGGCTTGCTGCAACTGCGTCGCCACCGCGCCGATGTTGCCCGCGCCCATCGTCAGCACCACATCGCCGTCTTTCAGCAACGAAGCCAATACCTGCGGCACTTCGCTGACCCGCTCGACAAACACCGGATCGACCTTCCCCGCGACTCGCAGCGCACGCGCCAACGCACGCCCGTCGGCCGCCACAATCGGCGTCTCACCGGCGGGGTACACGTCAACCAGCACCAGCACATCCGCTTGCGACAACACCGCCACGAAGTCCTCGAACAAATCGCGCGTGCGCGTGTAGCGATGCGGTTGAAACACCAGCACCAGACGCCGCCCGTCGAAACTGCCGCGCGCCGCTTCCAGCGTCGCCGCGATTTCGTTGGGGTGATGACCGTAATCGTCAATCAAGGTGTAAGCGCCGCCGCTTGCCAGCGGCACTTCGCCGTAACGTTGAAAACGCCGCCCGACGCCTTTGAATCCGGCCAGCGCCCGCACAATCGCTTGCTCATCGACGCCGACTTCACGACCCACGGCAATCGCCGCCAACGCGTTCTGCACGCTGTGCCGACCGGGCAACGCCAGCGTCACCGGCAAATCGGCAAAGCCGCGCTGCGTTGCCACAAAACGCATTGCGCCATGCTGGTTCTCCACGTTCAGCGCCCGCAGCGTCGCGTCTTCCGAAAAACCGTAACTCACTACCGGCCGCCCCACTTGCGGCAGAATCTCGCGCACATGCGCGTCGTCGATGCACGCCACCACTGCGCCGTAAAACGGCAAGCGATGAAGAAACTCGACGAACGCTCTTTTAAGTCGTGCAAAATCGTGTCCGTATGTTTCCATGTGATCGGCGTCGATGTTGGTCACCACCGACAACACCGGCGACAAATGCAGAAACGACGCATCCGATTCATCGGCTTCGGCCACCAGAAAATCGCCGCTGCCCAGGCGCGCGTTGGCATCCGCCGACAACAAGCGACCGCCGATCACGAACGTCGGATCGAAACCGCCTTCGGCCAACACCGACGCCACCAAACTCGTCGTCGTCGTTTTGCCGTGCGTTCCGGCGATGGCAATGCCTTGTTTCAATCGCATCAGCTCGGCGAGCATCAGCGCTCGCGCCACCACCGGAATGCCTGCTTGCCGCGCCGCCACCACTTCGGGATTATCGGCAGCCACCGCCGTGGACACCACCACCGCGTCGGCGTCGCGGATGTGCTCAGCAGCATGCCCCTGCCAAACTTCGATGCCCAGCGAGCGCAACCGCGCCGTTGCGGCGTTATCGCTCAAATCCGATCCCGACACCCGATAGCCAAGGTTCACCAGCACTTCGGCGATGCCGCTCATGCCGACGCCGCCGATGCCAACAAAGTGCAGTTGTTTCACCTTGTGCTTCATGACTCTTCTCCGCGCGTGTTTTCGCCATCGCCGGTGTTTATATTTCGCCGATGTTTGTTCTGATAAGCAAGCCCCAACGCCATGCAGGCGTGCGCCGCCGCTGCCGCCGCGTCGGTTTTGCGCAACGCAAACGCCTCTTCAGCCATCGCTTGTGCTTTTTCGCGCGTCAACAAACCCAACATTTCCGCCAGGAACTCTGGTGTCAACGCCTCTTGCGCTTTCTTGACAGCGGCGCCGGCATCAACCAGCATTTGCGCGTTGGCACTCTGTTCGTCGGCAATCGCTCCCGGTAACGGCACGATCAAAGCGCCGACGCCGACGGCGGCAAGCTCGGCCACCGTCAACGCGCCGCCACGACAAATCACAAAATCGGCGTCGGCGTACGCTTGCGCCATCTCCTCGATGAACGGCACGCATTCGGCTTCGACGCCATGCTGCGCGTACGCGACACGCAAGGCGTCGATGTGGCGCACTCCGGCCTGATGCACGACGCGCGGCCGCCGCTCTACCGGCAACCGCGCCAGCGCCGCCGGTACACACACGTTCAATGCTTGCGCCCCCAAACTGCCGCCGACCACCAACAAACGCAACGCCCCTTGCCGTTCGGCGAAACGTTTCGACGGCGAAGGTTGTTGCGCCATCTCGTCGCGGATCGGATTGCCGATCCACGCCACGTTCTTCTTGTGACCGACGCCGAAGACATCCGGGAAGCCGACCAGAATCTGGTCAGCACCGTAGCGCAACACCCGATTCGCCAAGCCCGGTACCGCGTTCGCTTCATGAATCACCAGCGGCAAGCCGCTCGCCACCGCCATGAGCGCGCCGGGGAACGAAGCGAAGCCGCCGAAGCCGATCACCACATCGGGCTGCCGCTGTCGCAAAATGCTTCGACTCTGGCGACTCGCCAGCGCCAGCGCCCACGGCCCCAGCAAAAGCGTTTTCAAACCTTTACCGCGCACGCCGCGAAACGACACGCCCTCGAAATCAATCCCTTCTTGCTGCACCAGCGTTGCTTCCATGCCTTCCCGCGTGCCAAGCCAGAACACATCCCAGCCGTACGCCAGCAAGTGTCGCGCCACCGCCACACCGGGGAAAATATGGCCGCCGGTGCCGCCGGTCGTGATCATCACCGTACCCTTGCCAAAGCCGACACTTTTTTCGTGCGCGCTCATACGTTGTGCCCGTTCAAAAGTCGGCGGTTCTCATAGTCGATGCGCAGCAACACCGCCATCGCCACGCAACACGCCACAATGTCGCTGCCGCCGAACGACAACAGCGGCAAGGTCAATCCTTTGGTCGGCAACACGCCCATGTTGACGCCCATATTGATGAACGTTTGAACACCGAACCAGAGGCCGATGCCGTGCGCCGTCAACGCCGAAAAAGGTTGCTGCAAACGCGCCGCTTGCCGACCGATCATCCAGGCGCGGAACAACAGCCACATGAACAACACGATCACCACCAGCACGCCGACAAAACCCAACTCTTCGGCGATCACCGCCAAAAGAAAATCGGTGTGTGCTTCCGGCAAATACAACAATTTCTCGACGCTGTCGCCCAGCCCGACGCCGAAGAACTCGCCGCGTCCGAACGCCATCAACGAGTGCGTCAACTGATAACCTTTGCCGAGCGGGTCTTCCCACGGTTTCAAAAACGTCGCCAACCGTTCCAGCCGATAGGGCGCCGCCACCAGAATTCCGCCTAGTGCAAACGGCAGCAATCCCAACAAGCCGACGATAATGCGACCGTCGAGTCCGCCGATGAACAACACGCCGAAGCCGATTGCCACCACCACCACGAGCGCGCCGAAATCCGGTTCCAGCAACAACAACGCGCCGACCAGCACCACCGCCGTGAACAGCGGCAGAAAACCGCGTAACAACGTTTTGCTCAGCGGTTGATGTGCCGGTAAAAATTCCGCTTTGCGCACCGCGTAACTCGCCGCGTAAAAAACTACCGCCAGCTTCATCAACTCGGATGGCTGCACGTTGGTGAAATACAGCGGCAACCAGCGGCGCGAACCGTTCACTGCTTTGCCGAGGCCGGGAATCAACACCAGTACCAACAACAAGAGACACAACAGAAAAAGAATCGGCGCCAGTTTCTGCCAAGTCGCCATCGGCAACTGAAACGCCACTACCGCGCACATCAACGCGATGCCCGTGAATATCGCGTGCCGCACCAGAAAATACCAAGGATGATAGCCGGTAAAACTTCCGGCTTCGGCCGTCGCAATCGACGCCGAATACACCATCACCAAACCCAGTGCCAGCAAGATCAGCACCGTCCACAACAGCGACGCATCGTAAGCCGCCATCGTCCTCCGGCTTTTCTTCTTCAGCGACTCGGCGCCGAAGCTGCCGACGAAACGCCCAAACAAAGTTTGCGCCTGACTCATGCCGCGCTCCTCATCGCCCGCACCGCTTCGGCAAAGGCGCGCCCACGCGCCGTGTAGTCGCTGAATTGATCGAGACTGGCGCACGCCGGCGACAATAACACGATGTCGCCTGCTTTCGCCAACGCCCGCGCTTTCGCCACCGCCGCCGCCAACGTGCCGCAATGTTCAAAAGTCACGCCGTCTTTCTTCAGCGCCGCTTCAATTTGCGGCGCGTCGCGACCGATCAACAACACGCTTCGGCAATAACGCGCCGCCGTTGCCGCCAGCGGCGCGAAGTCTTGTCCTTTTCCGTCACCACCGGCAATCAGAATCACCGGCGAAGCCATGCCGTCGAGCGCGGCCTGTGTCGCCGTCACCGTCGTCGCTTTGGAATCGTTGATGTAGCGCGCGCCATCGACCACGGCAATTTCTTCCATCCGATGCGGCAAGCCGCGAAATGAAGCCAACGCCGTCAGCACTTTGCTCATCAATACTTTTTCATCGAGCGTCGCTACGCATGAAGTCAACGCCAATGCCGCCAACGCATTGAGCGCGTTGTGACGACCGGCTAACGCCATGGCCGACATCGGCAATAACGGCGTCGCGCCGTGCATCAACCACGTTGTGCCTTGATGCTCGGCAAGCCGCCACGATGATGTATCGACCAACGCATCAACCGGCTCGTTTTGTCCGAACCATTGCGTCGGCAATCCCGTTATCCGCATCGCCGCTACCCGCGCATCGTCGGCATTCAACACCTGTCGTTGCGCCCGACGGAAAATCGTTGCCTTCGCCGCCGCGTAAGCTTCTACATCTGGGTAACGGTCGAGATGGTTCTCTGAAACATTTAACACCGTCGCCGCCGTCGGCGTCAGCGAAATTGTCGTCTCCAGTTGATAGCTCGACAATTCGAGTACGAACACATCCGGCCAACGATGATCGTTCTCCATTCTTTCCAGCACGTCGAGCACCGCATCGCCGATGTTGCCCGCTGCGACTGCCGTCAAGCCCGCCGCTCCACACAACACGCACGTCAACGCCGTCGTCGTCGTCTTGCCGTTGGTGCCGGTAATCGCCAACACCTTTTGCTCTTTCGGCAGCGCCCGCGCAAACAACTCAACGTCGCCAACCAATGCCGTGCCGCGCGCGACCGCTTGCGCAATCAACGGTTGATCTTTCGCCACACCCGGCGAAATAGCGATCATATCGATCCCGTCAAACAACGTCGGCGTCAGTGCCCCGCAATGGATTTGCACCTGCGGCCATTGGCGTTGAACCTGTTCAGCGTAAGGCGGCTTCGCGCGCGTGTCGGCAGCGATCACCTGCGCACCGTGGCGCAAGAGGTGGCGCACCAGCGAAAAGCCAGTCAGCCCAAGCCCCAACACCAACACCCGACGATGCAACAGTTCTTTCATGATCCTTTATCGTTTCCGTTATACATAACCATCTTGCGCCCTTGCGTTCATGTCGGCGCCAATGAGCGCGACGCCAGAAAGCCCGCGCATCACCATGTGCTCAATCGCGTTGATGCCACCACCGCCGACGCCGATCACTTTGATCACGGCGTCGTTTGCGGCTTGTTCCATCCGTTCGCGGTCTGTGTTCATGTCACATTCCTGACCTTATCAACGCAATTTCAGTGTTGACAGTCCCACCAACACCAGCAAAATCGTGATGATCCAAAAGCGCACAACTACCTGATTTTCTTTCCAGCCTTTCAATTCGTAATGGTGGTGAATCGGCGCCATCCTGAAAATTCGTTTTCCGGTCAGCTTGAACAACAACACTTGCACGATCACCGACAAGGTTTCGACAACGAACACACCGCCCATGATGAACAATACGATTTCCTGACGCGCCGCCACCGCAATCGTACCCAGGATCGCGCCCAGCGCCAGCGCGCCGACATCGCCCATGAACACTTCCGCCGGATACACGTTGAACCACAAAAATCCGAGTCCGGCGCCGACCAGCGCCCCGCAGATCACCAACAACTCGGCGGTACCGATAATGATCGGAAACTGCAAATAGCGCGCAAGCACGGCGTTACCGTTGATGTAAGCGAAAACGCCCAGCGCGGCAGCCACCAACACGGTCGGCATGATCGCCAAACCGTCGAGACCGTCGGTCAGGTTCACGGCATTGCTGGAGCCGACGATCACGAAATAACTCAGTGTAACGAAGCCGATCGCGCCGAGCGGATACGAAACCGTTTTGAAAAAAGGCACGATCAAATTGGTGTGGCTCGACAGTTGCCAAACATCACTGCTGCGCCACAGTTGCGCAATCACCTCGAGCGCGTTGGCGTTCGACGGCGCCGACAATGCCAGCGCCAGATACACCGCCGCCACGAGGCCGAGCAACGATTGCCACAAAAACTTGGAGCGCGCCGACAAACCTTTCGGATTACGATGAACAACTTTGCGATAATCGTCCACCCAGCCGACCGCACCGAAACCGACCGTCACCCACAGCACGACCCAAACGAAACGGTTGCTCAGATCGCACCACAGCAGCGTCGTGATCACAATGGATACCAGAATCAACGCGCCGCCCATCGTCGGCGTTCCCGCTTTGGACAAATGCGTCTGCGGGCCGTCGCTGCGCACCGCTTGACCGATCTTCATTCGCACCAACCAGGCGATCATGCGCGGGCCGATCGCAAACGCGATCACCAGCGCGGTCATCGTCGCCAACACCGCGCGCAACGTGGTGTAGTTGAACACGTTGAAGGCGCGAATGTCACGCGCCAGATATTCAGTGAGCCAAAGCAGCATGAGAACCTTTCTGTTGTGAGCTATCCGACGCTGCCAACAACGCCGTGACGATTTTGTCCATCTGCATGAAGCGCGAACCTTTCACCAACACCGTTCCGATCATTTCATCGTGTTGCGTCAGCTTTTTCAATAACGTGTCGCGCAACGCTTCCATCGTCTCGAAATGTTCGGCGCTCGCATTGGCGCTAACACCGAAAGAGGTTTGAACGTCGCGCGCCAGTACCCCCAAAGTCAACAGCCGCGTCACCCCGTGCGTTCTGGCGTATTCGCCGACTTCGCGGTGAAACGCCGCGCCTGCGGCGCCGACTTCGCCCATGTCGCCCAACACCAGCCAGCGCTCGCCGGCGCGTGCCGCCAACACATCGACCGCGGCGCGCACCGAATCGGGATTGGCGTTGTAGCTGTCGTCGATCAAAGTCCAGTGCGCGTTCAGCGCTATCGTGTTCAATCGCCCCGCTACCGCGCGGAAAGACGATAACGCCGCCGCCCCCGTGGTCAGCGGCACGCCAATCGCCAGCGTTGCCGCCAACGCCGCCAGCGCGTTCATCGCCATCGCTCGCCCCGGCAACGGCAAATGAAAGGCCGCTTCGTCGCGTCCGGCAAATACCTGAAGGCGGGTTCCACTTTTTTCCGAAGCAAAAATACCGCGAACCTCGGCGCTTTCTTCCGTGCCGAACCGACAAACCTTTCGTCCCAACTCTCGCGCCCGCTGCTCCCAGAAACTCGCGTAAACATCGTCGCCGTTGATCACGGCGCAACCTTGCGGCTTCAACGCTTCAAGCACATCGCTGTGTTCGCGCGCTACTTCTTCGACACTCTTCATGAACTCCTGATGTTCGCGTTGGGCGTTGTTGATCACCGCCACATCGGGATGCGTCCACGTCGCCAGCGCTCGCGTTTCGCCGCGATGGTTCATGCCCAGTTCGATCACCGCCGCCCGATGCGTCGGCCGCAACTGCAACAATGTCAGCGGTACACCGATGGCGTTGTTCAAGTTGCCGCGCGTGGCGTGAACGGCATCTTCGCCGAAATGCGCGCGAAGAATCGCCGCGATCATTTCCTTGACCGTCGTCTTGCCGTTGCTGCCAACCACCGCGATTACCGGCAACGCAAACTGCTGCCGCCAGCGTTTCGCCAACGCCGAGAGCGCTGCCATCGTGTCCAGCGCAGCCACTACCGGCTTGCCGTAAAAACGCGCCGCGTGCGCATCGTACACCAGCGCCGCCGCACCTGCACGCAACACGTCTTCGACAAAATCGTGACCGTCGAAACGCTCGCCCTTGAGTGCGACGAACAAATCTCCCGCCTGAATCGCGCGCGAATCGCTGACGACTTTCGACACCTCGCTGTCGCCGCCCAGCAGACGACCGCCGGTCATCGCCGCCACATCGCTCAACGACAACATGGTTTTCTCACTCATGGCGCGCTCCATGCGTTCAACGCCCGCGTCGCCACGTCAGCATCCAGAAATGGATGACGCACGCCGGCGATTTCCTGATAAGGCTCGTGTCCTTTGCCGGCGATCAACACCACATCACCCACACGCGCTGCCGCCATCGCTTGTGCAATCGCCGCCGCGCGATCGGCTTCGACGCTCCACGACGCGCCATCGATCGAACGCAATCCTTCCTCGATCGCCGCCAGAATCGCCGTCGGCGATTCGCTGCGCGGATTGTCGTTGGTCACCCAGACGCGATCCGCCCACTTCGCCGCGATCGTGCCCATCAACGGCCGCTTGCCGGGATCGCGGTCACCGCCGCAACCGAATACGCAAAACAACCGTTGCCCATCTTTCAGCGTCGCCCGCAAGGTTTGCAGCACCCGATCAAGCGCATCCGGCGTGTGCGCGTAATCAATCACCACGATCGGCTGTTCTTTATTACCTAACCGTTGCAAGCGGCCCGGTGGCGGCGTCAACGCAGCAAGCAAAGGCAGCGCTTGCGACAACGGCACCTCCTGCGTCAGCAGCACGCCCAGCACGCCCAACAAGTTGGCGCGATTGAATTCGCCGAGCAAAGCACTGCGCACTTCGCCACTGCCTTGCGACGTGCGAACCGTGAAGCGCATTTCATGCGCGTCGGCACGAACCGCGGTGACGGCCATCTCGGCATCGGCCTGGCCGCTGCCGCTGTACCGCCATACTTTCGCCTTTCGCAAACGTGCCGCCGTGATCATCGCGCCGCTCATCGGATCGTCGATGTTGATAATCGCGTGCCGAAGTTGCGGCCAAGTGAAAAGCCGTGTCTTCGCCGCCGCGTAAGCTTCAAACGTGCCGTGATAATCGAGATGATCACGAGTCAAATTGGTGAAGAGCGCAGTGTCGAAACGGCAGCCGTTGACGCGCCCCTGATCGATCCCGATCGACGACACTTCCATCGCTACCGCTTGAGCGCCTTGTTGCCGGAATTGCGCCAGCGTGTTTTGCAAGCTCGCCGCATCCGGCGTCGTATTGAGCGACGATGACCACGCGCCGTCTCCCGCCAAACCGTTGCCCAGCGTTCCGATCACGCCGGTGCGCGTTCCATGCGCGTGCAACGCTTGCGCGATCCAGTGCGCGCATGAAGTTTTGCCGTTGGTGCCGGTCACGCCGATCAAGGTCAAGTGTTGCGACGGTTGCCCGTAAACTGTATCGGCGATGATGCCCAAGCAAGGCGACAGACCGCTGATGCCCCATTGCGGCACGGTCATGTTTGTTGTTTTGTTTTCTGCTTTGTTGTTATCAATATCAACGTCGCCAGCTTCCAGAAGAATGCCGACCGCGCCGCGCGCGATGGCGTCAGCGATAAAGCGGCGGCCATCCTGCTGCGCACCCGGCAACGCCGCGAACAACATCCCCGGCGTCACTTGTCGGCTGTCCACCGTGATGCCTTTAGGTGGCGTCGGCAACTGTGCGAGCCACGCGGCCAGCGCGTGAAGTGAAAAGCCCGAAGGAAGCAACGTGCGCAACATCAGGTTTCCTCCTCGATGTCTTCGCCGTCGGACGGCAACACGATCGGTGCAGCGGGACGGTCCGGCGGCACGCCCAACATCCGCAGTGCTTTGCCGACGACGCTGGAAAATATCGGCGCCGCCACTTGGGCGCCGTAATATTTTCCGGCGGACGGTTCGTCGATCATCACCGCCACGATCAAGCGCGGCGACGACACCGGCGCGAAGCCGACGAACGAGCTGACGTATTTTTTGTTGGCGTAGCCGCCCTTCTCCGGTTTGCGCGCCGTCCCCGTTTTACCGGCGACGCGATAATCCGTCACTTGCGCACGCGCGCCGGTGCCGCCCGGCAAAGCCGCCATCTCCAGCATTCGCCGCATCTCCATCGCCGTCGCCGCTGAAACCACCGGCTTGCTGACCACATCGCCGGAAAGACGATACAGCGACGCCGGTTTCAACTCACCGTTGCCGGTGAAAATCGTGTAGCCGCGCGCCAGTTGCAACAGATTCACCGACACGCCTTGTCCGTAAGAAATCGTCGCTTGTTCAATGGGCAACCAGCTTTTGGCCGGACGCAAACGACCGGCGCTCTCGCCGGGGAAACCGGCGTTCACCGGCATGCCGAATCCGGCGCTGGACAAACCCTGCCACATTTTTTCGGGCGACATCATCAACGCAATTTTTGCCGTGCCGATGTTCGACGAGCGTTGCAACACTTGCTCGACGGTCAGATTGCCGCTGACGTGATCGTCGTGAATGGTGTTTTTGCCGATTGTCCATTGGCCACCTGACGTATCCATCACCGTCGTCGGCTTCACGCGACCGGAGTCCAGCGCTATCGCAATCGTGAATGGCTTGAAAGTCGATCCCGGCTCGAAGACATCGATCAACGCACGGTTACGCATTTTGGCCGGAACGAATTCATCACGCCGATTCGGGTTGTACGTCGGCCAGTTGGCCAACGCCAACACTTCGCCGGTTTGCGCGTCGAGAATCACCAGGCTGCCGGCCTTGGCCTTGTTTTCGATCACGGCGATTTGCAATTCCGTTTGCGCCAGATATTGCAAGCGAAGATCGAGCGACAACGCCAGATCGCGCCCTTCCTGCGGCGTCTGCACTCGCGCCACGTCCTCCACCGCTTCGCCCTTGCGGTTGATGATCACGCGGCGGCTGCCCGGCTTGCCGCCCAACCAATCCTGACGCGCCAGTTCCAAACCTTCCTGACCGACGTCACCGCTATCGGTGAAACCCAGAATCTGGCTGGTCAATTCTCCGGCAGGGTAATAGCGCCGATACACACTCTCATCGTAGAGACCGGGAATCTTGAGCGCCAGCGCATGTTCGGCGGCTTCCGGCGGTACACCCTTGGCCAGATAAACGAAATCGCCCGCCGCGTCGATTTTCTTTTTCAAGGCACGCTGATTCGTGTCTAGCACTTTCGCCAAAGCCTTCATCTGCTCGTCGGTGGGATTCCATTTTTCGGTGAATGTCCACAAGGATTTCACCGGCGTCGAAATCGCCAGCGGCTCGCCGAAGCGATCGGTGATCTTGCCGCGGTGCGCCGGAATTTCAACGTCGCGCACATAACGCGCCGCGCCTTGCGTTTGCAGAAAATCGCCGCGCACCCATTGCAAGTACAACGCTTTGCCGATCAGCACGAGAAACAGTGCGCCGAGTAAGCTGAAAACAACCAACGCCCGCACCGGCGACAAATCCAGCTTCGGCGTTTGCTTGCGCCGCGACGACAACAAACCCGCATCGAAGTTCATGGCGTCGCTCCTTGCAGCGTTGCTTGCGACGCCGTCTGCGATGTAACCTCTTTTCCGCGCTCCCGCAAGAAAATTTGCGTCGGCGGCACTTCGATCACTTGAATGCGACCCGGCTCGGGCAACTGCATCGCCAGTGAACCGCGCGCCAGACGGTCGATACGCGCCGGCACGCTCCAAGTGGACGATTCGAGTTGCAGTCTGCCGTATTCGACTTCATACGTCTGCGTTTGTTGGCGACTGCGTTCCAGTTCGACAAACAACTTGCGCGCCTGATAACGCGACGTGACCAGCGACAATCCGCAAACGATCAACAGCAGCAACAAAATACCGGCGCGCGCCATCACGCCACCTCCGCGTTGCCGAATGCCGCCGCGTACAAGCGCGCCACCTCATTTTCCTTCCACGCCGCCGCCGTGCGCTCGGCGACCCGCAACACGGCGCTGCGCGCACGCGGATTGGCGCGCACTTCATCGTCAGTTGACTTGATCGCGCGACCGATCAACCGTAACGGCGGTTCCGGCAACGCCGTCTGCGCCAACGGCAAACGCAGCAGCGTTTCATCACCGCCGAACGGTTGCGCCGCGCTGCGCATGAAACGTTTCACCAGCCGATCTTCCAACGAATGAAAACTGATCACCGCCAGCCGCGCGCCGATTTTCAGTGACGCAATCAATCGTGGCAGCAAGCGCATGATTTCTTTCAGCTCCTCATTTACCTGGATACGCAAACCCTGGAATGTGCGCGTGGCCGGGTCCTGCAGCCAGTCACCGCGTACCCGCGCGCCGAGGCTTTGTGCGACGAGCGCGGCCAATTGAGCGGTACGCTCGACAGGCCGTTCTTGCCGAGTCTCGACAATCGCCCTTGCAATCGATGCAGCAAACCGTTCTTCACCATAATTTTTTAGAACCTCCGTGATTTGTTGTTGGCTTGCCCGCGCCAGAAACGCCGCTGCCGATTCGCCGCGCGTCGGATCCATCCGCATGTCGAGCGGCCCATCGTGACGAAAAGAAAATCCGCGTTCGGCATCGTCGATCTGCGGCGACGACACGCCCAGATCGAGCAACACGCCATCGACTTCATGAATCGCCTGTTCGGCCAGCACGTCCGGCATTTCGGAAAACCAGGCGCGCTGAAACGAAAAACGCGCGTCTTCCCGCCTCAACATCGCTGCGGCAGCTTCGGCTTCGGGATCGCGGTCGAGCGCGATCACTCGCCCCGTCTCGCCCAACTGCGCCAGAATCGCGCGGCTGTGACCGCCGCGTCCGAAAGTTCCGTCAACATAAACACCGTCGCGGCGTATCCGTAACGCCGCCAGCACTTCGTTCAACAATACCGGCGCATGAGACAGACTCATCGAAGCGTGCTTTACAGCGAAAAATGATCGAGAACCGGCGGCAGGTCTTCGTGCGTCAAACGAATCGCCTGCGCCATTTGCGCTTGCCACAACCCTTCATCCCACAATTCGAAATGTCCGCCCTGCCCGACGAGAACCACCCGATGATCGAGTTGCGCGTATTGCCGCAACGACGGCGATACCAGCGCCCGCCCGGCGCCGTCGAGCGCCACATCGTCGGCATAACCGACCAGCAGTCGCTGCAACGCACGAATGCGCTCGTCGAACGACGACAGCGCCATCAACTTTTCCTGAATCGGCTCCCACACCGGCTGCGGGTAAATCAACAAACAGCGACTGGGGTCGGCCGTCATCACCAACCGACCTTCGCCATGCAGATACAGCGCGTCTCGATAACGGGCAGGAACGCCCAGCCGCCCTTTGGAATCGAGCGACAACTGCGTCACGCCGCGAAAAACGGGGGCGGGGACTTTGGGCAGAGGCGTTTGAGAAGCATCCATCGCGCACGTTTACCGGAAAAATCACATAAAAACAAATACTTGCCATTGAAACACCATCCTGTACAGCCTTCGCGGCGCGGCAGGATGGCAGTGAGGGAGAAAGGCCGATTATTGCAAACGTCATTTTCTCTTACCACAAATCCCCACTTTTTCACACCTTCCGCCACTATACGGCCAGCCTCTATGGCCGTCAACAGATTGCAAATCTTTATTAAAATTTCGCTTACCCTTGCTAAAAACCCATTTTTCTTTTAGAAATAGACCGTTAAAAGGCGAAGTGAAAGTGATTTTTCAAGAGAGTGTCGCAAAAAAACCACGCTGTATGCTTTTTCTCCGGCTTTCCCTCTGAAACGACGATTTTCTGGGGCTCACGAATTACCCAAGCGGAGAGTGGTTTCGATTTTCCCAGCCAAAAACGGCACAAACCGCGCTTCAAGGTGGCAAAATTCGGACAAATGCTACGCAAATGCCCGTGACAATGGTAAGCTGATATGCAAACCCGTCGCGAGCGTGCGGAAGCTTGAAAGCCTCGCCAAAACACGACAGGATTTGATCACGATTTTGACCACGATTTTTACTATGACACATTCGAGGTTTGAGCCATGACCCGTTTCCTTTTTTCCCGTCGAAGCCTTCTGGTGTTGTTGGCAGTCGCTGTTTTATCCCTGTTGAGCGGTTGCGCATCGTTTGCTGCCGGCGACCCGCGCAGCAGTTACCGTCAGGATTTGTGGTGGCTGGGCGCCGAACCGGCAAATACCGCGCGCTGGCCGGCTCACGGCAACATGGAGTTGGCCCCGATCCTTGGCAGCCCATTCCCGGATCGCGCCGTAGAACCGGCAACGCCGTCGCCGGATTGGCCGCCGCTGTAATCGTTCAAACGACCAACAATAAAAAGGCGAAAGCGTGAATCACGCTTTCGCCTTTTTTGCTTTTCCGTTTTTTTACTTGCCAGTTCCCTTGCTGTCTGCCTTGTTCTCGGCGGCGCTTGATGCTATCGCCGCCACCTCGGCGCGATTCATTTCAGATTCCAGCGATTCTTTCGGCAACGCTCCCGACAAAACCGTCCCGTCGGCGAGAATGATGCCAGGCGTGCCGTGAATGCCGTACCCTACCGCCAGTTGTTGAACCTTGACAATCGGCGTTTCACAATCACCCTTGTTGTCCGGTAATTTCTTGGTGGTGTAATACGTCTCCCACGCTTTCGCCCGATCCTGCGCGCACCAAATCGTTTTCGACTTGCGGTTTGAGTCAGGATGCAAGGTATCCAGCGGGAACAGGAACGTGTAAATGGTCACGTTGTCGATTCCGCGCAAAGTTTGCTCGAGCCGATCGCAAAACGGGCAGTCGATATCCGAAAAGACATAGATCACCCGTTCGCCTTTTCCTTTGACGCGCTTGAACGAATACGAAAGCGGAATCGTCGACACATCGACGCGATTCAACTCGCGCATCCGCTGATCGGTCAGATTCAACATGGTGCCCGGCATGTTGCGAGCGTCGTACAACGCTCCCGCCAGAATGTACGTGACCTCTTTATCGGTGTAAATCATTTGATCGCCGAGAAGCACTTCGTACAACCCGCCAAGATACGACGTTTTCTCGACGTGCCGAATCGGCGGCGCATCGGGGAATTTCTTTTGCAGCGTCGCCTTGACCTCCGCCGCTTCACCGGTGATCTTCTCGACCGGCGCCGACGATTGCGCACTTGCCACCATTGTCCACGCCAGCAGCGCCAGCGCACAAAACTTCAACCTGCTTTTCATCTTTTGCATCACTTCTCCAAAAGTTATTCGTAAGCGTCCCTGCTGGCTCGACAGTTTATACCAGATTCCGGTCACCCAACCTATGCCTCTGAAGGGTGGCATGATTCATGGTTGAGAGGAGCAACGCAACACTTACAGGTGCTGTGAAAAACAGCCATGAAAAATAACGTAACTCAGCGCTTGGCGCGACTACGCATAACGGCGCCACATACAAAAGACCGGAAAGCGTCAACGCGATCGCGTACCTGCCATGTACACCATGACGTTGCCGCAAAAACAGCAACAATAATACCAGCGAAACGACCACGTAAACAATAGGAGCCGACCACCATGTTTTGAGCGCTTTCTGATAAAAATCGACCGTTTTGTCACGAAACGCGTTTCCCGGCAACATCACTGGCGGATTGTCGCCGTAAGGGTAAATGCCCGCAGAAAGAGCAAGGCTTTCTTCGCGGTCATAGCGCCCGAAAAGGTAGCGCGTCAACCGCCAACGGTGCTCAACGTACGCTTCGGGGTGCTTGATGATCGCCGTCAACCATGCTTTGTTAATCTCTTTTAACTGTGTCGGTGTGTATGGCACAGGGTTACCATTATCATAAACGACTGCGTAGATGGTTGTATTACTGTCCTCCCGAAAATGCTCCCGCAATTCTTTCTGAGTCGTCGTTGGCAGTATTGCAAACGAAGGAATTTGCATCTCGCCTGTCGCCAGCGAGACCGCCGCCAAGTCCCATAATGCCACCACCGTCCACGCCGACATTGGAATCGTCACAAAGCGTTTTTCCAACATTTTATTGGAGACAAAAATACCTGCCAAAGAAACTGCCGTGGCTACCAACAAGACCACGCCATATACCAACAAGCGTTGGGGTCTCAAGGAGGTTCCCGCCAACATCACATACCACCAATAGCAGAGGAGCGGCAAAAGTGCCGAAAACGCGTTGAAACGTACCAGCCCTGCGAATATCAGAAAAGGCAAAGCCAGAATCGCCCACCATTTTCCGTGTCCTATTGTCGACAAAAATATCAACGCACATGCCAGCGACAAAGCGCCGACCAGCATCGCATCGCTCCACACATGCGCAAGAATCAGCACGCACGGCGATAACAAGCCACAAAATATCAGAAAAAGAAGGCGGGCGTACCAAGCCTGAAAAAGCACAAACGAAAAGATGCAAAGCGCCGACCAGAAAAAAACGTTATCAAGCACGAAGAGCGGTGCGCCGCTGGAAGGGTCGAGAGGTAACAACAACCGCCAGACAAGCGTCACGATTTGCGGCGTCATGCCGAAACCTTCACCGTGTCGCGCCAGCCACAAACCGAGAGAGGAGTCGAAAGACATAAAGCCGGGGTAAAAAACCCAAACCACCCCCGTACAAGCAATCAACGCTACCAGTAGCGTTGGGAAAAACTTCAGTAACCAGCGTATTTCTCTCATGCACACGTTAAAAACATAACCCTGGCTAGCGCCCCGGCAATGTCTTCGCGTAATCCATCGCCTCTTGCGAGAAACCCAACCGCTCGCGCACCACGTACAAAGGGCGCGCCTTGACCTCTTCAAAAATTCTCGCCAGATACTCGCCCAAAACGCCCAGTCCGATCAACTGGATACCGCCGATGAAAAGCACCACAACCATCAACGACGCGTACCCCGGTACATCAATACCGAAAATCAACGTTCGCACCATCAGGAACATCATGTACAGAAACGCGAAAAACGCAACGCCAAGCCCGAGATAGCTCCAAACGCGCAACGGTACCGAACTGAATGAAGTGATGCCCTCCAGCGCCAGATTCCATAGCCGCCAGTAATTCCATTTCGTCGTGCCGCTATGGCGCGGCTCCCGATCAAACAACACGGTCGCCTGACGAAAGCCAACCCAGGGGAACATGCCTTTCATGAAACGCGAGCGTTCCGGCATCCGCTGCAAAGCCTGCAACGCCGGACGGGAAATGAGCCGAAAATCACCGGTGTTACGAGGGATCGGTATCCGGGTCATTTTCTCAAGAATGTGGTAGAACACATTGGCTGTCGTTTTTTTGAACCAGCTCTCGCCATCACGAGAACGCCGTGTGGCGTTGACAACTTCAGCGCCCTCTCTCCAGCAACGCAACAATTCAGGAATCAGCTCCGGCGGATCCTGAAGATCAGCATCAATAGGAATCACCGCATCACCCGATGCATGATCGAGCCCGGCAGACAAGGCAACTTCCTTGCCGAAATTACGAGCAAGGTCGATCACCCGTACCCGCGTATCGCGCTGATGTAATGCTGTCAACACTTCCAATGTCTCATCGCGGCTACCGTCGTTGACGCAAATCATCTCCCAACGCTCGCCTGTCGCCTCCAGAACGGCATGCAACCTCTCGTACAACGCCAGAACACCCGTAGCTTCGTTGTACATCGGCACCACCACCGAAAGCTGTGGCGAACCTTTGGCGTTCCGCTCTGCCGCCATCTCGCTCATGTCGCAATGCCCCCGCGCGCCTCCGGCGCATCCAGCACTTCAATCACATGATTCTGGTTGGTATAGATGCAAAGATCGCCGGCAATCGTCAGTGCTTTTTTGACGATCGCGTCGGCGCTCAAATCGGTGTGCTCACACAAGGCTCGCGCCGCCGCTTGCGCGTAAGCGCCGCCCGAACCAATGGCAACGATGCGCCCTTCCGGCTCCAGCACGTCGCCGTTGCCAGTGATGATCAACGAAGCCGTCACGTCGGCCACCGCCAACATGGCTTCCAGCCGCCGCAACACGCGATCCGAGCGCCAGTCTTTGGCCAACTCAACGGCGGCGCGCGTCAGCTGCCCCTGATGTTTGTCGAGCTTGGCCTCGAATCGTTCAAACAACGTAAACGCATCGGCGGTGGCGCCGGCGAAACCGGCCAACACTTTGTTTTGATACAGCCGTCGCACTTTGCGCGCCGTTGCTTTGACGACGATGGATCCCAGCGTCACTTGCCCATCGCCGCCCAAGGCAACTTTGCCTCCGTGCGCCACGGAGAGAATTGTCGTTCCATGAAAAGGTTCCATTGCCCGTCTCCAGGAAAGCGTTTCCGGTTTCCTTACCGAAAACGCTGTTTTATTTTTTGCGGCGGCTGAACACGCGCGGTGGGATGCCGACCAGCAACAACAGCGTCAGCACCATCGGCGAAGTACGAATGAAAACCACCCGCTTGCGGGCGGTTTCGGCGCGCACCACCAGATTGGCCAGCGCGCCGCCGTATGAGAAATCAACACGGGAAACATCGTGCATGTCGATCACCAATTCATCGTACAACGGCAGCCGCTCCTTGAGCGCCGCCAGTTGCGGCGCATGCGCGCCTTGCAACACGCCGCGCCAGACGATCATGTTCGGCGGTAAAGGCGCTTCTTCCGGCACCGCAACGAGTTCCACTTTGGCCGGTTTCGTCGTTACCGGTTGCTGCAACGTCCTTCCTCGCGCCGGTTCCCACGCCGGCGGCGAGAGTTCAAAGCGCAACGCGAAATCCAGCGCGCACGCCTCAAACAAGGTTTCGTCTTTTTGCCATTGCAACAGTTCCAGCCACAACTGCCAATAGCCCTCGCCCTCTCGGTCGGGCGCTTCGACCGCGCGCGCTTTCGTTTCGTCGAGCAGCGCTTTCGGCCACGGCTCCAGCACAATGTTCAGTTGCAAACGACGTACTTTCGCCAGCACTTGCGCCAAGTGTCGCGCCCCTTCTTCGTCGATCAACTGGGCGCGGCTCAAATCCACTTGATACGCTTCTTTTTCCGGCGCGTCGAGAATGTGCAACAACGGCACCGTCAGCGTTTTCACGGCGGCGGTAATCTTGCCTTCGAGTTGAATGCGCGCGCTCGTGACTTCCACCTTGGGCGAATGCTCCGCTCCCGGCGAACGCGCGCCCACGCCCAGCGAAACACGCGGCACCCATACCGGCGGCGATTGCTCGAAGCGCACGGCGTATTCCATCCCGTAGCGCTCAAACGCCACCTGATTGCCGGATTGCTGGTACAAATCAAGCAACGCCAACCACACCAGCGGCATCCCGGCGGTTTCCGGCTCGGTGGCAATGGCTTCTTCGAGCACCGTGCGAGCAGCATCCAGTTGACCGCTGGCGTGCATCAACGCGGCGGTTTCGAGCACCGCGTTCAGTCCCGACGCAGACGACATCGCCCACCCGGTCGAGTGAGACCGGGGATTGATACGCGGCAACTGCTCAACGGCAGTTAATGTTTGACGGACTTCCACCTCCTGTTACTCCATTCTCTTTTACCGCGTTGTTTTTCGTGTAGCGTGATCCCTTTCAAGAATCAGGGAAAAAGTTTTTTGCTGTCAGCCCAGATGCGAAGCGGCAACATTCCAGTCGAGCAACTGCTCGATCACCGCTCGAACGTAATCGGCGCGACGATTCTGGTAATCCAGATAATACGCATGCTCCCAAACGTCGATCGTCAGCAACGGCGTCAGCCCGCGCGTGAACGGCACCTCGGCGTTGCCGGTTTTGACGACTTCCAGTTTACTGTCGGCGTTCTTCACCAGCCAGCCCCAGCCCGAACCGAATTGTCCGATGGTCGTTTCCGCCAGCCGCGCTTTCAGCGCTTCGAAGCTGCCGAAACTCTCGTCGATCATCGCGGCCAATGTTCCAATCGGCCTGCGAGCGCCTTTCGGATTCAGCCCGTTCCAGTAAAACGTGTGGTTCCAAACTTGCGCCGCGTTATTGAAAATCGCCACATGCTCAGACTTTCCGGCCACCCGTTCCACCAGCGACTTCAACTCGGCGCTTTCAAATTCCGTGCCTTTGACCAACCCGTTCAGATTGTCAACGTAAGTCTTGTGATGCTTGCCGTAATGAAAACTCAGTGTGTTAGCGCTGATGACCGGGTCCAGCGCGTTTTCGGCAAAAGGAAGGGGAGGTAACGTAAACATAAGAAGCTCCTGCAAAAAACAAATGGTTGAATAGTTAATTTTAGCACTACTTTACGGCGCCGCCTTTTTCTCCAGCCGCCTTAGCTGCCTTCCCCCCCCCCCGACGGCCAGATCATGACAACTTTCGCGCCGCGCTTATTGCAAACCGATGACGCCGCAACCGATCCGCGCGCCGCTGTTGCCGTCCGGCTGTGTTCGGTAATCGTCGGGGTCAAGCGTCACCACCAGCGATCGACCCACGATGCTGCGCGGCCCCGGCCAGACGCTGACGCCGTCCACCTCAAACGACACCTTGGCAACGCCCCGACTGTCCGCCTTGAGATTGGGAAAATCGCCGGCATGATGCGACGACGCCTTGAAATGACCGTGCGGCTGAACGCCAAGCTTGAAGTGATTACCCGCACTCAACGCATCGGACGACGAGCAATCGCCGCGCTCGTGAACATGGAACCCGTGCTCGCTGTCGGGCAGCAACCCCTGCAAATCGGCAATCACCATCACCCGCTCGCCGCGTTGCTCGAGCCAGACCGTGCCCTTCACCTGATAGCCCTGAGTCGGCGCGATGACGGCAATCGCCCGATCCTTGCCGCCGAAAAGCGTCACGCAGCCTCCCAGCAACCACGCCCCCATCACCACCATCAACCAAAACCCAACTTGCTTCATGATGCGACTTCCGGAATCTCAATCACCATACAACTTCTGAACGCGCTCCCAACGCTCTTGTGCCTCCAGCGACAGCGTTGCCGTCGGTCGCGCCAGCAAACGCGGAATCCCGATCGGTTCGCCGGTCTCCTCGCAATACCCGTAACTGCCGCTCTCGATCAAGCGCAATGATTTATCCACCTTCTTCAACAGCTTGTGCTCGCGGTCGCGCGTGCGCAACTCCAGCGTGTATTCCTCCTCGAGCGTCGCCCGATCCGAGGGGTCGGTCGTCACTTCAGTCTCGCGCAAGCGCTCGCCGGTGTCATCGGCGTTTTGCAATAACTGCGCCTTCAAGTCCAGCAAACGCTGCTTGAAAAAAGCCAACTGCTCTTCATTCATGTACTCTTTTTCGGGAGCCTTGAGAATACGCTCCTCGGTCAATTCACGGACCTTTTTGGTGACCGCTGCTGTTTTGGCAACCATGCTGACCTCGCTTTCTGCTCGAAACGGAGATGGAAACGAAACCCACCCGAAACCCACCCGCCGCAAAAACTATTATTATAACTTGCTCAGTCCGTCTGTAATACCTTGTTTTTTTAATCGGCAAGACAAAGGCAAGCTGATGTTTTGATGGGATATTTTTAAAAAGACGACATTCTAAAAGCATTTGGTGGGGCGCCTCGCTTGCTTTCAGATCATGTCTAAGGCATTGCTTTGGCATCAGGCAGGCTGACTCCCCTCCGGCGTCTTGCCAATGACGTGCGGCTCAAACAACTCGGCGTCATCTTCTTTCTCAAGCAACGAAGCCACCAATGCGCCAAGGCTGACACCGAGGAATTCGCGGGCGGCGGACGCGCCGCCGTCATTCCAATGAGCCGTCAAGGCGAACTGCCGAAACCGCTCCCAATCCCGTGCGAGATACTCAACGAGAATGCGAGCAAGATCATAAGAGAGTGAATTGATGTCCCCCGCACGATAGAAGGATGCTCCCGACCAGAATTCCTGAATTTCACTCTCACCCCAAAACGACAAATGTTTTTGTCGCGTTTCCTGCATATCATCCAGATCCCGACGGGTCACTCTTGACTTCGTTAACGCCTGCTCGACATTGACGGCCAAGCCTTCGTTGAGCCAAGTCGGCAGAGGCAAATAAGAAAGACAAGCATGCGTCATTTCATGTACGATGGTCGGCTCGATGAGCGATAAATCGCTTTTCGTTGTGACAAAGTGACCGCATGCCTTATTGATGAACACCCCGCTGCTGTGGGCAAACTCCCCTTCTTCCGGATAGTAGTGAAACACATATCGGTAGTAGTCGTCTTGTTCGTCGAACAAGATCAGAATTTCCTTTCCATACGCCAAAACTTCTGCAAGACCTTTCAGCATGCCGCAAATACGTTCGAGCACCCGCTCCATATAAGCGAGTGTCGCCTGCGCAACCTTGGGTTCCGCCGACGAAAGAACCAAGACTCGCTCAGATTCCGACAAGCGATAGTCGGCGCCGAGAGCAACACCAAAATGCAAAAGCCAGGCGCGTTCACAGGCCGCGCAAGCCTCGTTTCTCATCGGCTCGTCGGCGGCTGTATCCTCCCAGGAATAAATAGCAGGCCAGTCCGGAATCGGAAAACCGTGATCCCATTCCAGAAGTTTAGTAAACGCTAAAGGCGCCATTCCTTCAATGGCGATCTCGTCCGGCGCCACCTGAACGGCAGGAGATGGATGCTCTGATTGAGGTTGGCTTTTGCTCCGCAAAAACTTGAACATGACTTCTCTCCGATGCGAGCGCCAGAAGTGTCCCCGAAGACGCTAACATAACACAAGACCGGAAAAAGTTTGCGGACACCAATAGCCTGAACCACAAACCAACAAACCGCGCCAAGCCTCCCGCTATAATATGACTTTTCCCTTCTGCGCTTTTGTGCTTTGCAAACATGGCTCCGCTCGTTCTCTACGACAACTACACGCGTTTGTTGCGCCCGTTTCAACCGCTACATCCCGACGGCGAGGTCGGGCTTTACACTTGCGGCCCGACGGTTTACGACTATCAGCACATCGGCAATTACCGGACGTTTTTGTTCGAGGACACGTTGAAGCGCGTGTTGCGCTGGAACGGTTATCGCGTGCGGCACGTGATGAACATCACCGATGTCGGGCATTTGACTTCGGATGCCGACAGCGGCGAGGACAAGATGGAGAAAGGTTCGCGTCGCACCGGCAAAACGGCTTGGGAAATCGCGCAGCTTTACACCGATGCTTTTCTCGACGACTTGAACAAGCTCGGCATCGAGATGCCGACGGTGCTGTGCCGCGCCACCGATCACATCCAAGAGCAAATCGAGTTCATCGTCGATCTGGAGAAGAAAGGTTTTACCTATCGTACTTCCGACGGCATTTATTTCGACACGAGCAAGCAAGAGAGTTACGGTTATCTGGCGCGCTTGAACCGCGAGGGACTGGAAGCCGGCAAGCGCGTCGAGTTGGGCGAAAAGCGCCACATCACTGATTTTGCGCTGTGGAAATTTTCGCCGCCCGATGAACAGCGGCAGATGGAGTGGGACAGCCCGTGGGGCGTCGGCTTTCCCGGCTGGCACATCGAATGTTCGGCGATGGCGCAGCGTTATCTCGGTGACTATTTCGACATTCATTGCGGCGGCGAAGACCATCTCTCGATTCATCACACCAACGAAATCGCGCAAACCGAAGCGCGCGTCGGCACCCGCCTTGCGCATTTCTGGATGCACGGTTATTTCTTGCTGCTCAACGATGCCAAGATGGCCAAATCCACCGGGGAGTTTTTGCGGATTCAATCGCTGATCGACCGCGGCTACGACCCGCTGGCTTACCGTTATCTGTGCCTCACCGCGCATTACCGCAAGCAGTTGACGTTCACTTGGGACGCGCTCGACGCGGCGCAAACAGCGCTCGAACGTTTGCGTCAGGGTTTTCACACGCTGTCCGAATCTGCCGATGCCACACCTGATGCGGCGCTTGTCGAACGCTACACAGCCGAGTTGAACGATGATCTCAATTTACCGCGCGCGCTGGCGATTGTCTGGGAAACCTTGCGCGGTACGCTCGATCCGGCGATCAAGCGGGCGACGCTGGCGCGTTTCGACAACGCCCTCGGTTTGCAGTTGGCAACATGGCGTCCGGCGACCGTCACCGTTCCCGACGACATCCGCGCGCTGGCCGATGCCCGTCTCGCGGCGCGACAGGCGAAAAACTGGACGGAGTCCGACCGCCTGCGCGATGCCTTGAAAGCGGCGGGTTGGGACATCGAAGACGCGGCGGGCGGTTACACCCTGAAGAAGCGCTGAACTTTTTCGCTGAATTTGCCTCTTATCTGCTTTTAGGGATGCGCCGATTCATTCCCGCAAAAAAGCGTCTTTCGCCCTTCGACAAGCTTAGAGCGAACGGAATGACTGGCTTATGTTATGCTTATACCCTCTGTGCCGTTTGAGGGATTTCGCCATGAAACTTTCTTTCGTTAAACCCGTGATCCGCGTTTCGCCGATCCTGTGCGTGGTCACTGCGCTCGTCCTGTCCGGCTGCGACGCTTATTACCAGCAAAAACGCGATGAAGAGGAAGCGATCAAGAACACCGTCGATTGCACCTATCAGGACGAACGCCTGCTGGTGCGTTTTGATCGCGCTCGCGACGAAGTACGGCTGCTGATGCCCGACGGCGTTCGCATCTACCTTTACAAGATGCCTTCCTCGCGCGGCGTGCTCTACACCAACGGCGATTATGAATTGCTCGGCAAAGGCACCGACGTCACCTTCGGCCCGGTCGGCAATACCTCCAAGCTGACGTGCAAACCCTACAAACCCGAAGACGGCGATAAGCGCAAAGAAGATCGCAAGGGCTTGAGAGAAAATCAAGCCATTTGAGCCTCTCCTTTATTTGATTTTTACTATCTGCTTTTTACGACTCGATTTTTACGACTTGATTTTTACTATCCAATCGGAGATTTCACATGACCGCCGCTTTCCCGACCACCCTGCTGCATGCCGCCTTTCCCGCTGCCTTTTCCTCATCGGCGCTTTCCGGCGCGCGTTCGCATCCGCTGCGGGCTGTCGCGTTGACCATTCTCGGTTCGCTGGCGCTGGCCGTTTCCGCCAAAATGCAGTTTCCGTTTGGGCCGGTGCCGTTCACCATGCAGACCTACGTCGTTCTGCTGTTGGGCGCGCTGCTCGGCGCTCGGCTGGCCGGCGCTTCGGTCATGCTCTATCTGGTGGAAGGACTGGCGGGACTGCCAGTCTTCACCGCCGGCGGCAGCCTTGCTTATCTGGCCAGCCCGACCTTCGGCTACCTCATCGGCTTTCTGCCGGCGGCAGTGTTCATCGGCCATTTCACCGAGCGCGGCTTGGGTCGCACACTGAGAAGCGGTTTGCTGCTGATGACCATCGGCAACGCGCTGCTCTACACCTTCGGGCTGTTGTGGCTTGCCATGACCGTCGGCATCGAACGCGCTTACTGGATCGGGCTGCATCCGTTCTGGGCGCCGGAAATCGTCAAAACCGTGTTGGCGGCGTTGAGTGTAACGCTGGCGTGGAAAGCGTTGACGCCCCGCCGCTCCTGAATCACGCAGCCATTAGCCATCATGGCCGACATGAAAAAACTCTCCGGCGGTTCGCTGCGAGCCGCCGGATACGATGAAAAAGAGCGTCGCCTCACCGTTGAACTGACTTCCGGTACCTTTGTTTTTGAGCGCGTCTCGCCGGAAGTGTGGCGACGCTTCATCGGCGCTTCGTCGCCGTGGAGCTTCTTCCGCGACAACATCGAAGAAGAATACGTCGGCAAGAGGGTGCGTTAAACAGAGATCGAAATGATCCTCCCCATCATCGCTTAAACCCTCTGCATGGTTTTTGCGATCATCGCTGTGTGATTGTCGTTGTTGGGGCGGCGCTCGGCTACGGCTGGTGGTTTGCCGCTTGCCTTTTGAAGTAAAGGCGCCCAATGCCACCACGCGCAAGGCCATTGCCGAACAGGAAGCGGGGAAGGGTAAGAAGATTCAGGCCAAGTAATACAATCGTCGGTTAACGTTGATGATTCAGCCGCAGCATCAAGGTTAACGGGTGTAGAGGCGACGCTTGGAACCCATAGTGCTCATAAAACTCCTTGGCGCGGTCGTGCAGCGCGTGTACGAGTAGTGCCCGAACTCCGACGCTTTGTGAAACCGCCACGACCCGATTGACCGCGTCCTGTAGTAGCGCCCCACCCAATTTGATGCCTTGGGCACGGCGATCGACAGCCAGTCGGGCGAGCACCATCACCGGAATCGGATCCGGCATGTTGCGGCGCACGGCACGGGTGACTGTCTGATGTGAGACCGCGCCTGCCGCTATCGCGTAGTAGCCCAATACGTGTTGATCCAAATCAGTCACAACAAAAGTACGGCTGGCTCCGCTCAACTGGTTAACCAGAGCGCGGCGTTTGAGCCATTCATCGAGAGTTACCTCACCGCAAGCAAAGCCATCCAATTGATGGATTGTCGCCAGCGACTGCGGCGAACTGAGTTGCAAGCTCATGCCGCGCCGTTTCTCCAAGGCGCTTTGACGGCCATAAGGCGTTCAAGACCGGGGTTGGTGACGGGTGGGGCGTCGAGTAGGGCGGTGAATTGCTTGAACTTTCCGGCGTCAAGGTTGAAAAAAACCTGATCCAAAACCACAGCCTGAGCACGATCACAGGCTGTTTCAAGCATGAAATCCGAGCGGTTTTTGCCAAGCAGACGGGCAGCGTGGTCGATCAGATCACGCTGTTCAGGTAACGCTCGTAGATTGATGGCGGCTTCACGCATGGGTATCTCCTGTTTGAGAATACACAATAGATACACGTATTATGGCGCAATGTGTAGCTATTGTCAACACGCGCCGGTTTAATCGACGAAATGTCGGCCATGTGCCTCGACGCGGGTTTGGCGCCGCGCGAGGGGTAATACGGCACGGCCGCTTCGACCCAGACGTGTTGCATTCTGATTTTGTTGACGACGCCGCCGCTGGTGATGCCGGTGATCGGGATGCCGCCCGCTGAGGCGAAATCCCAGGCGGCGTCGATGTTGGCGAAGTCGCCGGCCATGTTGATGAATTGGGCGGCGGGAATATCAACGGTGCCGTAGGCGTATCTGGCGGGGATGTTGGCGGCTCTGAGGAGGGCGATGGTCAGCGTGGCGATGTCCATCGCGTTGCCGCGTTTCACGTCCAGCGTCATGTCCGCGGTTTGCTGGCCGCGAGGGATGCGGTGAACAGATCGAGCGGTAAGTGGGCGTTGCGGATCGGGATGGGATGCAAGGCGCGGCGCGCAGCGCATAGCGGGTCTATGCGCAAGTGTCGCAACGCCGCAGACCGCCCGATGCCGCAAATGCACACGACGCGGTGATTTGTTCAGCGCATCCCCGGTCGGTTGCCATTCGATGTTGTTGCGAACCCAGTTATAGATTTCGATGTTCACCGTTTCATTGTGGAGGAGTGTTTTCAGGAGGAGCGGTGGGTACGTCGCGTTCTGCGTCTTTGCCCGTCCATTTATTTTCGGGTATTTCAACTTTTTGCTTTAATCAGCCATAATGCAAAAGCAAGCGATCCCAAAAATAATATGCTAATTATTGATCGCCAACCACTAATACTATTTACTTCTTCCTTTTTTGACTCAAAAAATTTTGATGGGACGTTAAGAATTATTGCAAAATATGTGCTAACAGAGCATGGTAAAGACACCCCCATTTTTAACCCTGCCATATAAAAAAACACAAAAAACAAGAACGCTAAAGAGCCTAAAATGGCCAAGGAATTACTGAACTGTTTCATACGATCCACTTTCATCAAAGGTTAGAAGATCAATTTTGTCGTTTCCTCGTACGACTACGGCTTCGGCAGAACCCCACACTCGACAAGGCTCGGAAGATAATTCCCAGCCACTGTAGCAGCAGCTCCCGAAACAGCAAGGATCACCGCTTTTATTTTTGTTAGGACTAATGATTCCATTAAAAATGCACCTTCAAGGCCTAGCGTTGCAAAAAAACTCTGCAGAAATGCAGATATAAAGCAATTTGCAGTGTTTACTGGGCCTTTAATTCCTTGAGCCACGTCTAAAATTATTAATCCAGTCAAAAAGCCTGCACAAGCAGCAAGAGCTACAGCAATTACGGGAAATATTAACGATTCCAAAACCGTGGCAATAGTTCCTGGGTTTGGTATTGGTATTAAACCTAGTACACTGGTTGCTGTCGCAACACCCAAAGCTGCACCCATATATCCGCCATTTTTTCCGCCACTAATCTTATAAATGCCTGCGCCCGTTGTCGGATCGGTAATCGCGTACCCACTTCCCCTGAAGCCAGTAACCGTTAGCTGGTCTGTATGTGTTATCACCTCTTTCGCAGAAGCCAGTGCATCTCTGATCTCGCTCATTGCCAAGCTGTCCAGATGAAGTACTGATAACGCTGCTGATTGGTTTTGCTGAGTGATGGTGTAGATTTTTTGCCCTTGCATAGCAGCCAAGTTCAATGCTTTTGCAGTTGAGAACCCTTGTGACTGAGTTGCACTATTGGGGTCATAAAATATCAACTCTGGCACTGAGCTTTCCAGCGCTGAGCTCAACATCCCCGCTTGGAGCATCAATTGCTTTGCTTTATCGCTGTTTCCATCTTTGTCTTTTATAACTTGGGCAGTGTACACGTTCATATACATACCAAATACTTCAATGCCGCGATTGATTCCAAACAAAGTGCTTTGGTACGGCTCATAGCCAAATGTTCCCATCGTCGGAATAGGCATGAATGGCGTTTTTGCCTTAAGGCTCATGATCCGGCTTTGGGGAATATATTCAGCGTAGTAGCCCTGTATACCTACCACATACATATCGCCTAGCAATTTTTCCCGCGTCAAAGCTGCCTTTTGCGCGTCGGTTCCACTTTCCAGTATTTGTTTTGTTTGTGTCAAATTCCCCTGCAACGCGCTAAACGTTTTCTGCGACGGATTACTCCCCACAATCCCCAACGCCAGATAACTCCCCGCGATCACGCTATCTTGTTTGGTGTCCAGCCAGGTTTGCGTTGAGGTTTGGAAGCTGGTGCCGATGTCAATTTCTTCGCCCAACGCCATTGCTCCCGCAGAGAGAAGCACTTGATCATCGCGCTTGATCTCTGGAATGACTCTTATCGACGAAGGCAGGAAACTCGGCAACTGACTCGGATCGGTGATGTTCGCCGGAATGAGCGCCGCCAAAGCATTCTCATCCGCAGTCGATGCGGGCTTAAAACTTATCGTGATGCTTCTTTGATTCAACTGATACAGCGGCATCGTGACGCTTTGCAGCCAAGACAGATCATAGATATCCCAACCCAATCCCAGCGTGACCTGTACTTGCAGGTTGGCGGGCAGTTGCGCGTAGGTCGCGCCTTTTGCTGCGGCCACGTAGGGCAAGGTGCCCGGCAGAATGTTCAGGGTTTGTTGTTTGATGGTTCTTCCCCCGATCACGTCGCCGACGGTCGGGTTTTGCATTCCGTTGATGTAAGTGGTGAGGTTTTGTTGCGCTTGCGTTTGCGCGTTGGCGATGATGTTGCTGTCCAGCCCTTGCACCCAACCTTCTTGTTCGTTCACTGTGCCGCTGTTGATGAAGTTGTCGGCGAGTTGTTGGCCGTCGATGTTGGCGATGGTTTGGGTATCGATTCCCTGCAGGTAGTCGTATTGTTTGTAGCTCGGATCGAGCGGAACCCAGGTGTCGATGGGGGTTTTGTTCGACGCGGGTTTGGCGCCGCGCGAGGGGTAATACGGCACGGCCGCTTCGACCCAGACGTGTTGCATTCTGATTTTGCTGACGACGCCGCCGCTGGTAATGCCGGTGATCGGGATGCCGCCCGCTGAGGCGAAATCCCAAGCGGCGTCGATGTTGGCGAAGTCGCCGGCCATGTTGATGAATTGGGCGGCGGGAATGTCAACGGTGCCGTAGGCGTATCTGGCGGGGATGTTGGCTGCTCTGAGGAGGGCAATGGTCAGCGTGGCGATGTCCATCGCGTTGCCGCGTTTCACGTCCAGCGTCATGTCCGCGGTTTGTTGGCCGCCCCATGTGGGTTGCCATTCGACGTTGTTGCGCACCCAGTTGTAGATTTCGACGGCGTTGTTGTTCAGCGCTTGCGCTTGGGCGCGAATGTCGGCGGTGATTTCGGTTTCGGCGGTGGAAGCAAGGTATTGGGGGTCGTTGACTTCGCTGCCGGCTTTGGTGGTTAAAGGAAGCCCCCTCTCCCCTAACCCCTCTCCCACGATGGGGAGAGGGGGGGTTGAAACCTTCTCACGCCCCTGCGGGGCACCCTCTCCCGCGATGGGGTTTGAATCCCTCTCCCCTTGCCCCTCTCCCACGATGGGGAGAGGGGAAGTGAATTCTTGCGGAACGTTGTTGCGGTTCGGCTTCAAGGTTTGGAACGGCATTTCCTTGAGGCTTTCCGGCTTTTTGAGCGGCGAGACTTGATCGAGCCATTGGGTAAGATCGGCGCCGTCGCTCTTGGCGGTTTTGAAGATGAGGCCTTGCGGCACCATCGCTTGCAGTTTGTCGCGGAAGGTTTGGCTGCGGCTGGCGAATTGTTGTTTGAGGGCGTCGAGCTTGGTGGTGTCGCCGACGGCTGCTTTGCGTTGGGCTTCCATGCTGGCGTTGATTTTTTCGGTGAGGGCGTCGAATTTGTCCAGCGCGGCTTGCGGGTTGAATTCTTTTCTCATCACGGAATCGGCGGGCGACATCAGGGTGGCGCGAACGGTGTCGATCAGTTCAACTAGTTGACGGTCGGGGCTGGCTTCGACGGTTTTCCAGGCGGCGGTGTTGACCGGCTTCGGCAGGGTCATTGCCACGGCCAGCGGGTGAACGGTGAGGTTGACCATCGCGGCAATGGCAATGGTGGCGATGGTGCGGAAGATGCGATGGCCGAACCACATGGGGAAAGAAAATGATAGTGCTCGTCTGGATTCCCGCCTGCGCGGGAATGACGCCATTGATAGAGATGCGCCTTTGCAGCGACTCGATTGTGCCTCTGCGGGCGTTGTGTAAACCATCCCGGCGTTTCGCGCCACCCCTCCAAAGAGGAGAGAGTGATTGGTCAGGTGTTGGGATGGGCTGGAGCAACGGGTCTGGGTTCCCGCCTGCGCGGGAATGACATTCCTGCGCGGGAATGACGGTAAAGGAACAACCGCGTCGCTGGACGGCGAAGGCACAACCGTATCATTGCCGTCATTCCCGCGAAGGCGGGAATCCAGACGGCTTTTTTGTTCTTCTGAAATTTGCGCAGCGATGCTCGCGGCCAGTTGCGCGGCAAACAGTTCTCTGCCTCGCAGCCAGGCGGCGTTCAGGATGGCTTGCAGGATGCGGTCGTGGAGTTTCATGAGCGTTCTCCGAAATTATATTTTGTGCGTTGTGTTGGCGGCGATGGGTTTCGCTGACGCTCTACCCATCCTGCGACGGCGAACGAGGGAAGCATATTTCCACGCCACCCCCATCAGCAGCACGAGCAGGATCAGCAGCAGCAGTTGCGGCGGCGGCAAGAGCGGGATCGGAACGCCGTTGAGGTTCCGCAGTTGCCGCACGTTCAAGTAGAAGTTCGCTGTGCCGTTGACGCTCGGTGCTGTCGCACTGACCGTTGCGTTGCCTTCGGCGTTGCCCGCCGCCGCAACGATTTCGGCCTGACCGTTGGCATTGGTCACGGCGGTGCTGCCGTTCGGGAAGATGATGCCGGAGCCCGCTGACGCTGCGAAGGTAACGACGATGTTGGGCATCGGGTTGTTTTGCGAATCCAGCACGGTCGCTTGCAGGGTTTCGCCGAAGGTGGTGTTCGGTTCGGCAGTTTGCGGCGTGCCGCCGGTGGCGGTGATGCTGGCGGCGAGCGCGTCTTTGTTTTCCAGTTGGAAGACGGCGGTTCCAACGACGCCCGGCGCGGTAGCGGTGACGTTGAACGCGCCGACGGTGCTATTGGCGATGACGTTCACTCGCGCTTTGCCGTTGATGTCGGTCACTGCCGTGCTGCCGCTCGGGAAGGTAACGCTCGCGCCCAGTGTCGGCGCGGTAAAGGTGACGGTGACGTTGGGAACCGGTTGGAATACGGTGTTGAGGACGGTCGCTTCGAGCATCACGGGGTAGGTTTCGTTGATGGTTTCGCTTTGCGGCGTTCCTCCGGTCGCGGTGATGCCCGCGGCAATTTGGGCGAGCAGGGTGAAGCTGTCTTGCGCCAGCGGAATGATGGTAGCGCTCGCGCCGCTGCCGATGGTGGCGGCAAGCACGGCAAGGTAGGTCGCGCCGACGCGCCCGCTGGTGGCCCAACTGGTGTTGAAGGGTACGCTGCCGCCTTGGGCGATGTTCGAGGTTTGGTCGAACTGGGTGACGATGTTGCCGAGGTCGGGATCGATGATGTAGATGGTCAGCGGCAGGTTGGCGATGTCGCTGTTGCCCTGGTTGGTGACGGTTGCTCCCAAGGTTACGGTTTCGCCGACGCGCAGGCTGTTTGGCACGGCAGCGATAACGCCGGTCAGGCCGAAGCCGGTGGCGCTGGTTTTACCGACGAGGTAGGTGGTTTGGTTTTGATCGAGCACGCGCAGGCTGCTGTCGAGCAGGTCTTGGGTGACGGTATATGTGCCGGCAGGG
The DNA here is from genome assembly GCA_009778785.1 of Betaproteobacteria bacterium. Lineage (GTDB taxonomy): Bacteria > Pseudomonadota > Gammaproteobacteria > Burkholderiales > Casimicrobiaceae > UBA931. The sequence continues at coordinate 180,206 of WRFN01000001.1, read as the reverse complement.
ACGTTGCTCAAGGTTTCGGTGGCGGTGAAGTCGCGCAGCGCGCCCGGCAGCAGCGTATCGACGCTGTGGCCGTGGCTGTAGATTTGTGCGCCTTGTTCGTCGAACACTTTGACCATCAGGGTGAGGTTGTCGAGGATCATATTCGCCGAGCGGCTTTGCGCTCTCGAAGCGATGATGACTTGGTCGCTCGGGTTGTATTCGAGGCGATCGACGGAGAGCGCCGAAATGGCGGAAGCGCTTTGGTTGTCGCCCAGCACGTTGAAGGTGGTGGTGGCTTGCGCCAGTGCGAGACCGTTATCGTCGAGAACCGCTTTCACGGTGTACTGCGCCGGGACGATGGCGCCGATGGCGAAGGGTGCGGTGATCGGCAACGTATCGCCGGGCAGCAGGGTCACGCCTTGCTGGGTGACGCCGCCGACCAGCACGTCGTTGCTGTCGAAGACTTGCACGTTCAACATGCCGCCGATGGTGCGCAGCGCGTCGGTGTTGTTGAGGGTGGTGGTGACCAGCGCAGTGCTGTTGGCTGGGTAGTCGGCAGCATCGGTGGCAACGGTCAACCCGATCAGATTGGTGACGAGAACATTCGGTATGTCGATGGGCACTTGTACGTCGCCCGCAGCAAAGCTGTTCTGGAAGCTCATGTAGCCGGAATCGAGGGTCTTGCGCAGTTCGCCGAGTTGCAGGTTTTGTTCGGAAGCATCGAAGCAGATTTGCTCGCCGTCGGCGGTGACGTTCTGGAGGCTCCACACATATTCGGTGCGACCGTCGGCGCGCGGGATCACGGCGTTGGCGGTACGGCTCGCGCCGCTCAGGTCTTGTCCGGGCTTCGCCAACAAATGCACATCAACACCGATCGCACCGCAGGTGACGGGGGCTTGCCAGATGGCGTTAGAGTCATTGAACATCAAGATGCGACGGCTGAAGCGGTCGTAGGAAATGTAGTCGATGTCATTCAAGTTCGGGCTTATTTTAGAAGTATCGAACATCAGAACAACATCACCGGTTCTCGGCACCACTTGCGCCAGCGTGTGTTCTTCGCCACTCTGGCCAATGCGCGCCCATGTATAAGTGGCGATATAAAAATTGCCGCCGCAGTCGCCGGTAATGTTCGGGAAACCGTCGCCTTCAAAATACGGGTCAACTGTTCCGTCGCCTCTCGAGAAAATTGGCACTGCTGAACCATCGGGGCGAATCATCGACACATAGTGGTTTTCGTTCTGAACGTACACATTGTCATTGATGTCGATTGCCAGACCGCGCGGCTGCGGCAACCCAAAGGTGCTAGCGACGCTAACCGCACCGGTGTTCTTGTTCACCTTCAACAGCTTGTTCGGCGAGCCGACCAGAATGTCATCGTGGCTGTCCACCTGAACACCGTTGGCTGAGGTCACGCCGAGGTCGGCAACGACGGTCTTGTTGCCAGCAAGATCAACTTTGATCAACTCAAAATTGCCGGTGCTACTGTTCTTCGAGGGTAGATAGAAGTTTTCGTTTGAGTCAGCGGCAAGCCCGAAGGCCGTGCTGAGACCGCTTACCACCACCGTATTGATCCCGGCTGGCGTTACGCGGTTGAGCGCGGTGGGGCTGGTGTAATAAAGGTTGCCGGCGCGGTCGGCAGCCATTCCGCTCGGCCAGCCGCTGGTTACCAGCTTCCGAACTTGCCCGGCCTCGACACGCGAGATCGAGGTAAAGTCAGCGCCGGAAAGATTCATGCACATCGGCAAGGTTTGATCGCCCGGCGGCAACTGGTCTTTGAGTGCTACCAGTGTACTGGTCGCCGCGCCGCCAACGTGAACAAAGTTGGTCGCCACCCCTTCCACCCCGGCGCGCGACACTTCGATCCGGAAATCGCCGCCGTAAGGCGGCAGCCAGGAGCCAAAATCAAAATCGTCGTACTGGTCAATCGGCGGCAAGGCGGCCATCGGCAAGCTGGCTTGATAAACCACGGTACCCGCAGCGGGGGGAACAGTAGCAGTCTGTTCGATAGCAAAGTAAAAGACGGTATTAGGAGACAGGGTGTACAGACCGCTACCGTCAGCTTTCAACGCAACGCCATAGAGGTTCTGATTGTTAACTGTCAAGTTAACATGAAGATCGACTACGCCACCATCGGCATCAGCCACACTAACGATGCCACCATCAGCCGCTGTATAAATCCGACCGGAGGCATCCACGCCTAGCTTGTTCAAGCCCGCCAGATTGTTGGCAACGGTGGTTAAGCCGCCGTTGCCGCCATTATTGCTGTAGCGAACGATGGAATTGTTGCCGCGACTGGCTATGGCGACATCGCCGTTGGGCAAAACGCGAACACCCTGCGGGTTGTTGAGGCCGGTGGCAAACAGTGTCCAGTTGGCCCCATCGTAGCGGCGTAACTGACTGTTGGCGCGATCCACAAAGACCCACTGATTGCCGTCTAACAGTAAGCCGTAGAAAACGTTGCTGCCGGTGAGGGTAGCGGTTGTGCCGTCCGGGGCGATTTTGCAAAGAGTTGTGCTGCTGCTGGTCGCCCACAACGTACCAGCATCATCGAATGCCAAGTACTGTAACGCACAACCTGGCCTTGCCAGCGTTGAAGGCGTAAGCCCGTCGAAGCGTACTACGGTATAGCCGCCGTAATTGGCAACATGCAAACGGCCTTGCGCATCAAACGCCAAGCCCATCGGCCGGATCAATCCGGCGTAGTCGGCGATGACGTTTTTGCTGCTGTCCACGGTCACGACACGGCTGCTGGCCGTATCTCCCACCGTCAAAGCGCCGTCGGCGCGGACGGCAATGCCGGTCAGCGACAACCCGCTCAACGTAGTCCACGTTTGCCGTGCGCTGCCATCCCACTGGTAAATCGTAGCGCCGGAGGTTCCAAAAAGCGTACCGTTGTTGATCGCCAACCAAGTTGCAAAAGTGTCAGTTTGCTTGACCGGATAACCACCCGGCGCCAGCTTGTAAAGGTGGGCACTGTTGTCCGCAAACCAGAAGACGCTGCCGTCCCAGACGATATCACTGGGAGACACAAAGCCGGACAGCGTACTTTGCAGGATTCCGCTGTTGTCGTAATACTTGAGGTCATGGGTACTCGAATAGGTAACAAAAACGCCACCTGCGGCATCGCCGGCAAGGTCGGTTGGTTGCGTGGTCGTCAAGGTAGCGCTCAACGTCGCCACACCGGTATCGCGATCGATGGAATAGGCTTTATAGCCGCTGCTGTTGATTACCACTCGCAATTTACCGTCGGCGCCAACGCCGAGGTAGCTTACTACCCCGCTGACTGAAAGGGTCAACGGCGATTCCGTTCCATCGCTCTCAATCCGTGCTAATACGTTATTACTGTAGCGAACCGTGGCGCGGCCATTGAGATCGGTCACCAATCCGTAAGGGTTGGTCGATAAGGTCGCGAAAGTACTCACCGTGCCGCTGCTGTCGAGCTTGACGATTTGTTTGCCGTTGTAATCCGCCAGCAGAATGTTGCCGTCAGCATCGACACCGACGCCATAAGGATTGAATGCAACCGTTGCCACGGTGGCGCGCGTGCCGTCATCAGCGATGCGATAAACGGTGCGTGTGTTGCTGACCGCGACCAAGCCGCCGTTCACCGGATCGGGAGCGATGTAGTTGGCGGTAAAGCCGCTCACGAGTTTGCGCGATACGCCGTTCTCGACCACAGTGATGAAATTGTTATTGGCCACGTACACCTCGCCGTTGACCCCGACCCGTACCGCCGATGGGTTGTACAGAATCGTTTCAATGGTTCCCAGCGGATTGCCATCGCCGTCAAACCGGCTGATACGGTTGGCGCCGGTTTCTGTCACATAAACCTCGCCGTTGCCGCCGACGGCAACGCCATACGGGCTGGTAAGGCCGGTGGCAAAATTACTTTTGCCACCGTTTGATACGCGGACGACCGAGCCTCCACTGTAATTGGCGATCAAAATGTCGCCAGAGGTGGTGAGCGCCAAGCCCCTCGGCCCGGACAAGCCGGTCGCCACTACAGTGACTTCGTCCTGCGGGTTTTTCATTCGCAGAGTGCCGTCGCCAGTGTTGGCGATCCACAGATTTCTTGCCGTGTCGTATTTCATTCCTTGCGGGTTGTTGGCAATGCCTTGCGCAAAAACCTGTACCGTGCCATCCGGCAACACTTTGAGAATGGAGTTGTCGCCCTGATTGGAGACGAACAAATTACCGTTGCCGTCGAATTTCAAATCCATCGGTTGGTTGAAGCCAGTGGCGTAGGTGCTGATTGTTCCTTGCGGCGAAACCTTGACGATGGTGCCATCGCCGCTGTTAGCAACATAGAAATTACCGGCGGCGTCGCGGGTAACCCCCTGCGGCCGATTCAACCCGCTGACAAACGGGGTAATGCTGCCATCGGCGGCGACTTTGGTCAGCGTGTTATCGTTGTAGTTGGTGACGACGTAGTTGCCGTTATCGTCCTTGACCAGCGACACCGGATTCGACAAACCGCTACTCCATAGCACGGTTTCAACCCCGGCAGCGTCACGCTTGATGAGGCGGCTTATAGTGCCGACACTCGTTATGTTGAACGTGCCGGCAATCATCAAACTGCCGTCAGCGGCGACATCAATGCTGGACATGGTGTTTAACGTCGTCAACGGATAAGCGGTAACAACACCAGCCGGAGTAACCTCATACAATCTTATGCCGGATGAGGAGGTTATCCAGAAATTGCCGTCACGGTCACGCGCCAAGTCATTAGCCGTTATTCCGCTCGGCAGGGTAGCAATAACGCTCATCGTGCCGTCAACCGCGATTTGTAGCAGCTTGTAGTCAGTCACGTTCATCGTATAAAGGTTGCCCTGATCGTCGGCAACTAATCCGCGTGCGTTAGTCAACGGTGCGCCACTGGCAAATGTAGCATCCGGGCTGATAACTACTCGCGGCATGGTCGAAGTTTGCGTATCGGGATTTTCCAGCACGATACGCAGATCGAGCGATCCCGATGGCACCGGCTGGTTGCCGACATTGGTCAGGTCGGCGGTGATCTGAATCGGCTGCTGAGCATCGATCTGCGCCAACGGCGGATTGGGATCCACACCCCCCGTCAATATCGGCATTGCTTCAACGGTGAACGCGCAATCGCGCTCGGCCAACACCAAGCCGCCGCCGTCGGCGGCCAGCACATGCACGGTGTAATTCCCTGCCGCTTGCCGGAATAGCAGTTGTTCAATCTCGATGTTTTGCAGCGTTCCGTTCGGGAATACCAGCGGCAGGTTGGGTCGATCTTGAATGCCGCCGCTGGCGTTGGCCTTGATTTCAAACACCAGATTGTGCTGATCGTCGAACACTTGGGCGCTGAGCAGCAGCGCCACGGGCGCGCCCGACGCATTGAGGACGCCGACGGTGATGCTGACTTCGTCGTTGGGCTTGTACGAAGTTTTGTCCGGCGTTGCCGATTCGATGGTGATGCCGGATTGGGCAGGTTGCGCCAACTGGATGTCCAACGTCCCATCGCCCGGTTGGCTCAGATGAACTTGCAGGGTTTGCGACAAATAACCGGTAGCGCTGATGAGCAAGGTGAAATCGGTGCTGTCGATGCCGCTCAAAGTGTAATGGCCGTTGATGTCGCTCATGGCGCTGATCGTTTGTCCCTGCACGGCAACGGTTGCGTTGGCAATCGGCGCGCCGCTCACGACATCGGTAACAGTGCCGCTCAAGGCGCTGTTGACCGGCATGGGCGTCAACACGATATTGCCGACATCGTTGACGCCGGTCACGAGCGTGCCGCCCAAGACGGCGGTTTGATAGCCGCTGGCGGTCAGGGTCAACTGGATCGGGCCGACGGTCAGGTTATCGAACTGGAAAGTGCCGGCGGCGACCGTGGTTTGCGGCGGCGTTTGACTGCCGTCGCCCAAAGTAACGGTGACGTTGGCCAGCGCTGCACCGCTGCTGTTGACGACTTTGCCTTTGAGCGAAGTTGTCGGCGGCGTCTGGCTGGTGCTGTACAAGGTCGGCGAGAACACATAGCTCTTGCCCGCTTCAAAAGTGACATCGGCGGTTGCCGTTTGGTAGTTGGTGAGGCTGGCGGTAATGGTCGCCGGGCCGACATCGAGGCCGGTGATGAGGTACGCGCCAGTGCTGCTGGTCAGCGCCGAATTGACGCCGACGGCAACGATCACATTCGCCAGCGCTGTACCGCTGCTGTTTTTAACGACGCCGGAGAGGCTGGCGGTTAACGGCGCGGCAGTCAGCCGGATGGCGCCGAGGTTGAGAAGTTGTCCGGCGGTGACGGTGATCGTGGTTTGAACGCTTTGATAGCCGAGCGCGGCCACGCGCAGGGTGTAGGTTCCTTCGGGGATGCCGGAGAGCGCAAAGCTGCCGTCGTTCGCGGTGTCGGCGCTCGACTGGCTGCGCTCGACGAGGGAGACGTTGGCGTTGGCGATCGCGCTGCCGGTATTGTAGTCGATGACTTTGCCCTGAATGTCGCCGGTGGTCGGCGCGGACGGGGTTTGGGTGGCGGCGAACAGCGCCCGCAGCGCCAGCGCGGTGAGGTAAGGGTCGTTGTCCCAACTGCCGTTGGGCAGTTGCGCGGCGATCAAGGCATCGGCGATGGGTTGGAGCACGGCGGTTTGCGACGTTTGTTTCGACAACGTCAGCAACGCATAGGCGTTGTCGAAGGTGTTGCCGAACTCCTGATTGGCGTTGCGATGCGCAAGCAGCCAGTTTTGGCTGGAAGTGGAGATCGTGCCCACTTGAAAACGGGTTCCCCACACGCTGGCGGCTTGCCCGGCCAGCGCGGTGGTATAGACCGCGCCGGTGCCGTCGAGGCTCCAACTGCCATCGGCGAGTTTGCTTTGTTGCAGGTAGCTCAGAACGGTAGAGGCAACGCTGCTGTCGTAGGACGCGCTTTGACCCAACGCGATCAGGAACCAGGCGGTATCCAGCGGGTTGCCGATGAAACCGGCAGTTGCGCCGAAAGAGTTGTCGCTGTTGCGTTGCGCCATCATTCCGGTGATTGCTGCCGCGTCACTGGTTTGGGTTTGTTGATGGGCGATGGCTTGACGTGCCAACGGTTCAACCATGCCGGGATCGACGGCGTTGTCGATTCCGGCGGCAAGCGCGGAAAGGATCGATGAGGGAAGCGCCGATGACGGAAAAGCAGTGCCGAGGGTTTGGAAGGTCGTCAGGGTTTCCGAACGGACTTGCAGCGGCAGGGCGATCGAAGTGCTCTCATTGGTGAGGGAACCGTCGCCTTGAATCTGCGATTGCAGCCATGAAGTGCCAAGCGCTATTTCGGGAGGCGGCGTTTGCGCGTGGGCAGCTTGCCATGAGAAGGCGCACAACAATAAAGTAAAAGCCGCGTTTATGAACCGTTTACCGAGCTGAAGCATGTCCAACCTCTTGTCAACAGAATCCAAAATGGAAATTCCGTTCAGGGGTTGGCACGCTCTTTCATTTCTTTCCCAATCCCCGACCAGAAAAGCAAAACCAAAAGCTGTTACATCAATGATTGGTTGAGACCAAGCCCCTTTAGCTCGGTAGTGGTGCGGTAAGAATTATCTAGCTGCTAATTACGGGCGTCAACCATTTTATAAGCATGGTTTTGATTGTTACAATTCAGCTTAAAGAAATACCAAAGAAATAAAAATGTTAATGAGCTATCCGTTATAAGAAGGGGTTAATTGATTTCTGGGAAAATGAAAAGGATTGCCGTGGAAAACGAATGCTTTAAGATTTTCACATAAGCAATATTCTGATTGGCACGCTTGAAAAAGCAAGCACAGGGCGGAAGACTGTAAGGGCTCAACGCACCGTGTCCCTACGGTTATCAAAACAACCGAAACGAAATACCTCGGGGGAAAAAATCGCGGACAACTCACGTCGCCCGCGATCTCATTTCCGATACCTGATCTTAATACCCTCGCGCCGCGTCCAGCTTGGCCTGGTTGATTTCCACTTTGATGCTGCTGCGCAAATTCTGGATATAGGCGTTCATCGCTTCGCTCCCCTTCATATTGCGAAGGCTTTGCGCGATGGCCGCTTTCTCCGCGTCCGTGGGCGCGGCTGCCGGTATGCTCTTCTCGACGTGGTAAATCGTATAGCGCGACTGTCCGACGGCAGCGCCCAGAAATACCGGCAGTTTGTCAGCGTTCAAGCGGAGTGCTTCCGCCTGCACTTCGGCGGTAAAGCCCGGCTGTTGTTGCTGGCGACCGATGGTCACCGCCTTGCCGAAGGTCAAACCTACGTCTTTGGCGCTCTTGCCTTGCTTGAGTTGCGCCAGTTTTTCTTCTCCAGCGTCGCGCGCCAGTTCAAACGCTTTGCGGGCTTCGATCAGTTTCCGGATGGTGGGTTTCACATCTTCGAGCGGGCGTACTGACGTTGACTTGTGGTCGATCACGCGCGCCGAGATGATGGCGTCGGAACCGATCTCGATGGCATCGGTGTTCTGCCGATCGCTCAGCGAGTCAGGCGCAAACACCGCGTCCGCCAGTTGTTGTTTGCCTTCGGCCAGTTGTGCGATTTGTGAGCGCGTCAAAAATTCGGCCTTGCTGACCGGCACATCCAGCTTCTTCGACAATTCCGCGAAGGAGTCGGTTTGTTCACGCACTTTGTTCACGAAGTCGGCGGCTTTCTGGTTGTAAGCGTCGTTCGCTTGATTCTGCTTCAAATCGTTGATGACTTTGTTTTTGACTTCATCGAACGAAGGCTGCCGCGCCGGATGAATCGTCACTTTGATGATGTGATAACCGAATTCGGTTTCCACCGGCCCGACGACGCTGCTTTCTTTGGCGTCAAACACGGCTTTCTCGAACGGCTTGACGAAGTTGCCCACGGCAACGATGCCCAGTTCGCCGCCTTGCGCCGCCGACCCGGGGTCTTGCGAAAATTCTTTCGCCAGCGCCGCGAATTTGTCCGGCGCCGTCTTGGCCTTGCTTAAAATGTCTTCGGCTTTCTTGCGCGCTTGTTCCTTTTGCGCACTGGTGGCGTCTTTGGCAACGGCGACCAGAATGTGCGCCGCGTTGCGCGTTTCCGGCTGCTCGTAGCGCTTCTTGTCACGCTCGTAGGCTTGATGCGCCTGATCTTCGGTGACGCTGATTTTGTCGAGCAACGATGCTTTGGTGAGTTTCACATATTCGATGGAAACGGTTTCCGGGCTTTGAAACGCCTGCGAATTGTTCGAGTAATAGCTTTCGATCTCGTCGTCGCCGATCTTCACTTGCTTCACGAAATCAGCCGTCTCCAAACTCGCCATCGATACTTCGCGCTTTTCGCCGACCAGCATGTAATAACGCTCCACCGTCGAAGCAGCGCTCATTTCGCTCGTTTGAACGGCTTCGGTCAGCGGCGAGGTCAGAAGCTCGGAACGCACCAAATGTTCGAACTGCGCCGGCGCCATGTTCTGCTGCGACAGCAGTTGCTTGTAAAGTTCGGGGGAAAACTTGCCGTCCTGCTGAAACGCCGCGATGCCGTTGATCATGTCGAACACTCTTTGGTCGCTGACACGGAAATAGTCATCGTTGGCTTTTTTCAACAAAAGATTTTCGTTGATCATCTTGTTGAGCACGGCATAGCGCATTTCCGGCGTGTTGAACTTGGCCGGATCGTATTGATCGCCCAATTGCTGCCGCACTACGTTTTGCTGGTCGCGCATTCTGTTTTCGAACATCTGCGGCGAAATCCGGAGATCGCCGACCTTCGCGATGTCGCCGGCAGAACCGGCATCCTGAAAGTAATAATTGACGCCCCAAAAAGCGAACGGGATGATGATGATCACCATCACCACTTGGGCGACACGTTTGTTGCGTCCTACAAAATTAAACATAATCGGGCTGTCCCATTTGATTTGCGCCCAGCGCGCCGGCTGCCGACATTCGCCGCGCCACGGGAAACCCCGCGCGGCGAACCCTGAAATGCTAAAAGCAGAATTTTACCAGATCGCCGCGCCGCTGTTTGCTTCGGCAGGACAGCGGTCAGTCAAACTTCACTTTTTCGTGCCGGAAAAGAGAAAAGACGAACCGTGGTTCGTCTTTTCTCTTTTTTGGCGGAGCGGACGGGGCTCGAACCCGCGACCCCCGGCGTGACAGGCCGGTATTCTAACCAACTGAACTACCGCTCCAAAATCTTCTGCTTCCCAGTCACTTTTCCCGCTTTGCGCTGCCACGTTGACCAATCACTTGCCCGATGCGTCTGGTGGGTGCTGAGAGGCTCGAACTCCCGACATTCGCCTTGTAAGGGCGACGCTCTACCAACTGAGCTAAGCACCCTCGCATCGTTCATGGCTTCGGGATACAGCCCCGAGCGCGAGCGGAAAGCGCGCTATTTTATAGCGTCTTTCAAAACTTTACCAGCCCTGAAGCGCGGAACTTTTGCCGCTTCGATTTCAATGGCCTCTTTGGTGCGCGGATTGAATCCCGAACGCGCTTTGCGCTCGCTGACATAAAATGCGCCGAACCCGACCAGCGTTACCGTGTCCCCTTTTTGCAGCGCCTTGGTCACTGCTTCCACCGTTGCATCCAGCGCGCGTTCTGCCGCCGCCTTCGACAAATCCGCCTGCTTTGCAATCGCTTCAACCAGTTCAGATTTCTTCATGTCCAGTCCTTTCTATATCAAAGATCAAGATTACAGGATAAACACCACGCACGCCATCTCCTGCAACACAAATTCGACCCTCTCCATCCGGCTCTGAGGGGTTACCTTGAGGGAGCTATTATCGCTCAACCCTTCCCGATTCAAACGGGCTTGAACGTAAATTTTTCTTCAATGTTTGAGTTGTATCGATTTTTCCGACGGCGTTTCCTGAGTTTTCGGCATCTCGGGGTCTTCTGCCTTCTTCTCGCTCGGTTTGTCTTCCGGCGGCAACGGCATCGGCGGCCGTTCCAGCGCCGTATCCAGCACCTGCTCGATCCAGCGTACCGGACGAATCTCGATACGCGCCTTGATTTCATCCGGCACTTCAACGAGGTCTTTCATGTTTTCCTCGGGAATCAGCACAGTTTTGACCCCACCGCGCCCTGCCGCCAGCAGTTTCTCTTTCAAGCCGCCAATCGGCAGCACTTCGCCGCGCAGTGTGATTTCGCCGGTCATCGCGATATCGCAACGAACCGGAATGCCGGTCAAAATCGAGACCAGCGCCGTACAAATCGCCACACCCGCCGAAGGGCCATCCTTCGGCGTGGCGCCTTCCGGCAAGTGAATGTGCAAATCACTCTTCTGATAAAAATCCGGCTCGATGCCAAGCTCGCGGCTGCGATGACGCACAACCGACAATGCCGCCTGAATCGACTCTTGCATCACTTCACCCAGTTTCCCCGTCGTCGTCGTCTTGCCCTTGCCGGGCAGCGTCACCGCTTCGATCGTGAGCAAATCACCGCCGACCTCAGTCCAAGCCAATCCTGTCACCTGCCCGATCTGATTTTTCTTCTCGGCCATTCCGTAAGAGTAGCGCCGCACGCCCAGATACTGATCCAACTCATCAGGGCCGACAGTCAACGCATTTTTATCTTTCTTTTCGCCCAGTTGCAGGGTCTTCACCACCTTGCGGCAAATCTTGCTGATCTCGCGCTCCAACCCGCGCACGCCCGCCTCGCTCGTGTAATAACGAACGATGTCGCGCAAAGCGTCGTCGGTCACGGTCAGTTCTCCGGCGCGCACGCCGTTGGCTTCCATCTGTTTCTTCAGCAGATATTGTTTGGCGATGGCGATTTTCTCGTCTTCAGTGTAACCGGCCAGACGGATCACTTCCATCCGGTCGAGCAGCGCCGACGGAATGTTCAGCGTGTTGGCCGTCGCCACGAACATCACGTCCGACAAATCGTATTCGACTTCGACGTAATGATCGGTGAACGTGCTGTTCTGTTCGGGATCGAGCACTTCGAGCAGCGCCGATGACGGATCGCCGCGAAAATCCATCCCCATCTTGTCCACTTCGTCGAGCAGAAAGAGCGGATTGCGCACGCCGACCTTGGTCATGTTTTGCAGAATCTTGCCCGGCATCGAGCCGATATAAGTCCGCCGGTGGCCGCGAATTTCAGCTTCATCGCGCACGCCGCCCAAACTCATCCGAACAAATTTTCTTCCCGTCGCCCGCGCGATGGATTGCCCGAGTGAGGTTTTACCGACGCCCGGCGGCCCCACCAGACACAGGATCGGTCCGCGCAAGCGATCGACACGCTGCTGCACCGCCAGATATTCGACAATACGCTCTTTGACTTTCTCCAGCCCGTAATGATCGGCGTCGAGCGTCTCGATCGCCTTGGCCAGTTCCTTGTTGATCTTGGTTTTTTTCTTCCACGGCAGATTGACCAGCGTGTCGATGTAGTTGCGCACGACGGTGGCTTCCGCCGACATCGGCGACATCAAGCGCAATTTCTTCAACTCGTTTTGCGCTTTCTGCTCGCCCTCTTTGGTCATGTGCGCGCCGGTGATCTTCTTGCCGATTTCGTCGAGATCGACGGATTCGTCGCCCTCGCCGAGTTCTTTCTGGATCGCTTTCACCTGCTCGTTCAAATAGTACTCGCGCTGGCTTTTTTCCATCTGCCGTTTGACGCGGCCGCGAATCCGTTTTTCCACTTGCAGAATATCGACTTCGCCTTCCAGCAAGCCCAACAAATGCTCAAGGCGCGGCATGACCTCGCCCAGTTCGAGCACCTTCTGTTTCTGTTCGAGCTTCAGCGGTAAATGCGCCACAATGGCGTCGGCCAAACGGCTGCCGTCTTCGATGCCACTCAACGAAGTCAGCAACTCCGGCGGAATCTTCTTGCTGAGTTTCACGTATTGATCGAACTGCGCCATCAGCGCCCGCCGCATCGCTTCGACCTCGCTGGGCTCCGCCGGTTTCGACGTAACGAACTGGCAAGCGGCGCTCAGATAGTCATCCTGTTCGACCACATCGACCAGCCGCACCCGCTCGCGACCTTCGACCAGCACTTTGACCGTGCCGTCCGGCAACTTGAGCATTTGCAGCACTGCCGCCATCGCGCCGACTTCGTAAATGTCGTCAACGGCGGGATCGTCATTGGCCGCGTCTTTTTGCGCCACCAGCAAAATCGGCTGATTGTGCTTCATCGCCACATCCAGCGCCTTGATCGACTTGGGGCGCCCGACGAACAGCGGAATAACCATGTGCGGAAAGACCACGACATCGCGCAGCGGCAACAACGGCAACCGCGTCGGCATTTTTTTATCTTCGTCCTGAACAACAGAAAATTCGGTGGGCATCAAAGTCTCACTTCAAACGGAAAAACACTCAAGGATAAATGGGGGCACATTTCATTTTATCAACCCACCCCGCGCGCTTCTTGTTGCGCCGCCGCAGGCAGGCTTGCCGCAATTATGCGATCAGGTTGTTCCGGTCGTAAGCGACTTCGTCGTAAACCCGCAGCGGTTTGCTGACGCCATTGACCGCCGCTTCATCCACCACCACTTTGGTAACGCCAACCAACTCCGGCAACTCGTACATCGTATCGAGCAGCGTTTGTTCCAGAATCGAGCGCAGCCCGCGCGCGCCGGTTTTTCGTTCCAGCGCCCGTTTGGCCATCGCGTGCAGCGCTTGTTCGCGCACTTCCAGTTCGACGCCTTCCATCCGAAAAAGTTTTTGATACTGCTTGACCAGCGCGTTTTTCGGTTCGGTCAGAATCTGGATAAGTCCGTGCTCGTCCAATTCATCGAGCACCGCCACCACCGGCAAGCGACCGACAAATTCCGGAATCAAACCGTAGCGAATCAAATCTTCCGGCTCGACATCGTGCAACAACTGTTTTCCCGCTTCGCTTTTCGCGGTGGCTATCTCGGCGCCGAAGCCGATGCCGACTTTGACCGTGCGCTGCTGCACGATTTTTTCCAGCCCGTCGAAAGCGCCGCCGCAGATGAACAGAATGTTGCTGGTGTCCACCGAAATCAATTCCTGATTCGGATGTTTGCGCCCGCCCTGCGGCGGCACCGCCGCAATCGTGCCTTCCACCAGCTTTAACAACGCTTGCTGCACGCCTTCACCCGACACGTCGCGGGTGATCGACGGGCTTTCGCTCTTGCGCGAAATTTTGTCGATCTCGTCGATATAGATGATGCCGCGCTGCGCTTTCTCCACATCGTAATCGCACTTTTGCAACAGCTTGTGAATGACGTTTTCGACATCCTCGCCGACGTAGCCCGCTTCGGTCAGCGTCGTCGCGTCGGCAATCGCAAAAGGCACATCAAGCACGCCCGCCAGCGTTTGCGCCAGCAGCGTTTTGCCGGAGCCCGTCGGTCCGATCAGGAGGATGTTCGACTTCGACAGTTCAACGCCGTCATCGTCCGTCGCCGATTGCAGCCGCTTGTAATGGTTGTGCACCGCCACCGACAAATGTTTTTTCGCCGACTCCTGCCCGATCACATAATTGTCGAGCGCCTGACGAATTTTTTGCGGCGTCAACGGCTTGGCTTTCTCCGCTTCGCTCTGCTGCTCGGTCTGCTTGTTTTCGCGCAGCATCTCGGCGCTTTGCATCACGCAACTGTCGCAGATAAAAACTTTCTTGCCCGCGTGTTCGCCCAAAATGAGGCGACACTCTTCCTCGCTGGCGCCGCAGAACGAGCAATGCAAAATCCCTTCGCCGTTTTTTTTCTGGGTCATGGTGCTGTACCGATAGGGTTCATAGCGCTACTGTACCCGCCTTACACGCGCTTGTGCAAGACCTTGTCGATCAAACCGTACTCGCACGCCTGCTGGGCGTCCAAAAAGTTGTCGCGGTCAGTGTCGCGGGCAATGTCTTCGAGCGGCTTGCCGGTATGCTCGGCCAGTAGTTTGTTCAAGCGTTCGCGCAGACTCAAGATATGCTTCGCGTGAATTTCGATGTCGGAAGCCTGCCCGCGAAAACCGCCCAACGGTTGGTGAATCATCACTGTCGAATTGGGCAGCGCGAAACGTTTGCCCTTCGCGCCCGCTGCCAGCAGAAATGCGCCCATCGACGCCGCCATGCCGGTGCACAAGGTCGAAACATCCGGCTTGATGAACTGCATCGTGTCGTAAATCGCCAGCCCCGCCGACACTGAACCACCCGGCGAGTTAATGTAAAAATGAATGTCCTTCTCGGGATTTTCCGATTCGAGAAACAGCATCTGCGCGACGATCAGGTTGGCCGTATTTTCTTCGACGGGGCCGACCAGAAAAATCAATCGGTCTTTCAACAGCCGCGAATAAATATCATACGCGCGCTCGCCGCGACCGCTTTGCTCGATGACCATCGGCACCAGCCCCAGATTTCGCACCTCGTTTTGCATGCCATCCATTCTGTTTCCCTTCGTGTTTCTTCACATCGCCGACACGTTCTTCAACCAACGGCGTTCAAGCGCTGCCTTCTGCCGCCGGCGCCAGCGACAATGTCGGCGCCATCACCTCTTCCTGCGTCATCGGTTTGTCGATGACCCGCGCCGAAGTCTGCATCCATTCGATCAGATTGTGTTCGGTAGCCAGCGCTTCGTAATTTTCCAAGCGCTCCGGTTTTTCGAAATGCCAACGCACCACCGCTTCCGGCTCCTCGTACGTCTGCGCCACTTCCGTCACCAGCGCCCGTACTTGTCCCGCCTTCGGTTGCAACTGATATTTCTGCACGACTTCCGACACCGCCAGCGACAGTTTGACGCGCTCTTCGGCCTGCTTGCGGAACATTTCCGGCGACAACTTGATGTCTTCCGGCTTCATGCCCTGCTTTTGCAAATTGCCCGCCATCCGCTGCGCCATCGACACCATTTCCATTTCCACCAGCGACTTGGGCAACGTCATCTCGGTGTGCTGCCGCATGGCCGCCAACACCTGCTCACGCATCAGCGCTTCGATGCGGTTTTTGACTTGCAACTGCAAATTGCTTTTCACTTCCTGACGCAACGATTCGACGCTGCCGTCGGCCATTCCGAGCAAGCGCGCAAACGCTTCATCGAGCGGCGGCAAATGCGGTTCGGCCACTTCCTTGACGGTCAACTCGAACTCCGCCGTTTTTCCGGCGACATCCGTGCCGTGATAATCGGCCGGAAACGCCAGCGGAAAACGCCTGGTTTCCCCGGCTTTCATTCCGGGCGTCGCCGCTTCAAACTCGGGCAACATCTGCCCCGCCCCGACCACCATCGCGTAGTCGTGCGCCTGTCCGCCGACAAAAGGCTCACCGTCGATGCGACCGATGAAATCACACGTCACGCGATCGTCCTTCTGCGCCGCCCTCTCTACTTTCTTGAACGTCGTGCGCTGCTTGCGCAACACTTCCAGCGTGCGATCGACATCGGCATCGGTCACTTCGACTTGCGGCCGCGTTAATTCCACCTTGGTCAAATCGCCAAGCGTCACTTCGGGATACACCTCGAAGGTCGCCTGAAATTCGAGCTGATTCGCCTGCCCTTCGTTCGCCGGTTTCGGCTCGACCCGCGGATAACCGGCGAGGCGCAAACCGTGTTCGCGCACGACTTCGTCGAAACTGTTTTGCACCTGATCGGTGATCACTTCGTTTCTGACCTGCGCGCCGTACTGCTGAGTCACCATTTTCATCGGCACTTTGCCCGGACGAAAACCGGCGATCTTGGCGGTTTTCGACAACCGCGTCAGCCGTTTTTGCACTTCTTTTTCGACCGTCTCCAACGGCACCGAAAGCGCTACCCGGCGCTCAAGCTGGCTTATCGTTTCAATCGTGGATTGCATGTATTTGTCCTTATGCGGAGTCCTGTTATCGTTGCTTCGCTGATTCGGCTCGCCGTGATACCCGCGTAGTACCCGTCATGGCGCCGGTTGCTGGTGCGAAAGGGGGGACTCGAACCCCCACGGGGGTTACCCGCTGGAACCTAAATCCAGTGCGTCTACCAATTCCGCCACTTTCGCAGCCCTCATTCGCCACCAGTAGTCCGGCGGGCGTCGGCGAAGCTAATAAGTATATCACCCCCGTCAAATTCGGCGTGGGTCAACCGATGACAAACCGATGAACGCCGTTTCAGCCTCCTGCTCGATGGGCGCGGTTTTGATTCCCTCTCAGGGAGGCGCTGATTTATTGCAAACCGTTCGGGCTGACCCTGAGCAAAGCCGAAGGGTCAAAGCCCCGTCAATATGCCGTTCACCCTTCGGCAGAGCTTCGGGGCGAGCGGATGAGCAGCGTTCTAAAACGCCTGCGATTGCGAAGCAGCTTTCTAGCGGGTTTGGACGGATTTTAAGGTGGCAAGGGCTTTTTGGGCATCTTCATTCCCCTGTTCCGCCGCTTGGCGATACCATTTCACGGCCTCGGCATTATTTTGCGCTACGCCTTGGCCTTGTTGATACATCAGGCCAAGGTTGTATTGGGCATCCGCATCTCCCTGTTCCGCCGCCTGGCGAAACCACTTCACGGCCTCGGCATTATTTTGCGCCACACCTTGGCCTTGTCGATACATCAGGCCAAGATTGTATTGGGCAGCCGCATCTTCCTGTTCCGCCGCCTTGCGAAACCAGCTCACGGCCTCGGCATCGTCTTGCGCCACGCCTTGGCCGTTGGCGTACATCAGGCCAAGGTTGTATTGGGCCGCCACATCTTCCTGTTCCGCCGCCTGGCGAAACCACTTCACGGCCTCGGCATCATTTTGCGCTACGCCTTGGCCTTTTCGATACATCTGTCCAAGGTTGAATTGGGCATCCGCATCTTCCTGTTCCGCCGCCTGGCGATACCATTTCACGGCCTCGGCATCGTTTTGCGCCACGCCCTGACCGTTGGCGTACATCTCGCCAAGGCTGTTTTGGGCAACCGCATCACCCTGTTCCGCCGCCTTGCGATACCACTTCACGGCTTCGGCTTCGTTTTGCGCAACGCCCTGGCCGTAGGCGTACCTCACGCCAAGCTTGAATTGGGCACTCGCATATCCCTGTTCTGCCGCCTTGCGAAACCAGTTCACGGCCTCGGTTTTGTTTTGCGCCACGCCTTGACCCCTGGCGTACATCCCGCCAAGGTTGTATTGGGCCTTCGCATACCCCTGTTCTGCCGCCTTGCGAAACCAGTTCACGGCCTCGGCATCGTTTTGCGCCACGCCCCGGCCTCTGGAGTACATCAGGCCAAGGTTGTTTTGGGCTTCCGCATTTCCCTTTTCGGCCATGCGTTTCGTTGATTCAAAACCCTGCGCCGCCTGCACTGTCAACATAAAACAAAACGCCATCAGTGCCAGACATCCGCGTATCACTCGAAACATCGCACACCTCATCAAGCGTTTTGAAAAGAAAATTATACCCCAAGGGGTATTACGTTAACTGAGGATCTCCCGCTCGGATGGGCAACAGGCTGTTGACGCCGCGTCAGGCTTTCTCCTCCCTCGTGCGAGAAGGGATCTGATTCCTGATTCTTATTTCACTGCCGCTTTCAACGCCTGATCGATGTCCGCCAGAATGTCGTCGATGTGTTCGATCCCGATCGATAACCGCACCATTTCCGGCCGCACGCCGGCGGACAGTTGTTCTTCGGGCGACAACTGCCGATGTGTCGTTGACGCCGGATGACACGCCAGCGATTTGGCGTCGCCGATGTTGACCAGACGCACGATCAGTTGCAGCGCGTCGATGAAACGCCCGCCCGCTGCTTCGCCGCCCTTGATGCCGAACGACAGCACGCCGGAAGCGCGTCCGCCGAAATATTTTTTCACCAGCGGTTGATCGGCATGATCCGACAGCCCCGCATACTCGACCCACGCCACCGCCGGATGTTTTTGCAAATACTGCGCCACCGCCAGCGTGTTCTCGCAAATTCGATCCATCCGCAACGCCAGCGTCTCGATGCCTTGCAGAATCAAAAAAGCGTTGAACGGCGACAGCGCCGCGCCCATGCTGCGCAACATCACGCAGCGCGTGCGCGCGATGTACGCCGCCGGGCCGAAGGCATCGGTGAACACCACGCCGTGATAGCTGACGTCCGGCGTGCTGAGACGCGAAAAACGGTCGACATGTTCTTTCCACGGAAAGCGACCACTGTCGATCACTGCGCCGCCGATGGTCGTCCCGTGACCGCCGATGTATTTGGTCAGCGAATGCACGACGATATCGGCGCCGTGTTCGATTGGCCGACAAAGCATCGGCGACGGCACCGTGTTGTCAACGATCAGCGGTACGCCGACGGCGTGCGCCTGCGCCGAGAAAGCGCCGAAATCTACCACGTTGCCGAGCGGGTTGCCGATACATTCGCAATACACCGCCTTCGTTTTCGCGTCGGCGAGTTTTGCCACATCCTCCGGTTTTCGATAATCGACAAACCGCACTTCGATGCCGAGTTGCGGCAACGAATGCGCGAACAAATTGTAAGTGCCGCCGTACAGGGTGCGAGTAGCGATGATGTTATCGCCCGCGCCGGCAATCGTCTGAATCGCGTAAGCAATCGCCGCCATCCCGGAAGCCAGCGCCAGCGCCGCCACGCCACCCTCCAGCGCCGCGAGGCGTTGCTCCAACACATCGTTGGTCGGGTTCATGATTCGCGTGTAGATGTTGCCCGGCACCGCCAGATTGAACAAGTCGGCGCCATGCTGCGTGTTATCGAACGCATAGCTGCTGGTTTGATAAATCGGCGTCGCCACCGATTTGGTGGTGGGGTCAGCCTGGTAACCGGCATGAACGGCGAGGGTTTCGAGCTTCATGAGTTTTCCTTGCGAGATTTCAATCGTTACTTATCAAAGATGAAAGTGTAAACCATTTCGGATTACCGACAACGCCGCACATAATCCAGTTGCGCCAGCGTCGCCGCATCGGTCTCCGGCGGCAACGGCTGCCCCTGTTCCAGCGCCGCCCGTAACGGTTTCGCCAGTTGCTTGCCGAGTTCAACGCCGAACTGGTCAAACGGGTTAATGCCGTAGAGCACACCTTCGATAAACGTCCGATGTTCGTACAACGCCAGCAGCGCGCCCAGATGCCAGGCATCGAGTTTCGGCAACAGCAACATCGTTGACGCCACGTTGCCGGGACAAAAGCGCACATCGTTCGGCGCTTTGCCTTCACTGCCGCACATCAACGCTTGCGCTTGCGCCAACGCGTTGGCGGCCAATCCCGGACACGGTTTTTCTCCGGTGTGCACCGGCACGATGAATTCAACCGTCGCCGCGTGTATCCCCTGATGCAGCCATTGAAAAAAAGCGTGCTGGCCGTCGGTGCCAATCCCGCCCCACACCGATGTGCTCGTCGGCGCTTCGACCGCTTCGCCATTCCAGCGCACCCGTTTGCCGTTACTCTCCATCAACAGTTGTTGCAGATACATCGGCAACAGGAACAACGCTTCCGCATACGGCACGATCACGCGCTCGCAACGCCGCAAGAAACAAGTGTTCCACCAATCGATCAGCGCTAGCGTGATCGGCACATTTTCAGACAACGACGCGGCGTGGAAATGACGATCCATCGCCGCCGCACCTTCCAGCAACTGTTCAAAAACAGACCAACCCGATTGAATCGCCAGCGTCACGCCAACCGCCGACCACAATGAAAAACGACCGCCGACCCACTCCCAAAACGGCAGAATCTGCGCATCCGGCACCCCGAACGCGCGCGCGGCTTCGACGTTCGCCGTCACCGCGATGCAGTGTTTTTCCCAATGTAGCGCAACGCGCTCGTTCAAGCTCAACCACGCCCGCGCCGCGCGCGCGTTCGCCATCGTTTCTTCCGTCGTGAAGGTTTTCGAGGCGATCACGAACAAGGTCGTAGCCGGATCGAGCCCGCGCAACGCGCGATGCAACGCTTCGGGATCAAGGTTGGCAACAAAGCGCACGTCGAAATCGCCGAGCGCCGACAACGCCTCGCACGTCAGACGCGGGCCAAGCAACGAACCGCCGATGCCGATGTGGACGACAGCGCGGATGGCTTGCCCGTCAGCGCCGCGATAACGGCCATCGCGCAACGCTTCGGCCAACTCGCGCATCGCCGCTTGCGCGGCGCGAATGTCGGCAATCACGTTGCGACGCTCATCACGATAGCCGATCATCAAAGGCGCATCGTCGCGTTGTCGCAGCGCCGTATGCAGCGCCGGTCGGTCTTCGGACACGTTCAGTTTTTCCCCGGCGAACAACGCCGCAATCCAGTGTCGCACATCGAGCGCTTCGGCATGCGCCCGCAACGACGCCAGCGTTTCCGTCGTAACATGCTGACGCGACACATCGACGCGCCAATCTTCCCAACTCAGCGCCAGCGTTTGCGCGCGCGCCGGGTCGGCGGCAAACGCTCGCCGCAAATCAAAGTCACGTAATGCCCGCGCTTGTTCCTGCAACGTTTCAACGGTTTTCATTTTGCTTCCAAACAGCGCCGCGCGCTTTCGCCAAGCTGGCGCATCATCACAAAATATGCATCGTCGCCCGGCGTCACGCGGCTGCCGAGCGGGTCCCAAGTACTGTAACGGGCGGCGGTTCCTTCGACGATACTTTTCACCAGCCCGTCGTTGTACTGCGGTTCGGCGAACACACAAACCACGCCGCTTTGCCGAACCTTGTCGCGCAGCGCTTGCAGCCGCCGCGCCGACGGTTTTTGTTCGGGATTCACCGTCATCGCGCCGACGCCGTTCAAACCGTAGCGCTTTTCAAAATACTGAAAGCCGTCGTGAAACACGATGAACGGCGCGCCCTTGACCGGCGCAAGTTGCTGTTCGAGTTCATGATCGAGCGCCGTCAACCGTTGCCGCAACGCCGCCGCGTTAGCTTCATAGCGAGCGCTGTTTTCGGCATCGAGCGCCGACAACGCGCGCGCGATCGCGCCGACCATATCGCTGGCGTTGACCGGATCGAGCCAGACGTGCGGGTCGATCGACGCATGATCGTGATCGCCGTCATCTTCCCAAACGCCGCCTTCGCGCGCCGGATAACGCACCCCGACGACTTCCATCAACGCCACCTGCCGCGTCTTGTTCGTCTTCAACGGTTTTTCGAGAAAACCCTCTAACGACGCGCCGATCCAGAAAACGATGTCGGCGTCGGCCAGCGCCGCCGCGTCGGACGGCCGCAACGCATAGTCATGCGGCGACGCCATTCCCTTGAGCAGCAAAGTGGGCGTCCCGACACCCGTCATCACCCCGGCCACCAGCGCGTGCACCGGCTCGATGCTGACCACCACTTTCGGCGACGCCATAGCGCCGGATGCGCCCCAGCAAACCGCCAAGGCCATCAAAATCGTCACGAAAAACCGTCCGTTCCCGAACTTCATCCATCACTTCCTGTGAATATCGTATCTGCCAATGCTTCGACAGATACTATATCATTCTAATTTGCCTCCTTCGCCGCTGTTTTTTTATCATGCCCGCATCTCCTTCGCCTGAAACCCCGTCCGAAACCCTGCTGCGCGGGTCGGCGCTCACGTTCCGGCGGCAGGGCTTGACGATTCTCGACGCGGTGGACTTGACCTTGCAGCGCGGCGAAATCGTCACGCTGATCGGCCCCAACGGCGCCGGCAAATCCACCCTGCTGAAAATCGCGCTGGGGTTGTTGGCGCCCGACAGCGGCGAAGTCTGGCGCGCTTCCGGCATTCGCATCGGCTACGTGCCGCAAAAACTCAACATCAATCCGGCGATGCCGTTGACAGTGCGCCGCTTCATCACCTTGAGCGCGGCGGCTTCCATCGGCGACGTTGAAAACGTGCTGGCCGCCACCGGCGTTTCGTTTTTAATCGACGCTTCGGTGCACACGCTTTCGGGCGGCGAGTGGCAGCGCGTGCTGCTGGCGCGAGCGCTGTTGCACAAACCGGCGTTGTTGTTTCTCGACGAACCGGCGCAGGGATTGGACATCTCCGGGCAAGACGCGATCTACGCGCTGATTCGCCGCATCCGCGACACTACCGGCTGCGGCGTTTTGCTGGCGTCGCACGACTTGCATCTGGTCATGGCGTCGTCCAACCGCGTGCTGTGTTTGAACCATCACGTTTGCTGCACCGGCCACCCCGAAGAAATCCGCCACGATCCGGCTTATCAATCGCTCTTCGGCGGCATCAACCTCCAACAACTGGCGTTCTACCAGCACCACCACGATCACGAGCATCCGTTGTGCGATCACGAACGCCACCATGCCCCCTCGCGGAGTTCGCAGCCATGAGCCTGATCGAAACCTTGCAAACGCCGTTCGTCTGGCACGCACTGCTCGGCGGACTGGCAATTGCGCTCGTGACCGGCCCGCTTGGCGTGTTCATCGTCTGGCGTCGAATGGCGTACTTTGGCGACACCCTCGCGCATTCGGGCTTGCTCGGCGTCTGCCTCGGTTTTCTGCTCGGCCTGTCGCCAACCATCGGCGTGCTCATCGTTTGCTTGGCGCTCGCTTCTCTGCTCGCTTTTCTGCAAGCGCGCGAACGCCTCGCCGCCGATACCTTGCTCGGCTTGCTCGCTCATACCGCGTTGGCGCTCGGGCTGGTCGCGCTGACTTTTCTCGAAACGCTGCGCTTCGATCTCGCCGCGTTCTTGTTCGGCGACTTGCTGGCGATCGACAACCTCGATCTCCTGTGGGTGTGGGGCGGCGGCGGCATCGCGTTGATCGTGCTGATCGTGATTTGGAAACCGCTGCTCGCCGCCACCGTCGATGAAGCGTTGGCGCGCGCCGAAGGCGTAGCAACCGGTCGTACCCAGACGATCTTCACGCTGCTCGTCGCTACCGTGATCGCCTGCGCCATCAAAATCGTCGGCGTGTTGCTGATTACCGCGCTGCTCATCATCCCCGCCGCGACCGCCCAACGACTGGCGCGCTCGCCCGAACAAATGGCGGTGTTCGCCAGCATCATCGGCATCGTGGCGCTCTTTGGCGGCATGGCCGCATCGCTTACCCTCGATACCCCCGCCGCCGCTTCCGTGGTCACCTGCGCCACCGTGCTCTTTGCGTTGAGCCGGATCATTCCTTCGCGCCACTGATTGCCGTTTCGCTATGCCCGCTTCCTGGCACATTCTCTGTCGCGTTGTCGATCATTACGGCGACGCCGGCGTGTGCTGGCGACTCGCCCGCCAACTGGCGAATGAATACGACCTCGATGTCACGCTGTTCATCGACGATGCCGCCACCTTGCAGCGGCTGATTCCGGCGCTCGATACGACGCAAAACCGACAACGCATCGACAACGTCACCGTACAACGATTAACCGACACGTTAACGCCGCCCTCCTCCTGGCCTGAGGTGATCGTCGATGCCTTCGGCAGCGGCCTGCCCTCCACTTGGCTGGCGGCACTGGAGCGCGATTTTCCGCCGCTCACCGCCACGCCGAAAAATGCAAACACGCCGCACTGGATCGTCCTCGAATACCTGTCGGCGGAACCGTGGATCGAAACCATGCACGGAGCCGCTTCGCCGCCGCCCTCCATCGAACTCCCGCGCCACTTCTTTTTTCCCGGTTTCACCGAAGCGAGCGGTGGCCTGCTGCGCGAAAAAAATCTGCTCGACGAACGCGATGCTTTTCGTTCGCTAGAGCATTTTCCGGACGCACGACGCGCTTTTCTCGAACGCCTCGGCGTCGAGGCGCTGCCGCCCGAAGCGCTACTCGTCAGTCTCTTTTGCTACGACACTCCGGCGCTACCGGCGCTCCTCGACGCTTGGGCGGCGTCGCCATCGCCGATCCACTGCCTGCTCCCGGAAACCGTCGCGCCGAAAACCGTACAGCAATGGCGCAACACAACCACGACGCGCAGCGCGCTGACCTTGCACACCGTCCCGTTTCTGCCGCAAGCCGACTTCGACCGCCTGCTGTGGTGCTGCGACCTCAACTTCGTGCGCGGCGAGGATTCCTTCGTGCGCGCGCAATGGGCGGCGCGACCGTTCGTCTGGCAAGCATACCGACAAAACGAATACGCACACCTGGCCAAAGTCGATGCCTTCCTGCAACGCTACCTTGCCGATGCGCCCGATGCTCTGAAAACACCCCTCCCCGATTTCACGCGCGTTTGGAACGACGAGCGGCAAACCAGCCGTCTTGCGGATGCCTGGCGTTCCCTCGCCGTACAACGACCGGCGTTTAAGAAACTGGCGCGCGACTGGGCACAACAACTATCGGCTCAAACCGATCTGGCGCAACGGCTGGTGACGTTTTGTGCCAACCGCGAAGCGTAATGATTCTGACCAGGATAGAATCGAGATGCTCATCAATCTCGGCGATCTGTTTTGAGTATGGCCGATAAAGCATTCGCGTTTTTTGTTTTATATTTTGAGCCAAACGGAAACCAATTAAAATTCAAACTGAGACACTACCGACCGGCTGACCATATTGACATTTAAAACCACATGTGCTAGTGTTAATTCAAATGGCGTATCAGCGGCACCGCCAGTTTTATCGTTGCCCTGATACCGGAAAGGAAAAAATCATGATTGCGATTGCTGTAATTACACTGCTAGTATTGATAGCATATTTTGTAGGGGTTCATTACCTCTATGATTCTCTTGTGACAGATAAATCTCCCGAAACCGAAGATTGCCAAAATATTTCTTTTGAAGATGCTATTTCTTTTGAAGATGCTCCTTATGGCAGATACGACTACGCTTACTACGAAGCCACAGGTTTATTTATGTATAAAGGTAAAGTTTGGTAATTGCGACAAGAAGATTTAGATATATTTCTACTCCTCCTTTCCCGGAAAAGGCGTTACTGAAAAAAACAGCCCTTGGTTTTGATTATAACTGTCGTACATGTTGCTCGTACTAATAAAAGACGCTCGTGGTTGGTTTGGGTTTGGCGGCCCCATGGGGGGCTGGGGATATACACGATAGGGAACACCTAAGTCCCCAAAGGGGCTGCTGTATACGTAAGGTATCATTGAATCTCTTGGTGTTTGTTCTGCTTTTGCGGCTTCCATGTTAAGAGCCAATGTTCCAAAGGCAACAATCGGTGATTTTGCAACCAACCCAGAATAAATTTCTCCCTGTTCGTTTACCGTTTGTTTTCCCCTGCCTACGGCTTCTTTATCTTTATTAATGTTTTGTCCAGCCGTTTTTCCGGTAGCCTCAACTTTATTTGCCACCGAGTCTTGAACGCCTTGTAAGGTTGCGCCTGTTTGTTTGTTTAGAGCATCTATACCGGAATTTAGCATCGTATCTGTAACCGCCGCATGCCCGAATGCGGCATAATTCGCATTTCCTGCTTCAAGCAAATTGGCAGAATTTCTCTCCGCCATTGGAACAATACCTTGATAATTTGGACTCGCTACTCCTAACAATGTACCCATCACCCTATTTGCAGCAGAAGCCAGATAGGGATCGTTGCTTCCTGATGTAACGGCTGCCTTTTGCGCCATTCCAACATAATCCTGTTTCTGATTGTCCTTTTCTACATCCATAAGGTAGCTACGAACTCCTGCCGCGGCATTGGGATCATCCATTTTTCCCACAAGCCCTTGAACGCTGTTCAAACCCCAAAATAAGGGGAATTGCCAAGCCTTTCAGACTAGGCTATAATATAAAGTTATCCCAGCGAACGCCTCGCTTGCGCTTCCCGCTTTTTCGGCGTCTGCGTTCTCTTTTCAACTCTCGTCGTCGGCTCATGTCAGGCGGCGCTTTGGTCGCCTGAAATCAGGCAAGGAATAGTTATGGTGATGAAAATCGCTCAGGAGCTGCGCTCCGGCAATGTGGTGATGATCGGCAAGGATCCGATGGTGGTGCAGAAGGCTGAGTTCAGCAAGTCGGGACGCAATGCGTCGGTCGTCAAGATGAAGCTCAAGAGCCTTCTCGGCAGCGGCGGCACGGAAGCCGTTTACCGCGCCGATGAAAAATTCGATGCCATCCAGCTCGACAAGAGAGAAGTGTCGTATTCGTACTTTGCCGATCCGATGTATGTGTTCATGGACGGTGAATTCAACCAGTACGAAGTCGAAGGCGAAAGCATGGGCGACGCGGTTCCCTATCTCGAAGACGGTCTGCAATGCGAATTGACCTTCTACGAAGGCCGCGCCATTTCGGTCGAATTGCCGACCTCGGTCGTGCGCGAAGTGATGTACACCGAACCCGCCATCCGCGGCGACACGTCGGGCAAGGTGATGAAGCCTGCCAAAATCGCCAGCGGTCTGGAAGTGCCCGTTCCCCTGTTCGTTGAAACCGGCGACAAGATCGAGATCGACACGCGCACCGGCGAATACCGCCGTCGCGTGTAAGCGATTGCGCTTGATGGCGATGGGTCATTCCATTCATTAATGGTCAACCAGAAAAAAACGCTGCGTTTGCCGGAAGGCAAGCGCTCGACACACTCCGAGACGGCGGCAAAGCCGCCGCGTTCGCACAAGCCCTGGAGTCAGGCGCTGGCAAAGAAACGCTCGCCGCGTGTTGCCGGCGAGGTGACGGACGCCAAAGCGGGCGCCAAAGATTCGACGCGCCATTCGCGTACTTCGTTTGCTTCGAGAGATACTGAAAAGCGCACTGAAAAACGCTTCCACGAGCGTACCGAAAAGCAATTTGATCGACGCGAAGGTTCGGAGCGTTCGGTTTTTTCAGAGCGGCGCGGCGGGTCAACGCGCTTTGAAGAGCGTTCTGCCAACGCGCGTTCGCGTTCTCCCGACGAGCGCTTGCGTTCCTCCAGTGATCGCTCACGTTTCTCCGAAGATCGCTCTTTTGATGGACGTTCTGCCGACAGACGTTCCTCGGACAGACGCTCTTTCCGGCAAGGCAACACAGAATCGGATTCGTCGCGCGCGCCCAGACCATACCAACAACGCGATGAGGACAGGCGTCGTTTCGACAGAAATTCGCGCAACACCGAATCACGCAACATCGAATCGCGCGGCTTTGATTCACGCGACGGCGATTCGCGCAGCAGCGTTTCCCGCGGAGCTTCTTCGCGCCGCTCCTCGTCCGAGTTTCGTGAAGAGCGTCCGTTCAAAAAAGCATCGCGTGAAGAAACCACCTGGCGTGGTCGTTCGGAAAGCGCCAAGCGAGAAAACCGAGAGTGGGAAAACCGCGAACGGGAAAGCCGTCCGCGATACGATACACAGTACGATAAAAAACCTTTTGAGCGCCGAGAAGGCGCGCGAACGAGAAACACCAAAGCTGAAAATTTCGGAACCGAAAACTTCAGATCTGAAAAATTTGGAACTGAAAAAATCAGAAGCGAAAAGCCCCAAGCCTTCGTGAAAAAAACGGCGGCGCCTTCGCTCGCTTCATCGCCTCTGACGGGTGTGCGCGTTTCCAAGCTGCTGTCCGCCCGCGGCCTTTGTTCGCGCCGCGAAGCCGATGAATACATCGAACGCGGCTGGGTGCGCGTCAACGGTCAGCGCGTCACGCTCGGCGCGCGCGCGCAACCCGACGACGAGATTACCTTGTCGCCGCAAGCCAAAAGACAACAATCGCGCCGCGTCACGGTGCTATTGCACAAACCGATCGGTTATGTTTCGGGGCAACCGGAGCCGGGTTATCAACCGGCCATCGTGCTCGTCACGCCGGAAAATCAGTGCGCGCAAGAAGGTGATCCGCCGTTCAGCGCCGCGCATCTGCGCAGCCTCGCGCCGGCGGGACGGCTCGACATTGATTCGACCGGCCTTCTGATTCTGACGCAAGATGGCCGCGTGGCGCGCGACCTGATCGGCGAAACGTCGTCGATCGAAAAAGAATATCTGGTGCGCGTCGAAGGAACCTTGAGCGACGAAAATCTGGCGCTGCTCAACCACGGACTGAGCCTCGACGACGAAGCGCTGAAACCGGCGCGGGTGGAATGGATCAACGACGATCAGTTGCGCTTCGTTTTGCGCGAAGGGAAAAAGCGCCAGATTCGCCGAATGTGCGAAGCGGTCGGCTTGACGGTCACCGGCCTCAAGCGGGTGCGGGTCGGCAATGTTCGTCTGGGCGATCTGCCGGTCGGCCAATGGCGTTACCTGCGCGACGACGAATCGTTCGGCGGGTAGTGCTTATCTTCACAACGCCCCTTTTTCCTCGCCTGTCGCGGGCGAAAATTTAAGTAACTTCGCAGATCGTTGCCTTGCCGTTGTCGTACTTTGAACGCGGCGTCCGAAATGCCGATTTCGTTTTAAGATAGCACCCTGATCTGCCTTTTTTGAATCCTGCTCTTTGAAAGTTTTATGATGTCATCGCCTTCTTCCTTTGCCGACCTGGGCTTGTCCCCGGAACTGTTGGCTGCGCTGTCCGATCTCGGTTACGAGACGCCCTCGCCGATTCAGGCGGCCTGTATCCCGCGCTTGCTGAGCGGTTGTGACCTGCTGGGCATGGCGCAAACCGGCACCGGTAAAACCGCCGCTTTCGCCTTGCCGATTCTGCAACGCATCGACATCCGAAAACGTCTGCCGCAGGCGCTGATTCTGGCGCCGACCCGCGAGCTGGCGATTCAAGTGGCCGAATCTTGCCAGAGCTACGCCCGCCACTTGCCGGGCTTTCACGTCGCGCCGATTTACGGCGGGCAAAGCATGGGGCTGCAACTCAAACAACTCGGACGCGGCGTCCATGTCGTGATCGGCACGCCGGGGCGGGTGATGGACCACATCGAGCGCAAGAGCCTCGACCTCTCGAACCTGACGACGCTGGTGCTCGACGAGGCCGACGAAATGTTGCGCATGGGTTTCATCGACGACGTTGAATGGATTTTGCAACACGTTCCGGCCACGCGGCAAACGGCGCTGTTCTCAGCCACCATGCCGGAGCCGATTCGTCGCGTCGCGCAGCGCTACCTGAACGATCCCGAAGAAGTCAAAATCAAATCGACCACGGCTACCGTCACGGCGATTCGTCAGCGCTATTGGCAAGTCAGTGGTCTGCACAAACTCGATGCGTTGACCCGCATTCTCGAAGTCGAAGATAATTTAGACGCCGCCATTATTTTCGTGCGCACCAAAACCGCCACCGCCGAGCTTGCCGAAAAATTGGAAGCGCGCGGCTACGGCGCCGCCGCGTTGAACGGTGATATGAATCAAGTTCTGCGCGAGCGCACCATCGACCAACTGAAAAACGGCGGCATCGACATCGTTGTCGCCACCGACGTTGCCGCACGCGGCATCGACGTGCCGCGCATCAGCCACGTCATCAACTACGACATTCCGAACGACACCGAAGCCTACGTTCACCGCATCGGCCGCACCGGCCGCGCCGGTCGGCAAGGCAACGCCATCCTGTTCGTGGCGCCGCGAGAAATTCGCACCCTGCGCGCCATCGAGCGCGCTACCCGCCAGCCAATCGAACCGTTGGTGCTGCCATCGAAACAAGCCGTTGCCGACCGCCGCGTCGCGCAATTCAAAGAACAGATCATGCAAGTGATCGAAAGTGAAGACCTCGATTTCTTCGCCGAAATCGTTGACGAACTCGCCGAAGAATCCAGCGAAAGCGATGCCCGCGAAATCGCCGCCGCGCTCGCGTTTCTCGTTCAACAAGAAAGACCGCTGCGCGCCGACGGCTTAAGCGATGTTGCGCCGCGCGAGAGCGGCGGCGCTTCGCGTGGCCGCCATCAGGAAGAAGCGCGCGACTATCGCGGCGCGCTGCAACCTTACCGGATCGACGTGGGTCGCGTTCACGGCGTCGCGCCGGGCGACATCGTCGGCGCGCTTGCCAACGAGGCCGGCATCAATAACCGCGCTATTGGCCGAATCACTCTGCTCGACGATTACAGCATCGTTGAACTGCCCACCGGCTTATCGAAAGAAACCCTCAACGCGCTGAGTTTTCTCCGCGTTCGCCAGCGCCCGCTGAAACTGACCCCGCTCGCGCAGCGCGAACGTCAGAGCAAGTACGAACAAGACAGACGCGGCGGCAGCAACGACAAAAAGCCGCGCAAAAGAAAAACGGAAAAATGATCTCGCGCAGAATGGGCAGAAGCGAGGAGTGAGCCATGCCCACCGTTTTTTCTGCAATTAAAGCATCTGCGCCGTCATGATGCGGAGCGCAGCGACGAAGTCATTTCGCTAAAAAGTTTATGGGACGTTTTGCTTTTCGTCATGACCTGACTCTATGACTTCGGCTGTTTGCTTTCCATCACCTTCCGCACAATCGTCCTTGCTGTATTTCCACTTGTTGTGAATCCACAACCAATCTTCCGGACTGGCGCGGATTTCGCGTTCGAGCGCGGTTGCGTAGCGGTCGATCAAATCCGCGCCATCGCTTTCATACGGCGGTTCGGCGATTTTTTCGAGCCATATCGTGTAATACCCCAAGCGAACGCGCCGCATCACCACGAAAAACACCGGCGCACGCAAAATTTTGGCGAGTTTGTCGGTGCCGACAAAAAAGGCGGTGTCCTGATTCAGAAAATGCGCCCAATGTTTGTTGGCGCTTCGTAGCGGCGTTTGATCGGCCACCAGCGCGTAGGCGTTGACTTCGTGACGACGCTTGACGACTTCCTTGCTGAACGTCTTGTGCGAAATCATCGCGCCGCCGAAGCGGGTGCGTGCGTTTCTCAGAAAACGGTCGGCGCCTTCGTTGCGCTGCGGCTTGTAAACCGCTGCGGTCGGTATCGGCAGCCAAAGCCCCGCTGCCAGAATCGTCCATTCCCAGTTGCAGAAATGCGCCGCCATCATGAACACCGATTGCCCACGGTCAGCATATTCTTTGACCACTTCGGGATTTTCGATCACGACCCGCGCCTTGAGTTTTGCGGCGTCAGCGCGAAGCCCCCACACCGCTTCCGCCAGCACTCGTCCCAGATTCCGGTAATGACGGCGTACGATGCGCTTGATCTCTTGTTCGCTTTTTTCGGGAAACGAGCGCGCCAAATTGGCCGTAGCCAGTTTGCGCCGCCAGCGAACGATATAAAATACCAGCACGAACACCAGATCGCCGATGCCGTAAAGCACCGGCAGCGGCAACCAGGACAATCCTTTCAACAATCCAAGCATCATTCCACCCCAACAGGCTCAGAAAAACCCTCAGCTTTTCTCTAACAATGAATCATACAGGCAACGACCCGTTTTCCGAAATCGCCCAGCCGCCGCAGCGGCTGCCGGTCGGGCTGGCCGGGGTTTCGTTGTGGCGGGCGACGCTCGCGCAGCCCGAAGCGGTGATCGCGCCGTGGCGAGCGTGGCTGACGCCCGAAGAACTCCGGCGCGCCGATCATCTCGCGCGACCCGCGTTGCGCCCCCGCGCCGTTGCCGTTCGCGCCTTGTTGCGCGGCGTGCTGGCGCAAGAGTTGGACACTTCACCCGCCGCATTGCGTTTCCAAACCGATGCGCATGGTCGGCCGTTTCTGGCGCCGCCGTTTGCGAAAGGCGACGCCCATGACACGATCCGCGACTTCAATCTCTCACATTCCGGCGACGGTCTGCTGATCGGTATTTTGCGCCACACCGCACCGCCCTCTCATCAACGCATCGGCGTCGATCTTGAATCGCTGCAACGCCCCCGCGACACCGCGCGTCTGACCCCTCGCGTGTTAAGCGCGAACGAACAACGCACGATGACCGGGTTGAGCCGCGAAGAACATCAGCGTCGCTTTCTTCGTTTTTGGGTGCTCAAGGAGGCTTTCTCCAAAGCGGTCGGCGCGGGCTTTTCGCTGGGGTTTGACGCGATGGATTTCGATATCGACGCGACGACGCCCGTCATCCGCGCGTTGCCGGAACCGCACCGCCCGGAAGATTGGACGTTACGATTTCTTCCCGTCGATCCGCTTTTCGTCGCGGCGGTAGCGGTGGGGCAAATATCAAAATAAACAAGGGCGGGTTTGAAACCCGCCCCTATAGAAATACAGACTCCTCTTACTCCTCCACCACCCGAATCGTCGTGAAGAGGTAAGTGCCGTCGCGCAACACCTGCAAAGTTACCGGCGCTTTTTTATCGAGCTTGCCGAGAACGCCGTTGACTTGCGCCGCGCTCTTCGCTTCAATCATCGTGCCGCGTTGGATCACGGCGATGATAACGTCGCCGGCCTGAAGGTTGCCGCGAATCGCGTTGCGAATGTCTTCGACGAGCACGCCGTTTTTGATATCGAGATCCTTTTTCTGCGCTACCGTCAAATCGCTCAACACCAGTCCCAGCGGGTTGGATTTCGCACTGCCCTTGCCGCCCGCTTTACCCTTCATCGCGCCGCTGTCGTCCTCGCTCTCGGCGATAACGACGGATACGTTTTTGGCGGCGCCGTCACGCCACAACGTCAGTTCCGCTTTGCTGCCCGGCTTCAACATGGTAATGATGCGCGGCAACTCGCTGCTGTTGTGCACCTCGCGGCCATCGGCTTTCAGAATGATGTCGCCCGCTTTCACGCCCGCCTTGTCTGCCGGACTGTCTTTCTCCACCGAGTTGACCAATGCGCCCGTCGCCGATTTCAAGCCGAACGCTTCGGCGGCATCCTTGCTGATTTCCTGAATGACGACGCCGATGCGGCCGCGCGTAACTTTACCGTTCGTCTTGATCTGGTTGATGATGTTCATCGCCACGTCAATCGGAATCGCAAACGATAGCCCCATGTAACCGCCGCTGCGCGAATAGATCAGCGAGTTGATGCCCACCACTTCGCCCTTCAGATTGAACAGCGGGCCGCCAGAGTTGCCGGGGTTGATCGCCGTGTCGGTTTGAATGAACGGCACCAGATTTTCTTGCGGCAGGTCGCGCCCTTTGGCGCTGACGATACCGGCGGTCATGGTGTTTTCCAGTCCGAACGGTTTGCCGATGGCCACCACCCACTCGCCGACTTTCAGTTTTTCGGGATCGCCGATGGTCACCATCGGCAGAGGATGATCCGCTTCAATTTTCAGCAACGCCACATCGGTACGTTTGTCGGAGCCGATGACCTTGGCAGTGTATTCGCTCTTGTCGGTCAATTTGACTTTCACATCGTCGGCGCCCTCGATCACATGCGCGTTGGTCACGACGTAACCGTCCGCCGAAATGATGAACCCCGACCCCATCGCCTGCGGCCCTTCCGATTCGCCGCGCCGCGGTTGTTGCTGCGGCATACCGAAACGCCGGAAGAATTCGTAGAACGGATCGTCTTCCGACATTCCCATCATCGGATAATTGCGCGCCTTCTGGCGCACGTCGATCGACACCACCGTCGGCCCCTGCTTTTCATAGAGCACCGTGAAATCGGGCAAACCGGTGACTTGAGCGCGCAGCGTCGGCGCGATCAACAGCATGAATGCGGCACAACACCACAACGCAAATACGCTTCTCTCTTTGCGAAGCAACATCTTGGAACTCCTCATGGAAATTTTGAGACAAAAACGCTACCGCATCGAACGGCAAAAACGCAATATACTATTTGCGAACGAGTCCTTGTGCAATCAAACGTAACGTATCGTTCGGCGCTTTCCCGATGACGGTGATCAAGCACTCACCTTCCTGCCGCGTATAAGCCGTCAGAAAACTCCGGCTGACATCGCCGATCACGACGGGCGTCGCGTTTTCCTGAACGCGCTTCCTCGCCATTGGGTCGGGCATTTACTGTGAAATTTTTTTCCGCATCACCGCTTCGTCGGCCAAGCGGTTCGCTACCATCTTTGTTTCTCGTCGGTATTCAACAGCGGTTTCAACTCTGCCGCAATCGCTTCGCGTGCCCTGAAAATTTTTGAACGCACCGTTCCGATCGGGCAATTCATCACTTCGGCGATTTCTTCGTAACTCAATCCTTCAATTTCCCTCAACACCACAGCAAAACGCAAATCTTCCGGCAAGGCCGCCGTGGCGCGGCTCACCGCTAACGCAATCTCTTTGCTCATCAACTCGCCCTCGGGCGTTGCCGCGTTGCGCAACAGTACGGCGCCCTCGATATTCTTGGCCACCTCCGCTGTGACAAACAACGCCGACACCCGAGCGCGACGACCGGATGACGCCAGATGATTTTTGGCGGTATTGATGCCGATTCGGTAAAGCCAGGTGTAAAACGCACTCTCGCCCCGAAAATTCGGCAGTGATCGATAGGCTTTAATGAAAGTTTCCTGCGTCAAATCTTCCACTTCAACCGGATCACGTATCAGACGCGACAACAACCGCGCCAACCGACGTTGGTACTTCGCCACCAGCAACCCGAAAGCCTTCTTGTCGCCTTGCTGCGCGCGCGTGACAAGTTGCTGATCGACTTTACGCTCGCTCATTGGCCACGTCCCCCTCCTCCATATTCCATAGTTTTGTTTTTGCCGACGTTGCGATCCCGACAGAAGCCGAAGGCGCATCGCAAGTCCTGCATCCCTACAAGAGAGACAAAACAAAGTTGGAAAAGTTTCTGTCACCCGGTTTCTTCGACGAAAATTTGACACTCGTCAACTCATTTCGGGTGCGCCCCGCCTACTGCATGGGACGAAGAAGATTTTGAATTTGAGAGATGGTAGCGCATTCTTGCAATTAGTACACAATTCATGCCAATGCAGATATATCCTTCTTACCTTTGCCGCTATTTGCACGGATTGCCCCCGCCTCTTCCCAAAACCAGCGCAATAATGAAAAAATAACCCTTTCCCGATTCCTGCCCGAAAATCATGCCCCCCATTCCGGCCACCATCGACCGCCGCTCCGACGGCACCCTCGTTACCGTCGAGTTCACTTCCTCCGTCCTTGCCGACAATCCGCTGGGCGACCCCATCACCCGTCGCTTTCCGGTGTGGCTGCCGCCTCAGTACGATCACGGTCAGGGGGAGGGAAAAACCCGTGGAAAGCCGCGCCGTTTTCCGGTGTTGTATTCGCTGGCCGGTTTTTTTTCGAGCGGGTTGGCGCACACCGATTGGCGACCGTTCGAGGAGAACATCGCCGAGCGCGTTGCCCGCCTCGTCCGCGATCGCAAGATGGGGCCGGTGATCGTTGTTTTCCCCGACTGTTTCACGGCGCTGGGCGGTAATCAGTACATCAACTCGTCGGCCATCGGTCGCTACGCCGATTATTTGACGCGCGAACTCATCCCGTGGATCGACCGCGAATTTCACACCCTGCCCGCCCGCGAGCATCGCGGCTGTTTCGGCAAATCTTCCGGCGGCTACGGCGCGCTCCTGCACGCAATGAAATACCCGCGCTTCTGGGGCGCGGTTGCCTCGCACGCCGGCGACGCTTATTTTGAATTCTGCTATTTGCCCGGTTGGCCCGGAACGTTGACCGAGCTTTCGCGTTACCGCCGCCCGCCCCGGCTCGACGGCGTCGAAGCGCCGCCCGCGCCTTTGGCGGCGGCAGCGCGCGGTATCGACGACGGTCGAGTCAAGCGTTTTCTCGCCGCCATGCGCGCCACACCGAGGCTGAGTTTCGATGAAGGCCACGCGCTGATGAATCTGGCGATGGCAGCCAGTTACGATCCCGACCCGAGCGCGCCCAACGGTTTTCGATTGCCGTTCGATCTCGATACCGGCGAGTTGTTGCCGGAACGCTGGCGATGCTGGCAGCGGCACGACCCCGCCCGTCTGATAAGCCGTTACCATGAGGCGTTGCGAAGTTTGCGCGGTCTTTACCTCGATTGCGGTTGGCGCGATCAGTACCACATGCACTACGGTACGCGCATTCTCGCCCGCGAGTTGACGGCACACGGCATCCCGCACCATTACGAGGCGTTCGACGGCACCCACTCCGGCATTGATCATCGGCTCGACGTTTCCCTGCCGTGGCTGTACAAGGCGCTGAAATCATGATTCCGGCATCAAGAAAATGGCCGTACAAAACCCTCGCCCAACTTTAAGCACTAGTCTTGACTTGCGTCAAACTTTCCGCTGCCATCTTTTATAGTGATATTGAAATGTGATGAAATGATAGGTACACTTCTAAGAGTCTGTGGGGTGTTTTTTATAACGATTACTTGATTGGAGAAGTCTCATGATGATGCTCAAAGAATTGCTCACAACTGACGTCGGCCTGCTCAGCTTGGCTGCCATCCTGTTCATGATTGTTATGAGCATTTACCTTTATATGTGGACGGAGAAGAAAATCAAGCAAGACGCGAAACAACACGAAAAAGAACAGCGCGCCGCTATCAAAGCGAAATAGGCTTGCTTTATACTAGGAGCCTGTCCATTTTTTTACTCCCGACGAGGCTCCTATGACTTCTTCTTTTCCGCTGTTCGCAGCGGTGCCTTTGGCAGCGCGCGATCCTATTTTGGGGTTGAATGAGGCGTATCAGGCTGACACCAACCCCAAAAAGGTCAACCTTTCCATAGGCGTTTACTATAACGCCGCCGGTAAAATTCCGGTATTGTCGTGCGTGCAAAAAGCGATGCAAACCCTGCTGGGGCAAGTGTCGCCGCGTACCTATCAGCCGATGGAAGGCCCTGCCGTTTACAATCAGGCCGTGCAAAAACTGCTGCTCGGCGCCGACCATCCGATCATCAAAGACGGGCGGGCGGTCACGGCGCAGTCGCTCGGCGGCACCGGCGCGCTGAAAGTCGGCTCCGACCTTCTGGCCAGCATTTGCCCGAACGCCAAGGCGTGGGTTAGCAGCCCCACTTGGGACAACCATCGCGCCATTCTGGAAGGCGCGGGTTTCTCGGTCGAAGCTTACGCCTACTACGACGCGACGACCGGCGGCTTCAACCTCGCCGGAATGCTGAACGATCTGGATCGTGCGCAACCGGGCGACGTGATCATCCTGCACGCTTGCTGTCACAACCCCACCGGCGTCGATCCGACCGCCGACGAATGGGGCAAGATTCTCGACAAGGTTGAGCAGCGCAAGTTGACGCCCTTCCTCGACATCGCTTATCAGGGTTTCGGCGACGGCCTGCAGGAAGACAGCGAAATCATCCGGCGCTTTGCCGCACGCAACATGCCGGTTATCATCGCCAGTTCGTTCTCCAAATCGTTTTCGCTGTACGGCGAACGGATCGGCGCGTTGACTGTACTCACCGCCAACCCCGATGAAACCAAACGGCTGCTCTCGCAAATCAAGCGCGTCATCCGCTCCAACTACTCGAACCCGCCGATTTTCGGCGCGTCGCTGGTTTCCACCGTGCTCAACCAACCCGATCTGCGCGCGCTCTGGGAAGAAGAACTGGCCGGAATGCGCAATCGTATCCGCGAAATGCGGCTGCTGCTGCGCGAGCGGGTGAGCGCACGAGTCCCCGGCAAAAATTTCGACTACATCGTCAAACAACGCGGCATGTTTTCGTACTCGGGACTCAACGCGCAACAAGCGCAGAAGCTGCGCGAAACCTACTCGATTTATATTGTCGAAAGCGGCCGCATCTGCGTCGCGGGGCTGAACGTTGACAATGTGGACTATGTCGCGGAAGCCATGGCGGCGGTGATGAAGGGTTGATTCAAACTGGGTTGCTTTGCAAAACCGGAGAATTTGAGTTAAAATTGAGGGCTTACTGCGGGAATAGCTCAGTTGGTAGAGCGCAACCTTGCCAAGGTTGAGGTCGCGAGTTCGAGACTCGTTTCCCGCTCCAGATTCTCAAGAAAAACGGGGCGTATGCCCCGTTTTTTTATTCAGACAAAGACTCTCTGGATTGCTTTGTCACTTTGCTCCTCGTAATGACCGAGTAAGTATTGCCGCCGCTCTTGCCAAGCGAGAATCCGCATGAGCGGGCGGCAGGATGCCGCCCCTACAACGATAACCACATTCCTTTCCAACAAGCGCGTTGTTGAAATCAGCAACAGCGCGGCGCGTGAATTGCCTACAACGATAACCACATTCCTTTCCAACAAGCGCGGTCTTTAATCTCTCTCTCCTCA
Source organism: Betaproteobacteria bacterium (assembly GCA_009778785.1). Classification (GTDB taxonomy): domain Bacteria; phylum Pseudomonadota; class Gammaproteobacteria; order Burkholderiales; family Casimicrobiaceae; genus UBA931. The sequence continues at coordinate 141,812 of WRFN01000001.1, read as the reverse complement.
CCGCCACCAAAAACAACGGGGCAGACATCGCTGCCCGCCCCGCCCAGAGATACATCGAACGACGCGCCGCGCCGAGTATTTCCGGCGCGGCGTTTCACTTACCCAATACAACGACTACTTCTTCGCTGCCTTCACCCGCCGCATGTCTTCGGCCAAGCTCTGGATTTCCGTCAGGTCACGGCGCATTTCGCTCCAACCGTACCAAGTCGCGTAATCCGGATTGGCGTGGAAGGCGCCTTGGAAAGTACGCATCCGATGCTCGAGGAACATCACGAACAGTTTTTGTTCGATGACGGTCGGCGCATCGTGGAAGGTGAGCAGATCCGGGAACGCATAGGCATAGCCCTTCGGTTTCGCCAGCGTGCCGTCGGCGTAGAGTCCGACCACAACGCGAATGGCTTCGGCCATCAGATGATCGGCTTCGCGGATCATGTCGTCGCCCTTCGCCAGTTCACCCTTGGCGAAGTTGCTGGCATGGCATTGGCTGCACGCCGCGATCATCTTGTCGCGTTGTTTTTGCCAATCTTCCTGAGTCAGCCGCGCCACGTTGGCCGCTTTCACCACGTCGAGGCGCGCCGTCGGTTTGCCATCGGGATCGAGCACGTTGAGCGCTTGCAGGATGGTGGCGCGGTCAGCCGCCCACACTTTGTCTTCCGGCATCGGCAGACGCACCGCCAGGAAGCCCCAAGCGGTTTGGACGTTGTGATCGCCGCCCTGCATATGGCAGGTCTGGCAAGTCGGCGCCGCTGCGCTCGGCGACAACACGCCGGTTTGTTTCAGCATGTAGCGCACGCCGTGCTTGGAACCTTCATACATTTCCCACTGCGGGTGATCGAAACCGGTATGGCAGGTTTGGCACGCTTGCGGTTGTTTGGCTTCGGCCACCGAGAAGGTGTGACGGGTATGGCAGGAATCGCAAGCCGCGGTGCCGTAGCCGCTGCCTTGTTTGCGCAACGCGGCCATTTCGGCTTCGCTCTTGAGGCCGATGTTGTGGCAAGAGCCGCAACCTTTCTGACCTTCGATCATCGCCATCGGTTGATAGTGAATGGTCGGCATGGCGTTCATCGCCGCCCATGCCAGCGCGTGTTTGCTGGCCTTGTATTGCGCGACCCGCTCGGCGTGGCACTGGCCGCAGGTTTCCGGCGTCGGCATCTTGGCGAGCGCGGCATCGTCGGCTTTCTTGTGCTGATCGCCGTGGCAGACCGAACAATCCACGCCGCTCTGGCCGTGTTTGCTCAGTTTCCAATCGGAGACAACGTTAGGGGTAACTTTGCCGTGGCAATCTTTGCAGTCTTGCGCCGCGGCGGCGCCCGCGAACATGAAGGCGAACAAAGCGGCGAGGAAAATCAACCCGCTGCTCAGTCGGCTCATGGTGGGACGCTGGGGTTTACTACAGAAAAACGTGAACATGTTCTTTCCTTCCTGAAAGAAAAGAGGGTGGGACGAGATTCGAACCAACGCGCCCCCTGCCGATCGGTTGCGCGCCGACATCCGTCGTCATCGCAAGCCTCTCTTGTTTTTGGCTCATTGGTTCTCTCCAATACGCTGATTAATACTGCAATGACCCGATACGTTCATCAACATCGAATCATGCATGTATATTGCAGCAAATAACCCCTTTGAGTAAAGCGTTTTACCAAAAGCCGCTAAGTAAAAAAGTTGGTGTATTCTTTTTGCAAATTATGGGCGCGCGTTGAGGCGGACAAAAGGTGTGAGCGTTTGCTTTCTTGCGCCATGTCATAAGAATAAACCCAATGCCCGCTAACCTGCCGACAGCGTAAAACCGCCTGTTTTTGATAAAAAAGACCAAAAAACGTTTCGTTTTATCCGCCTCGGCGGTTTTTCCCGCCGGTTCGGCCGCCAATCGGTTGCAATTTACGGCGGGATGGTTTACCTTTGTACTTTGAGATTTTTGCTTTGATTTTCGCATTGAGCAACGCCATGAAGAACACTTTGCCGTTCGTCGCGCACCACCATCATCCTGACTAGTCTTTCAGGACGGTGTGTGCTGGAAGACAGTTTTGATTCTTCCAGTGGCGACGAAACAGCAACAAGATCGAAACCTCTGGAATAGATTCCAGGGGTTTTTTTGTATCAAGGATAGGGAGTTTGTATGTTGGACAAAACACATTTGCGAATTGCCATTCAGAAATCGGGGCGCTTGAGCCGCGAGTCGCAACAATTGCTGGAACGTTGCGGCGTGAAAATCAATTTCAACGAGCAGCGTTTGATCGCTTACGCCGAAAACATGCCGCTTGATCTGCTGCGGGTGCGCGATGACGACATCCCCGGGCTGGTGATGGACGGTGTTGTCGATTTGGGCATCGTCGGCGAGAACGTGCTCGAAGAGGCGTTGTTGATGCGTCGCGCCGAAGGCGAAACGCCGTCGTACCGCTTGCTGCGCGGGCTCGATTTCGGCGGCTGTCGGTTGTCGCTGGCAGTGCCGGTCGATGCCCTCTACGAAGGGCCGCAGAGTTTGCGCGATTGCCGAATTGCCACCTCGTACCCACACCTGCTGAAACAGTTTTTCGATCAGCGCGGCATCAGCTACAAATCCTGTCTGCTCACCGGCTCGGTCGAAGTGGCGCCGCGCGCCGGCTTGGCCGATGCAATCTGTGACCTGGTTTCAACCGGCGCGACGCTGGAAGCGAACGGACTGCGCGAAGCCGAAGTGATTTATCGCTCGAAAGCGTGTTTGATTCAACGCAACAGCGCGATGCCGGAGAGCAAGCAGGCGTTAATCGACACTTTGCTGAAACGTATTCAAGGCGTGATTCAGGCGCGCGAATCAAAATACATCATGCTGCACGCGCCGGCGGATCGGGTGGAGGAAGTCATTGCGCTGCTGCCTGGCGCCGAACATCCGACGGTGTTGCCGCTCGCCCACGAAAAAAATCGGGTGGCAATGCACATGGTCAGCAGTGAAACACTGTTTTGGGAGACGATGGAAAAATTAAAAGAACTCGGCGCCAGCTCGATTCTGGTGTTGCCGATTGAAAAGATGATGGAGTGAGCAATGAACACAAAGCAAGGTGTGCTGCCAATCACGGACTGGTCGCAGTGTTCCGAAGCAACACGAACGGCGTTGCTGCAACGTCCGGCCCTCCATGCGTCCGCCGTGATTACGGCGGCGGTCAGCGAGATTCTCGAAACCGTTCGGCGTGACGGCGACGCGGCGTTGCGGAGCTATACAGCGCGTTTTGATCGCGTCGAGCGCGAGTCGCTTCGCGTCAGCGCCGAAGAAATCGAAGCAGCGGGCAAGCGTTTGCCGGAGACAATCAAAGCGGCGATGGCGGCGGCAGTTCGCAACATCGAAAAGTTTCACGCCGCGCAACGCTCCGCACCGATCAGCGTTGAAACGCAACGCGGCATTCGCTGCGAAATGTTGACGCGCCCGATCGATTCGGTCGGGCTGTACATTCCGGGCGGCACAGCGCCGCTGTTGTCAACGGTGTTGATGCTGGGCATTCCGGCGCGACTCGCCGGTTGCCGCCGGATCGTGTTGTGTTCGCCGCCCGGCAACAGTAACAACGCGATTGCCGATGAGATTTTGTACGCAGCATCACTGTGCGGAATCGCCGAAGTGTTTACCGTCGGCGGCGCGCAAGCAATTGCGGCATTGGCGTTCGGCACGGAAACGGTGCCGCGTGTCGATAAAATTTTCGGCCCCGGCAACGCCTACGTGACCGAAGCGAAGCGACAAGTCAGTGAGCGCCACGACGGCGCGGCCATCGACATGCCGGCGGGACCGTCGGAAGTGTTGGTGATTGCCGACGAGCGCGCCAACCCGACGTTTGTGGCAATCGATCTGCTGTCACAGGCCGAGCACGGGCCGGATTCGCAAGTGGTGTTGGCGACGCCGAGCGTGATGCTGGCAAGCGCTGTCGCCGAAGAAGTCGAGCGCTTGTTGAACGAATTGCCGCGCGCGCCGATTGCGCGTCAGGCCTTGGCGCACAGCCGCTTGCTGGTGACCCGTGATCTCGATGAATGCGTGACGATCAGCAACGCTTACGGTCCCGAGCATTTGATTTTGCAAACGCGTGAACCGCGCGCGCTGGCGGATCGAATTCAAAATGCCGGTTCGGTGTTCGTCGGCGATTACTCGCCGGAATCGGTCGGCGATTATGCGTCGGGAACCAACCATGTGCTGCCGACTTACGGCTACACCCGCACTTATTCGAGTTTGGGGCTTGCCGATTTTCAAAAGCGAATGACGGTGCAAACGCTGTCGGCGGAAGGCTTGAAAGCGTTGGCAACCACGGTGGAAACTTTGGCGGCAGCAGAGTGCCTCGACGCACACCGGCTGGCGGTGCGGTTGCGTGTAGAAACCATAAACCAGGCGGAGGGCGCATGAATCTTCAAAACATGGCGCGCGACTGTGTGCGCGCGTTGACGCCGTACCAATCGGCGCGGCGTATCGGCGGGCATGGCGACGTGTGGCTGAACGCCAATGAATTTCCGCGCGCCACATCGTACCAACTGACGCAACAAACGCTGAATCGCTATCCCGAATGTCAGCCGCCGATGTTGTTGGCGGCGTATGCGGCGTATGCCGGCGTTCGTGTTGACCAGTTATTGGTCAGTCGCGGCGCCGACGAAAGCATCGAGTTGTTGATTCGGGCGTTCTGTGAACCGGGCAAGGATGCCGTGCTTTATTGCCCGCCGACGTATGGTATGTACGGCGTCAGCGCCGAGACCTTCGGCGTGACGCGCCGAATCGTGTCGAGCACGAGCAACTGGCAACTTGATTTGCCGGCCATTGAAGCCGCGCTGAACGAAACAACGCCGAGAATCAAAGTGGTGTATGTGTGTCACCCGAACAACCCGACCGGCAATCTGCTCGCACACGATGATTTGCGGCGCTTGCTGCAAGTGACCGCGGGCAAAGCGCTGGTGGTGATCGACGAAGCATACATTGATTTCTGCGCCGACATGAGCATGGCGCCGTGGCTCGGCGTGTTTTCACATCTGGTGATTTTGCGCACGTTGTCCAAAGCATTTGCGCTGGCGGGGCTGCGCTGCGGTTTCACCATCGCGCACCCCGAAGTGGTTGCGTTGTTGCTCAAAGTGATTGCGCCCTACCCCATTCCGGTGCCAGTAGCAGACATCGCGTTGCAAGCGTTGAGCGGTGACGGTTTGCAAAGGGTCAAGCGCAACATTGCCGAAGTGATCGACAACCGCCAGTGGTTGCAGCAGGCGTTGTCGCCGTGTTTATGCGTGGATCGTGTTTCTCCCAGCGAAAGCAACTGGTTGCTGGTGCGTTTTACGGACGCCGAGCGCGTGTTTCAAACCTTGAGCGCGCAGGGAATCGTCGCGCGCGATCAGCGGCGGCAACCGGGGTTAGACGGCTGTTTTCGCATCACCGTCGGCACCCGCGAAGAGTGCGAACGGGTGCGGCAGGTGTTGGGAAAAATCTGAGGAAGGGTAATGAAAAAATTTCTGTTTATCGACCGCGACGGCACGTTGATCGTCGAACCGCCGGAAGACCGGCAGATCGACCGGCTGGACAAGCTGGCATTCGAACCAGGCGTGATTCCGGCGTTGCTGGCGTTGCAGCAAGCTGGTTATCGTTTCGTGATGGTGAGCAATCAGGACGGTTTGGGCACGCCGCGTTTTCCGCAGGAGGCGTTCGACGCGCCGCACCGCTTGATGATGCAGGTGTTCAACTCGCAGGGAATCCACTTCGACGAAGTGCTGATTTGCCCGCATCTGCCGGAAGACCGTTGCGAGTGTCGCAAGCCGAAAACCAAGTTATTGCGAGCGTATCTCGACGATCCCGATTGGGCGCGAGAAGCGTCTTACGTGATCGGCGACCGTGAAACGGATATGCAACTGGCGGCGAACCTCGGCATCGCCGGGCTGCGCTATCAACCCGAATCGTTGAGCTGGGCCGAGATTGCGCAGCAGTTGGCGAAGCAAGACCGCCAGGCCGCCGTTCGTCGCGCCACCGGCGAAACGACCATCGACGTTGCCGTGTGGCTCGACCGCGAAGGCGACAACGACATTCACACCGGCATTGGTTTTTTCAATCACATGCTCGATCAGATTGCCACGCACGGCGGCTTTCGCCTGCACGTCAAAGCGGTGGGTGACCTGCACGTTGACGATCATCACACGATCGAGGATACAGCGCTGGCGTTGGGACAAGCGTTGCGCGAAGCGCTCGGCGACAAATGCGGCATCGGTCGCTTCGGTTTCATGCTGCCGATGGACGAGTGTCTGGCGCGTTGCGCGCTCGATGTGTCGGGGCGGCCTTTCCTCAAATTCAAGGCGACGTTTACCCGCGACACCGTGGGCGACATGAGCACCGACATGGTGGAACATTTTTTCCGTTCGCTGTCGCAAGCGATGGGCTGCACGTTGCACCTGAAAGCGAAAGGCGAGAACACGCACCATCTGGTCGAAAGTCTCTTCAAGGTGTTCGGACGAACTTTGCGACAAGCGATTCGGGTTGAAGGCAACACCCTGCCGAGTTCCAAGGGGGTGCTGTGATGCGAGCAGTGATTATCGATACCGACTGCGCCAATCTGGCTTCGTTGCGCTATGCGCTGCAACGGCTGGGTTACGCGGTCGAAGTCAGCGACAAAGAAGCGGTCATCCGCGCTGCCGACCGTCTTTTTCTTCCGGGCGTCGGCACAGCGCAGGCGGCGATGCGCGCTCTGCGCGCGCGCGGCCTGATAGAGCTGATTCGCGCCTGCACCCAACCGCTGCTCGGCATTTGTCTGGGCATGCAGTTGTTGGGCAGCGAAAGCGAAGAAGGCGCGGAAGGGCAACCCACCGCGTTGCTCGGTGTGATGGACGCGCCGGTGCGTCGGATCAAAAGCGATCTGCCATTGCCGCACATGGGCTGGAACGTGTGCGTACCGAAAACAGGACATCCCCTGTTTGAAGGCATTGGCGATGACGGTTATTTTTATTTCGTGCACGGCTTTGCGATGCCGGTCGGCGAGTGGACAATCGCGCGCGGCGAATACGGCGAGGCTTTCAGTGCGGCAGTGCAACGCGACCATTATTTCGGCGTGCAGTTTCACCCCGAACGCTCCGGCCGCGTCGGCGCGCAACTTCTGCGCAACTTCATGGAGAACCTTTGATGATTCCGGCGATCGATCTCATTGGCGGCAAAGTGGTGCGCTTGTCGCAAGGCGATTACGCGCGGCAGACGACCTACGGTGATGATCCGCTGCCATATTTACAAACGTATGAAAGCGACGGCGCAACGTTGCTGCATCTGGTCGATCTCGACGGCGCCAAAAATCCGCAAGCGCGACAGTTGTCGTTGTTGTCGCGGCTTTTGCGCGGCGTCGCCGTGCCGGTGCAAGTGGGTGGCGGCGTTCGCAGCGCCGATGATGTGGCGGCGCTGCTCGACGCCGGTGCAGCGCGCGTGGTGGTCGGCTCGATGGCGATCAAGCAACCGGAAGAGGTGATGCGCTGGTTTGCCCTCTTCGGCGCGGAAAAAATCGTGTTGGCGCTCGACGTTCGCGTCGGCGACGACGGCGCGCCTCGGGTCGCGGTAGCCGGTTGGCAGGAAGCGTCTGCCGTCACGATCGAAGAAGTGTTGAAACAATTCGCGCCTTGCGGTGTGCGCCATGTGTTGTGCACCGACATTGCCCGCGACGGCATGATGCGCGGCGCCAACGTGGCGTTGTATCGCTCGCTGACGCAAGCGTTTCCGCAAGTGGCGTTTCAGGCATCCGGCGGCATTGGCGCGCTCGACGATATTGCGGCGTTGCGCGACAGCGGCGTAGTCGGCATCATCGTCGGGCGAGCGTTGCTCGAAGGAAAATTTACCGTCAAGGAGGCCATCGAATGTTGGCAAAAACCGATTCAGTGAACACGTTGACCCGGCGAATCATTCCCTGCCTTGATGTGCGCGACGGGCAAGTGGTCAAGGGCGTACAGTTTCGCAATCACGAAATCATCGGCGACATCGTGCCGCTGGCGCAGCGTTACGCGCAGGAAGGCGCCGACGAGTTGGTGTTCTACGACATTACCGCGTCGAGCGATGGCCGCGTCGTTGACAAGAGTTGGGTGACACGGGTAGCGGAAGTGATCGACATTCCGTTTTGCGTGGCGGGCGGCATTCGCAGCGTCGAAGACGCGGGCGTGATTCTGGCTTACGGGGCGGACAAGGTTTCGGTCAACTCTCCGGCGCTTGCCGATCCGTCACTGATCGATCGGCTGGCCGAGCGTTTCGGCGAACAGTGCGTGGTGGTCGGCATCGACACCTGGCGCGATGAAACGGACGGCTCGTACCGCGTCTATCAGTTTACCGGCGACGAGGCGCGCACACGACAAACCGGTTGGCAAACACTCGATTGGGTGCGCGAAGTGCAAAGGCGCGGCGCCGGTGAAATCGTGCTCAACATGATGAATCAGGATGGCGTGCGGCGCGGCTACGATATCGAGCAACTGAAAAAAGTGCGCGAAGTTTGCAAAGTTCCGCTGATCGCATCGGGAGGCGCCGGCGAGATGGAGCATTTCCTCGCGGCGTTTGAAGACGCCGATGTGGATGGCGCGCTGGCAGCTTCGGTGTTTCACAAGCAAATCATCAATATCGGCGAGTTGAAGCGTTATCTCAAGGAAAACGGCGTGAGGATGCGACCATGTTAATCAACCAACTGAAAACAAAATTGACCGCAGAGCAAAGAGCGAAACTGGCGTGGGAAAAAGGTGACGGCCTTCTTCCGGCGATTGTTCAACATGCGGTCTCCGGCGAAGTGCTGATGTTGGGCTTCATGAATGAAGAAGCGTTGACGGCCACCGAAACGAGCGGACGAGTGACGTTTTACTCGCGCAGCAAAGGACGACTGTGGACCAAGGGCGAAGTGTCGAACCATTTTCTCAACGTCGTTGAAATCGCCACTGATTGCGACGACGATACGTTGCTCATTCTGGCGCAGCCGGAAGGGCCGACTTGTCATCGCGGCACGTCGAGTTGTTTCTCGCCGTGCGCATTACCGGCGGCGAGTCGGTTGACCTTTTTGGCCGAACTCGAACAATTGCTGGCCGAACGCAAACAAGCCGCGCCCGAAAGTTCGTACACCGCGCGACTTTACGCCAGCGGCACCAAGCGCATCGCGCAGAAAGTCGGCGAAGAAGGCGTCGAAACCGCGCTGGCGGCAATGGCGCGCGACCGCGACGAACTGACCAACGAAGCCGCCGATCTGGTGTACCACCTGCTGGTGTTGTTGCAGGATCAGGCATTGGATTTGGAAGCGGTGGTGCTTTGCTTGAAGCAACGACACGGAAAAACTTCGGAGCGCAAGTGATGCGCTGATTCATTGCGCAAACCGCTTTGCTTTCCAAGTAAAACACTTTTGCCCCTTGTTCATCCGCGCGAGACTCGCCCGGATGCCCCCCCTTTTTGATAAGGAGCGCCCGCAAAAGCGGGGGGCTTGTTCAGTACCTCCCTGATTTACTCTTTCGACGCCGGCGGCAATCCTTTGACGGTCGCCCCGGCCTTGATGCCTTGCTCGGTGAACCAGCCCTCGCGCACTTCGAGCGCGTAGAGCGCGTCGCCTTGCGAGCGGTGCAGCGTCGTTTCATCGTTCGGCTCCATGTCGCGGATGTTGAGAATAGTGCCGTGCGAGTCGATGAACGCAATCGACAATGGCGCCGGGGTGTTTTTCATCCAGAACGACAAGGGTTGCGGATGATCGAACACGAAAAGCATGCCGCGACCGTTGGGCAGCGTGAAGCGGTACATCAAACCGCGTTCGCGCTGTTCGGGCGTTTGCGCCACTTCCGCGGTGACGGCATGACCGCCGATGGTCAACTCCACCGTCGGCAACGGCGCTTGCGCGGCGTTCGGCGCCGACGCGGCGAAGGCGCACAACGGCGTCACGAAAAAAATGAAAAGACAAATAAAGGAACGCATGGAAAGCCAGCCTCAAAGAGTTAGGGATGCAGCATCGCAGCAAGCATCATACCAAAAGTCGGCGGCGGCAGGATTCGTCGGCTCATGACGATAAAAAGCCAACACCTGACCGAAGTTTGAACCCTCCGGCTTCTTTTCGGCGCTTTTCCGGCAGAAATGCGGTATGATGCGCACCTGTCAGGCGATGGCTTTGCCACCATACGGTAGAATAGCGCGGATGGACGCTTCTATTCTTGTAAACATCATACTGTATGGGGTGCCCGCTGTTTTGGCGGTCACCTTGCACGAAGCCGCGCACGGTTATGTAGCGCGCAAGTTTGGCGATCGCACGGCGGAAATGCTGGGGCGCATCACGCTGAACCCCATCAAACACATTGATCCCATCGGAACGATTCTGGTTCCACTGGGGCTGTTTCTGATGTGGAAGTTCATGGGCGGGCCGCTGTTCCTGTTCGGATGGGCGAAGCCAGTGCCGATTCAGCCGCGATATTTCAAGGACCCGATTCGGAACATGCGTTGGGTAGCGGCGGCGGGGCCGCTGTCGAATCTGGCGATGGCGATCGGTTGGGCGATTATCGGCAGACTGATGTTGTTCATGCCCGACCTGTTGAGCGCGGGCGTGATGAGCATGGTGATCTTCGGCGTGCTGTTCAACCTGTCGTTGATGGTGTTGAACCTGATTCCGATTTTACCGCTCGACGGCGGACGCGTTTTGTATTCGTTCCTGCCGTGGAAATGGGCGATGAGCTATGCGCGAACCGAGCGGTACGGATTTATCATTGTGTTGGTGCTGGCGATGACCGGTATCCTGAGCGCCATCATCCGACCGCTGGTCGCGTTTGGCAGCTTGCTGATCGGAATGGCGATCGGTTTGTAGAATAAACGTAAGCGGCGGCGGACATTCTGTGCATTGTTTGACGCCTTCGGTGGGTTGATCCCGCTTTTCGAATTTTTTCGATTTTTTCGGCTTTTTTTACTGACTCACGACAAGAAATTTCATGTTTGCTGACCGTGTATTGTCGGGAATGCGCCCGACAGGCCGCATGCATCTCGGCCACTATCATGGCGCGCTCAAGAACTGGGTGCGCTTGCAAGAACAGTACGAATGTTTTTACTTCGTCGCCGATTGGCACGCGCTGACGACGCATTATGAAACGCCGGATCTGATTGCCGACAGCGTTTTCGAGATGGCGGTGGATTGGCTGGCGGCGGGAATCGATCCGACACAATCGACCGTCTTCGTGCAATCGCAGGTGCTTGAGCACGCCGAACTGACGCTGCTGCTCGGAATGATGACGCCGGTGGGCTGGCTGGAGCGCGTGCCGACCTACAAGGATCAGCAACAAAAACTCGCCGACCGTGATTTGTCAACGTATGGCTTTCTCGGTTATCCGGTCATAATGGGCGCCGACATTCTGATTTACCGCGCCAACATGGTGCCGGTCGGTGAAGATCAAGTGTCGCATCTCGAATTGACGCGCGAGATGGCGCGTCGCTTCAATCATTTTTACGGACGCGAACCCGGGTTTGAGGAAAAAGCGCAAGCAGCCATCAAAAAACTGGGCAGCAAGAAAGCGCGTCGTTACGAAGAATTGCGCAAGGCGTTTCAGGAACGCGGCGATACCGAAGCACTGGAAGAAGCGAAGACCTTGCTTGAAGGAACGCAGAATCTGCCGCTCGGCGATCGTGAGCGTTTGTTCGGTTATCTCGAAGGCGCGCGGCGGGTAATTCTGGTCGAGCCGAAACCGCTCTTGACCGAAACGTCGAAAGTACCGGGCACCGACGGCCAGAAGATGTCGAAATCGTACGGCAACGCGATTCTGATGCGCGAAGAGCCTGCCGAGTTGACGCGCAAAATTCGCACAATGCAAACCGATCCGGCGCGGATGCGACGCAGCGATGCAGGCAATCCCGAGCGCTGCCCGGTGTGGCCGTTGCATCAGATTTATTCGGATAAGGAAGTGCGCGACTGGGTGGTCAAAGGTTGTACCACAGCGGGCATCGGATGCCTCGAATGCAAGCAGCCGGTGATCGACGGCATTCTGAAAGAGCAGGAGCCGATCCGCGAGCGAGCGCAACCGTTTCTCGATGATCCGGCGCTGGTGCGCAACATTCTGGTTGAAGGTTGTGCGCGGGCGCGCAAGTATGCGAACGAAACGATGCGCGATGTGCGTGAAGCGATGGGTATCTCGTACGACCGGAGTTTCGGGTGAACGAATCACCAATGAACGAAACGTCGGCAGAAGCGATGCCGACGCTGTTGCCGGAAGTATCGCCGACGGCTATCGGCGAAGCCAAGCCGATTGCGCGCGTGTACGGCGAAATGTTGACGGAGTTGCCGAGCGATTTGTACATTCCGCCGGAAGCGCTGGAAGTTTTCCTCGAAATGTTCGAGGGGCCGCTCGATTTGTTGTTGTATCTGATTCGCAAACAAAACATCAACGTGCTCGATATTCCGATGGCGGAATTGACGCGGCAATATCTGGGCTACGTCGAGATGATGCGGCGCACGCATTTGGAGTTGGCCGCCGAATACTTGTTAATGGCGGCGGTGCTGATCGAAATCAAATCGCGCTTGCTGCTGCCGAAACCGCCGGTCGTGCCCGGCGAGGAACCGGAAGATCCGCGCGCCGAACTGGTGCGCCGCTTGCTCGAATACGAGCAGATGAAAGCCGCGGCGCAAGCGCTCGACGCAATACCGCAAGAAGGCCGCGACTTTGCGACAGTTTGCATTTGGTTCGACCGGATGGCAGCCACGCGCTTGCCCGACGTGGCGCCGGAAGATTTGCGACGCGCCTGGGCTTCATTGATCGGTCGCGCCAAAGCGACGCATCGCCATTTGATTACGCGCGAGCAGTTGTCGGTACGCGAGGAGATGAGCCGCGTGTTGAAGCTGTTGGAGAACGGCGATTATCGGGAGTTCACGACGCTGTTTCACGAACATGCTGATGTGCCGCACTTGGTGGTGACGTTTCTGGCATTGCTGGAACTGGCGCGTGAACAGTTGATCGAGGTCGCGCAGGCCGCGCCTTTCGCGCCGATTTACGTACAGGGCAAACGCGAAACGCCGTTCGTATTGAATGAAGATGATGAAACCTTGTAAGACGAAAGAGCACAGTTCCGTTGTCGGACTGTTTTTCATTGGAAAGCAAAGATGAGCAAGGAACAAGAATCCATGCTTGCCGAATGCGACGAGGCGGTTGCCGTCGAGACGACTGCTGAAGTTGTCACGGAGGTTGCCGCTGAGGCGACTGAAGAAACGGCAACGGTGGCGGAAGACGTCGAAGCGGCGGAAGCAACTGACGTTGTCACCGACGTTGTCGACACCGAAGATGCCGACACTTCGCACACCGAAGAAGAAATCGCCTACTACACTAAGACGCTGGAAGCAGTGTTGTTGGTAGCGGGCGAAGCGGTGCCCGTAGCGCAACTGTGCAAACTGTTTGAGCCGCCGTTGCCGGTGAACTTTGCCCACCAGTTATTGACCAACCTTAAGGAAGTCTGGAAAAATCGGCTGGTCGAACTGGTGTCCGTGGCGGGTGGCTGGCGTTTTCAAGGCAAGCCCGAAGTGCAACGCAGTTTGGAGCGATTGACGTCGGAGAAGCCGCCGCGTTACTCACGGGCAGTGATGGAAACGCTGGCCATCATCGCTTATCGACAGCCGGTCACGCGCGGCGATATTGAAGCCATCCGCGGTGTTGCGGTATCATCGGGGGTCATCAAGGCGCTGGAAGATCGGCAATGGGTGGAAGCCGTCGGTCACCGTGAAACGCCGGGGCGCCCTGCCCTTTACGCAACAACCAAAAATTTTTTAAACGATCTCGGTCTGTGTTCACTGGCAGAATTGCCGCCGCTGGCCGAGCTGGATTCCTCACATTTACTGGAGATGCCTGATGCCCCAGCCAAGGCCGCTGAAGCCTCGCTTACCCTTGCAAGCCCGTTACTCAGCCAATTCGTCGAAAATTCAACAACCGAATCTGGCGATGCAGGGATTTGCCGAATCCCTGCCGACCAAGATCAAGAAAACCACTGACGAAGTGTTTTCGGAACCGCAACGCCTGCACAAGGTGCTGGCGTCGTGCGGCTTCGGCTCGCGCCGGGCGATGGAAGAACTGATCGTCGCCGGTCGCATCACGGTCAACCGGATGCCGGCGGAGATCGGCCAGAAAGTTGGCCCGGGCGACGAAGTGCGCATCAACGGCGAGCCGGTGAAAATTCGTTTTACCGAACCGCAACCGCGCGTGTTGCTCTATCACAAACCAGCGGGCGAAATCGTTTCGCGCGACGACCCGGAGGAGCGCGCGTCGGTGTTCGACCGCTTGCCGCCGATTCAGGGCGCCAAGTGGATTTCGATTGGCCGTCTCGACTTCAACACGGAAGGGCTATTGCTGTTCACCAATTCCGGCGAACTCGCCAACCGGCTGATGCACCCGCGCTACGAGGTGGAGCGGGAATACGCGGTGCGGGTGATGGGCGAATTGAGCGAAACGCAAATTCAGGAATTGAAAACCGGCGTCGAATTGGAAGACGGGCCGGTGCGCTGTGAAAAGCTGGTCGATGGCGGCGGTGAAGGCGCCAACCACTGGTACCACGTTGTGATCAAGGAAGGCCGCAACCGCGAAGTGCGGCGGCTGTTTGAAGCGCTGGGACTGATGGTGAGCCGCTTGATTCGCACCCGCTACGGCGTCATCAGCATGCCGAGCGTTGCCAAGCGCGGCGACGTGCTCGAACTGGAACAAGCGGAAGTAGCAACGCTGATCAAGTCCGTCGGGCTGAAAATGTCGGGCGGTGCGGTGGAAAAAGCCGCGCCGGAGAAAACCGTGCGCACCCCGTTCGGCAAAAAGAAAACCGGCAACGGCGCGGCGCTGGTCGAACCGAAACCGCCGAAGAAAAAAGCAGCGAAATCAAGCGGCACCCGCTTCAAAGTGGATCGCAACCAAGCGCCGCGTGGCTCCAAGCCCTATAGTCCGAAAGCGGATTGGCTGCCAACCGACGAAGTCTCGGCGGAGGCTGCCAACGAAGCTATGCCCAATACAAAACCGAATGACAAGTCAAATGACAAAGCCAATGGCGCGACGGCGCGGCAGCGTTTTGGTCGCCGCGGCTTGTTCGGACGCAAAAATCAGCGCTCGCCGAAGTCGGCGTCATCGGACGCCGACGCTTCCGGCAGCGCGCCGGAAGCCGCCGACCTCAGTTCGGAAGCATGACGGTCGCGCCCTGCCGCTTTTGACAAAAACCCAGAAAACCCTTTATAATGAAAAGCTTCCCCGAGTTGGGGAACTTTTTCAATGGAGTCATTCATGTACGCGGTCATAAAAACCGGCGGCAAACAATACAAAGTTGCGGCTGGCCAAAAACTTAAAGTAGAACAGATACCGGCAAACGTGAACGCAGAAATCATCCTCGATCAGGTGTTGATGGTCGGGGAAGGCGACAGCGTTCGTTTGGGTCAACCCACGCTGGCAGGCGCGGCGGTCAAAGCGACCGTCCTCGAACATGCTCGCGCGCCCAAGGTCAAGATTTTCAAAATGCGGCGGCGCAAGCACTACCAGAAGCATCAGGGGCACCGTCAAAACTACACGCTGCTGCGCATCGACAGCATCGTCGCCTGAAAGGAATAGGTCATGGCACATAAAAAAGCTGGCGGTAGTTCCCGCAACGGTCGCGATTCGCAATCCAAGCGTCTGGGCGTCAAGGTTTACGGCGGCGAAGTGATTCGCGCCGGCGGCATCATCGTCCGCCAACGCGGCACGCAAGTGCATCCGGGCGTGAACGTCGGTTGCGGTAAGGATTACACGCTGTTCGCCAAAGTGGACGGCACCGTGCAGTTCTCGATCAAAGGCCCGAAGAAAGACAAATTCGTCAATGTCGTGGCTGCGGCAGCAGCAGCGTAAGTAACGCCAATAAGCAACACGACGCTGAAAAACACGAAAACCCCGCACTTGCGGGGTTTTTTGTTGGGCGCGTTTTTCCTTTACCCCTACCGATTGACGGTAATGTAAATTTCAATTACCATCAAAGCATCTTAAGCCAAGGAATTTCGATGGCCTCATTAACGGTGACGATGAAGGGACAGGTCACCCTCAAGCGGGAACTGTTGCAGCATCTCGGCGTCAAGCCGGGAGAGCGGGTCGAGCTTGAGAAACTTCCGGGCGGTGTGCTTCGGATCAAAGCGCCCCAACCCGCCGGAACGATTGACGACGTTATCGGCATGTTCGCCGGAAAATCCAGAAAGGTTCTCACCGTCGAGGAAATGAACCGGATTGCCGCCGCCGGTTGGGCGGGAAAGCTGGATAAATAAAAATGAAAGTTTCCGTCGATACCAGCATTCTCGCGCGAGCGATTCTTCAGGACGACGCGAAACAAGGCCGCGCGGCGGCGAAACTGCTCCGGGAAGCGTCTCTGATCGCCGTTTCTCTGTTGTGTCTGTGCGAACTGGTCTGGGTCTTGCGGCATGGCGCAAAGCTGACCAAAGAAAATGTTTCTGCCGTGATTCATTCCCTGCTGAATACGCGCAATGTCGTGATGGATCGACCTGCCGTTGAAGCCGGATTGGCGCTGCTGGAAGCAGGCGGTGATTTTATCGACGGAGTGATGGCTTATGAAGGGAACTGGTTGGGCGGTGAAACTTTCGTTTCGTTCGACAAGCAAGCGGTTAAGCTGATCGCGCAGCAAGGGCAAAATGCGCGGTTGTTGACCTGACGAATCCTCAATACCAAACGACCGCCATGTCCTCCTCCGAACTCATCGCCCTCGTTCCCGCTGCCGGCGGCAGCCAGCGTTTCGGCGGTCCCAAGCCGAAACAGTACATGCCAGTGGCCGGAAAAACGGTGATCGAATGCACCCTTTGGCGTCTGCAACAAGGGTTGAAACCAGATCGCATCGTCGTGGTGCTGGCGCCCGACGACAACACTTTTTTGTCGCTCACCGCGCTGCCGCCCGCCGTGGAAACCTTGCGCTGCGGCGGCGTGACGCGCGCCGAGAGTGTGCGAAACGGCCTCTCCGCGCTGGCGAAACAATGCGACGATCACGACTGGATCGCCGTCCACGACGCGGCGCGGCCTTGTGTGCCGATGGCGTGCCTGCAATCGCTGGCGACTGTCGCGCGCAAAGCGTTGGCAGGAGAAAGCGGCGCGTTGCTGGCGATGCCGCTCACTGACACTCTGAAAGAGAGCACCTTCGACGGCGTGGTGACACGCGCTTGCGCAACGCCGGATCGGGCGCGTTTCTGGAGCGCACAAACACCGCAAATGTTTCGCTACGGCATTCTGTGCGATGCGCTGGCGCAAGAAGGCGCGCTGTCGTGCACCGACGAATCGCAAGCGGTCGAACGTTACTGCAAACGAACGGGCGGCGCGTTGCCACTGTTGCTGCGCGGCAGTCTGCAAAACCTCAAACTGACTTACGCCGAAGATTTGCTTCTCGTCGAAGCGATTCTGGCATTTCAAAAGGAGCAGCGTTCATGATTCGGATCGGCCACGGTTTCGATGTTCACGCGTTTGCCGAAAACCGCCGCTTGCGGCTGGGCGGCATCGACATTCCCTTCGAGCGCGGGCTGGCCGGACACTCCGATGCCGACGTGGTGTTGCACGCGATCATCGACGCGCTGTTCGGCGCACTGGCGCTAGGCGACATCGGTCATTTCTTCCCGGATTCGGACGCGCGCTACAAAGATGCCGACAGCCGCGCGCTGTTGCGCCGCGCCGTCAGCGAAATCGACGCGCGCGGCTACCGAATCGGCAACGTCGATGTGACCGTGATCGCCGAGCGACCCAAGCTGGCGCCGTACCGCGACGCGATGCGACAAGTGATTGCCGAAGATTTGCGCTGCGCCGTCGAATGCGTCTCGGTCAAAGCAACGACCACCGAGAAACTCGGCTTCACTGGACGCGAAGAAGGCATCGCCGCGCAGGCGGTGGTGATGGTTGTGCGGATACAAGAATCGCCAGAAAGGTTACAGGGCGCTTAGCTTAACCGCTGCCGTTGTTCCGTGTTATCTTTTCAGAAGTGTTTTCAATTTCTTTGAAGGATGCCCTATGAAAGTGAAAATAAGCTTGTTCTTGTGCCTGCTGCTAGGGCTTTTCCTTGCTGCGTGTGGCGGCGGTGGCGGCGGTAGCGCGTCAGTCAAAAAACTGCTGAGTCGGGTAGCGACAGAAGGCACGGGAGAGCGGACTTTTTTGTACGATAGTAAAAACCGTCTTATTGCAGACAGCGCGTTGGGAGAAGGTAACAAGATCGAGTATCAAGGGAATGGTACCCGCCCCTCGTTGGTGACGAACGGAACGCCCTACCCGACAAAAGAAGTCTATGACGCAAGTGGAAATTCCGTCTTGATACCGATCGTCTATGTCCAATATCAATATGGCTCAGATAATCTGGACGGCGCCACCACAAGTTATTCTCAAATACAATCATTGAATCAAGACAAAACTCCGATCGCGCCCGGGATTTTTTATCGTTACTTTCTGAATTCAAGCGATAGAGTCATTGCTTATGGCGATTATGGGGCGGTTGCCGGCTCTTTCTACCCTTCTGGTTTTAGCCTCACCCCTACCTATGATAAACGCGGCAATTTGCTCAAGAAAACAAGAAGCATCATTTTGATGGGCACGATCATCAACACTTGGGAATACACTTACGACGATAAAAAAAGCCCTGCTTCTGGAATGACGATGCCGGTCTGGTGGTTTGACGACGGCGCTCATGATTCTTTTGCCACTGACAGAATCCCGGGAAACTGCGGTTCGACATTGGGTTTTATCGGTACCGCTTTAAGCTCTGATGACGCCCTCGCCGACCCCAATAACCCGTTGAGTTGTGTTTCGACGCGCCGTTTCAGAGATGCCGTCTTATCCAGAGAAACTGAAACCTATAGCTATACCTATGATGGGGACGGCTATCCTACCGCGGTCGATGTGACGAGGACAGTGCTCGACAATGAAGGCAATGAAAAAACGACAAAATACCGAAAAACTTTTGAATACATCTCCGCACATTGAGTTGACAAGAACGTGACGGCATAACGCCAAAGGAAATGAATATGTTAAAAACAGCCACAAAACGATCGAAGAACAAAATCTTTGGGGGGCTTGCTCTTTTCCTCTTGATCGCCCCGCTGGAGTCTTTTGCGGCGTCTAACCCACAGGAGACCGGATTTAATGCGCTGTTTTCTAACAACGTCAGAATCTCGAACAAAGGCGTTCCGCCCCTGATAAAACCGGATTCCTTTGGCCTTACCAACAACCCCTCTAACAGTTCTTCGGTTTGCAGCGCATCGGACCCTATTGCCTACGCTCGCCAGTCTTTCAATGACTTCCACGCCCGCTTCTCTGCCGCTGACCTGATCTGCCCGAGTTTTGGGAACTTAAGGCTGGCAAACATCAACCCCGGTAAAGAACTTGAAAGTTACTATTGGAAAGACGGATATACAAAACTGGTTTTCAAATTCTCCCTACAGGCTCAGTACAAAGGTAGAGGAGGCGTTCAACCCGTGCTGGAATTTTTTCACCGCAATTGGAATAACAACGACAGGCTTGCATTCTATATTGCACCGGTACTCTTTGATGGCTTTGACCCTACACCAACCAATCCAGGCAGCACCTCGGATGCGGATTGGCTTAATTTCGATAGCGCCTGCGCCAATGGTTGTACCGGTCGCCCCATTTTTACAGGGTGGTTTGGGGACAGAAACAATCCCTATATGGGATTCGACGGACAGCGCTGTCCTTCAGGCAATGCAAGTACCGTAACGCCCTGCCAACTCACTAACGCCCAGCTCATCTTGACCAAGGAGCATTTTCAAAAAATACTGGACAAGCTTGTAGAGCTAGGTCGGCTGAGCAATGCCGAAGCTTTAGCTGAAGACTGGTTTTTAGGAGACTATGCGTTTAATGTCGAGATGCCTTCTGATTTTGCTTCGTCCGCCGAACCAGGCTCGCCGATCACTGACTCGTTCAATTCTTTCATTGATTTTCAGCCAACCGGGGTAGCACTCAACGCTTCTAAATAGCTCCTCTGATATTTTCTGGAAATCACAACTGCTGAAATAGGTTGAGCTTAGCGAAACCCGGCATCCTAAAATTTCGCAAACTTGAACGGAGCACGCGACAATTAAAAACTTTTATTGAAGTTGCATGAGTCAATTCGCGTTCCTTCCAGATTGTAATTTTTAAAGACGCATTCATCAAAGTCAACGCGCTCAAAAATGGCTAAATTAAAATCCAAGTCACAGAAATCGACTCGCTCTATTTTTGATTCTTTACGCTTTTTTTTACCGACCAAACGTCGTTGAATTTTCTTTTGCTCAATCCCGAATTATCCCAACCGCTTCAACAGTACACTGAAATCCCCCGGCAGCGGTGATTCCCACTGCATCGGTTGTCGGCTGACCGGATGTTCCAACCCCAGGCGCGCGGCGTGCAGCGCTTGCCGTGGAAAGGCGCGCAGGGCGGCAGCGATGGCCTCCGGCATGTCGGTGGCGGCGAACCGGCGTCCGGCGGCAGCGGAGCGATAGACGGGATCGCCGATCAGCGGGTGCCCAAGCGCGGTCAAATGAACGCGGATCTGGTGGGTACGGCCGGTATCGAGCGCACAGCGCACCAGTGTGGCGAAGCCGAAGCGCCGTTCCACCGACACATGGGTGCGCGCCGGTTTACCGCGACTGACGACTGCCATTTGGGTACGCTGGGTCGGGTGTCGCCCGATCGGCGCTTCGACGATGGCGTTGCGTTCGAGGTTGCCGAACACCAGCGCCAGGTATTCGCGTTTGACGGTGCGCGCCTGCAACTGGCGGACGAGGTCAGTATGGGCGGTTTCGTTCCGGGCGATGGCCATCAGGCCGCTGGTATCCTTGTCGAGCCGGTGGACGATGCCGGCGCGCGGCAACTGCGCCAGCGCGGCGTCGTAATGGAGCAGCGCGTTGAGCAGCGTCCCGTCGCGGTTGCCGGCGCCGGGGTGGACGGTCAGACCGGCCGGTTTGTCGATCACCAGCAGCGCCTCGTCTTCATAGATGACATCGAGCGCGATGGCCTGCGGCGCGTCCGCCAGATCGTCGGGTGGCGGGGCGCTGACGGCTAGCCTTTCGCCGCCGTCCAGCCGCGTTTTCGGCGGCAGCGCACGGCCATCCACCCGCACGTAACCCGCTTCGATCCACTGTTTCAGGCGACTGCGCGAATGCTGGGGCAATAATGCCGCCAGCGCCTGATCGAGCCGTTGCCCGGCCAGCTCTTCGGGGACGGTCAGGACAGAGGGCGGGAAGGTATAATGCTCGGAATTCAAGCGGGCGATCCATGAAATGAAAGTACCGATGTTACCCCAGATATTGCACTTGTCGAATTCTTGCCGGTCGGTGACGACCGCTTCCAGAGCGTGGGTGTTGGCGCTGTTTGCCGCGTTGACGTTGTTGGGATGCGGCTCGCTCGAGGTTCAGAACGAAACCGCCACTTGGTCGGCGGAAAAGATTTATCAGACGGCGCACGACGCGGCGAAAGAAGGCAATTACGCGCGCGCGATCAAGCTGTTCGAGAGTCTGGAAGCGCGCTTCCCTTATGGGCGCTACGCCCAACAGGCGATTCTCGAATCGGCCTACGCCAATTACCGCGCGGGTGAAACGCAGGCGGCCATCGCGCAGTGCGACCGTTTCATCCGGATGTATCCCAACCATCCCAGCACCGACTATGCGTACTACCTGAAGGGGCTGGTCTATTTCCGCGAAGATCAGGGCTTGCTGGGCTATGTCTATGAGCAAGACCTTTCCGAGCGCGACCCGAAGTCGATGCGCGAATCGTTCAACGCCTTCAAGGAGTTGACCGAGAAATTCCCGGACAGCCGCTATTCCGAAGACGGCAAAACGCGAATGCTCTACCTCTCCAACGCAATGGGATTGTACGAAGTTCACGCCGCGCGCTATTACTACAATCGCGGCGCTTACCTCTCCGCGATCAACCGCGCGCAAACAGCGCTGATCAACTTTCCGCGCACCCCATCGAACGAAGAAGCGCTCGTGCTGATGGTCAGCAGCTATGAAAAACTGGGGATGAAAGATATGGCGAGCGACACCCGCCGCATTCTCGAAGCTTCGTATCCCGACAGCGTCAAGACGGAGAAAAAACCCTGGTATATGTTCTGGAAGTTTTGGTGATCGCACGGCAGGAATCCGGGATCAGGCATCGTAGGGGCGCTTCGCAAAGCGCCCCTACGGCATTGAGGAAGAGAAAAACCCGCCACCAAAAACACTGCTGCGTCACCGCCTGAAAATACCCCCATGCAACTTGATCGCCTCCTTCAATCTCAAGGTTTCGGCAGTCGCAAAGCCTGTCGTCAGCTTATCGAAGCCGGTGACGTGAGCATCAACGGCGAGCCGCGTTGCGACCCGCAAGCCGAATTCAATCCTGCCGGTTTGACGTTTGAAATCGACGGCGAAATCTGGACGTATGCCGAGTACGTTTATCTGGCGATGCACAAACCAGCCAACTTTGAGTGCACACGCCAACCGCAACACCACCGCAGCGTTTACACTTTGCTGCCAGAGCCGCTGATTCGGCGCGGCGTGCAAAGCGTCGGCCGCCTCGACGCCGACACCACGGGGCTGTTGCTGTTTTCGGACGATGGCCGGTTCATTCACGCGATGGCATCGCCGAAACGGCATATCGTCAAGCATTACCGTGTTACCTTGAAGCACGCGCTTGATGAGACACTGCCGAAGAAATTGCTCGCCGGTGTTTTGCTGGCCGACGAGACCGAATCGCTGTCGGCGCTGTCGGCGCAACCTCTTGATTCGCACACGCTGATGCTCAGCATCGATCAGGGCAAATACCATCAGGTCAAACGGATGATCGCCGCCGCCGGTAACCGCGTCGAAGCATTGCATCGCGCCGGCTTCGGCGCGCTGTCATTGGGTGACGGCTTGCTGCCCGCGCTCGCCCCCGGCGATTGTTGCTACTTGAACGAAACGCATTTGGCGTTACTCGGGTATCGCCGTTGAAAAATCCCAAACCAAATGCCCGCCGGTCTTTTATAATAACTCACTTAATCTTTTTTCCAGGCCATAAAATCATGAACACTACCGTCCCCGTCTCCCGCGCGCTCTTCGACAACATCATGGTGCCCTGCTTTTCGCCGGCGCCTTTCATTCCGGTGCGCGGTCGCGGCGCGTGCATTTGGGATCAGGATGACCGGATGTACATCGACTTCGCCGCCGGTGTTGCCGTCAACGCGCTCGGGCATTGTCATCCGGCGATGGTGGCGGCGCTCGAGGCGCAGTCGAAAAAACTCTGGCACGTTTCCAACTGGTTTACCAACGAACCGGCGCTGCGTTTGGCAAAACGTCTGGTCGAACACACGTTTGCCGACCGCGTGTTCTTCTGCAACTCCGGCGCCGAAGCCAACGAAGCAGCGCTGAAACTGGCGCGCCGTTACGCTCACGACACCGCCGGGCCGCAAAAATCGCAAGTAATCTCGTTGACCAATTCATTTCATGGCCGCACTTTTTTCACCGTCACTGCCGGTGGTCAGCCGAAATATTCGTCGGGCTTCGGGCCGGTGCCGGGCGGCATCACCCATGTGCCCTACAACGATGAGGACGCGTTGCAGGCCGCGTTCGACGAACACGGCGACAATGTTTGCGCGGTGATTCTCGAAACGATTCAAGGCGAAGGCGGCGTGATTCCGCTCACCGAAGATTTTTTGCATTTGGCGCGCCATCTGTGTTCGTGGCACGAAGCGCTGCTGATTCTCGATGAAATTCAGACCGGCATGGGGCGCACCGGCGCGCTGTTTTCGTACATGAACAAAGGCATCACGCCGGACATTCTGACATCCGCGAAGGGACTGGGCGGCGGCTTTCCGCTCGGCGCGATGCTCACCACCAATGAAGTCGCTCGCGTGTTCACTCCCGGTACGCACGGCACCACCTACGGCGGCAACCCGCTTGCCTGCGCTATCGGCGAAGCCGTGTTCGACGTAATCAACAACCGCGAATTTCTCGAAGGCGTCAAGACCCGTCATCGGTTGTTCATGGCGGGATTAAACGCCATTCAACAACGCCGCCCGTTTTGCAAAGCGATTCGCGGCGAAGGTTTGCTGATCGGCTGCGAACTCGACGGATCGTTGAAAGGTCGCGTGAGTGATGTCATCGCCGCCGCCGGAAAAGCCGGTTTGCTGGCGCTTGCTGCCGGCCCTGACGTTTTGCGACTGGCGCCGCCGCTCATCATCGCCGAAGAAGACATCCGCGAAGGCTTGGCGCGCCTCGAAACAGCGCTGACGAGCTTGTTGACTTGACGGTGATGAACCAACTCGCGCACAGCAAACTTCCCGAGCCTTGGTCGGCCAAATGGCGCGCGCCGTTTGCTGTGCTCGGTGTTCGCAGCAACGGCTTTCACATCACCGACATCGCTTTTTTGCCGCTCACCGAAAAAGAAGCCGCACCGGCGGATGTCCTCAGCGAACGAACCCTGCGCGAGTTGAATCGCTATCTCGATGATCCGCAATTTATTTTCACCGTGCCGATCCGCCCGCACGGCACGCTGTTTCAACAACGGGTGTGGAAAGCGCTGCAAGCCATCCCCGCTGGCGTCACTCAGACTTACGGCGCGCTGGCGAATGCGTTGAAGTCGGCGCCGCGCGCGGTCGGCGGCGCTTGCGGCGCCAATCCGGTCGTGATCATCATTCCCTGTCACCGCATCGTCGCGCAACATTCGCTGGGCGGTTTCATGCAGGCCGGACACGGCGATCCGTTGTACATCAAGCGTTGGTTGTTGAAACACGAACACGCGCTCGATGAAACAGCGTTTCCCGAAACGAACGATTGACGCTGTTTCCTTTTCCATGTCCGCTGCCGCTCCTCTCCAACCCAGCGCCAAGGACATCGCGCTCATCGATCTTTTCTGCGATCAAATCTGGTTGCAAGACGGCCTCGCCGCCACTTCGCTCAACGCTTATCGCACCGACTTGTCGCGCTTTTCCGTGTGGCTCGCGCAACGAACCGCACACGACTTGCTGACCGCCGAGCACGCCGAAATCGAGCGCTGGCTCGCCGAACAATTTTCGACCGTTGCCAAAACTTCTTCGATTGCTCGTCGCCTTTCGGCGTTGCGTCGCTTTTACCGACTGCTGCACGAACGCGGCCAAATCACCGCCGATCCGACGCTGCGCGTTCGCGCTCCGAAGTTGACGCAGCGTTTGCCGAAAAACATTTCCGAAACGCAAGTGGAAGCGTTGCTCGACGCGCCCGATCTCAACACGCCGCTCGGTGTTCGGGATCGGGCGATGCTGGAAACTTTGTACGCGACCGGTTTGCGCGTCTCCGAACTGGTTGCCCTGAAATGGACGCAAGTCGCGCTCGATAACGGCATCGTTCGCGTCATCGGCAAAGGCAACAAAGAGCGCATGGTGCCGCTCGGCGAAAACGCCGTGGACTGGTTAAAGCGTTACCTCGAAGATGCCCGCCCGCAACTCACCGGCGGCCAGCGCAACGATTATGTATTTCTCACTACCCGCCGCGCGCCGTTGACGCGCCAGGCGTTTTGGGCGTTGATCAAGCGCTATGCGCTGCGCGCCGATATCGCGCCCGAAACGCTGTCGCCGCACGTTGTGCGCCACGCTTTCGCCACCCATTTGCTGAACCACGGCGCCGATCTGCGCGTCGTGCAGTTGCTGCTGGGTCACGCCGACATCACGACCACGACGATTTACACCCACGTCGCCCGCGAACGCTTGAAGCAGTTGCACGCCAAACATCACCCGCGCGGGTAATGATTTTTCTGGTTGAATCATTCTCAATCGTTCGGGCTGAGCCTGTCGAAGCCCCTTCGCAATGGCCGCTTGCTCTTCGACAAGCTCAGGGTGAACCGAATAAATCACACATCCCTGACAACCGCGCTACAATACCTTCATGAACAAAGATGCCTATCCCGTTACCGCCGCCGTTCGTGTTTTACGCGCCCAACAGGTGCCGTTCACGCCGTGCCTTTACAACTATGAAGCGCACGGCGGCACGACAGTTTCCGCCCGCGAACTCGGCGTTTCCGAACACGACGTGATCAAAACGCTGGTGATGGAAGACGACGGGAAAAAACCGTTGATCGTTCTGATGCATGGCGATTACGAAGTTTCGACCAAACAACTGGCGCGCTTGTTGCACGTCAAAACCATTCACCCGTGCGCTCACGATGTTGCCGAAAAACATACCGGTTATCAAATCGGCGGCACCAGCCCATTCGGCACACGCAAACCACTGCCGGTGTACATGGAGCGCAGCATCGCCGACCTTCCAAAAATTTACATCAACGGCGGCAAGCGCGGCTTCCTCGTCGCCATCGCGTCGGCTGACCTCATTCGTGTTTTGCGACCGACGCTTGTGGAAGTGTCCACTTCGATTCACGGTGATGACTGACAACGTCAACGTTCGCCATCACAGCCTGCCGCCCGTCGTTTATCGCAACACGCGCATCCTCGTTCTCGGCAGTCTTCCGGGCAACGCTTCACTCGCCGCTCAAGCTTATTACGCCCACCCTCGCAATCACTTCTGGCGCATCTTCGGCGTCTTGCTTGACGAACCCGATCTCGCTGAACATTCATACGTCCAACGACTTCGCGTTCTCAAACAACACCGCATCGGCCTGTGGGATACCGTCGGGCAGGCGCAACGTCAAGGTAGCCTGGACCAAAACCTCAAAAACATTACCGCCAACCCGCTTGCCGAACTTCTGCAACGATTGCCGCAACTCGAAGCCATCGCATTCAACGGCCAAACCGCCGCTCGCATCGGGCAGCGCCAGTTATCCGATAACGCGCATTTGAAAAACTACACGATGCCCTCGACCAGCCCGGCGAATACGATGCCGTTCACCGAGAAAGTAGCGGCGTGGCAACGATTGAAAATCTATTGATGTCCTGCCTGCTGACCCCTGCCGACTTTGTCGGCAATGCGCCCGAAGTCGCCCACGCGTTGATCGGCGCCACGCTGCTGGTGGACGGGGTGGGCGGTGTGATCGTTGAAACGGAAGCCTACGATGCCGGTGAACCTGCCGCGCACAGTCACACGGGGCCAACGTCGCGCAACCGCGCTCTGTTCGGGCCGCCCGGTCACACCTACGTGTACCGCAGTTACGGCATTCACTGGTGCCTGAACTTCGTCTGCCGCGAAGCCGGTCACGGCGCCGGAGTATTGATTCGCGCTCTGCATCCGACGCACGGTCTGGTTTTGATGCGTCAGCGTCGCAATCTATTCGCAGATAGTACCGATGATCGCTTGTTGTGTTCCGGGCCGGGGCGCGTCGGTCAGGCACTGGGTATCACGCTGGCGCACTACGGTTTGCCGCTGAACGCGCCGCCGTTCGCCGTGCGCGCCGCGCCTGCGAACATGCAAGTATCGAGCGGGCCGCGCATCGGCATCAGCAAGGCGGTGGCACTGCCTTGGCGGTTTGGTTTAACGGACTCGCCGTATCTGAGTCGTCGTTTTGCTTCTACGTCGAAAGAAAAAATTCAGGAAAAACGGTGATCATCGGCGTATTCTTGATTCGTTATCCCTTTGTCTGTTCTTGAAAATACGCCCACATTTTTTTGAACACCGCCCCCGGCTTGCCGTCGCCAATGGGTTGGCCGTCGAGCGTCGTGATCGCCAGCACTTCTTTACCCGACGAAGTGAGCCACAGTTCGTCTGCCGCCAGCACTTCCGCGCGCGACACCGGACGCGTTTCTATCGGCACGCCGATCTTCGGCGCGAATTCGAGCGCGGCATCGTAGGTGATGCCCGGCAAAATCAGATGATCGCGCAACGGCGCCAGTATCGTTCCGTTTTTAACGGCGAAAACATTCGATGAAGAACCTTCGGTCAAAAAGCCGTTGCGGAAAAGCACCGTCTCGGCCGCATCTGCTTCCGCCGACATTTGCCGCAACAAAATGTTGCCGATCAACGAAATGCTTTTGATGTCGCAACGGTGCCAGCGAAAATCTTCTGCCGAAACACACGCTACGCCGTGTTCGATTTGTTCCGGCGTCGGCAATTTCAGCGGGTTGACCATCATGAACACCGTCGGCGTCGCTCCTTGCGGGAAGGGATGATCGCGCGGCGCCACGCCGCGTGTCACTTGCAGGTACACCGCTTGCTGCTCATAGGGCGCCCGCCGAATCATTTCGTGAAAGAGTGCTTCCCATTCGGCAGTGCTTTTCGGATTGGCGATACCGACAGCGGCCAAACAATTTTCCAGTCGCTTCAAATGCTGCGCCAAGCGAAATGGCCGACGGTGATACACCGGCACGAATTCATAAACGCCGTCGCCAAAAATGAAGCCCCGATCCAGCACCGAGATTTTGGCTTCCGATATCGGCAAAAACGCGCCGTTCAGATAAACCACCGAGTCCTGACTCATGATCTTTCCCCTCCATTCAATTGATCATTTGAACCACAAGCGCATCGCGTCCCAGCCGCGTCGCCACAAGCTGCCGACAGCAACATCCTCTTGCGCCACCACCGGAAATTCCGCCACTTGCGCGCCGTTGAACTGCACACGAATCACGCCGACGTTTTGCCCTTTCTGGATCGGCGCCGTCAACGGCTCTTGCGCCACCAGCTTCACTTGCAACTTGTCGCCCTGCCCTTTCGGAATCGACAAATAACGGTCCGTCAGAAAACCCACCGCAACTTCCGGAGCGCTGCCCTTCCACACTGGCAACTTCGAGACCGGCTGACCGGCAGGATACAACTGCACAACGTCAAACGCTTGATAGCCCCAGTTCAACAACTTCTGACTTTCCGAAGCGCGGGCGGCATCCGACGCCGTGCCGAGAACAACCGACAGCAAGCGCCGCTCGCCGCGCTTGGCCGACGCGATCAAACACCAGCCGGCGCTGTCGGTGTATCCCGTTTTGACGCCATCGACGTAAGGGTCGGTCATCAGCAAACGGTTGCGGTTTTTCTGCGGGATGTTGTTGTAGCGGTACTCTTTTTGCGAATAAAGCGGATAGTACTCGGGGAAATCGCGGATCAACGCCGCCGCCAGTTTCGCCAAATCCGCCGCCGTTGAATAATGTTGCGGGTCGGGCAAGCCGGTGCTGTTAACGAAGTGCGTTTTCGCCAATTCCAATTTTTGCGCCTGCGTGTTCATCAGCGCCGCGAACGTCGCTTCGTCGCCTGCGATCAATTCCGCCAATGCCACTGCCGCGTCGTTCCCCGACTGAATGATCATCCCGTGCAACAACTCATCGACGCTGACCGGTACGCGCGGGTCGGCAAACATTCGTGAGCCAACCGCTTTTTTGGCGTGCTCCGAAATCGAGACCTTCTGGTCGAGGAGAATCGATTTGTCGCGCAACGCGCCGAACACCAGATACGCCGTCATCAATTTGGTCAACGACGCCGGTTCCCTCGGCACATCGGCATTGGCCGACAACAACACCTGATTGCTCGCCATGTCGATGAGAAGATACGACGACGCAGCAATCGTCGGCACCGGAACCACCGCCGGAATGAGCGGGAGCGTTGAAGACTGGGCGGCGGACGCCGCATCAGGCGCGGCCGCTTTCGCCGAAGCGGGCGCTTCCACTTGGGCAGCAACGCCCGTCAAAGAAAAAGTCAGGGCAAAAAAGGGAACGGCCAAAAAACGCAACATGGGAAATATCTCTTGAAAGAACGCGAAAAGGAATCATTATCCTGTAAAAAGCGCTTATTCGACAAATAGCGCCAGTTTTCGTGACAGAAGGGTTTGAGGAAACATGGGTGGTTGTCGTTGATGATTACACGCTATTGTTGCCACCAATCATGGCATCACGATGGCAGGAAAAAGAAGAAACATGAAAACATTCCTGAAAAACTGAGGCAAAAAACAGCGTCAAAGAAAAACGGCGCCTTGCGGCGCCGTTTTTCGGAAACATCCTCCAACAAATTAATGACAGTAAATCGTCGGCGTGGTCGCGCTGACCTTGTTGTTGCTGTCCACCACATAAAGGGTGTAAGAGGTATTCGCCGCCGCCGGCGCTGCCCCAAATACTACGGTTCCTTCCCCTGCCCCAGTCAAACTTTGCGGGAAAGTCACTCCGGGAATCGGCGGAACCGTGTACCAATAATAAGGCTCCGTCCCTCCTGCCACTGTGAATGTGAAGCTCGAATTATTTATACACGTTACCCGGCTTGCCGAAGAGCCCCAAAGAGCAGTTCCACCAATAGCCACCACCACGACATCCGGTCCTGTGCCTGGAGTGGTATTGGATGCGGTCGCATAACTGAATGTTGCCGCCGCCAAATTGCCCTGTGAATCGCGCGCGGTCAAAGAGCCGTCAATACACTGATTCACCGTCAAAGTTGTAGTGCCGCCGCTTGCCGACACTGTCGATGGATTGACGCTTGCCACATCCACCGATGTAAACAGAGTATAAGGAGGTTTCCCGCCATAAATCGTAAAGGCCGCCGTCTTTGCCGTTCCCGGGCATGTCAACGCCACCCAACTGACGTCAGTCGGCACTATCGAAAAATTGGAACCAACAATAACAAATGTGCTGCTGAAATTGCTGATCGTCGTCGATGATGACGGCAAATCCACGCGAAGCGTGGCGGCTTGCGTCGAAACGCCAGGCTTGGTCAGAATGGTAACCCGCGCTATCCCTGCGCTGTCCGTTGTCGTATTGACTACCGTCGTCGTACTGTCTTGAAGCGTGAAATCTCCCGATACCCAACTAAACCGAACGGGCTGACCGGAAGTAGCGCCAAAACCGCCGAGTTGCAGTTCGGCAATCGCCTGAGAACCCGCACAAATCTCGACGTAAGTACCACCCTGCCCTGTCGTACATCCGGAATTATCGATAGGGGTTATCGTCAACGCCGTGGGGCTGGCTGTTGTCGCAACGGTTGTGATCGTCGTGCTTACCCTTCCCGCATAACCGTGTAACGTATCCCAGACCCAAATCTGGGCGACTCCGTCCTCCGGAGACGGGTAGATGTAGCCGTCCACGGTTCTGGATTTATCGTCTGACTTCGCCGGCACAACAACCCCTGACGAGTTTGTTTCAAAGTAAAAAGGCGGTGAACCACCATGAACCGTCAACACAATCGGCCCATAGTCCATTTTGGATTCGTTGGCAGTCAACGAAAAACCACTCATCGGATTGTTCGGATTGCCGCTCCCTCCACCGCAAGCCGCCACGAGCATCGCAACGAGGATCGCCAACAACACACCACTGATTCGGGAAAAAGCGCGAGAAAACATGATCACCTTCCTGAAGATGTTTGGAAAAGACGCCCGGACACCGAAACGACACGCCGAAGGCACGCTGGAACGAATAGGGGCACTTCCTGAGATTAAACCTCAACTCAACGGGTTGACGCAAGAATTTCTTACATTTCGTTTAACAAAGCGCGCGGGTGTTGGTTTTTTGCATTTGCCATACCCGATGAACCTTGCGGGTTTTGCCCTCTCCTACGTCCCTGATTCCAAAGGGCGGTTCTCGAACCGCCCTTACGTCCTGATACCCGTTCTTCATTTGCCTGTAACGCGAGCTTGGGCGACAATGCGTCCCTGAGCTTCAAGCGCGCCCGGCGCGAAAATTTTTCCCGAAACAGAGCCGATGATCAAAAACGACACTTTTTTGCGCGCTTTACGCCGTGAACCAACGCCTTATACGCCCGTTTGGCTGATGCGCCAGGCTGGCCGTTATCTGCCCGAATACAATCAGACACGCGCCCGCGCCGGCAGTTTCATGCAACTGGCGATGACGCCGGAACTGGCCACCGAGGTCACTTTGCAGCCGCTGGAGCGCTTTCCGCTCGACGCCGCGATTCTGTTTTCCGACATTCTGACCGTTCCCGACGCGATGGGGCTGGGCTTGTCGTTTGCCGCCGGAGAAGGGCCGCGCTTTACGCACAAAGCGGATTCAGAAGCGGCGATTCAGGCGTTGGCCGCTCCCGACATGAACAAGCTGCGCTACGTTTTCGACGCGGTGGCGCAAATCAAAAAAGCGCTGAACGGTCGCGTGCCGTTGATCGGTTTTTCCGGCAGCCCGTTCACGCTGGCGTGTTACATGATCGAAGGCGGCGGCAGCGATGGCTTTCCCGCCGTGCGTCGGCTCGCTTACAGCCGCCCCGATTTGATGCAGCGCCTGATCGACGTCAACACGGCTGCCGTCACTGCGTATTTGAACGAGCAGATCGCCGCCGGCGCCGACGCCGTGATGATTTTCGACACTTGGGGCGGGCTGCTTCCGGCGGCGGAATATCGGACGTTTTCGCTGGCCGCGATGCGCCGTGTGCTGGCAGGGCTGAAGCCTAACCCCGCCAAGGAAAAAGTTCCGACGATTCTGTTCACCAAAGGCGGCGGCGTCTGGTTGAACGAGATGGCCGACAGCGGCGCCAACGCCCTCGGGCTTGATTGGACGGTGGATCTGGCGCAAGCCCGCCAAACCGTCGGCCAGCGCGTTGCCTTGCAGGGCAACCTCGACCCGCTGACGTTGCTGACCGATCCTGCCACGGTGGCTCGCGCCGCCGAGGCCGTCGTCCGTGCCGCCGGACCGGCGCCTGGGCATATTTTCAATCTGGGGCATGGTATCGTGCCGCAGACGCCACCAGAGAATGTTGCCGTGCTGGTGGAAACAGTGCACAGCGTGTCGCGCGCAATGCGATAAATGCCGGCGCGATAAACCTGCGCTTGATCGTAAAATGCACGAGACCTGCCGAAAAGGCCGCCTTTGACAAGTCAGTAAGGGCTTCACTATTCGGCAAAGGCGTTGAACCGCAGGTTATTCACATTTTAATCGGCAAAACAGTTTAGCGCGACAATCGCCAGTTATAGTTTAAAGTAAATATGTATTTAGTTGATTTTACAAGTGTTTTATGGAAACACGGGCTTGGCGACGGTTGTCTTCGTCGCTACTTAACGACAAACGGACGACAAGGTTCCCCACAAAGTTATCCACAATTTGAGCAGACCCATGTCCACCCCATCCATCGCCCAGCCGCTCGTCGCGCCACCCGCCCTTTCGTCGCCCGATCTTTCATCACCAGCCGGTCAGGAGGAGTTGACCATTGCTCGTGTGGCGCTACCGGTCGCGGCGCCGCAAACCTTCGATTACCGAATCCCGCCCGACCAGACCGTTCTTCCCGGCAGTCTGGTTCAGGTATCGCTAACCGGGCGAAAGCATGTCGGCGTCGTTGTCGGCCTGTCGGCTCATTCTGACATCGACGCCTCCCGGTTGTTGCCCATCGAGACTATTTATCCACAGCCGCCGCTGCCCGTCGATATCCGTCGCCTCGTCAAGTTTGTAAGCGATTACTATCAATCAACGCTAGGCATGGCGTATTCATTGGCTGTGCCGCCGCTGTCGGCGTACCCTACGCCGCCGAAAATCACCATTCAGCCGCTCGCCCTGACCGAAACGGGGCGTGAGCAGTTAAACGCCCACTTCGAGCAACTCGGCAAACGTTCGGCGACGGCATGGCGGGCGCTCTGGGAAATCGTGAAAACCGGTGATGCGATCAGTATCGCCCAACAACAAGCGTTTTCGATCGCCCAGAAAAAATACTTGCGTGACTGGCGCGCCGTCGGTTGGCTCGCCCCCGCCGATGCCATCGAAGCGCCGCAGTTTCCACCTCTGCACGCCGAACAACGCGCCGCCGCTGACGCCATTGCCGCCGCGCTCGGCAGTTTCCAGTCGTTCCTGCTGCAAGGCATCACCGGCAGCGGCAAAACCGAGGTGTATCTCACGCTGGCGCGCGACATCGTTGCCCAAGGCGGCCAAGTACTGATCTTGCTGCCGGAGATTCACCTGACGCCGCAATTTCTGGCGCGTATTCGCACGCGCTTGCCTGGCGTCGAAACCGCGCTGCTGCACAGCGGGCTGCCCGACGGCGAGCGGCTCTACCACTGGCAGCGCGCCGCCGAAGGGCGCGCGCAACTGGTGCTCGGCACCCGGCTGGCAGTGTTCACGCCTTTGCCGAATCTGGCGCTCATCATCGTCGATGAGGAACACGACGCTTCGTTCAAGCAGCAGGACAATGTTCGCTACCACGCCCGTGACCTCGCTGTCTGGCGCGCGCGGGTTCGACAAGTGCCCATCGTGCTGGGCAGCGCCACGCCGTCGCTGGAGAGCTACCACCACGCGCAGAGAGGCCGTTACCAACATCTGCGCATTCAGCAGCGCGCCGACCCGCAGGCGGCCCTGCCCCGGCTGCTTCTGACGCCCGCTACCCACGCCAAAAGCGCCAACGAGACTGCCGACGACGACAGCCGCCACGGCATCGCCCCGCTGCTGTGGGACGCGATCGAAACGCGGCTCGCCCGCTGCGAACAATCGCTCATTTTCATCAACCGCCGCGGTTTCTCGCCGTCGCTCAAATGCAACGCCTGCACTTGGGAAGCGCAGTGCCCGCATTGCTCGGCGCGGCTGGTGCTGCACACCCGACCGACGCGTCTGCGCTGCCATCACTGCGGCCTCGTCCAAGGCGTGCCGGAGCGCTGCCCCTCCTGCGGCAACCTCGATCTGCTGCCGCGCGGTCACGGCACCCAGCGGCTGGAAGCGGCGCTGACGCAAGCGTTTCCGAGCGCCCGCATCGCCCGCATCGACCGCGACAGTACCCGCCGTCGCCATGCCTTCGGGGCGTTCCACAGCCAGATCACCGACCAGAAAATCGACATCCTGATCGGTACTCAAATGCTCGCCAAAGGGCACGATTTTCCGCGTGTCACGCTGGTGGGCGTGCTCGGCGCCGACAACGCCTTGTACAGTGCCGATTTCCGCGCCACCGAACGGCTGACGGCGCTTCTGCACCAAGTGGCCGGACGCGCCGGTCGCAGCGCGCTGGCCGGAGAAGTGATCGTGCAGACTGATTTTCCGACCCATCCGTTGTACGAAACCCTCGTTCGCCACGATTACGACAGCTTCGCGCGCACCCTCCTCGACGAGCGCCGCGCCGCGCATTTGCCGCCGTTCTCGGCGCTGGCGCTGCTGGCGGCGGAAGCGCGCGATGACGAAGCGCTTAACACCTTTCTGCGCGACGCGCATCAGCAAGCGCAAAAGCTCGACAACCCCGATGACCTCGTCCGCATTTACCCGCCCGTTCCGGCCACGCTGGTGCGCCGCGCCGGCTACAACCGCGCCCAGATCGTCATTCAAAGCCACGACCGCCGCGCCCTGCAACACTTCCTGATGGCGTGGCAACCCGGCCTCGACGCGCTGCGAACGAAGCAGGTGCGCTGGGCGATTGACGTTGATCCGCTGCAAATATAGCAGCGAAGGTATAATTTCATTTTTGATCCCCCCGACAGAAGTACGCGTGAAAGATTTGAGAACCGAGTTACGAGAATGGCTGCTGGCCACGATCGAGCAGATCGCACCAAGCGCCGATGACAGTATTTTCGCCAGTATCGTGGTCGAGCGCCCGAAGCAGGCAGCGCACGGCGACTACGCCTGCAACGCCGCGATGGTGTTGGCGCGCGCGCTAAAAAAGAATCCGCGCGAAATCGCGCAGCAACTGCAAAGCGCTTTGCCGCCTTCGCCGCACGTCGCCCGCCATGAAATCGCCGGCGCCGGTTTCATCAATCTTTTTTTGACGCAGGAAGCGCGCGCTTCCGTCGTTCGTCGCGTTCTCGAAGAAGGCGCCGCCTTCGGGCGCGGGCAAAGTGGTAAAGACCAGCGCGTTCTCATCGAATTCGTTTCCGCCAATCCGACCGGCCCGTTGCACGTCGGCCACGGCCGTCAGGCCGCGCTGGGCGACGCCATCGCCAATCTGCTGTCGGCGCAGGGTTTCGACGTAACGCGCGAGTTTTACTACAACGATGCCGGCGCGCAAATTCAAAATCTGGCGCTGTCGGTGCAAGCGCGCGCGCGCGAACTGCGCGGCGAAACGGCGGCGTTTCCCGAAAGCGGTTATCACGGCGACTACATTCGTGAAATCGCGCAAAATTATCTGGATCGAAAGGCCGGTGACGTTGACGATCTCGACAGCGTACGCCGTTTTGCCGTTGCCGCGTTGCGCAAGGAGCAAGATGCCGACTTGCAAGCGTTCGGCGTGCGTTTCGACAACTATTATCTCGAAAGCTCGTTGTACACCGATGGCCGCGTCGAAGCGACCGTACAAAAACTCATCGCGTCGGGGCACACTTTCGAGCAAGACGGCGCGTTGTGGTTACGCACCACCGATTTCGGCGACGACAAAGATCGCGTGATGCGCAAAGCCGATGGCTATTACACCTATTTCGTTCCCGATGTCGCCTACCACGTCACCAAATGGGAGCGCGGCTTCAGGCAGGCGATCAACATTCAGGGCATGGATCACCACGGCACCATCGCCCGCGTGCGCGCCGGTTTGCAGGCGCTGAACCTCGGCATCCCGAAAGATTATCCGTTTTACGTGTTGCACAAAATGGTGACGGTGATGCGCGGCAATGAGGAAGTGAAAATTTCCAAGCGCGCCGGCAGCTACGTGACCGTGCGCGATTTGATCGACGAAGTGGGGCGCGACGCGGTGCGCTTCTTCCTGTCGATGCGCAAAGCCGATACCGAGTTCGTGTTCGATCTCGATCTGGCGCGCTCGCAAGCCGAAGAAAATCCGGTGTATTACGTTCAGTACGCGCACGCCCGTGTGATGTCGGTGTTGCGGCAGGCGCAACAAACTGCCGACGCCGTGATCTCGGCTTCGCCGGCGGCGAATCTGGCGTTGCTCGACCGCCCGCATGAGGAAGCGCTACTGCGCCGCCTCGCCGATTTTCCGGCAGACATGGCCGTTGCCGCCCGCGAACTGGCGCCGCACCACATCACCGCCTACCTGCGCGAGCTGGCGGGCGAATTTCACGGCTACTACAATGCCGAGCGTTTTCTGGTCGATGATGCCGCTTTACGACAGGCACGACTGACATTGGTCGTTGCCGTAGGTCAGACTCTGCGTAACGGTTTGGCAATTCTGGGCATCGACGCGCCCAACGAGATGTAAACTGACAGGTAAGTTCAAGGTAAACCATCATGGCTCAAAGCAAAAAATCTTCTTTCGGCTGGGGAACATTGTTCGTCGGCCTTTTCGTCGGCGTCATCGTCGGTCTGGCGCTGGCGCTGGCGGCCGCCTGGAAACTGGGCGGCAACGCCGTCGTCGAAGTGTTCTCCAAGGACAAAACCACCGCCAGCCAGCGCGCCGACGGCTCGTCAACGACGAAGCCCGGCGAGAAACCGAATTTCGATTTCTACAAAGTGTTGCCGGAAGGCAGCGAAGGCACCGCCAAAAACGACAAGACTATCGCCTCACCTGCCAACGCACCGACCAGCGCGCCCACCGCCAAGCCCGCGACGGCCGTCGCCTCTATCCCGGAGACGCCGTCAGCGCGCCCCGGCACGACAACGCTACCGCCGACAACGCCCGCCACGCCGCCCGGCGTCAACAAGCCCAAAGATATTTACTGGTTGCAAGTCGGTTCGTTCGCGCGACAGGAAGAAGCCGACGCCCGCAAAGCCGAACTGGCGATGTACGGTTGGGAAGCCTCCGTTCAAAAGGGCGAAGCGCCCGGACGCGGCGCTTTCTATCGGGTGCGGGTCGGCCCCTACGACAGCGCCGAAAAAACGGGACGGGCGAAAGCCGAACTGACTCAGCGCAAATTCGACGTGGCCATCGTCCGGCAATAACGCTTGCCGCCTGTCGGGCGTCATTGCAATTTTGCGTAACCGCTGCGCATAACGGCTGAAAATTTGCTATGATTTTTGATAGTGTGTTTTTGACCACGCTTTTGACTTGTCGCCAGACTCGCATCAAAGAATCCATTTCCATTTTCAAGCAGGGAGTTTTCATGAAAATTGTTTCTCCGCTCTTTTCGCGCGCATCCGTCTGGATAGCCGCGTTGAGCTTTCTTTCACTGGCCTTTCTGTCGTCGAGCGCCTCGGCAGCGGCGACCGAGGGCAAAGAATACAAGATGCTGATGACGCCGATGACGACGGAAGCGCCCAAGGGCAAAATCGAAGTCATCGAGTTCTTCTCTTATCTGTGCCCGCACTGCGCCGACTTCAATCCGAAGGTTGACGAGTGGAAAAAGAAACTTCCGAGCGATGTCGTTTTCCGCAAGATTCCGGTCAACTGGGGACGACCGCAATGGACTGCCATGTCGCGCGCCTACTACGCGCTCGATACCATCGGTGAAGATCGTCTCTCGCAAGCGGTTTTCGATGCGATCCACAAGGAACGCATCAATCTGACCGATAAAGCGATCTTCCTCGACTGGGCCGGGAAGAAAGGTGTGGACAGTCAGAAATTGGCCGACGTTTACGACTCCTTCACCATCAACAGCAAAGTCATGTTGTCCGACAAAAAAGTGGAAAACTACAAGGTGCAATCGGTGCCGAGTTTCTACGTCAACGGTCGCTACGAAGTCAACACCGAAGCGGTCATGTCGCAAGGGATGGATGTTGTCGATGATGTGATCGCCGTCGCGCGCAAGGACGCCAACAAGAAGTAAGCCCTTCGCCCCATGAACATCTTCATCACGGGCGCCTCTTCCGGAGTGGGAGAGGCGCTTGCACTTCGGTATGCGAAAACCGGCGCCACCCTCGGCCTTTTCGCCCGTCGTCGCGAGCGCTTGAATGCCCTGAAAGAAACGCTGGCCGCCGTCTCGTCTTCGCCCGTGCATCTTTACGAAGGCGACGTCACCGACGCGCCTGCGCTGCATCGCGCCGCCGCGGATTTCCTCGCGGCCGTCGGCGTTCCCGACATCGTGATTGCCAACGCCGGCGTTTCGCACGGCACCGTCACCGGCGGCGAAGGCGAAACCGATCTGCCGGTTTTTCGGGAAGTGTTCAACACCAACGTGATGGGCATCGTCAATACCCTTCACCCGTTCGTCGATGCGATGCGTGAAGCGCGACGCGGCACGCTGGTCGGCGTCGCCAGCGTTGCCGGTTTTCGCGGTCTGCCCGGTTCCGGCGCTTACTCCGCCTCGAAAGCCGCCGCCATCTCGTACCTCGAAAGTTTGCGGGTCGAGTTGCACGGCAGCGGCGTGGCCGTCGTCACCCTGTGCCCCGGTTTCATCGCCACCGCCATGACCGCGGGCAATCCGTACCCGATGCCGTTTCTGATCTCCGCGCCCAAAGCCGCCGACAAGATGGTGCGCGCCATCGCGCGCCGGAGAAGCCGCTACGTTTTCCCCTGGCCGATGATGCTCGTCGGCAAACTGTTGCGCGTGCTGCCGAACGTGGTTTACGACACGATGTTCGCCCACGCGCCGCGCAAGCCGCGAAAATAATTTTTTTCTGTCATTGTACTGCCACACTTCTGTGCCACAATGACGAGGATGCAACCCCTCGACGATAACGATCATGGATGAAACGACCGATCGCTCCGCGCTCCCGTTGTGGGGCTTGAACATTTACCCGTTGCGAACCGCGCTCGACCGCGAGTTCCACGCGCGCCCCTATGAAGACGTTCAGCCGCCGCTGCGAGCGATGCACTTGGTCATGGTCACCGAGCCGTCGCAAGCCGGACAAACGCTTGAACACGTCAAGCGCCTTTGCCATCATTTCGGCGTTGCCGCGCCGGTCTCCGGCGACACCGCGCAGTTCAGCGCGCGTTGCAGCGACACGCTGTCGCTGAAGTGGGAACGACATCAGGAATTTTCGACTTACACGTTTTTCCTGTCGGGCGCGTTCGACGATCCTTTTTCCAACTGCTTTGAAACGCTGCTTCCCGCCGCCTGGCTCGGCGATATCCCCGGCCAACTGCTGGCCGCCGTTCAAGTCGCCTTCGAATCGCCCACCGCGCTGTCGCGCTCGCTGGAACAATTGCAGGAGCTTTTCGGCACGATTCATCTGTTCGGCGCCGACGTGTTGAAAGGCAACGCCAGTGTCTTCAGCGATTTTCTGGCGAACCGCGACGGCTTTTCGCGCATTCTCGTGCACGACCATCGCCTGACCGTCCACCAGCCAGGACGCTTGATGCAACGTCTGCTCGACATCGAAACCTATCGGACGATGGCGATTCTCGACTTTCCGCGCATGCGCCTTCTGACTCAGGAATTGAGCCGAATGGAGCAACACTTGAGCGCCCTTACCGAGTCGCTGGCGCGAGACTCCGATCACGAACACGACAAACAAAACCTGCACGAGCTAATGCGACTCGCCGGCGAAACCGAACACATTTCGGCGTCGTCCGCTTACCGCTTCGCCGCCGGTCGCGCTTACCGCGCGCTGGTGCAACACCGGCTGGAAGAACTGCGCGAAACGCGGATCGAAGGCTTGCCGCCCATCCACGAATTTCTGGAACGTCGCTTCGCCCCCGCCATGCGCACCATCGAAGCGGCGCACGAGCGGCTGGAGCGCTTGTCGCAACGCGTCACCCGCGCTTCCACCCTGTTGCGCACGACCGTCGATGTGGCGCTGGCGGAACAGAACAGCACACTCTTGGCGTCGATGGATCAACGCGTCAAATTGCAACTGCGCTTGCAGGAAATGGTGGAAGGCTTGTCCATCGTCATCCTCGGCTACTACCTGACCAGCTTGCT
The DNA here is from genome assembly GCA_009778785.1 of Betaproteobacteria bacterium. Taxonomy (GTDB): domain Bacteria; phylum Pseudomonadota; class Gammaproteobacteria; order Burkholderiales; family Casimicrobiaceae; genus UBA931. The sequence continues at coordinate 101,483 of WRFN01000001.1, read as the reverse complement.
CGCCTATGGCTACAAAGCGCTGGCGACGCTGGGCTTGCCGATCAACGTCGATATTGCCGTCGCCATCACCATCCCGTTCGTGTTAATCGGCATCGGGCTGACCATCCGCTGGCGACGGAAGAAGCTGATGGCGACACACCAGACGTAGGGGCGCGGCGCGCCGCGCCCTCCATTCCCATCTTGGGAGGGCGCCCACCGAAGGCGGACGGGGTAGTTACCTGATCCCCGCCCTGCTTCCCGTATTTTCGGGTATAATGCGGTTCCAGCACATGTGCTGGTTTTTTTCGCCCATGTTTTTTGAGTACGCTTTACCGATAACGATGCCCCGCGACCCGACCATGCCACGAATCCGAAAGAATGTCGTTTTCCGCAGCCGTGATTTGCGGAGCCGTTTTGTTTTATGAAATCCCCCGATGGGGGATTTTTTTTGACCTCAAAATTTATTCATTCTTGATTTTACGCGAACCTCTTGAAACACTGCCCGAAACCGATGAAACCGCCCTACCCTTGCTTCTTTGACGAAAGGTGACGCCATGCAATCCTCGCCCACTCCGAACACGCTGCGCGCTCTGATCGAACCGCTCATTCACCAACACGGCGGTTGGGTCAACGCTCACGCTCACGCCGATCGCGCCTTCACGCTCGACACGCACATGCTGGAGATTTACTGCACGCAAACACTGGAACGCAAATGGGACGCCGTTGATACGATGAAGCGCAATTCATCGGTTGACGACTATTACCGCCGCTTCTGTCAAACCATCGAGCTGATGATTATGCAAGGCGTCACCGCGATGTGCTCCTTTGTCGATATTGATCCGGCCGCCGGCGACCGCGCCATTCGCGGCGCGCTGCGCGCCCGCGAGTTGTACCGCGACGATATCACCGTGCTCTACGCCAATCAAACGCTCAAGGGCGTGATCGATCCCGACGCGCGCGCTTGGTTCGATCGCGGCGCCGAAATGGTGGACATCATCGGCGCGCTGCCGAAACGCGACGAGCGCGACTTCGGTCGCGGCGCCGAAGCGCTCGACATCGTGCTCGGCGTCGCCAAAGCGATGAACAAGATGGTGCACGCGCACGTCGATCAATTCAACGACGCGCATGAATACGAAACCGAACAGTTGTGCAACAAAACCGTCGAGCACGGCATGCAGGGGCGCGTCGTCGCCATTCACGGCATCTCGATCGCCGCGCACGCTAAACAATACCGCTTGCGGCTCTACGAAAAAATGCGCGACTCCGGCGTGATGACCATTGCCTGCCCGATGGCGTGGATCGACACGCCGCGCTCGGAATTCGTCGGTCCCGCGCACAATGCTTTGACGCCGATCGACGAGTTGATTCCGGCCGGAGTCACCGTTGCCATCGGCACCGACAACATCAGCGACGCGATGGTGCCTTTCTGCGAGGGCGAAATGTGGCGCGAATTGTCGCTGCTGGCCGCCGGCTGTCGTTACACCGATTTCGACGAACTCGTGCGCATCGCCACCGACAACGGCCGCCGCGCGCTGGGCTTGTCGTTGTTGAATGCGTCCGCTCCTGTAACCGCGCCATGAATCCCATCATGATTCCTTTTTATAACCCGCTGCTGAGCTACGAGGAAAACTACGCGCTCGGCCCCTTCGGGTTGTTCGCGGAAAAACCGAGGACGATCGCCGCGGTTGAACCGCGCGAGCGCTTTCTCGGCCTGCCGGTGCACAGCACCTTTGGCATTCCGGCGGGGCCGTTGCTCAACAGCCGTTTCGTTGCCGCTGCTTTCGCGCACGGCTTCGATCTGTGCGTCTATAAAACCGTGCGCAGTAAAGCAACACCCTGCCATTCGTTTCCGAACACGCTCGCGGTTGACTGCAACAACGATTTGACGCCCGGCCAAACGCTGATCGCACATGCTTGCGCCGAGAACGAAGCGCCGCGCTCCATCACCAACTCCTTCGGCGTGCCGTCGCAATCGCCGGAAATCTGGCAGCCTGACATGGCCGCCGCGCTGCGCAGCGCCCAACGCGGACAAGTGCTGATCGGCAGCTTTCAAGGCAGTGGCGAAGGCGTTGCGCAAATCGCCGATTACGCACAGACGGCGCGACTGGTGGCTGAAACCAGCGCGCCGGTGCTGGAAGCCAACTTGTCTTGCCCCAACGAAGGCAAAAAAGGATTGCTGTGTTTCGATCACGAAAAAGTCAGCGCCATCGTTGACGCCATTCGTAAAGAAGTGAACGATCGCCCGCTGCTGCTCAAGCTTGCTTATTTTGAAGATACCGCCGCGCTGCAAACGCTGGTGCGCGCCGTGGGTAACAAAGTCGAAGGCTTCTGCGCCATCAACACGTTACCGGCGCGCGTCGTCGATGCAAACGGACAACAAGCGTTGCCCGGCAAAGGACGCGACATCAGCGGCATTTGCGGCGCCACCATTCGCTGGGCGGGATTGGTGATGGCGCAAAAACTTGTCGCCCTTCGCGCTGAAAACAAACTGCACTTCACCATCGTCAGCAACGGCGGCGTCTTGACGCCCGCCGATGCCGACGCTTACTACCAAGTCGGCGCCGATGCTGTGATGAGCGCTACCGGCGCCATGTGGAACCCGCAACTTGCTCAACAAATCAAAAAGGAACGCTGCCATGAAACCTCATAACCCACCACCGATCACCACCGCCATGCTGGCCGAGCACTTGCTGAGCATCGAAGCCATTATCTTTCTGGTCGAGCAGCCGCTTCGTTTCAAGTCGGGGCTGATCTCGCCGGTTTACGTTGACAACCGCAGTTTGATTTACCATCCGCAAGCGTGGCACGTGCTGATCGACTCGCTGAGTTCTTACATTGCCTCGCGCGCCTTTTCGTTCGACATCATTGCCGGCGTTGAAACCGCCGGAATTCCGCACAGTTCCGTGCTGGCGTATCGGCGCAACGTGCCCAGTGTTTTCGTGCGCAAACAAACGAAAACGCACGGCACCAAAAACCGCGTCGAAGGCGGCGACGTGCGCGACAAGCGTGTGCTGCTGATCGAAGACCACATCTCGACCGGCCTCTCCAGCCTCGATGGCGTGATGGCATTGCGTCAAGCCGGCGCCATCGTGACCGATTGTTTGAGCATCACCAGCTACAACTTTGCCGAAGCGCGCGAAGCGTTCGCCGAAGCCGGAGTGACGCCGCACACGCTGCTGACCTTCGATGCGATTCTCGATGCCGCTGTGCGCTGCGGTTATTTCGACGAACGAAAAAGAGCCATCGTTGCCGACTGGCTGGCCGACCCCTGGCCGTGGGCCGAGAAAAACGGCATCGCCGCCACCGCCACCGAGAATTGATCGCCATGCACGTCATCGAAAAACTCAACACCCGCATCACCCGCTCGCGCTCGCTCTTGTGCGTCGGGCTGGACAGCGAAACCTCGCGCTTGCCGTCGCGCTTTCAAAAAGAAGCGCAACCGCAGTTTGCCTTCAACCGCTGGATCATCGACCAAACGCTTGAAACCGCCGCCGCGTACAAACTGAACAGCGCGTTTTACGAAGCGCACGGCGCCGCCGGTTGGGAAGCGATGCAGCAAACGATGGATTACCTGCGCGACGTTGCGCCGGACGTGTTCACCATCATCGACGCCAAACGCGCCGACATCGGCAACACCAGCGCCCAATACGCCGCCGCGTTCTTCGATGAATTGGGCTGCGATGCCGTCACCCTGCATCCTTGGCTCGGCGGCGAAGCGCTGCAACCGTTTCTGGCGCGTCCCGACAAAGCCGCGATCATCCTCTGCCACACCTCGAATCCGGGCAGCGGCGAATTACAGGATTTGATCGTGACGGCCGATGGAACTTCGTTGCCGCTGTGGCGTCACCTCGCCCGTCGCGTAGCGACAAAGTGGAACACGCTGGGCAACTGCATGCTGGTTGTCGGCGCCACCGTTCCCGAAGTCATCCGCGATGTGCGCGCCGACACCGGCGAGATGGTGCTGCTGGTGCCCGGCATCGGCGCGCAAGGCGGCGACCTCGAAGCCGTGCTGCGCAACGGCCTGACGGCAGACCGCCGCGGCCTGCTCATCAACGCCAGTCGCAGCATCCTCTTCGCCGACGATCCAGGCAAGGAAGCGCAAGCGTTGTGCTCGCAGATCAGCGCTTTTTTGTAATCGTGCGGGAGAGGTAGAGCGAAAGCGAAACCCATCATCACACCACCACTCCCACTTGCGGGAATGGTTGCCTGAAGGGCGGGAGAGGGATTCGTTGCAGGGGCGCTTCGCGAAGCGCCCCTATGAAAAAATCAAGCCCTCTCTAATCCCCCGTCGGAGAAACGCGGAAATTACGCAACTTCGGCATCCCGCGCAGAACTTCGGCCAGCTTGCCGATGTTTTCCGGACACGTCGTGCGAATCACCATCTTGTATTCGAAGAAAGCGCTGTCGTCGGTGATGCGGTAACTCATGTTGGCGATGCTGAAGCCGTGTCGCATCAGAAGATCGCGCACATCCGCCTCCGTCATCACGTTGTCGCGATGGAATCGCAACACATGATGGGCATAAACGTGCGACGGCACGCGCGATTCGATCCAGCGAAAACCTGACAGCACCCCCAGCGTCAACACCGTCGCCAGAATCGCCGGCAGATAAAAACCGATGCCCATGAGAATGCCGATGGCCGCCGTAATCCAGATCGACGCCGCTGTCGTCAACCCGCGAACGCTGAGTCCCTCCTTGAAAATCACACCAGCGCCGAGAAAGCCGATGCCGGTCATGATTCCCTGCGCCATGCGCGTCGGATCGGTGCGCACCGTGTCCATCGGCACACCGGGCAACCATTTCCACTGATACAGCGTGACCAGCATCAACAAACTGGAAGCGAGACAAACCAACGTATGCGTGCGAAACCCCGCCGGTCGCGCATGAATGCTGCGCTCCATACCGATGATGCCGCCAGCAGTCAACGCGCCGAGCAAATGCACGGCAATTACCGCAAAATTGCTGTCCATAGAAACCTCCTTCAACGTTCAGGATGGGAAATCGGACATGTGACTGGTCATCTTACAACCTGAAACCGGATGAGACAAGCCCGCGTGTACAATTTCTGAACAAACCCCCGTCGCCCTTCGACAAACTCAGACCAACACCCCCTTTCAAAAAGGGGACTTTTCTACTTTTCTTTGAGACGCTTCGCAAAGCGTCCCTGTGTTACTTCCTCGCCGTTCGCTTTGCTGTTCGCTCTGCCACACGTTTTGTCGCATGTCTCGCGCGTGCGAAGGCTCGGCGCTCACCGGCAGCGCGCTCGATCTTGCGCGCGATGCTGTCGCACACGAGGTCGCACAGCGCATAAACCGAATCATCGGCGATGCGATAATAAACGTTGGTGCCGCGCCCTTCGCGCTCGACCAACCCTTCCCGCGTCAGGCAAGCCAGATGGCGCGAGGCGTTGGCCGCCGTAAAGCCGCACAATTCGGCCAGTTCGCCGACGCTGCAATCGCCCTCGCGTAACAGGTTGAGTAATTGCAAACGCGCCGGCTCGGACAGCGCCTGAAAATAGCCGGCGACTTCTTTCAGCGCTTCGGGGGACAGGCCTTTCATGGGAAAACCGCGACAAAAAGTGAACGGGAAATCATGCCGCATGGTTTCAATGCGACACAGGCGTCAGTCAAAAGCATGGAAAAATTCCTCTTTTCTTTATTGACTATTTAACTAATTGCGTAAATAATAACACAACGTTTTTGGCTTCCGCTACCTTTTTTATCATGTTTTCATCCTTTTTTCGTTCTCGCTTGTTTTCAAGCCCTCTGGTCGCCGCGCTGCTGGCGGCAAGCTCACTGTCGGTTTTTGCCGCAGACGCCACCATGAACGCCGCGCTGGAGGCCGCGCTCACCACGGTGCCGGTGACGCTCGCCCATCACATGGAGCGCGCCAGTTTCGACGGCGTGGTCGAGGCGGTGCGTCAAACGGTGATGGCGACGCAGGTGCAAGGCGCGGTGGTGGCGCTGCCGGTACAGGCTGGCGACAAGGTGCGTGCCGGGCAGGTGTTGGTGCGGCTGGATGCTCGTGCTGCCGAGCAAGCGGCGACGGCGGGCGCGGCGCAAGCGCAAGCAGCGCAAGCGACGCGCGATGCGGCGGCGCGCGAATACGAGCGTCAGCAGCAATTGTTCAGCAAACATTACATCAGTCAGGCCGCGCTGGATCGCGCCGAGGCGCAGTACAAGGCGGCGCAAGCACAGACTTCCGCGCAACTGGCGAGTGCCGACGCGGCGCGCACGCAGTCCGGCTTCTATGTAATTCAAGCGCCTTACGATGGCGTGGTGGCGAACGTGAACGTGACATTGGGTGATATGGCGATGCCGGGTCGTTTGCTGTTGACGGTTTATGATCCGGCGGCGCTGCGCGTGCGGGTGATGGCGCCGGAGAGTGCGGCGTCCGTGGCGATGATGCCCCGCGATGTCGCCATTCGTTTAGCAGGCGAATCTGCGATGTTGCAACCGACCAAGCTGCAATGGTTGCCCGCCACCGATCCCGATACGCACACGCGCGAGTTGCGCTTGATGTTGCCGACCGAATTGACGGGTGTGCGTCCGGGACAGTTCGCGCGCATCGAACTTCCGATTGGCGGTAACAGTGAAGCTTCAAATCAACGCTTGTATGTGCCGACATCGGCGGTGGTGCGCCGCGCCGAGTTGACGGCGGTTTACGTCGTCGGTCAAGACGGCAAACCGCTGTTGCGGCAAGTGCGCTTGGGCGCGGTGGTCGGCGATCAAGTGACCGTGTTGACCGGCGTCGATGCCGGTGAGCGCGTGGCGCTCGATCCGCAAGCTGCCGCCCGCGTGCGCTGAGAGATCGCCATGAGTGAATTCAACGCGAAGCCGTTGGGCATTTCGGGACGCATCGCCGGTTATTTTCAACAGGCGCGCATTACGCCGCTGCTGGCGCTGGTAGCGCTGCTGATGGGACTGTTCGCGGTGGCGGTGACGCCGCGCGAGGAAGAACCGCAGATCAACGTGACGATGGCCAACGTCTTCGTGGCGTTTCCGGGCGCATCGGCGCAGGACGTGGAGCAGATGGTAGCGACGCCCGCCGAGCAAGTGCTCTCGCAGATCGCAGGCATCGATCATGTGATGTCGGTATCGCGTCCCGGCATGGCGATGGTGACGGTGCAGTTCAAAGTGGGCGTGCCGCGTTCCGAAGCGCTGGTGCGTTTATACGACGCAGTGAACGCCAACGCCGACTGGTTGCCGCGCGGGCTGGGCGTGATGCCGCCGCTGGTCAAGCCCAAGGGGATCGACGACGTGCCTATCGTCAGCCTCACGCTTTACGCTACCGACCCCGCCATCGGCGCTTACGATCTGGAGCGCGTGGCGCACAGCATGGAAGTGGATTTGAAGCGCGTGCGCGGCACGCGCGAAGTACGCACCATCGGCGGGCCGGGTCGCGCCGTGCGCATAGAGATTGACCCCGCTCGCTTGACCGGCGCCGGTTTGACGGTGGCCGATCTGCAACGGGCGCTGCAAGGCGCCAACGTGAGCGCGCCGGTCGGTGAGATGTTGAGCGACAACCGCAGCATCACCGTCGAAGCCGGCGCTTTTCTGCGCGATGCCGACGAAGTAAGCCAACTCGTGGTCGGCAGTCAAAAAGGCAGGCCGGTGTTTTTGCGCGACGTAGCGACAGTGAGCGACGGCCCACTACCCGCCACGCGCTATGTGTGGCACGGTATCGTCGGCAAAGAAAGCGCCGAATATCCCGCCGTAACGCTCGCGCTCACCAAGAAGCCGGGCGAGAACGCTATCGACGTTGCTAACGCCGTGATGCAGCGAGTGGAGACACTGCGCAACACGGTAATTCCGCAAGGGATGCAAGTGGCCGAAACGCGCAACTACGGCGCCACCGCCAACGACAAAGCGCGTCAACTGATTCAGAAATTGTTGTTCGCCACCGCTTCGGTGGTGGCGCTGGTGTTCTTCACGCTGGGACGACGCGAAGCAGCCATCGTCGGCACGGCGGTGGTTCTCACCCTCACGGCGACGCTGTTCGCTTCCTGGGCATGGGGCTTCACGCTCAACCGCGTGTCGCTGTTCGCGCTGATTTTTTCCATCGGCATTCTGGTGGACGACGCCATCGTAGTGGTCGAGAACATTCACCGCCACCATGCGCTGCACCCCGGCCGCACGCTGGCGCAAATCATCCCCGGCGCAGTGGATGAGGTCGGCGGCCCGACCATTCTCGCTACCCTCGCCGTGATCGCCGCGCTCTTGCCGATGGCTTTCGTCAGTGGTTTGATGGGGCCGTACATGGGGCCGATCCCGATCAATGCCAGCATGGGCATGTTGCTGTCGCTGGCGGTGGCTTTCGCGGTCACGCCGTGGCTGGCGCGGTTGTGGCTCAAGCCCAACGTCGGTCACGAAAACAAAAGTTCATTGGTGCAAAAATTCACGCGTCGCTTGCCGACTTTCGAGCGCCTCTTTACGCCGTTGCTCGACACGCGGCGCGGCGGACGCAATCGCGCGTTGTTGGGCGGCGCCATCGTGGCGCTGGTGGCGTTGTCGCTGGCGCTGCCAATGCTGGGGCTGGTAATGCTGAAGATGCTGCCGTTCGATAACAAGTCTGAATTTCAAGTGGTGGTGGACATGCCCGCCGGAACGCCGGTGGAGCGCACCGCCGCCACGCTGCGCGCGCTGGGCGCGTATCTGGCGAAACAACCGGAAGTGACCGACTATCAGGCTTACGCCGGAGTCGCCGCGCCGATCAACTTCAACGGCTTGGTGCGGCAATACGATTTGCGCGCGGGCGGCAACGTCGGTGACCTGCAAGTCAATCTTCTCGACAAAAGTCAGCGCCACGAACAAAGCCACGCCATCGCCACTCGGTTGCGCCCTGGTCTGCAAGCGATCGGCCGCGAATTCGGCGCCAACATCAAAGTGGTCGAAGTGCCGCCGGGGCCGCCGGTGCTCGCCCCCATCGTCGCCGAAGTTTACGGGCCGGAAGCCGAAGGCCGTCGCGTCGTGGCGAAAAAAGTACGCGGCGTGTTCGAGCGCACGCCGGGGCTTGTTGATGTGGACGACAGCAGTATTGCCGACGCGACGCGTCTCGTGCTGCTGGCGGATCGCGCCAAGGCCGCGCAACTGGGAGTGAGTCAGCAAGTGCTGGTGGACACGCTGCGCGCCAGCTTGAGCGGCGATGCCGTGACTTGGTTGCACGATCAAAGCAAATATCCCGCTGCCGCTACGCTGATGCTGCCGCCCGAACGTCAAGGCGATCTGGACGCGTTGTTGCAACTGGCCGTGCGCGGCAACGCCGGGCAACTGGTGCCGATCCGCGAACTGGTACGCGTCAGCGACACCTTGCGCGAACAACCCATTTTTCACAAGGACTTGCTGCCGGTGAACTACGTGACCGGCGACATGGCCGGCAAAGTGGACAGCCCGCTCTACGGCATGTTTCAAATGCGCAGCCGCTTGGCCGAGTTGAAAACGCCCGGCAACGGCGCGCTGGGCGAGTTCTTCATTCATCAACCCGACGATGCGTACCGCGACTACGCCGTCAAGTGGGACGGCGAATGGCAAATCACCTATGAAACTTTCCGCGACATGGGCGCTGCTTACGCGGTGGGACTGATTTTGATTTACCTGCTGGTGGTGGCGCAATTCGGCTCCTACCTGACGCCGCTCATCATCATGGCGCCGATTCCGCTCACGCTGATCGGCGTGATGCCGGGTCACGCCTTGCTGGGCGCGCCGTTCACCGCCACCAGCATGATCGGCATGATTGCGTTGGCGGGCATCATCGTGCGCAACTCGATTTTGCTGGTGGATTTTATCGCGTTGCAACAAGCGCAAGGCGTGCCGCTGGCGCAAGCTGTGGTGCGCTCGGCGGCGACGCGCGCCAAACCGATCCTGCTCACAGCGCTGGCCGCGATGCTGGGCGCGTTCTTCATTCTCGATGATCCGATTTTCAACGGGCTGGCCATCTCGCTGGTGTTCGGCATTCTGGTGTCCACGCTGTTGACGCTGGTGGTCATCCCGCTGCTGTACTTCGTTACCCACCGTCGCCGCGAAGGCGCGGCGACATCTTTCCAACCTTCACCTCAAACTTCACAAGGAGAAAAATCATGAACTCATGGCGTATCGTCCGCCTCTTTGCCGGCACCGTGATCCTGGCGTCACTCGCCCTCGGCACGTTAGTCAACCCCTGGTGGCTGCTTCTCACCGCCTTCGTCGGGCTGAACCTGTTTCAAAGCTCTTTCACCTGCTGGTGTCCGCTGGAAATCATCTTGCGCAAACTCGGCGTCAAGCCCGGTTGCTGAAAAAATGCGAAGCAAAAAAATCGCGCCCTCAGTGCTTACGCTGGCGTTGATCTTCATTGCGTCGAGCGCACAAGCGCTCGACCTGATGGAAGCCTGGCGCGCGGCGCTGGCACATGATCCCGCCTACGCTTCCGCGCGCGCCGCGCGCGATGCCGGAGTCACGCAAGACCGTCAGGCCGATGCGCTGTGGCGTCCCGAACTCAGCTTGCAAGCCGGAGCGGGCGTTGCCACGGCCGACACCACCACGCGCGGCGCGCGTTTTGCTGCACCCAACTTCGGCACTTCCAACAACGTCGCCTTCGACACCTCCGTGCGCGGCGGCGGCCGCACTCTCGCGGGCGTCGAACTGCGTCAGCCGATCTTCGACCGCGGGCGCGACGCGCAAGCGCAACAATTGCGGCTCGAAACGCAGCAAGCCGAGGTGGCCTGGAGTGACGCACAAATGGAACTGATGTTGCGCACGGCACAAAGTTATTTCGATCTCGCGCTGGCCGGTGAACAACTGCGTTTGATCGACCGTCAATTGGAGGCCGTGACGCACGCGCAAACCGAAGCGCAGGATCGTTTCAACCTCGGCGACAAACCTATTACCGACGTGCACGAAGCCACCGCTCGCGCCGACGCCTTGCGCGCGCAACAACTGGCAGCGCAAGCGCAACTGGAATTGCGTCAGGCCGCGCTGGCCGACCTTACCGGCTTGCCGCCCGCCGATGCGAGCGCGCTGGCGTTGCCCGTTCGCTTGCCGGACGCCGAAGATGTCGGCGAATTGTCCGCCTGGCTGGAGCGCGTCACCGAACACGCTCCGATGACGCAAGCAGCGCAACTTCGCTTGAGCAGCGCCAAACAAGAAGCGCACAAGAGCGATGGGGCGCTCTCGCCGACCGTCGATCTGGTCGCCCGCGCCTCGCACGAACAACTCAACGGCAGCGGCGATTACGGCAGCGCCAGCAACCGCCAAACCCAAAGCATGATCGGCGTGCAAATTTTTATCCCGCTGGACATCGGCGGCGGGCGCGGCGCTCGTAACGATCAGGCTCTCGCCAAAATCGAACAAGCACAAGCCGAACTGGATCGCGCTCGTCAAATCGCCGCGCAACAAACACGTGCGGCGTGGTTGGGGCTGTCCGTCGGGCGCGGCCAAGTCAATGCCCTCGCCGCTGCCGCCAAAGCCAGTCAAGCTCGGCTCGACGCCACCCGCACCGGCTACGAAGCGGGCGAGCGCACCACCCTTGATTTGCTCAACGCCGAAAACGATGCCGCCGCCGCGCAACTGACGCTGATTCAAGCGCGCGTGCAAGTGCAACTCGATGGCCTGCGTTTGGCGCGACTCGCCGGCACGCTCGACGAAGCGCGCTTGCAACGATTGGATGTAGCGCTGAAAGTTGGGGCGATGTAAGCTCCCTTTTGACAGGGGGATTCCGCGAAAGCGGACGGGGTGGTCAACAACCTACGCCCCCTGCGTTCCTTCCGTCATCACCACCAAAACCGCCCCATTGCGCAACTGCCGCAGCGCTTCGAGGCCAAAATGGATGTACGTCAGCATCGCCAGCATCGGCGCCAGAATGCCGAGGATCGGAACGTGTGCGAGCGCTGCGTAAATCAGCCCGATCAGAAAAAGCGAGCGAGCGTGTTTCCGCTTCAGCGTTTTGCATTCCTCGTCGGTCGCGTGCAGACTGAGCACATCGTAAGAAAATAGGCGGCGATTGAGCCAGGCGAGCCAGAGAAGCGGCAGGATCAAGCCGACGCCGGGGATGAGCCAAAACGGCAGCGTCAACACCCAACCGGCGAGGAAGCCGAGCATGGAGACGAGGCTGTTGACAGCGCTGCCGACAAAGCTGTCTTTGCCCAACAGCGCCAGATCGGCGTAACTTTGAGCGGCGATGCGTTTGAGCAACACCGGTAACATGAACACCGACATCAGGATCAACGCGGTGAGATAAGCAATCGCAAAGATCAGCGCCCAGCCGCCGATGTAGGCGAGGAATTTGGCGAACCCCAGCGCCACAAAAGTCGAAGCCCAGGAAAACGGCGGCACGTCGATCAGCCATCCGGCAAAATTTTGCAGCGCGAAAATGGTGAGCAAAATCCAGATCACCAGCGAAATCAACACCGGCATCACCAGCGACAACCACATCCTTGGCTGGAGCAGCGAAGAAAAAGCCCGGCCGAAAGCGATTCTGAGAATACTCATGGGGGTTCTGTTTTTGAATGAAGAAATATTCTACACCTTGTGCCGGCATCCGCAGGGCGGAAAAGCAAGCAAAACACAGCCCACTCTTGCCGAAGGTCAAACCCAACCACTGCCTCCGAGGGCGGAGAAGTAAGTAAAACACAGCCCGCTCTTGCCGTCATTCCCGCGAAGGCGGGAATCCAGTCCGCCCAACCATCACTCGCCCTCTCCCCTCGTGGGGGAGGACGGTACGTAGCGCTGGACATTACTCTCGTGATATAGAACACGAAGCAACCCAGAAAAATGATGATACGAAGGGCTGGATTCCCGCTTTCGCAGGAATGACGGCGTAGCAGTGCGAGTGAACGCAGACGCCGCAGGAAATGACCGCCCACCAAAATATATTTGCCACACCCGATGGCTCTGTCGCATACTATAAGGATGTGCCGCAGCAAGGCAAAAGGTGCTGCCTTGTTGCTGGTTCCTGCCCCCCCCGATCCCTGATTCCTGCCATGCCCAAAACTTCCTCCCGTACCGCCGCCGCTGTCCTTCCGCTGATCAACCGCGAGTTGTCGTTGCAGGCGTTCAATCGCCGCGTTCTCGAAATGGCCGAAGACCCCGATGTACCGTTGCTCGAACGCTTGCGTTATCTGTGCATTCTCGGCAGCAATCTCGACGAGTTTTTCGAGTTGCGCCTGGTTTGGCTGAAAGACATGGTGCGCCAGAAAACGCCGCCGCCGGGAACCACGTTATCTCAACTGCGCCAACAGTTGTACGAGATCAGCGTCACCACGCACGCGCTGGTGGACGATCAATACAAAGCGCTCAATCAATCCATCCTGCCGGCGCTGGCCGAAGAAGGCATTCGCGTTCTCTTTCGCGCCGAGTTGTCAGCGCGTGAAAAAGCGTGGGCATCCGATTATTTCGAGCGTGAAGTTCGTCCGTTGTTGTCGCCGATTGGACTTGACCCGTCGCATCCGTTTCCGCAAGTGGAAAACAAGTCGCTGCATTTCATCGTCGAGTTGTCGGGAAAAAACGCTTTCGGCAAGGAAACCTCCATCGCCATCATCAAAGCGCCGCGCGTGTTGCCGCGCGTTATTCCGCTGCCGCCCGAAGTATGCGGCGCCGAGCGTCACTTTTTGTTGTTGTCGTCGATCATTCACATTCATTTTGCCTCGCTGTTTCCGGGACGCGAAATTCTCGCGTATTCGCAGTTTCGCGTCACCCGCGACGCTGATTTGGCGGTGGACGAAGAAGAAGTGAAAAATTTACGGCAGGCGTTGAAGGGCGAGTTGCCGCAACGCGCTTTCGGTGTGCCGCAACGCCTCGAAGTGGTCAACACTTGCCCCGATCATCTGGCGCGCTTGTTGTTGTCGCAATTCGATTTGAGCGAGGACGATCTTTATCGCTGCGACGGCCCGGTCAACATCGCGCGCTTTCAATGGTTGATCGATCAGATCGACGTGGATCGTTTGAAGTTTTTGCCGTTCACGCCCAGTCGCCCGCCCGAACTGCTCGAACCTTCGACCTTTTTTGATGCGCTGCGACACAAGGATGTTTTATTGCACCATCCGTATCAATCATTCGATCCGGTGATCGAATTCGTGCAGCGCGCGGCGCACGACCCCGACGTGATCGCCATTCGACAAACGGTTTATCGTACCGGCGCAGTTTCTGAACTGATGGAAACGTTGATCGAAGCAGCGAGCCGCGGCAAAGAAGTCACCGTCGTTGTCGAACTGATGGCGCGCTTCGACGAAGCTGCCAACATTAGCTGGGCAGAGCGTTTGGAGCGTGCCGGCGCGCAAGTCATCTACGGCGTTTTCGGCTTGAAGACACACGCCAAAATGGCGTTGCTCATTCGGCGCGAGCGCGACAACAAAGGACAGCCGGTGTTGCGTTATTACACGCATCTGGGCACCGGCAATTACCATCCGCGCACTGCGCGGCTGTATTCGGATTTCGGTTTGCTGACCGCCAATCAAGACATCGGCCGCGACGTGAACGAAGTTTTCATGCACGTCAGCAGCTTGTCGCCACCGGCGCCGATGCGGCGTTTGTTACTCGCGCCGTTCACGATGTCGCGCCGCATTCTGGCGATGATTCGCCGCGAAGAGCGCAACGCCCGCGTCGGCAAACCGGCGCGCATCATTGCCAAAATGAACGCGCTGCTGGAAGAACGCATCATTCAAGCGCTTTACAGGGCGTCGCAAGCGGGCGTGGAAATCGACTTGATCGTGCGCGGCGCGTGCGCGTTGCAACCCGGCATTCCCGGCGTTTCCGAGCGAATTCGCGTTCGCTCGATTCTCGGTCGCTTCCTTGAACACCATCGCGTCTGGTATTTCGAGAACGATGGCCGCCCCGATGTGTGGTTATCTTCGGCGGACTGGATGGGGCGCAACTTGTTCCGGCGAATCGAAATCGCTTTTCCCGTGCTCGATCCCGAAATTCGACAGCGCGTGCTGGACGAAGGATTGTTGGGATACCTGCGCGATAACCGCAACGCCTGGACGCTGCAAGCCGATGGTCGCTATGAAAAAGTGCGTCCCGATCACGCACCGGCTTTTGCAATGCAACTCGAACTGCTGCGTCGTTGGTGCGGGGGAGTGAGCTGATCGACAACGGGAGCTTCACTCATGGAACTGATTCTCTGGCGACACGCTCATGCCGAGCCCGGCTTTCCCGATCTGGCGCGACCGTTGAGCGCACGCGGTCGTGATGAAGCGCGCGATGCCGCGCAATGGTTGATAGCGCGTTTGCCAACGACTTGTCGGATTCTGGTGTCGCCCGCGCTGCGAACACAACAAACCGCCGAAATGTTGGCGCGCCCCTATGAAACCGTCTCGACACTGGCGCCTGACGCGGAGATCAACGATGTGCTCGCCGTCGTTGGTTGGCGAAAGAAAAGCACAGAAAAAGACATCACGCTGGTCGTCGGCCACCAACCGACGCTGGGCGAGGTGGCGACTTATCTGCTGGGTGAAACGCGGTGGGCGCCGAAGACGGCATCGCTGTGCTGGTTGAAAACCGTAGAACTTCCGAAAGAAGCGGCGGCCTTTCCGCGAGTGCAAGCGGCGCTGGTAGCGATTTTTACGCCCTAATCACCATAAACATTTTTATAATAAATTGCCCCTCGTGAAACCCAAAAGCATCCTTGGCGTCTTTCGCCCGACAAGCTCAGGGCGAACAGAGTCAACCAGCGCTTCTACGCCTTGGTTCCGAAAATCCGATCGCCGGCATCACCCAGCCCAGGCAGAATATAGCCGACTTGATTGAGCCGCTCGTCGATGGCCGCCGTATAAACTTCAACGTCGGGGTGCGCTGCTTCAAGTCGCTTCAAGCCCTCCGGCGCCGCCACCAGAAACAGCCCGCGAATTTGCGTACAACCGGCGTCTTTCAACATGTCGACAGTCGCCACCAAAGTGCCGCCGGTCGCCAGCATCGGATCGATAATCATGGCGATTCGCTCGTTCATGTTATGCGTCAGTTTCTCGTAGTACGTCATCGGCGCCAGCGTTTCTTCGTTGCGTTGAATGCCGACGATGCTCACCTTGGCGGCGGGAATCAACTCCAGCACGCCCGGCAACAGCCCCAGCCCCGCCCGCAAAATCGGCACCACTGTGATTTTTTTGCCTTTGATCTTGCGCACGCGAACCGGCCCTGCCCAACCGGTGACTTCGATTTCTTCAGTCGGCAAATCACGGGTGGCTTCGTAAGTTAAAAACATCGCCACTTCGCATGCCAACTCGCGAAAACTTTTGGTGCTGAGTTCGATTCTGCGCATCAACCCCAGCTTGTGCTGGATCAGCGGATGAGCGACTTCAACGACTTTCATGGACTGTTCCCAAGTAGAATGGCACGCGGCGCTACCGCATTGGCGACGCGCGTAACGGTATTATAGCCATTCTCGAGGCGACTCCGAAATCATGTCGTCGCGGTGAAATCATGACGGCTTTTCAAAACGTCATCCCTCAGCGTATGACCGTTCTCTTGACCGACGACACGCGGCTGTTCTGAAAACACACTTGCGTTTGTGTTTGCGGGTCGCCCTCGGCAGGGTCGTAAACCCAACATTTCTCGCAGAGATCGCGCACTGTTTTCATCTGATTTTGGGAATTGACTTTTGTCCTCTCGCGGCAGTTTCCGTCTTCGCGCGAATCGGCCGTGCCGATGCGGGAGCGCACTTCGCCGGCGGACATGCCTTTGCGAATGAAGCGACGCTCGCCGACTTTTTCGGCGCGCTTGCTTGCCTCCGAAGTTTTCGCAGCGCTTGCTTTCGTCGAGGGCGATTTTGACAAACGAGGCGCTGAGTCGGAGGTTGAATGAGACATCGCCCCGCCCGCCGCTTGTTTTGATATTTCTGTCACTCTCCCGTCAACCAATACCACTTTTTGCGAGTAGCCGTCGCGCTGATAACGCCATTCTTCGCGCGCGCCTTTTTTCTTTTTCGATGTTTTAATGGTGTCCGGCTCGCCCCATGTTTGCCGCACTTGCGAAGCCGTCATTCCCGCGCTGAGACCCGGATCGCCGAAAGTGTTGTACTGCAAATTCATCGCTTCACTCTCCGCTCCAGCGCAGGACTTGTCGCTGAATTCGATCTTGCCGTCAGCGCCCGTGCACTTGTACACCGCCGCCGATGCCGTTCCCATCATCAACGTCCACAAAAGAAAAACAACTGTTGTTTTCATCGAAATTCCTTTCGTCGGTGTGCCGACAAATTCAATGGGACGCTGCGGGCACATTCATGATCTTCCGCCGCAACATATCGAAAAGCCAAGTCGCGGTCAGAATTCGTATCTGTTCGCGCGGCCTGCCCGCAAGATTCAGCGTGCGCGTCGTCACTTCACCCTTCCACGCCACCGCAACGCAAACCGTTCCCGGCGACAAACCTTCCTGCGAATCCAGTCCGGCCACGCCGGTCGCGGCCAGCCCGACATCGGCGTGCAAAACGCGGCACACATTGCGCGCCATGTGCGCGGCGGTTTCTTCGCTTACTACCGGCCCGGGCGGCACGTCCAGCAAATCAAATTTCACCGCGCTGGCGTAAGCGATGATGCCACCACGAAACACGCGACTGGCGCCTGCAATCGAAGTCAACCGCGCGCCAATGCCGCCGCCGGTCAACGACTCGGCCACCGCCAGTGTTTGCCCGCGTTCTTCCAGCAGGCGTAACACCACCGCTTCGGGAAGATGGTGCGCCGGATCGTCGTCGCCCTCGCTGAACACTGCGTCGCCGAGCAGCGCGCGCACTTCGCGCGCTTCGTCTTCCAACATTCGTCGCGCTTCCTCGGCGTCAGCAGCTTTCGCCGTGATTCGCACGCGAACACCGGCAACTTCGCTCGCCAAAAACGCAATCGTCGGATTGCCGGATGCCTCCAATGCCTGCAAGCGCGGCGTCAATCGTGCAGCGATCACCGATTCGCCTAGCCCCAGGCAATACAGTGTGTGATTGACGATGGTGGCCGCCGCATCGCCGTACCGAGCACGTTGTCGCAACAAATCAGGCAACACGTCAGTTTCGAACATTTCCTTCATTTCCCACGGTACACCGGGCAGCGCGTAGATCAACTTATCGCCGACCGGACAGATCAGACCGGGCGCAGTACCGACAATCGTCGGCATCGCTTGCGCGCCGACCGGAACATCGGCTTGCAGAGCGTTGTTGTCGGCGAAAGGGCGACCGCGCTGATGAAAGATTGCTTCAATGCGCGTGAACAGCGCAGGGTCGCGTTGTAACGGTACGCCCATCACGTCGGCAATCGCTTGTCGGGTGATATCGTCCTGTGTCGGCCCCAAACCGCCGCAAGTAATCACGACATCGGATCGCGCCAACGCCTGACGTAACGCCTCCTGAATGCGCGTCAGATTGTCGCCAACCCGCGCCTGAAAATAACAATCGACGCCAAGTGTCGCCAGCCGCTCAGCCAGCCACGCTGAATTGGTATCGACGATTTGACCTAAAAGCAATTCGGTGCCTAACGCAACAATTTCGCAACGCATCGGTTTTTTCCAAAAGGCGACAGTTTGAAAACAGAATAGGTTAACATTATAATAATTTTTTCATCCCCTTGGAAAACTCATGGAACAAAGCCCCGCCGTCACCACCGCTGCTCCTGCCGTCAAACAGCCGCCCATCCTCTTCAACAAAACTCAGGGCATCATCGCCCAGCTCAATGCCTTGCTCGACGGCAAGCTGATCGTTTACTGGAACAATGTGCGCGGCTCGGTGTGCCACAACGACGTGATCGTACTCTATCGCATTCTGGAAAGAATCGGGCCGCAGGAAACGATTTACCTGTTCATCAAATCCGGCGGCGGCACCGGCGAAGCGGCGCTGCGTATCGTCAACCTGATTCGTCAGTTCAGCCAACGGCTGGTGGCGCTGGTACCGCTCGAGTGCGCCTCGGCGGCAACCATGATCGCCATCGGCGCCAACGAAATTCGCATGGGACCGCTCGCCCACCTCACCGCCGTTGACACTTCGCTGACGCACGCGCTCTCACCGCTCGACCGCGACAACGATCGCGTCAGCGTCAGCCTCGACGAATTAACGCGCGTGATTCGCCTCTGGCGCGCCGAACCTTCCGACGCCAAGGTCAATCCTTATCAAGCGTTGTTCGAGCATGTTCACCCGCTCGTCGTCGGCGCGGTTGACCGCGCTGAATCGCTCTCCATCATGTTGTGCCGAGAGTTGCTCGCTTACCACGTTGCCGACGAAACCGCTGCCAATCAAATCGCCGCCACACTGAATTCCAAATATCCGGCGCACAGCTATCCGATTCTGCTCGACGAAGCGCGCAAGATCGGCTTGAACGCGCAACGGATCTCGCCGGAAATTAACGCGCTGCTGCTCAAACTCAATTTGCTCTACAGCGAAATCGGCCAGAAAGCGACCACCGATTTCGACGAAATTCGCT
The DNA here is from genome assembly GCA_009778785.1 of Betaproteobacteria bacterium. Lineage (GTDB taxonomy): Bacteria > Pseudomonadota > Gammaproteobacteria > Burkholderiales > Casimicrobiaceae > UBA931. The sequence goes on along the minus strand of WRFN01000001.1, from coordinate 82,147 downwards.
CGCACAGCAACGAAATTCTCAACATCTGGGAAGCGAGCGACATTCAACTCTTTTTCCAGCAAGACAAGGATTGGTTTTATCGCACCGAGGAACGGCGCTGGATCACGCTCAACGACAACAGCAGTTGGCGTTCGATCACCCGTGAAAACGGCAAGATCAAAAAGAGTTTTCTGCACATTTCTTGAGCTTGGCGCGTGGGTGGAAAGCGCAGGGGCAGCGTTCTGCCGCCCGTTTCCCACCAACCGACGGCGCAAAAAAAACCGCCTTCCGAAGAAGGCGGTTTTTTTGCGAATGCAAAGATAAGGATAAAACTTATTCCGCGCTTCCCGTTGCCGCTTGCGCGCTCGCCACGGCGGCATTGTGAGCAGCCTTGGCGCTGCGGCTTTGCAGTTTCTCCTTGATCCGCGCCGACTTGCCGGAACGCGAACGCAGGTAATACAGTTTGGCGCGACGCACATCGCCGCGACGTTTGACTTCGATGCTGGCAACCAGCGGCGAATACATTTGGAACGTGCGCTCGACGCCTTCGCCGGACGAAATTTTGCGCACGATGAACGAGCTGTTCAGCCCGCGGTTACGCTTGGCGATCACCACGCCTTCGTAAGCCTGCAACCGCTCACGGTTGCCTTCCTTCACTTTGACTTGCACGATGACGGTGTCGCCGGCAGAAAAATCAGGGATGGTTTTCCCCAAGCGTTGTATTTCTTCGCGTTCCAGTTGTTCAATCACATTCATGGTTTACTCCACTCGGTTAATGGCCTTCGGCCTCTTGCGTGCAGCGCAGGACGCCTCCTGATGCGCGCTGTTTCTTCGTTCGATGAATCGCTCCATCGCTTTTGCGCTCGTGGCTGGTTTCGCCACGACCACGAAAATCTATTTCTTTGCCTTGTCAGTGTACGCTTGCCCGGTGTGCGCTTGCCAATACTTTTCCAGCAACCGCGCGTCCTCTTTCGTCAATCCGCGCCGCTCCAGCAACTCCGGGCGGCGTTCCGCCGTTCGTCCCAGCGACTGTATCCGTCGCCACTGCGCTATCGCCGCGTGGTCGCCCGACAACAGCACTTCGGGCACCGCCTCATCTTCGTACACCGGCGGCCGCGTGTAGTGCGGACAATCGAGCAAACCATCAACAAACGACTCCTCTTCCGCCGACGCTTCGTCGTTCAGCGCCCCCGGCAATTGCCGCACCAGCGCGTCGATCAGCATCAACGCCGGCAACTCACCGCCTGACACCACGAAATCGCCAACGGCGATTTCTTCATCCACTTCCCGCGCCAGCAAACGCTCATCGATACCTTCATAACGCCCCGCCAGCAGAATCAAACCTATGCCCTGCTGCGCTTGGGCATTCAACGCCGTCACCCGCGCATGCGTCAGCGGCGTTCCCGCCGGCGACAAATACAACACGCGACTCGCCGCACAACCTGCATCGGCCTGCGCCACCCGCGCCGCTTTCAACGCCGCCGCCAGCGGCGCCGCCAGCATCACCATTCCGGGGCCGCCGCCGTAAGGGCGATCGTCCACCGTTCGGTGCGGGTCACTGGTAAACGCGCGCGGATTCCACAACGCCAGCGACCACAAATTTTTTGTCAGCGCCCGCCCCACCACACCGAACCGCACCGCTTGTTCCACCATCTCGGGAAAAAGCGTCACCACATCCATGCGCATGATACGGCCACCTTCCACGGCATCGCGTCAATCGCCGCGTTGCCAATCCACTTTGAGACGCCCTTCCGCCAACTCGATTGCATCCACATACGCCTCGACCAAAGGAATCAACGTCTCGGCAAGTTTCTTACCGTCTTCCGTCGGCGACGTCACATGCAGCACCGGCTGCGCGCCATATTCCTGCACCGCCGTCACCGTTCCCAGCGTTTCATTCTCGCGGTTGATCACCGTCAGCCCGATCAAATCGGCGAAATACACTTCTCCCGGATCGAGCGCAGGCAACGATTCACGCGGCACGGCAATCGACATTCCCTGCAACATCACCGCATCTTCGCGCGTCGTCACCCCTTCCAAAGCCGCCAGCACATACGCGCCGTGCACCTTGCCGTCTTCGAGCCGGTAAACCCGCGTGACGCCCTGGAGGTCAATCAACAACCATTGTTGATACGTCAACAACGTGTCTTGAGCAGCAGTGAACGGCCGCACCTTCAACCACCCCCGAACGCCGTAGGGCGCAACCACGCGCCCCATCACGACTTGGGGTTTAACCATTTACGCCGTTGCAGCGGGCGTTGCTGCGGGTTGTGCCGCCGGTTGTGCCGCTTTAGCAGCGCGCTTGGCCAACATCGCTACCGTATCCGACAACTGAGCGCCGCGCTCCTGCCAGAACGTAATCCGATCCATCGCCAGACGCACACCTTCTTCCTTGTCGTTGGCGATAGGATTGTAAAAGCCGACCCGTTCAATGAACCGACCGTCGCGCCGATTCCGCGAATCAGCAACGACCACATGATAAAAAGGGCGCTTCTTGGCGCCGCCGCGAGCAAGTCGAATGACGACCATAATCGTTATGCCTCAATGGGTTATGCGAAAAAAAGAGGGTGATTATAACCCAAAACCTGCCCGCTTGTCTGCCTTGGCGCCGGATGCGCCTAAACAGGGAGATTGAGCTGAAATAACCGTTAACTTATTGATTTACAAGAAGAATAATGGTGGAGGTGGCGGGAGTCGAACCCGCGTCCGAAAGCTCTCTACAGTCGGGACTACATGCTTAGTGTCGTCATTGTCTCTCATTCACCCGCCGCCGACGCACAGGCTGCGGGCAAACCAGTCACCTAAGTTTAACGCCGTCCCCAAGTGACCCGAAGCGGCGCGATCGCTTTGAATGTCCTTGCCGCCTCTTGCGAGGCCCGGGTCAAGCGCTACCCGGTGCAAGGTCCGGCGGGGTTAAGCCGCCAGAGCGTAAGTTTCTTCGTTCGCAGTTAATTTTGCGATTGCTCGAGTTTTACGAGGTACAAGCGCCTCGGCATGCCCCGCGCTGCTTCAATGCCCCCGTCGAAACCGGTACACCCCCATGATGGGTAGGCTTGCCCGTCTGTTCAGGCAGATAGCGCGTAGGAAGTGATTTTACCACGATCACCACGACGCCTCACACCACCCCTACGAAACACCAAATGTCCTTTCCTAAATCTGAATCGCCCCGTTCTCCTCCGCCGCTTCCTTGACATCGGCAGCGCTGCCGACCAGTAACGGATCGGGCGGCACGACAACATCCGTATTCTTTTCGGGGTACGGCAAGTTATAGAGGAAGTGGCGAAAGCAGTTGATACGGGCGCGCTTCTTGTCGTCGGATTTGATCACGATCCACGGCGCGTCGCCGGTATCGGTGTGAAAAAACATTGCATTTTTGGCGGTGGTGTATTCGTCCCATTTATCGAGCGACTGGATGTCGATGGGCGACAATTTCCAATGCTTCAACGGATCGTCGCGGCGCGAGATGAAGCGGCGCAACTGCTCTTCACGACTGACTGAAAACCAGTATTTGAACAAACGAATGCCGCTGTTGACCCACATTCGCTCAATCTCCGGCGCTTGTCGCATGAATTCGAGATACTGCTGCGGCGTGCAAAAACCCATCACCCGTTCGACGCCGGCGCGGTTGTACCACGAACGATCAAACAAAACGATCTCGCCCGCCGCCGGCAAATGCGCGGTATAGCGCTGAAAATACCATTGCTGTTGTTCGAGGCTGCTCGGCTTGTCGAGCGCGACGACGCGCGCGCCGCGCGGATTGAGATGTTCCATGAAGCGCTTGATGGTGCCGCCCTTGCCGGCTGCATCGCGCCCTTCAAACAACAATGCGAGACGCTGCCCTTCGCCCTTCACCCAATTTTGCACTTTCAGTAATTCGATCTGTAACTCGGCTTTGAGACGCTCGTATTCGTTGCGGCGCATCCGCACCCGATACGGATACGACAACGGCAGCGTGGCGGAACTGCTGTCTTCGGCAGTGCCCGGCGGCGCCGCCGCCACCTCTCGCGCTTTCGGCGCCTGACTGGTGGCTTTGATGATGCGCACCATTTCTTCGCGGGTGCGACGCACTTCGTTGATGTGCCGACTTCCCCGTTTCTTCTTCGGCACCACTGGTTTCGGAGAAGCATCGGGCTTCGTCGATTTCACGGCTCCCGCCGTCTTGCGCTTGCGAAAACTTTCGGTTTGGGTTTTGACCGCCATAACGCCCTCCTTGAAATGGAACGCCTGCCATACTAAAAATTTAATCATACGCGCCTCTTTTGGCGACGTCGAGCATCGCGTATGATAGCAGTTGGCGCTCCGGATATTCGCCGCTTTGAGGAGGATTCATGAAGAAGAAAGGAAAAACACTGGTGCCGCGCAATCCCTTTGCGCTGGCGGCGCGGCAACGTCGCGCGGGCGCGCACGACAAGACATACAAAGTCAAACGGCGCGATGACCGACAGGCGTTGCGAAAACTGGCGTATTCAGAAAAAGAAGAGGACGGCAACCCCGTCCTTTTTTATTGCCGCGCCAAACGTCCGTTCTCCGGCAACGGAATGTCGGTGTGACTGGCGCGAAACGGATTGATGTCGATGCCGCCGCGTCGGGTATAGCGCGCATAAACCGACAGCCGCAGCGGCGAACAGCGCCGCATCACCTCCATGAAAATGCGTTCGACGCATTGCTCGTGAAAGCCATGGTGACGACGCAGCGATATGAAGTATTTGAGCAACCCCTCGCGCTCGATCGGATGTCCGGTATAAGTGATTTGTACACTGCCCCAATCGGGCTGCCCTGTTACCGGACAGTTGGATTTCAGCAGATGCGAGGTCAGCGTTTCGGTCACTATCGGCGCATCGGCGCGCGCCGATAAAAATTCGGGATGCGGCGTGTAAGTGTCAACGTGAATCGGCAGCGCGTCGAGACAAAATCCTTCGAGCGACGCGATGCGTTGCTCTGAAAAGCGGGATGGCAAAACGATCTCAACGTCCACCGTCGCGCCGACGGCGGCAGAAAGATCGCGCGTCAAAACATCGCACACTTCGTTTGCCGAAGAAAACATCGTTTGATTGAAACTGTTCAAATACAGCTTGAGCGATTTCGATTCGATGAGGTTCGGCGAAGCGACGGGAACGGTGAAGCGCGCCAGCGCTACGCACGGCTTGCCGCTCGGCTCCAGCCACGACAACTCAAAAGCGTTCCAGAAATCGACGCCGTCAAACGGTAGCGGTGAATTGGAGTCGATGCCAAGATCGGCACGACCGACCGCGCGCGCAATCGGAAAAAGAAGCGAAGCTTCGTAATGTTCGCTGTAAACGCTGGCCCTGCCGAGTGAACCGTGATCGAGAGGATTCATGAAAGTTAGAAAGGGTCAACGTCGGGGGTTTTCTTTTGCGGCGATTCAACGGGAGAAGGCTTGCCGAAGATGGGCGCTAACAACTTGTGAAAAAGTTGCCCAAGCGAAGGGGGGTGATAAGAAGGTTTTGGCTTCGCTTGCGGTAGCGCTTGCTCATCATTCAACAACTCCGCCAGCGCTTCACGCGCTGGAAGCCAACCCGCTTCCGGCACCATGATGATTGCGCCAAAAACGTCTATCTGCGCTCCGGGATACAGTCCGCTGAGGTATTTGTTGTGCACAAAGTATGGAATCCCCGCCGCAACCAAGAGGCTCTCTGCCAACGCGAGATCGACGGTACCACTGGGACGATAGACGGGAACCATGAAATTTCCAGAGACCAAGGATGAAACGCAACGCCTCAATCGAAGAATACCACAGAGCGCCCCCGGTTTGTCTTTGGCGCGCTTACGCCTGCAGTCGTTGCGTGTCGGCGAGAAGCCCCGTCAGATAGATGATGAATCGCGCTGCTTGCGCGCCGTCGATCACGCGATGATCGTAGGAAAGCGACAGCGGCAACATCAGTCGCGGCGCGAAAGCGTTGCCGTCCCACACCGGCTGTTTCGCGCTCTTGGAGACGCCGAGCACCGCCACTTCCGGCGCGTTGACGATCGGCGTGAAAGCGGTGCCGCCGATACCGCCCAGCGACGAAAGCGTGAAAACGCCGCCCTGCATTTCGCTCGGCGCCAACTTGCCGACGCGCGCTTTGGTTGCCAGCGCGGCTGTTTCGGCGGCAATCTCGCTGACCGATTTTTGATCGCAATTCCGAATGACCGGCACGACGAGGCCATTCGGCGTGTCCGCCGCGAAACCGAGATGGTAGTATTTTTTGAGAATCAAATTCTCACCCTGCAACGACGCATTGAAATCGGGAAAACGCTTCAGCGCGCTAACACACGCTTTTATCAGAAACGCCAGAATCGTCACCTTGACACCGCTATTCTCGTTCTCTTTGTTGAGCATCACGCGCAATGCTTCAAGCTCGGTGATGTCGGCACGGTCGAATTGCGTGACGTGCGGAATCATCGTCCAGTTGCGCGCCAGATTGGCGCCGGAAATTTTCTTGAGTCGCGACAACGGCACGGTTTCAATCGCGCCAAATTGCGCGAAGTCAACCGTCGGCCACGGCGGCAACCCGCTGGCGACATCGGGCTTTGCTGCGCCACCTTCGAGCGTTTTCTTGACGAACGCTTTGACATCTTCTTCAACGATGCGCTCTTTCAAACCGGAACCGCTGACTTGCGACAAATCGACGCCGAGTTCGCGCGCGAATTGACGCACCGGCGGCGAAGCATGGGGAGCGGTAGAGCTTGCTTGAACTTCTTCGGGTTTGGATAATTTGGGCTTCGGCGCTTCGGTTTTTTGTGTTTGCGCTTTCACCTGCGACGCAGGCGTTGGCGCTTTTTCTTGAGCCACTTCAACCGGCGGCGCTGCCGGTTTTTTCGATGTCCCATCGGAAGTTTCCAGCGTCAATAAAACCTGCCCTTCGTTGACGATATCGCCGATCTGAATTTTCAATTCGCGCACCGTCCCGGCATGCGGCGACGGCACTTCGATCGTCGCTTTTTCCGATTCGAGCGTTATCAGCGGCGTGTCCTTTTCGATCACGTCGCCGACGGCAACGAGCACTTCGATCACCGGCACATCTTTGAAGTCGCCGAGATCGGGAAGTTTGATGTCGATCGTACTCATGAAATCAACCTGTCTGTTTTTGTTAGGGATACACTGCGCGATTCTCAGCCGTTCGGGCTGAGTCTGTCGAAGCCCCGGCGATGCGTCGCTCACCCTTCGACAATCTCAGGGTGAATAGAGCAAAGCAGCGCATCTCTGAATCCTCGCGCGCGCCAAAATTCAAACCGTCCACGGTGCCGGCTTTTCCGTATCGAGCGCGTATTTTTTCAACGCTTCAGTCACTTTCGTCGCCGGAATCGCGCCATCGTCCGCCAACGCTTTCAACGCCGCCACGGTAATCCAGTAGCGATTGACTTCAAAGAAGTGGCGCAGTTTCTCGCGCGTGTCGGAGCGACCGAAGCCGTCGGTACCCAGCGTCACGTAGCGCCGACCCAACGGCAAATAACGACGAATCTGCTCGGCAAACGCGCGGTTGTAGTCGGTAGCGGCGATGATCGGCCCTTGCGTGTTCTTCAAGCAAGTTTCAACATGCGACGCTTGCCGCGCCGCCGTCGGCTGCAACAGATGTTCGCGCTCGCGTTGGCGACCTTCACGTTCCAGTTCGGTAAAGCTCGGACAACTCCACAACGTTGCGGTCACACCCCAATCGTCGCGCAACAAATCGGCAGCGGCCATCGCTTTGCGGAAGATCGTGCCAGAACCGAGAAGCTGAACTTGCAGTTTATTTTTTCCACTCGCGTCCTCGACGCTGAAGCGGTACATGCCTTTTGCGATGTCGGCTTCCACGCCTTTCGGCATTTCGGGGTGCTCGTAGTTTTCGTTCATCAGCGTGATGTAGTAAAACACGTCTTCCTGATCGGCGAGCATCCGGCGCAAACCGTTTTGCAGAATCACCGCCAACTCATACGAGAACGTCGGATCGTAGCTGATGCAATTCGGAATCGTCGCCGACAGCAAATGGGAATGGCCGTCCGCATGCTGCAAACCTTCGCCGTTCAAGGTCGTGCGTCCGGCGGTGCCGCCGAGCAAAAAGCCGCGCGCGCGTTGGTCACCGGCTGCCCAAGCGAGATCGCCAAAGCGTTGAAAACCGAACATCGAATAATAGATGTAAAACGGGATCATCGGCTCGCCGTGCACAGAATACGAGGTTGCCGCTGCGATCCAGTCGGCCATCCCGCCCGCTTCGTTGATGCCTTCCTGCAAAACCTGACCGTTCTTCGCTTCCTTGTAAAACATCAGCTGATCGGCGTCTTCCGGCGTATAAAGTTGACCGACTTGCGACCAAATACCGATTTGTCGAAACAATCCTTCCATGCCGAACGTCCGCGATTCATCGGGAACAATCGGCACAACGCGCTTGCCGAGATGCGGGTCGCGCAATAACATCTGCAAAATTTGCACGAACGCCATCGTCGTCGAAATTTCGCGCGTCTCCGTGCTTTTCAGAAAACGTTCAAACGCTTCCAGACCGGGCGCCGGCAACGCGCCGGCGCTCATGCGTCGTCCCGGCTTGTAGCCGCCCAGCGCTTCGCGCCGCGCTTTCATGTAGCGAAGCTCCACCGAGTCCGGCGGCAGCGGCAGATATTCGAGCTTCTCCACCTGCTCGTCGGTCAACGGCAATTTGAAGCGATCGCGGAATCGTTTGAGCGAATCCAAAGTCATCTTCTTCGCCTGATGCGCGATGTTGGCAGCCTCGCCCGACGCGCCCATGCCGTAACCCTTGATCGTTTTGGCGAGAACCACCGTCGGCTGTCCGCGATGCTCGCTCGCCGCCTTGTACGCCGAATAAACTTTGTGCGGATCGTGACCGCCGCGATTCAGTTGCCAAAGATCGTCGTCACTCATGCCGGTAATCAGTGTTTTCAGTTCCGGCGTGTTGAAAAAATTCTCGCGCACATAAGCGCCATCGCGCCCTTTGAACGTTTGATAATCGCCGTCGAGACATTCCATCATCCGCCGCTTCAGCGCGCCGTTTTTATCGCGCGCCAACAACGCATCCCAATGGCTGCCCCAAATCACCTTGATTACATTCCAACCGGCGCCGCGAAATTCAGCCTCGAGCTCCTGAATGATTTTACCGTTGCCGCGCACCGGCCCGTCGAGACGTTGCAGATTGCAGTTGACGACAAAAATCAGATTGTCGAGTTTTTCACGACCGGCCATGCTGATCGCGCCGAGCGCTTCCGGCTCATCGGTTTCACCGTCGCCGAGAAACGCCCACACCTTGCGATGGCTGTGCTTGCCGAAACCGCGACTTTCGAGATAACGCAAAAAGCGCGCCTGATAAATCGCCATCAGCGGGCCCAGCCCCATCGACACCGTCGGAAACTGCCAGAATTCCGGCATCAGCCACGGATGCGGGTACGACGACAAACCATTGCCGTCAACCTCCTGACGAAAATGATCCATCTGCTCTTCCGTCAAACGCCCCAACAAAAAAGCGCGCGCATAAACGCCGGGCGCGGAATGCCCTTGCAGAAAAGTCAAATCACCGTTGTGCGCATCGCCGTCGCCATGCCAGAAGTGATTGTAGCCGACCTCATAAAGCGTTGCCGCCGAAGCGAAACTGGCGATGTGACCGCCGACATTGGAATTCTTGTTGGCGCGCAACACCATCACCGCCGCGTTCCAGCGCACATACGAACGAATGCGATGTTCGATTTCCTGATCGCCGGGAATCGGCGCTTGCTGATCGAGCGGAATCGTGTTGATGTATTCAGTGTTGGCCGAGAACGGCAGATTGACGCCTTCGAGGCGCGCTTTTTCGATCAACTGCTCGATCAGAAAATGCGCCCGGATCGGGCCGGCGTGTTGCAGAACGCCCTCCAGCGCCGCCAACCATTCCTGGGTTTCCTGGGGATCGTAATCATGTTCAGTAGTCATGTGAGACCTCATCAACGGGTTGTGCCCTCGGTAACAGTCGCTCATGGACGGAACGGATAAGCTCCAACCTGAGAAATAGCAACACCTGCGACCGCTTTATGATCGAGCGTTGTAGTTTTTTATTTTGCCACAATTTTTGAAAAACAAAAAAAACGATGACATCCGTCCAGATCTTGCATTACTTGCAGCGCCAATTGAAAAAGATGACCTGCAACAGAGAGAACAACCCTCCGCCCGCTTTCACGAACGCCTCCTTTCAAAATTCCCCTCAGAGGAGGGGGCACCAAAAGTGGACGAGATAGTCGAAAGGTAACGTGACGGCACGGGCAGTAAAATGCCGCCCCTATGAATTCCCGCGTGTGCGCGCCCGCGCCACTACTTTTCCACTGATCCACCGCAACATCACACTCATCGCCACGGCTGCCAACAATAATGCCACAGCAGCGGCCTGCCAGAACGCGGCTGGCGCATGCTCGGCGGCCAGCGGCCCCACGCCGTGGTAGGCCAGCAGGTAACCACCGCTCAGGCCCAGACCCCACAGCAGCACCGAATACACCGCCACCGGCGCCAGCGTGACGCGGTAGCAGCGCAGCAGGAACACCGCCACCGTCTGCGTCGAATCGGCCAGGTGGTACAGCGCCACCCACGCCAGCAACTGCGCCGCCAGCAGCGTTACCCCGGCCTGCCGGGCGTAGACCGCCGCGATCCACGGCTTGGCGATGAACACGGCGGCGGCCAGCGTCAGGCCCATCAGCATCGCCGTGCCGGCGGCGCGCAGGGCCACGCGCCGGGCGCGCGCCTCGTTGCCCGCGCCGCGCCAGTAGCCCACGCGCGCGCTGGCCGCCACGCCCAGCGACAGCGGCACCATGTACAGCAGCACCGCCACGTTGGCCGCGATCTGGTGCGCCGCCGTCGCGGTGGTGCCCAGCCGGGCGATGAACAGCGCCATCAGCGTGAACGACGTCACCTCCACCAGCACGCTCAGCGCCGCCGGCAGGCCCAGCCGCGCAAAGGCGCGCAGCGTGGGCAGGTGCGGGCGCTCCATGGGCCGCCACAGCGCCAGCGGCGCGAACAACGGCTGGGTGCGCAGCAGCACCAGCGCCAGCAGGAACAGGAAATAATTCACCGCGAACGTGGCCCAGGCGCAGCCCACCACGCCCAGCGCCGGCACGCCCGCGCCGCCGAAGGTCAGCCAGATCGACAGCGGCACCTTGACGCCGAGCGCCAGCACTTGCAGCCAGGTCACCAGCCGGGGCACGCCCAGCGCCTGGCTGAGCGTGCTGAAGGCGCGAAACAGCAGCGCCGCCGGCAGGCTCCAGCTGGCCACGGCCAGATAGTCGCGCACCACTGGCTGCAAGCCGGCGGGCACCTCGGCCCAGCGCAGCAGCGGCCCGGGATGCAGCAGCACGGCGATGCCTAGCGCGCTGGCCGCCGCGCACACGTACAGCGCCTGCCGCACCGACGGCCCGATGTCCTGCGGTCGGTCGGCCCCGCGCATCTCGGCCCAGATCGGCAGCAGCGCCTGCACCAGCCCGGTCATCGCCACAAAGACGGTCACCATGATGGCAGCGCCTACCGCCAATGCGGCAAGGGCTTCCACCGAATAGCGTCCCGACACGATGGTATCGGTCACCCCGTAACTCATCGCGGCGAGTTGTCCGACGAAAACTGTGACGGAGTGGGCAACGACAGTCCGAAAATCACCCGGAGAGCGATTGGCGTTGGCGGAGGTTGAGGGGGGCATGGGGCGTATTATGTCAGGATTACGAGGGGCCAAGCGATGACGTGACGCCCCCAAGCTTTCAGCGACTTCGCCGCTCACCTCTCAACCACCTCGTCCACCATCGCCCCGCAGGACGTATCAGACGTCTGATTCCTGCTCCTCCCACAAGCAACGGCCTTCTTTTTGCAGCGCGGCCAGATAGGCGCGGTGCGCGGCTTGCTCTTCGTTGTTGGGACGCAAAATTTTGAGCGGGCGCGCGTTGTTGGTTGCAGCGGCGGCGCTGGGTAGGTTGCGGGCGTTCTGCGGTTTCAGCGACGGCGGGATGATCAGCGATTCCTGCCCGCGAGTCAGCGCCAAATACACTTCGGAGAGCAACTGCGCGTCGAGGCAAGCGCCGTGCAAAGTCCGGTGCGCGTTGGAAATGCCGAAGCGCTCGCACAAGGCGTCGAGATTGTTGCGCTTGCCGGGGAACAACTCGCGCGCTTTTTGCAACGTGTCAATTAAGCTGCCGTAAATTTGCGCGCACGGCAGTTTTTCGAGACGCGCCAGTTCGGCGTCGAGAAACGCGATATCAAACGGCGCGTTGTGAATGATCCATTCAGCGCCCTGACAAAACGACACGAATTCGTCGGCGATGTCGGCAAAGAGCGGCTCGTCTTTCAGCCGTTCCAGCGTCAAGCCGTGAATGTTGGTGGCCTCGATGTCGATGTCGCGCTCGGGATTGAGATACCAGTGACGAAGATTGCCGGTAGGCCGCCGCGACACCATTTCCAGCGCTGCCAGTTCGATGATGCGGTGCCCCTGTTGCGGATACAGGCCGGTGGTTTCGGTGTCGATAACGATTTGACGCATGGGTGTATTGTAGCGCAGGAAGGGGACGATGGGCTTCGCTCATTTATTCCGTCCGCCCTGAGCTTGTCAAAGGGCAAACGGTATATCTACATTTTCATGAATGACGCAATCTTTTCACGATCCTTGTTCACGCGCATCGTCATGCACGTCTTCTTGCTCATGTAAAGCGTAGCGAAATTCCTAATGTCTGAACTTCTGTATCGTCGCTTGAATTTCGGCAATCGCCCGTTCGATTTCTTCGTCGGTCAGTTCGCGGTTGGCGCCGGTGTGGTTGGTCACGGTGACGGTGCGTTCGAGTTCGGTTTGGAATTCGCCGGAACTCATTCTCGCGGTTTCGGTGGCCGGCGCGGTATTGGTATCGGTGTCGGTATCCCAGCGCATGATGATGGTGGACAGGTTGTCGCCATCGGCGCCGCCGCGTTGTTGCGCTTCGCGCATCATTTTCGGCGCGGCTTGCAGGAGCGGCGCCGAGGTGAGGATGTTGGCGATTTCGCGCGCCGGCATGACGGTCCAGAAACCGTCGGAGCACAGCAGCAGGATGTCGTTGGTGCGCAGGGTGGTGCGCCGCGACAAGTCGATGACCGGCTCGACGGCGCCGCCCAGACAACTGTATATCCGGTTGCGCTCGGGATGGTAGGGAACTTCGTCTTCGGTAATCAGGCCGCGGTCGAGCAGATACTGCACTTTCGAGTGATCTTTGGTCTGGCTGTAGAGTTGCCCTTGTCGAAACAGGTAAAGCCGCGAATCGCCGGCGTGCGCCCAATAGGCGTAGCCCGATTGTATGATAACGGCGACGCAGGTGGTGCGCGGCGTTTCGACCAGCGAGAACTGGCGCGCGTAAGACCCCAGCGCAGCATGAGCGCGACGCATGGTGTCGTGCAGAAATTCGAGCGGATTACGCAACACCGGCTGGGCTTCCTGCTGGAATCGCTCGGCGAACAAGCGCACGGCTATTTGTGCGGCAATTTCGCCGCCGGCGTGTCCGCCCATGCCGTCGGCCAGCACCATCAGCAGAGTATCGCGTCCGTAAATGTAGGCGATCCTGTCTTGATTGACTTTGCGCGAACCTTTGCGCGAATCCTGAAAAATGGTAAATCGCATAAGTCTGCCGGAAGCTGAATTATCGTCTGCTCACCAGACCTCTAATGTTATCTAAAAAAGATGGCTTGGGTTGCGGTTCTTCAAAAGAGAGCAACACTTTTTGCAAAGTCAGCAGGCTTTGCGGGCGACGCGCCGGGTCGAGGTCGAGGCAGCGGTCGATCACATGCAGCAAGGTGTTGGTGTAGCGTCCCGCCCACAGTTTGCGCGCGGTAATCAAATGGTCTTCTTTCATGCGGGCATCGGCGGCCTGCGGCGCAAATCCGGCGAGGCAGGCGAACATCGACGCGCCGACGCCATAAACGTCAGTCCACGGCCCCAGCTTGGTCACGTCGCGCTGATACTGTTCGGGCGCGGCGAAGCCCGGCGTGTACATCGGCGAAAAACGCCCCGTCGTACTCGACAGCGTTTGCTGGGCAGCACCGAAATCGAGCAAGACCGGAATGCCGTTGGTGCGCAGGTAGATGTTGGCGGGCTTCAAATCCAGATGCAACAACCGATGGGTATGCACTTCGCGCAAACCGTTCAGCAGCCGGATGAAAACGCCGCGAATGAAACGCTCCGACAAACGGTCCTGCTTGATCTGGATGTGTTGCTGCAAGGTGCGGCCATTCTCGTAGCGCATCACCATGTACACGGTTTCGTTGGCGCGAAAGAAATTCAGCACGCGCACCACGTTCGGGTGGTCGATGCGCGCCAGCGCCCTGCCCTCTTCAAAAAAACATTTCATGCCGTAGCGGAAGGTCGTCAGATTTTCGACGGTGCTGGCGCGAATGATGTCGCCCTCCATCCGAACTCCGAGCGTGGCGGGCATGTATTCCTTGATGGCAACAATTTCTCCGTTTTGATCCGTAGCGCGATAGACAATCGAAAAGCCGCCTCGACTGATCTGTTGTTCGATGCGGTAATTCAGCAATCGGTAGCCCGGCGAGAGCGCCTGATTTTTGGCAACGGCCATGTTAAGCGAGTCTGGTTAAAAGTTTTCCGGCAAAATCAACCGGCATCATGGGATTTTCCTTGTGTCGCCAAATAAAGTAAAGTGATGTTCCTGATAGTTTGATGAAATTTGGCAAAAATGAGCGTTTTGAGTATGACCGGCTTTGCCGTTGCCTCCGCCAACATCGGCGGCGACACCCTGAATGTCGAACTGCGGGCAGTCAATCACCGCTATCTTGATGTCACTGTCAAGACCCCGGACGAGCTGCGGCTGCTGGAGCCGGTCTTGCGCGAACGGCTGGCGGCGCGGATGAAGCGCGGCAAGGTAGATTGCCGGGTGTCGCGGGCTCGCAACCCGGAAGCGGCGCCGGGACTTCGGATCGACGCCGCTCTGGTGGCGGCGTTGCTGGCCGTTGCCGGGGAAATTCATGCTCAGGCGTCAACGGCGGCGCCGCTGACGGTGAACGAAATTTTGCGCTGGCCGGGCGTGCTGGCGGCGCAGGATGCCGCCGACGAAACGCTGTCGGCGGCGACGCTGACGGTTTTTGATGCCGCTTGGGACGATTTTGCCGCCTCACGGACACGCGAAGGCGGTAAACTGGCGACGGTACTGTTGCAATGTTGCGACGCGATGGAAGCGCAAGTGGCGCGTGTCATGCCGCGAATTCCGGCCATTCACGCCGCTTATCAGGCCAAACTGACCAGTCGTCTGCAAGAGGCCGGGCTCGACCCCGACGAGGAGCGGCTCAAGCAGGAGTTGGCGCTGTTTGCCACCCGCATCGAGATCAGCGAAGAAGTCACGCGGCTCGCCACGCATATCGATGAAGTCCGCCGCGTGCTCGGCTCCGGCGGTGCGGTCGGCAAGCGGCTCGATTTTCTGGCGCAGGAATTGCATCGCGAAGCCAACACGCTCGGCGCCAAATCGGTCGATGTAGAACTCTCGCAAGTCGCGCTCGAGTTGAAAGTGCTGATCGAACAAATGCGCGAACAAATTCAAAACCTCGAATAAAGTCAAAACTTCGTATAAGGAAAATCATGGCTGAAGTCACTATCTCCCCCTCAATTGCCACCGGTTGTCTTTTCGTGCTGGCGGCTCCCTCCGGCACTGGTAAAACGAGCCTCGTCAATGCATTACTGGATCGCGAGCCGGGCATCCGCTTGTCGGTGTCCTATACCACGCGGCCGTCGCGCCCGAACGAGCAGGAAGGCGTTCATTACCACTTCATCGATGACGCCCGCTTTCAGGCGCTGCGCGAAGCCGGTGAATTTCTCGAAGACGCGCATGTCTATGGACACTGGTACGCAACTTCGGCCACCTGGATCAAAAAACAGCTCGAAGCCGGTCAGGATATTCTGCTGGAAATCGACTGGCAGGGTGCGATGCAAGTGCGCTCGCTGTTCCCGGACAGCGTGCAGATTTTCGTGTTGCCGCCGTCGCTTACCGCGCTGCGAGAGCGGTTGGAAAAGCGCGGGCAGGACACACCCGAAGTCATCGCCCGCCGCCTCGTCAGCGTGCAGGAAGAATTTCGTCATTATGTCGATTTCGATTATGTTATTATCAACCAGACTTTCGGCAACGCTGTCGATGATCTGGTGGCAGTTGTCCGCGCCGCCCGCTTGCGGGCGCCG
The DNA here is from genome assembly GCA_009778785.1 of Betaproteobacteria bacterium. GTDB lineage: Bacteria > Pseudomonadota > Gammaproteobacteria > Burkholderiales > Casimicrobiaceae > UBA931. The sequence continues at coordinate 66,038 of WRFN01000001.1, read as the reverse complement.
AGACAACGGTGGCGGCAAGCACGCTTGTTGCGCGAATTGATGACGGCCACGGGTTTTTAATTTCGTTTTCTGATTTTTTCTTTTGAGGAAGCCTTTATGGCGCGCATTACCATTGAAGATTGTTTGACCCATATCCCCAACCGCTTTGAGTTAACGCTGGCTGCGGCCAATCGCGCGCGCATGTTGTCTACCGGCGCGCAGCCCTTGCTCGATCCGGCGCGCGACAAGCCGACCGTGATCGCGTTGCGTGAAATTGCCGTCGGCAAAGTCGGCGCCGAAATGCTGCACAAGCAAACGGCCAACAAAGTGTCGCTGGCCGAAGCGTTTACGGAAAACACGCTGTTCACACTGCCGGCGACGCCGGTGACGACGACCGTCGATGTGTTTGAAGCGACAGCGCCGTCGGATGACGAAAGCACGCCATGAGCGAAAAACAACGCTCTCGTCGTGACGCGCGACCTTTTTGCGGGTAGCCTCGCTGCCCGCCGAAGGAAGTGACCACCAGCGACCTCCTACGCAAGCTCGGGCAGTATCTGCCCCCCGATGAGGTTGCGCTGGTAGAACGCGCCTACCGCTACGCGGAGCGTGCTCACGCTGATCAACGCCGCAAATCCGGCGAACCTTACATCACTCATCCGCTGGCCGTCGCCAGCATTCTCGCCGGTTGGCAACTCGATGCTCAGGCCTTGGCCGCCGCCTTGCTGCACGATGTGCTCGAAGACACGCCCGCCAGCAAAGAAGAATTGACGCGCGAGTTCGACAGCACCGTCGCTGATCTGGTTGATGCGGTATCCAAGCTCAACCAGCTCGATTTCTCGTCGCGCGAAGAAGCGCAAACCGAAACCTTCAGCAAGATGGTGCTGGCGATGGCGCGCGATGTGCGCGTGATTCTCATCAAGCTGGCCGACCGTTTCCACAACATGCAGACCTTGAGCGCGATGAGTCTGGCGGCGCGCCGCCGAATCGCCCGCGAAACGCGCGACATTTACGCGCCGATTGCGCAACGGCTGGGACTGTATGCGCTGCGACAGAGTCTGCTCGATCTGTCGTTCAAGTACCTGAACCCGTACCGCCATCGCGTTCTCGGCAGCGTGATCGAAACCATTCGCGCCGCCCGCAGCGATACGGTCGATGGCGTGTTGTCGTTGTTGCGTGAACGGCTGGCGAAACAACCGCAACTCAACGCCGAAGTGCGCGCCCGCGAGCGAACGATTTGCTCGGCCTACAACAAAATGCGCGGGGAGCATCTCACCTTGCAGCAAGTAATGGAGTCGTTTGGCGTGCTGGTGCTGACCGATTCGCGCAACGCTTGTTACACCGCGCTGGGCGTGTTGCACGAAATTTACAAGCCGCTGCCGGGGCGTTTCAAGGATTACATCGCGATTCCGAAAGCCAACGGTTATCAGGCGCTGCACACCATGTTGTTCGGGCCGGACAGCATTCCGATCGACGTGCAGATTCGCACCCACGACATGAATCTGATCGCCGAGAACGGAGTGGCGGCGTATTGGATGTACCGCTCGGGCAGCGATCTGGAACATCTGGCCGAAACGCAGCAAAACACCCGCCGCTGGTTGAAGGGGCTACTCGAAATGCAGACCGGCGGCGACGATTCGCGGGAGTTTGTCGAGAACATCAAGCGCGACCTTTTCCCCGAGGAAATTTACGTTTTCACGCCCAAGGGGCGCATCATGGTTTTGCCGCGCGGCGCCACCGTTCTCGATTTCGCTTACAGTATCCACACCGATGTCGGCAATCACTGCACCGGCGCGCGGATCGACCACGAAATCATGCCGCTGCGCACGGTACTGAAAAACGGCCATCAAGTCGAAGTGCTGACCAGCGCTGAAGCGCAGCCGATGCCTGCTTGGCTGTCGCTCGTCGTCACCGGCCGAGCGCGCTCGGCGATTCGCAACTTCCTCAAGAATCTGCAACAACAAGCGGCGGCGGCGCTCGGCGAACGCTTGCTCGGTTACGCGCTGGCCATTTTCAAGCTCGATGTCAAAAACATCACGTCGGAACAATGGCAAACTTTTGTCGAAACGCAGGGCGTGAAAACCGTCGCCGACTTGTTCACCGACATCGGGCGCGGCAAGCGTTTGCCGTTCACGGTTGCGCAAGCTTTCGCCCAGCGCCTGCGCGGTGAGCCGCAGCAACGACGCAGCACGGGATTCCAATGGCGCAGCCTTTTTTCGCAACGACGCGATGACGAATTGCAGTTGCAAGCAAGCGACAGCGACATTCTTCGCTACGCGCCGTGCTGCCGACCGCTGCCCAATGACCCAATCATCGGCTGGTTCCGCCCTGGGCAAGGGCTGGAAGTTCACGTCCGCGACTGTGCCACCCTGAAACAATCGGCGGCCAAGCAGGGCGAATGGATCGAAATGACCTGGCCGAACAACGCTCCACAAAAGCTGTATCTCACCGAAGTGCGCTCGTGGGCGCCGGATCGGCAGGGCTTGCTGGCCGATCAGGCGGGCGCCATCGCGCAGGCGGCCGCCAACATCCTTCAGGTCAACATCGAGCGCCCGCAGGGCGAGGCGCTGCCGGCGATGCAATTTTTGATCGAAGTGCGCGACCGCCAGCATCTGGCCGACGTGATCCGCGGGCTGCGGCGCGTAGCCGGAGTCAAGAAGGTACAGAGGGTGAAGGCGTAGGTTGTGGATCCGCAGGGGCGATTCGTGAACCGCCCTTGATCAAAAAAAAATAGTGATGGTACGAAGGACTGGATTCCCTGTCATTCCCGCGTAGGCGGGAACTTCGCAGGAATGACGGCGGAGTTAAAGGCAGGTGAGAAGGCGTAGGAGCGGGTTTCAAACCCGCCCTTTTGTTTTCCCCTGCTTGTGGGAGAGGAGTGTAGGGGCGGCATTCTGCCGCCTGTTCCGGCACAGACGAATGATGGCGGCCCCATTTCCACTTCTTCGGTATCCGGGCTTTCTGCTATCGGCGCAAGCCGTTTTCCAGTGTGCCACTTGCCGAAACGATGTCGGCGCGTTAAATTGCTGGTATTTTCAGACGGAGAAGCATTGTGTGGGAGATTATTCAGGCAGCAGGTTGGCCGATCTGGTTTCTGATTCTGGCCTCGGTCATTGCCCTACCGATCATCATTGAGCGTTTCTGGACGCTGCGTCGTTCCAACATCATTCCCAAGGGGCTGGTGAATCAGGTGCTCACCGAGTTCCGGCAAAAAGGGATGAGCACGCAGTTGTTGACGCAGACCGCGCAACGTGGCCCGCTCGGGCAGATCGTGGCCGCCGGGCTGGCCAATGCCCAGTCGCCGCGGGTGGTGATGAAGGAAGCGATTGAAGAAGTCGGGCGCGTCGTCACGCACCGTCTCGACCGTTTTCTGACGACGCTGGGCACGATTGCCGCGATGGCGCCGCTGCTGGGGCTGTTCGGAACGGTGATCGGGATGATCGAGATTTTCGGCTCGACGACGGTGACCGGCGCCAATCCGGTGCAACTGGCACATGGCATTTCGGTGGCGCTTTACAACACTGCGTTCGGGTTGATGATCGCCATTCCGTGCATGATTTTTTACCGCTACTTCCGGGCGCTGGTCGAATCCTACATGGTCGAGATGGAGCGCGAAGCCATCCGGCTGGTCGATGCGGTGCACGCCGCGCCGTCCCGTTGAAAGCGAAGGTGACTTCATGAATCTGCGCGGCTACCGAATGCGCGATGAGCCTGAGATCAATTTCATTCCGTTGATCGACGTGCTGTTGGTGATTCTGATTTTTCTGATGGTCAGCACCACGTATCAACGGATCAGCGAATTGCAGATCACGTTGCCCGAAGCGGCCAATGCCGACAAGCCGGACTTGAAGCCGACCGAAATCGACGTCGGTGTCGATGCGCAAGGCAATTATGTGATTAACAAACAGGTGTTTCGTTATTCGACCGCCGAGGATTTTGCCGCGCTGCTGACTTCGGCAGCGCAGGGCGGCAAAGACCCGGTGGTAATCATCAACGCCGACGCCAGCGCCACCCACCAATCGGTGGTGCGCGTGATGGAAGCGGCGCGACTCGCCAACATGACGCGGATCACGTTCGCCACCCGGCTTCCCGGTACCTGATCCCCGCCGCGATCCGGTACCGCCGTCTATGGGTTTATCGCCACTGTCGCAAGCTTTGCTGAACCTCTGGTACGCGCCGCGCCCGACGTGGTTGGCGTGGTTGCTGTGGCCGTGGTCGCTGCTTTTCAGAGCGCTGGCGAGCGTTCGCGCGGCGTTGTATCGGAACGGGCTGCTGCGAAGCGTCACGCTGCCGGTTCCGGTGATCGTCGTCGGCAACATCACGGTCGGCGGCACCGGCAAAACGCCGTTTGTGATCGCGCTGGCACAAGCGCTGGCGGAACGTGGCTTTCGACTTGGGATCATCAGTCGCGGTTACGGCGGCGAAGCCAGCGCCCGCGGCGATGTCGTCGGCGTCAATGCCGACAGCGACGTTCGGGAAGTCGGCGACGAAGCGGCGCTGATCGCGCGCGCCGGATGGCCGATGGCGGTGGGGCGTGATCGCGTTGCCGCCGGAAAAGCGTTGTTGGCGGCGCATCCCGAAATCGACGTGCTGATTTCCGACGACGGGCTTCAACATTACCGGCTGGCGCGAACGATGGAAATAGCGCTGCTCGACGGCGAGCGTCAACTCGGCAATCGGTTATTGTTGCCCGCCGGACCACTACGCGAACCGTTGTCACGATTGGCGCGGGTCAACGCTATCGTGCTCACGGCGATGGGCGATGTGGTTCCAGAATTTCATAGTGATTTCGGCGTTCCGGTTTTCCGGCAAACGCTGAGAGCGGAAGCGTGGCGCCGCGTTGCCAAGCCCGACGCGCAACATCTTGATGAAAAACACGAGTTGGATTTTTTTGCGCAGGAAGAAGGCGTTCACGCGCTTGCCGGTATCGGCCATCCCGAGCGTTTTTTTGCGACTTTGCAGCGATTCGGCATTTGCGCACAAACGCAGGCGTTTGCCGATCATCACCGTTTTACAGCGGCGGATTTGGCGTTGCCGCAAGCGCGCTGGATTTTGATGACCGAAAAAGATGCGATCAAATGTGCGACGATCGCCGATGCGCGTTGCTGGTATCTGCCGATTGTCGGTTCGATCGAACCGGCGCTGCTGCGCCTTGTCGAAGAAATGCTGCGCGAAAAAGCAAAGGAGAAAACCGATGAGTGAAAAAACGCCTGTCCCACCGATGCTCGACCCCAGACTGCTGGAAATTCTGGTTTGCCCGGTCACGCGCGGGGCGCTGATTTATGTTGCCGAGCGGCAGGAACTGATTTCAAAGAGCGCCAAGCTCGCATACCCGATTCGAGACGGCATTCCGGTCATGCTCGAAGACGAAGCACGCAAACTCGAGCAAGCCGAGATTGATGCGCTGCGTTGATGCGTCGAGACGATTTACGATAACGGCCACAGTCTGATATTCTTCCCCCATGTCCTTCACTATCATCATCCCTGCCCGCTTCGCTTCGACTCGCCTGCCGGGTAAGCCTCTGGCCGACCTCGGCGGCGCCCCGATGGTGGTGCGCGTGGCACAGCAAGCGGCGCAGGTTCGCAGCGCGCGGGTGGTCGTGGCAACCGACGATGCACGGATTGCGAAAGCGGTCGGCGACGCCGGCATCGAAACGCTGATGACGCGCGCCGACCATCCGACCGGCACCGACCGGCTGGCCGAAGCAGTGGATTCTCTGGGGTTGTCCGATCACAGCATCGTCGTCAATGTTCAGGGGGACGAACCATTTCTGGCGCCCACGCTGATCAAGCGCGTCGCCGAAAAGCTGGTGTTGCACGAAGACGCGGCCATCGCCACCGCTTGCCATCCGCTGAAAACGATGGCCGAAGCGCGCAACCCGAACATCGTCAAGGTGGTGCTCGATCATCTGGGTTATGCGCTGTATTTCAGCCGGGCGCTGATCCCGTTCGCGCGCGATGCCATCGCGTCGCTGCCGGAAGATGCCATTTTGCCGGCGTATCCGGCCGAACATCCACTGTACCGTCATTACGGATTGTATGCTTATCGCGCCTCGTTTCTGCGCCTGTTTCCGACCCTGCCGGTGGCGCCGATCGAGGCCGCCGAAAAGCTGGAGCAGTTGCGGGCGCTGTGGCACGGTTACCGGATCGCCGTCGAAGTTGCCGACGAAGCGCCCGCGCCGGGGATCGATACCGAGGAAGATCTGGAAATAGCCCGCCGATTGTGGGTACAAACATACGGCGCATGACGCGCCAGCCACCAAAATTGCGCCAACGGTTGACCCGCCGCCGCGTAACATAGAAAATCGAAAGGTCTGCGTTAGGCATCCGCCTCACGCAGAGGCTTTTGCTCTGGGCGGGCTGTCACAGCCGTGCCGCAGAATTTCTTTATGCTGTAGAACAAGTACCCCAAGGGAAAACCAGATGCGTCTCATTTTGTTAGGCCCGCCCGGCGCGGGCAAGGGAACCCAAGCAGGTTTCATCAAGGAAGCGTTCGGCATTCCGCAGATTTCCACCGGCGACATGTTGCGCGCGGCGGTCAAAGCACAAACCCCGTTGGGGCTGGCGGCGAAATCGGTGATGGACAGCGGCGGGCTGGTCTCCGACGAAATCATCATCGGGCTGGTGCGCGAACGACTGAAAGCGCCAGATTGCGCCAGCGGTTATCTTTTCGACGGCTTTCCGCGCACGATTGTGCAGGCCGAGGCGATGAAAGACGCCGGAGTGGCGCTGGATTATGTGCTGGAAATCGCGGTGCCCGACTCGGAGATCGTCGAGCGGATGAGCGGACGGCGCGTTCATGTGGCGTCGGGGCGCACGTATCACGTCAAATTCAATCCACCGAAAGTCGCGGGGCAGGACGATGAAACCGGCGAGCCATTGATTCAGCGCGACGATGACCGCGAGGAAACCGTCAAGAAGCGGCTGGAGGTTTATCACACGCAGACGGCGCCGCTGGTAACGTATTACGGCAACTGGGCCAAGAGCGCGGACGCGCAAGCGCCGCGTTACCGGAAAGTGATGGGCGTCGGCAGTGTTGACGCCATTCGTGATGCCTGTCTTGCCGCGCTCAAATCGTAGGATGCAAAAATGAATTCACCTCGTGTTTCCGTTATCGTTCGCAGCATGGCGAGAGAGAGCCTCGCGACGGCGTTGGCCTCGCTTGCCGCGCAAACCTGGCCGAACCTGGAAATTCTGGTCGTGGCCGCTTGCGGCCCGTCGCATCCGCCGCTGGAAGAGCGCGCCGGACCGCATTCGCTGCGGCTGGTGACTTCCGAAACGAAATTGTCGCGGCCGCTGGCGGCCAATGTCGGCGTGCAGGCCGCCACCGGCGAGTGGTTCACCTTTCTCGACGACGACGATGAATTTCTGCCGGAACACATCGCCAATCTGGTCGGCGCCGCTTCCCGTGCCGAGGACGCCGGTGTCGTGCACACGCTGGCGCAGGCGGTGTTCAACGACGGCCGCCGCGAATCGTTCGGCCAGCCGTGCGCGCTGGTGGAACTTTACACGCGCAATTTCATTCACCTGTCGGCAACGCTGGTTTCCAAATCGTTGATTGCCGCCGGTTGCAGCTTCGATCCGTCGCTCGACATTCACGAAGACTGGGATTTCTTTTTGCAATGCGCGCAACGCACGAAGTTTTATTTCGAGCCGCTGCAAAGTTATCTGTGGTACGTCGATGCCGGCTCGTCGGGAACGGCGGGCGGGCGCAATCACGATCCCGACCGCTTTGTCCGCTTCCGTGATCGCGTGTACGAAAAATGGCAGGCGAAATACGAAGCGCTGGTCGCGCAAACCGAACCGTTGTTGCAAGAAGCGGCTGCCGAAGCGCAGAAAGAGCAATGGAACGAAGCGCTCGCCGGAATCGAAAAAGTTTTGGCGTTGAGCTTCAACGATCCGTGGGCGTTGAACCTGCGGGCGATGGTCGAACGGATGCAGGGACACGCAGCGGAGGCACTGAAAACGCAAATGCTGGCGACGCAAGTGCGGCCTTATGATCCGGCGTTTCTCTGCAACCTGGGACATCTTTATCTGGAACAAGACGAGCGCGTGGAAGCGCGCGCCTGCGCCGAGAACGCTTTGGCATTACAACCGGATTACGCGCCGGGACGGCTTTTGCTGGGGCAGATCAATCGGGTGGCGTTGCAGGATGCGGCAGTGTGATGGGTGCGAATGAAACAGACGTGAAAATCACCCGACAAACCTTTGATGCCATAAAAAAAACAGGAATCGTGTTAGGGTTGATTTGTTTTTTTGGTAGTGTCGCTTTGGTTTTTTGGCGAAATAACGGTTGGTATTTTTTGGGCGGTTGTCTGTTGGGATGGTTTATTAACTACCCATTGATTCGCGGCTATCTGGAAAGAAAAGTCAAATAGCTTGCGACCGTCAATCGAATTCAAAAAGTTCGGAGATCTTATGAGCAAGAGCAATGGTAAGGGCAATGCCAAGCAAAAACGCAATGCATTTTACGCCCAGTCCGGCGGCGTCACTGCCGTCATCAATGCCAGCGCAGCGGGCGTCATCGAGACAGCGCGCGCGCACAAAGACAAAATCGGCGCGGTCTATGCCGGTCGTAACGGTATCCTCGGCGCGCTGACCGAAGACCTGATCGACACCACGCGCGAGAGCACCCGAGCGATTGCCGCGTTGAAACACACGCCGTCGGGCGCTTTCGGCTCGTGCCGCTACAAACTGAAAGGCATCGACGAATCGCGAGCGCATTACGAACGCTTGATCGACGTATTCCGCGCTCACGACATCGGCTACTTCTTTTACAACGGCGGCAACGATTCGGCGGACACCTGCCTCAAGGTTTCGCAAATCGCCGACAAGTTGGGCTATCCGTTACAAGCGATTCATGTGCCAAAAACCGTGGACAACGATCTCGTGTTGACCGACAACTGCCCCGGTTTCGGCTCGGTGGCCAAGTACGTTGCCACCTCGATGCGCGAAGCGGCGTTCGATGTAGCGTCGATGGCAAAAACCTCGACGCAAATCTTCGTGCTGGAAGTGATGGGGCGTCACGCCGGTTGGATCACCGCCGCCGTCGGCCTCGCCACCGATGAAAACACGCCGATTCCGTTGCTGCTGCTTTTTCCGGAAATCGCGTTCGACGAAGCGAAATTTCTCGCTGCCGTGCGCAATAAAGTCGATACTTTTGGCTATTGCTGCATCGGCGTGTCGGAAGGATTACGCAACGCTTCCGGCAAACTGATGGCCGACGCCGGAACGCGCGATGCGTTCGGCCACGCGCAACTGGGCGGCATCGGTCCGCAAATCGCGCAAATCATCAAAACGAAACTGGGGTACAAGTACCATTGGGCTGTCGCCGATTATCTGCAACGGGCAGCGCGCCATTTGGCGTCGAAGACCGATCTCGAACAATCTTACGCCGTCGGCCGCGCCGCCGTGCAACTGGCGCTGACCGGACACAACGCAGTGATGCCCGCGATTGTGCGCTCTTCGGAAACGCCGTATCGCTGGAAAATCGAACCGATGCCGCTGGCGAAAATCGCTAACCACGAAAAAATGTTGCCGAAAAATTTCATCACCCGCGACGGCTACGGCATCACCGATAAAGCGCGCGCTTATTTGACGCCGCTGATTCGCGGCGAAGCGCCGCCGCCTTTCAAAGACGGCGTTCCGCAATATGTACGGCTGAAGAATGTGGCCGTTCCAAAGAAATTGAAAACGGAGTTTGTGGTGTAGTTACTGTAAAAACCGCGTTGAAAAAACGGTTTGCGAGGGACGGAGTAACGCTGTTTTTCGTTGCACGCGCAGAGACATGGGGCAGTTTTAAAACTCCCCCAGCGCCGTAGCCTTCTGAATCAAAGTCGCTTTTTCTTCTTCTGGTAGCGGTTTTAGCCAGACCACCATTAAATACGGAACATCAGTGTGGACGAAGCCAACACGCAGATCGACTTGCTCGGCCAGCTTGTCACCAACGAATCCCCAAATCGCTACAGTGTTTTCATCGCGAATCGCAGCAAAACTTTCGCGCTGCAAGTATTCGGCGATGCCACCCGCTTCGCGGATCATCCGGCGATGCGTTGCCGGAACAAGCCGATAGAAGCGCTCGTCGATAACCAACCCGCCGCACAAATAGCAACTCTCCCACGGAGTTTGATGGACGTAGCCGACCGGCAGCATTGTCTTTTTATCTGTTTTGTAAAATGCGACGAAATGCCGCGGCATGTCGGGAAAAGAAGAGGTATTGAAACGTCGACGAAAAAGGTTACCGACAAAAAATTCGGCATTCGCTGTTTCCGTAACGCAAAGAATATCTGAAACACAAGTAGCGGGATAAGGAACCATGTCAGACGAAAGCGCTATTTCTGGCGCTGTTCCTACAGAAACAACGCTTTCGGCGAGTGGCTGTTTTTTCAGCAAGCATTTCAGAAAATTCTTCATATGGTCTCTCGACTCAGGAAACTTTTAGATCAAGGAAAATCTTTCTGAATTCTTCCGGGTTGCGCCAGTGTTGGCCGCACACATAACGCGGCAACGCCCAGAGATTGCTACTTTGCGTTACCGGCTCGCCACCCGCACTGAACGCCGCGAGTTGCCGATGCTCCTTTTCATAATTCGGAAAATATTCGTTGACAAGATAATCCGAGACATCACCATAGGGGTAAGCAAACAACGGCGTGGCACAACCACCAGTCGCGCTATCAAGATAATCCTGCGCGGCGCGTATTTGTTGATCAGCGTCAGCGTAAGTGCTGATGGCGTGAAAAGAGCCTTTGATGTTGTCGGCTTGGCATACGGTATCGAGCGTCTTATAGGTATGATCCCAACTGTGGTTGCCGATACCGATGATGCCTTGTTGCGCACATTCACGCCACCAACGATCACAAAACTGGTTTTTTCCGAGGCAGAATTGGTCGATGACTTGGCGCGCTTCTACAGAAGCAATCATGAACGCAACGGTTGCGGCAGCATTCGCAGCGCCATTTCTCACGACATTTTTCAATAAGGCGCTTTGATTCAAAATGGTGTGAAAGCTTTTCACGACCCCTGCATTTTTATGTTCCTGATCGAAGTAATCGAAATCCATCCCATCGTCGAACGTGATGCAGGCAAGTTTTTCCGTTAAGAGCGCTCCATTTTTCTGACGAAGCGCCACAGCCAGAGCGAGCGGCGAGATCAGCCGGTATTGTGCGTCTAAAAGATAACGCAAATCTTCTTCCAGCGCGGTGTGGTCATTTTGGGAATAGGCGGTACCCGCTATCTGGAAGCTGTGATAGCACAGCACCGGAATGGCAACCCGCTGATGGATTTCCAGATTTTTTTTCTTGAAAAAGTTTTTCAGAAACAGCATAACAAGAAAGAGGGGGGTAAGTTGTCATCCTAAAGGAAACACCATACCAGAAAAACAGATTTCACAAAAAACAACGGCGCAGAAGAGATTCTTCTGCGCCGTTGTTTATGTGGCTTTTATTTCACTTCGGGTGACGAGGCCGCCGAAGACGTGAACGGCGAAGCGTTGACCGTTTCGGTCACGCTCGTCGGCGCTGACGCTTTTTCGACGACCGCAACCACCGGTACGTTGGTGATTTGTTCCGTCTGAGCCGTCGCCTGTTCGCCGTGCGGCAGCAGCGGCACAATCAGCAACGCCACGATGTTGATGATTTTGATCAACGGGTTGACGGCGGGGCCGGCGGTATCCTTGTACGGGTCGCCGACGGTGTCGCCGGTCACCGCCGCTTTGTGCGCGTCGGAACCTTTGCCGCCGAAGTTGCCGTCTTCGATGTACTTCTTGGCGTTATCCCAGGCGCCGCCGCCGGTAGTCATCGAAATCGCCACGAAGATCCCGGTGATGATGGTGCCCATCAACAGACCGCCGAGCGCTTTCGGACCGAGCGCCAAGCCGACGATAACCGGCACCAACACCGGCAACAGCGACGGGATGATCATTTCCTTGATCGCCGCTTTGGTCAACATATCGACCGCCTTGCCGTATTCGGGCTTGGCCTTGCCTTCCATGATGCCGACGATTTCCTTGAACTGGCGACGCACTTCGATCACCACGGAACTGGCGGCGCGGCCGACCGCTTCCATCGCCATCGCGCCGAAGAGGTAGGGAATCAGGCCGCCGATGAAGAGGCCGACGATCACCATCGGATCGGAGAGATCAAAGCTGAAAACCTTGCCCGTCGTGGATTCGAGCGCGTGCGTGTAATCGGCGAAGAGCACCAGTGCCGCCAATCCCGCCGAACCGATCGCATAGCCTTTGGTCACTGCCTTCGTCGTGTTGCCGACGGCGTCGAGCGGATCGGTCACCGCGCGCACCGATTCCGGCAACTCGCTCATCTCGGCGATACCGCCGGCGTTGTCGGTGATCGGGCCGTAAGCGTCGAGCGCAACGATGATGCCGGTCATCGACAACATCGCGGTGGCCGCGACGGCGATGCCGAACAGCCCCGCCAGCGTGTAAGCGCCGAGGATTGACGCGCACACTGCCAGCACCGGCCAAGCGGTGGCCTTCATCGAAATACCGAGACCGGCGATGATGTTGGTTGCGTGACCGGTGGTTGAGGCTTGCGCCACGTGTTTGACCGGCTTGAAGTCGGTGCCGGTGTAGTACTCGGTAATCACCACCATCGCGGCGGTCAATACCAGACCGATCAGCGACGCGCCGTAGAGTTTGCCCCACGACAGTTCAGGATAGAGTTCGGTGATGTTGCCGAGCATTTGTTGAGTGATGACTGCAAAACCAATGGCAGCCAACACCCCGGCGACGATCAAGCCCTTGTACAGCGCCCGCATGATCTTGCCGCCGCTGCTTCTGACGAAAAACGTGCCGATGATCGAAGCGATGATCGACAAGCCGCCGAGCGCCAGCGGGTACATGACCGCCGCTTCGCCCAGCTTCGACAACATCAGCGTGCCCAGCAGCATCGTCGCCACAATCGTCACCGCGTAAGTCTCGAACAAGTCGGCGGCCATCCCGGCGCAGTCGCCGACGTTATCGCCGACGTTATCGGCGATCACCGCCGGATTGCGCGGATCGTCTTCGGGAATCCCTGCTTCGACCTTGCCCACCAGATCGGCGCCAACGTCAGCGCCCTTGGTGAAAATGCCGCCGCCCAACCGCGCGAAAATCGAAATCAGCGAACCGCCAAACGCCAGACCGACCAGCGGCTGAATCGTGTGATGCAAATCGCCGGAAGCGCCGTTGATTTGCAGCAGAAACAGGAAGAACCCGGCAACGCCCAACAGACCCAAGCCGACCACCAGCATGCCGGTGATCGCGCCGCCGCGGAACGCGACATCAAGCGCCGGCGCCAAACCGTTGCGCGCCGCTTCGGCGGTTCGCACGTTCGAGCGCACCGACACGTTCATCCCGACGTAACCCGTCAGCCCCGACAACACAGCGCCAATCAGGAAACCCAGCGCCGTCAGCCAGCCGATGGGAGAAAGACCGATGATTAAAAACAACACAACCCCGACGATACCGATCGTCATGTATTGACGGTTGAGATACGCCTTGGCGCCGGCCTGAATGGCGGCGGCGATTTCGCGCATCCGCTCATTACCGGCGGGCTTGCCGAGAATCGACTTGATAGTAAAAACGCCGTAAAGAATGGCGACGAGAGCGCATAGCAAAGAAAGCACGAGTGGTAGCATAAAATAATCCCCAAAAAAACATTCCGGGCGCCAAAAGCGTATTTCAACCGCCTGTTTCAGCCTTCTTGTCGCGGCGAAAAGCCCGCGAAAACTCAAGACTGCGTGCGCCCCCTCATCATACGAATTTTCTCAGGACGAGCGTACAACCCGCCGACCTGAGAAGTGGCGCTATTTTCCAGTGCTTTGCCGCAAAAGTCGAGCGTTTTAGCAGTGAAAATCGGGGGGAGGGAATCAAAAATCAGAAAACAAGCGGAAATGATGGCGGCGGTGGTGGGTGCCGTAGGGGGCTTCGCGAATCTCGAATTGGCCTTGCGCATACAGCTACCCATCGCCACGCAGGATGCGCGCTGGCCGAAGCGGCTCACAGTGCAGGCGTGGGCGTGGTCGGGGACGAATAAACGCCCCCCCTGCTCCGATATAATCTGTTTCAAATATTTAGCACTCTCCGTATGAGAGTGCTAAAATACTCCTTGAGAAGTACTGTTTAACCAAGGAAAAAGGATGACTCATCAATCACTGGCATTACCCACTCCGGTGTCATTGGGCAGTCTGGATCATTACATCCAGGCGGTTAATCGCTTTCCGCTGCTCACCGCCGAGCAGGAAACATCGCTGGCGCGGCGTTGGCAAAACGAGCAAGACCTCAACGCAGCGCGCGAGATGGTGCTTTCGCATCTGCGGCTGGTGGTGGCGGTATCGCGTCAATATCTGGGGTATGGCTTGCCGCAGGCCGATCTCATTCAGGAAGGCAACATCGGGCTGATGAAAGCGGTGCGTCGTTTCGATCCCGAGCGCGGTGTGCGTTTGGTGTCGTTTGCGTTGCATTGGATTCGCGCCGAGATCAACGAGTATGTTTTGCGCAACTGGCGACTGGTAAAAATGGTCACCACCAAAGCGCAACGCAAACTGTTTTTCAACCTGCGCAGCCTGAAAGAAGGAACGCGCGCATTGACACAGAAGGAAGCGAAGGAGATCGCGCAAACGCTGAACGTCAAGCCGGAAGAAGTGCTTGAGATGGAAACGCGTTTCGCCGGCGGTGAAGTATCGCTCGATCCGATGCCGGAGAGCGAGGAAGAAACGCACTTATCGCCGATGTATTACCTGACGAACAAGGAAGACGAACCGGCGCACATCGTCGAAGCCGAGCAAACCGAGCGGGTTCGCCACGAAGCGCTGCAAAAAGCGCTCGCGTCGCTGGACGCGCGTAGCGCTGCCATCGTTCGCGCCCGCTGGTTGCGCGACGAAGGCGAAGCGACGGCAACGTTGCAGGAATTGGCCGAGGAATACGGCGTTTCCGCCGAGCGGATTCGCCAGATCGAAGCGCGTGCTTTGCAAAAGATGCGGGCAGAAGTGGGCGAAGCCGCTTGAGCAAGCATCAGGAATCAACGGAGGGCGCTTCGCGAAGCGCCCTTTCTTTTTGCTGCCTCTCCTGCGAATGAAAGAAGGTTAACCGCCCGACGCTGTGCGTCAACCTTCAACCACCCCGTCTGCCTTCGGCGCCCACCCCTCCTTGGAGAGGATTACTCCGCTGTCATTTCCTCTCGTTCCCGCCTTCGCGGGAATGACAGGGAATCCAGCCCTTCCACTCCTCATGTTTTTCTTTCTCTCTCCGCCAGTAAAGAGAAAAACGAGATATAGGCGCTTGCCTCAAAAACCCTCTACAATCCGAATCTTGATTCCTTCCCCCTGATTTCTTCCTTCCCGATCCCTGCCATGCCCATCAAAGTCAAGGCGTTCATCGCCACGATGTTCGATTTCGACGACGGTAACGGTCAGGGCGCCAGCGAATTTCGCCATTGGCAAAAGCGTTACTGGCAAGGCGTCACGCCCGTAGCGGTGCGCGGCGCGCCCTATCCGGTTTACGTCAACCGTGACGGCGTTTGCGGCACCGTACTCGGTATCGGCAAAGTGCGTTCCAGCGCGTCGATGCAAGCCATTCTGCTCGATCCCCGTTTTGATTTCTCCGAAGCGTATTTCATGATTTCCGGCGCGGCCGGAGCGCCGCCGTCAAAAGCCACCATCGGCGCGGTGATTTGGGGAACGTGGCTCGTCGATGCCGACCTCGGCCACCGTTGGGCGTCGAATGAAAGCACATCAAACGAAATGCCGTTTCTCCCTTGTCAGGGGTTCGGTACGACCGCCGCGCTGCAACTCAATCCGGCGCTGGTCACTACCGCGATAAAACTCTCTGCCGACAGCCTCGCGTCGCTCCAACGCTCTGACGCGGTGGAAGCGTATTGCGCGCGCTATCCGCACGCGGTCGCGTGCGGCGCGCCCTTCGTCGGCAGCGGCACGCACGTTGCCAGCGATTGTTTTTTTCACGGCGCCGGTTTGTCGGCGCAAGTGCAAGCCATTACCCGACTCTACGGCGCCGACGATTACGTGATTTCCGAAATGGAAGGCATCGCCATCGCTCAGGTCATTCAACCGCTGCATGGGTTGGAACGGGTGATGAGTCTCCGAGTCGTCGCCAATTTTGATCAGCCGCCGCCGGGCGAAACCACCGTGCAACATCTGGCTACCGCGTTGGCGCACACAACCGATGGCCTCACCGACAGTATCGACAATCTGGAGAAAGTCGGCGGGCGGGTGGTTGATGCGATTGTCGCCGATTGGGAATCGTGGCGATACGGAGTGTTGGCGTGAGCACAAGGGGCGGTCTTTGTGCTGTTTCAAAAAAAGGTATAAGCTATATTGCATATTGACGAAACCATACAAAGGGAGGACTCCATCATGTCACATACGAAACGCATCCTTGGCGGGCGGCTGTTCGCTCTTGTCATGACCCTCGCGCTTCTCGCCCTGAGCCCCTTATCCGCCCGTGCGGCGCCAGGCGACTACAACACGGGAGATGTTGCTGTTATCAACGCAATTATTGCCAACAACGGATTGAACTGGACACCCGCACCTTCTGACGGCTCTTCCATTCCCGCCGATTGGACAGGTGTAACCTGGTCAGGGATCACGCCTGACAATCGCATACTAACACTGACCATAGATGGCGAAAATTTGACAGGAACGCTTGATGTGAGCGGCCTTTCAAGCTTGGAATCATTGGACTGCAGCGGAAATAATCTTTCGGCGCTTGATGTGAGTGGGCTTACAAATTTGACGGAGTTGTACTGCAATGACAACTCCCTTACTGGACTTACGCTTGATGCCGTTGCTCCATACGTTCGAATAAACGTCAGCTATAATAATATGGTCGCTCCGTCTGCTATCACTGGACAAGTTATATTATGGGACGGCGTCAATTTCATTTTTTCTCCGCAAAAGTCCTCCTCCGTCTCCGCCATCCCCACGCTGACTGAAACCGCGCTGGTTCTGCTGGCGCTACTGCTGGGGGGCATGGCTGCCGCCGGGGTCAAGCGCTATCGCCGAGGCTGACGAGCAAACTTAGGATGGGTAGGCAAAGCAAAAGGGGCTGTAAACCCAACTGCGTCAAGCTTGTTTACCCTTCATAACTCATTGCTTGCGCCTATATTAACGAAGGCCACAAGCTCTTACCGGCCGCCTTCTTTCGCCTGCTTGTTTTTGAGTACCAGAGCAGAAAGTTGTTCAAAGAGTTGGGGGCTTCCCTCACCAACAAATTGACGCCCATCGGCCAGCTTGCAAGAGAAAATAACCGTCTTTCGCACTCCGCCACTCACAAGCGACCCTAACGCTGCACCAGCAATTCCCATCATCAACGCTCCAACGGCCGCGCCACAAAGAGCATCGCCTTTTACGGTTTTTTCTCTAAGCAATGACACATCAGCTATTTGCGCCTTCGGAATAGATTCGCTAATTAGCTTTCCAGGGCTGCGGATTTCAAACCCTTCAGAAAATAAGGCGTTTCCGCCACCCTTCTTGAAATCACCTCCAAGAACTTCAAACCACCTCATAACCGTCTCCTTTCCTTAAATAATTCTATCAGGATAGCTCTTATCCCGCTTAAATCCTTGCTTTTTGCATAAATTAAGTCAGCGTAGGACGAACGGAATCAGTCAGCGCATCCTCTCTCACAAGGGGAAAGGGAAAAGTGACTATTGGGTGGGTTGGATTCCCTGTCATTCCCGCGAAGGCGGGAACGAGCGGGAATGACAATAAGAGGGGGCTTTGCTTGTCTTCTTTGTCTGCCAGAAATAGCGATAACGACACTTGCCGCTCAAAACGAATCGTTGCCGCGGCGCGAAAAACGAATGTTGAGTTGTTTAAGTTTGCGGTAGAGGTGTGTCCGCTCCAATCCTGCCAGTTCGGCCACGCGGCTCATGTTGTGTTGCTCGTGGCTCAGCAAACGCTCGAAGTAAACCCGCTCGAACGCTTCGCGCGCTTCACGCAACGGCATTTCAAAAAAGCGGGCAGTCACTTCAGGCGAGACGGTGCCTTTTTGTTGTTGGTGGCTTTCTCCGAGGATGCGGTGCACCAGATCGGGCGTAACTTCGCCCTGCGCCGCCGCCAGATTTTCGAGCACGTTGGCCAGATGATCCAGATTGCCCGGCCAATACGCTTCGGACAATGCGGTCAGTACCGCCGGCGACAGCGCCGACAGCAACGAACCGTTGGCGGCATGTTGTTCGCGCATTTCTTCCCATAACCGCTCGATCAGCAGCGGAATGTCGACGCGGTGGTCGCGCAGCGGCGGCAACATCAAAACGCCGGCAGAGAGTTGAGAGAGCAAAACCGGATCGAATTTGTTTTCGGTGGCCAGATTTCCCAGTGTTTCGCTGCTGGTGCAGACCAGCAAGGTTTCGTATTTGGCGAGTTTGGGCAGCAAGAAGAGCAGCCCCTTTTGTTCCAGCCGCGACAAGCGCCCGATTTCCGGGCAGTACAAAACACCTTCGCGCGCTTCTTCGAGCAGTTGCAGCGGCGCCGCCGTCAGCCGCGCCGGAACCACCGTCACCCACGAGGTTTGCGAATTCTGCAAGGCCTGCGCGACGATTTCATGGCCGGTGCCGGGTTCGCCGAGGATGAGCAGCGAATTGCGATTGTTGGCGAGCCGGTTCAGGGTGTTTTCCAGCACTTTGATCGACTCGCTGGCGCCCAGCCGCGCCAGCGAGATGTGGCGCGGCGCTTTCGTGGCCGCCGCTTTCAGCGCCCGCTTGATCGTTGACAACAGTTTTTGCAGCCCGATCGGCTTTTCGAGAAAATCGAAAGCGCCGATTCGGGTAGCGCCGATGGCCGTTTCGATCGTGGCGTGGCCGGACATCATGATGACCGGCATGGTCAGCATTTCGGCGCTCGCCCATTCTCGCAGCAGAGTCACGCCGTCGGTATCGGGCATCCAGATGTCGAGCAACACCAGCGCCGGTTCCTGTCGTTGCCGATACGCTCGGGCTTCACGCGCGTTTTCCGCGAGCACGACGCGGTAACCTTCGTCAACCAGAATTTCCGACAACAGTTCGCGGATACCCGCCTCGTCGTCAACGATCAAAATTTCACGGGGTTGGGTCGTAGTCATGATTCCATTTTAGCATCACCGGCGAGGGGTAAAACCAAAGTAATTTTACCGCCATGTGGCGTTTTGTTGGCAAGCGTCACGCGGCCGCCGTGTTCTTCAAGGATTTTTTTGACGATGGGCAGCCCCAAGCCGGTGCCCTTGGACTTGGTCGTCACGTACGGCTCAAAGGCGCGTTTGAGGACTTCTTCGGTAAAACCGGGGCCGTCGTCGCTCACGCAGAGGTGGGCTTCGTTACCCTCGACGGTCAGCGCAATCCGGTAACCGGGGGTGGCGCTGTCGGCCTGCGCATCGACGGCATTCTGTAACAAATTATGGAACACCTGCCGCAACCGATTGGCCTCGCCGTGCAGGATGACCGGCTCGTCGGGCAAGGTCAACTGCAAATGCGGCCGCAAGTGCTCGTAGAGCGCCAACACTTCTTTCAGCAGCGCGACAATGTCGAAATCGGTCAGTTGCCCCGGGCGCGGCCGACGGGCATAGACGGTGAAATCGTCCACCATCTGTTTCATCGCAGAAACCTGCGAAACGATGGTCAGCGTTCCGCGCTTCAACACATCACGGTCGGGGTCTTCCAGCTTGTCGCCCAGCTTCATCGCCAACCGTTCGGCGGACAACTGAATCGGCGTCAGCGGATTCTTGATTTCGTGCGCGAGCCGACGCGCGACTTCGCTCCAGGCGGCGTCGCGCTGCGCTTGCACGACCGCCGAAACATCGTCGAAGACGACGACGTGGCTGACCGGCGGCCCCGGCAGGCGCGTGCCCCGCACCAGCAGCGTGCGCATGGTGTCGGCAATGCGAACTTCGGCTTCCTGATGCCAGGGTTCGTTGGCCGACGAGGTAATGTGCTCAATCAGCAAATTGGCGAACGGCGCCAGCGCCGGTTGCCGCGTCGCCCAGCGCGTCAACGCTTCGCCTTCCAACTCGGCCAGCGGCGACTGCAAAATCACTGTCGCGCTTTGATTGACCGTGCGCAGTTGCAGCCATTCGTCGAAAACCAGCACGCCGGACGACAAATTGGACAGCACACTCTCCAGATAAGCGCGCGTTGTTTCCAACGCCCGATGACTGCGCTCGCGCTCTTGCTGCGCCTGTTCGAGCTGTCCTGTCATCGTGTTAAACGATTCGGTGAGCGACCCCATTTCGTCGCGGGAGGTGACGGGCTGACGAATGCTGAGGTTGCCGTCGGCAACCGCTTGCGTGCCTTCCGCCAACAGCCCCAACGGCGCCGCAAAACGCTCGGAAAGCACCACCGCCATCCCCAGCGCGATGGTCAGCGTCAACAGCAGCGCCATCGTCAGCGTCAGCGTGTACAGGCGTTTGATGCTTTTGCGCGAGTACGAAATATCCTTGTAATCGCGCCAGCCGCTTTGCACAATATCGATGTCGGCAGCCAGCGCGGCGGGCACGCGGTCGGTGACTTGCAGAAAACGGATCGTCTCATTCTGTTCGTTGGGTTCGAGCGGCAAGACGACGCGCAGTTGCAAGCCGCCGTTTTCGCCCTGATCGATGGCGGAACTGATCTGAAGGCTGCGCACTTCCTGCAAGGTTTTGAGCGACGGCGGCGCGGGCGTCGTCAGCGACGGGCGAGTACCACCAACAGCGACCAGCACCCCCGCCGGCGTGTAAATCGCCGCTTCTTCGACGCCGACCATTTCGGCGACGCGATTGAGCGCGGTACCGTAATACCCCGAAGAGTCATGCAGGTTGCCGACGATCTGGCGGGCTTTGGCAACAGTATCGGCAAGGCGCTCGTTCAACATGCTGCGGCTAACGTTCAAGCTGCCGTCGAGGGCGCGATCCACCCGAACGTCAAACCAGCTTTCGATGCTGCGGTCGATGGAAGTCACCGACACGACGTAAACCAGCAGCCCCGGCAGCAACGCCACCAACGCGCCCATCAACATCAGCCGAAACGCCAGCCGCGACCCGAACACGCCGGCGCGATAAGACTGCCACAATTTGTAGAACTGCCGACCGACAATCCCGATCAGGATGGCGATCAAGATGGCGTTCAACACCAGCAGCGGCTTGTAATTGCGCTCGAACCAGGGCGTGTTGCCCGAAGCGCTGACCAGCAGAAACAAGGCGATGGTCGCCAGACAAGCCACCAGCAACAGGCTCCAGCGTTTGCGGCGCGCGGTGTCCCAGAGTGTCATTGTCACGGCCGGAAATCCAGAGTGAACCACGACGACGCCAGATTCCAGTCGCGCGATCCCATCGACGTGATTTGAAACGGTTTGGGCATGCGCTCGATGTCGAGCCGCAAGCGCACCGCAAAAGTGTAGCGCCGATCATCCTCCAGCCCCTCGCGGCTAAACAGAGGCCGCGACGTGATCCGCCCGATCAGGCGTTCGGCCTCCTCGACCGTTGCCACATCCTGCGACAGCAAGCCGGTGGACAGCCGGTATTGCCGGGTCAGCGGCAGATACGACAATCGGTATTGGATGTCCCCCGTTCGCACGGTTTTGTCGAACCAGTACCAGCGCGAGTAAGTGACTTTCCATTCGAGAACGAAATACAACGGCACGCCGTTTTCGACCGCTTCTTCGAGCGGCGGAGTAAGGTTGAGGCCGTAATCGGCATTGAAAACAACGGCGTTTTCCTCGACGCGCAACTCGGCGCTGTACAGCGGGATGGTTTCGGCCTGCGCCGTCGCGGCGATCCCCCACGCCAGCAACACGGCAATAGGCAAGCCGATGCGCACGCCAACGCCCCGGCAGGATTTGCCGAGAGTCGAGCGTAACGCACCGCCTATGCCGCGTCGAAAAAGACCAAACCGAAAAAAAATCATTCAAATCCGCTTGTGCAAAATCGCGTAGTACAAACCATCCTGATTGTGGCCTGTAGCAGCATCCGAAGGCAAGAGTTGGCCGCCGCGATGGAGAATATCGGTGACAAAAGCGGGAACTTCGTGCAACGCTTTGTGATGACGACCGCAAAACGCCGCGATCACCGCCTCATTCTCGACACGAAACAGCGAGCACGTCGCGTACAACAGCTTGCCGCCGGGCGCCAGCAACGGCCACAGCGCTTCGAGCATGCCCGCCTGCGTGCGCGCCAGCGCGGCGATGTCGGCAGGCCGCCGCAACCATTTCGCGTCGGGATGACGGCGCACGACGCCGGACGCCGAACACGGCGCATCGAGCAGAATCCGCTCGAACGCCTGCCCATCCCACCAAGCATCGGGCTGCGCTGCGTCGGCCAGTCGGCAAACCACTTGCGGGCTATCCAGCCGCAGCCGCTTCAGATTTTCCTCGACGCGAGCGAGCCGCGCCGCGTCACTGTCCAGCGCCAGCAGCGAGACGGCCGCCCGTTCCAGAATGTGCGTGGTTTTTCCGCCGGGCGCCGCGCAGGCATCGAGCACCCGCATGCCGTCGCGCGCGTCGAGCAACGGCGCCGCCCACTGCGCGCTGACATCCTGAACGCTGAACCAGCCGTCGGCAAACCCGGGCAGCGTCGAAACCGGCTGCGGCGATTCGATAATCACGCCGTCGTCGCCGACTGCCGTGGCGGCGACGACAGCGTCGCCCAACGTCTCCAGAAAAGCCGCGCGCGTCGTCTGCCGCCCGTTGACCCGCAGCGTCAACGGCGGCCGAGTGTTTCCGGCCTCCAGCAAGGCCGCCCAGATTTCAGGCTCATCGGCCCGAAGGCGATTGATCCACCAGGCCGGATACGAGTAGCGCGCCACCGGATCGACGGCAACTTTCGCCAGCAGCGCGTCTTTTTCACGCAGAAAGCGGCGCAACAGCGCGTTGACGAAACCCTTGACGGCGGGATGAATGGCCTCCGCCGCCGCCTGCACCGCCTGATCGACCACTGCAAACGGCGGCTGACGCGTGTGCTGCAACTGATACAACGCCACCGCCACCAGCGGCGGCAACAGCGGATCACCCGCCGGGCGCGTCGACAATGCCTCAAACAACGCCCGCAAGGTTCCCCAATGCCGCAAGGTTCCGTACGCCAACTCGTGAACGAAGCCCCGCACCGCCGGCGTCAACGCGCCTTCCTCTGCCACGGCCGCCAACGCCACGGGCAGCGTTGTGCCGCGCAACACTTGTTGCACGGCGCGAGCGGCGAGGATTTGAGAGGATTGCACGGCGCTTGTCCGAAAACGATAAAACACTGCGAAGATAACACGGTTTACGGTGGGCGATGGTGCATCCCCAAGTGAACGGGTACAATAACAACACTGTTTTGTCATCACTTGCTTTTCGCTTAAGGAGCAACGTCTATGGCCCTCGTTTCCATGCGCCAACTTCTCGACCACGCCGCCGAACACGGTTACGGTCTTCCCGCTTTCAACGTCAACAATCTCGAACAAGTCCAAGCCATCATGGCCGCGGCGGCTGAAACCGACAGCCCCGCCATCATGCAAGCCTCCGCCGGCGCGCGCAAATACGCCGGTGGCGTGTTCTTGCGCGAACTGATTGCCGCCGCCGTCGAAAGTTACCCGAATATTCCGGTTGTCATGCACCTGGATCACGGCCAATCGCCGACCGTGTGTCTGTCGGCGATGCGAATGGGCTTTTCGAGCGTGATGATGGACGGCTCGCTGAAGGAAGACGGTAAAACCGTCTCCGATTTCGCTTTCAACGTCGCGGTCACCGCGAAAGTCGTCGAAATGGCGCACTCTCTCGGCCTGACCGTCGAAGGCGAACTGGGCTGCCTGGGCTCGCTGGAAACCCTGCAAGGCGAAAAGGAGGACGGCCACGGCGCCGAAGGCACGTTGTCGCGCGAAGCTCTGCTGACCGATCCCGCCCAAGCCGCCGATTTCGTGCGCGCCACTCAGGTGGACGCACTGGCGATCGCCATCGGCACCTCGCACGGCGCTTATAAATTTTCGCGCAAGCCGACCGGCGACATTCTGGCCATCGAACGGATCAAGGACATTCACGCCAAGCTGCCGAACACCCATCTGGTCATGCACGGCTCGTCATCGGTGCCGCAGGAATACCTCGCCGAAATCCGCAAGTACGGCGGCGACATGAAAGAAACTTACGGCGTGCCGGTCGAAGAAATTCAGCAAGGCATCAAATACGGCGTGCGCAAAGTCAACATCGACACCGACATCCGGTTGGCAATGACGGCGGCCATTCGTCGCTTCCTCGCCGAAAATCCGTCCAAGTTCGATCCGCGCGAATACCTGAAACCGGCGCGCGAAGCGGCCAGCGCGTTGTGCAAATTGCGCTATGAACAATTCGGTTGTGCCGGCATGGCTTCAAAAATCAAACCGATCAGCCTCGACGCCATGGCGTCCCGTTATCAAAAAGGAGAACTTGCCCAAGTTACCCGTTGAAATTGTTTTTTCCGTATTCAGAAACGAAGTTACGATTCTTATTCAAGGAGAAATCCCATGCACCTGTTTACCTATCACAACCCGACGACCATTTTTTTCGGTAAGGGACAGATCATTGCCGTTCGACGCGCCATTCCCGAAAATCACAAAGTGTTGGTGCTTTACGGCGGCGGCAGCGTCAAGAAAAACAGTGTGCTCGACCAGGTTCGGGCGGCATTGAACAAACACACTTTCACCGAATTCGGCGGCATCGAGCCCAACCCCAGCTACGAAAACCTGATGAGCGCTGTTGAACTCGCCAGACGCGAAGGCATCGATTACCTGCTGGCCGTCGGCGGCGGCTCCGTGATCGACGGCGCCAAATTCATCGCCGCCGCCGTTCCGTTCGACGGCAAAGACCCCTGGGAAATCGTCGAAAAACACGCGCCGTTCAGCAAAGCGTTGCCGCTGTCGTGCGTGCTGACCTTGCCGGCCACCGGCTCCGAGAGCAACAACGGCGCCGTGATTTCGCACATCGGCAAAGGCATCAAAAGGCCGTTCTTCCACCCGCTGCTGCATCCGGCGTTTGCCATCCTCGACCCGACCACCACTTACACCCTGCCGCTCAAACAAATCGGCAACGGCGTCGTCGATGCTTTCGTTCATGTGACTGAACAATATCTGACCACCCCGGCGCAAGGTTACGTTCAGGATTACTACGCCGAAGGCCTGCTCAAAACCCTGATCGAAGTCGGCCCGCAAACCCTGCAACACCCGCTCGATTACGAAGCGCGCGCCAACTTCATGTGGGCAGCCAACCAAGCGTTGAACGGTTTGATCGGCGTCGGCGTGCCGCACGATTGGAGCACGCACGGCATCGGCCACGAACTCACCGCGATGTACGGCCTCGATCATGCGCAAACGCTGGCGGCCATCCTGCCGTTCAACCTGCGCGTTCGCCGCAAAGCCAAACGCGCCAAACTGCTGCAATACGCCCATCGCGTCTGGCAAATCCCGGCCGGCACTGATGAAGAAAAAGCGATTGATATGGCGATTGACAAAACCGCCGCGTTCTTTGAAACGATGGGGCTGAAAAGCAGTCTGGCGAAATTGGGCATCGAACGCGAAGTCATTGAAAAACTGCCGGCGCGATTGCAGGAAAGCGGTCTGACGGCGCTGGGTGAACACGGCGAAGTGACGCCGGTCGTCGTCACACAGATATTGAAGGCGAGCATAGGCGTTTGATTCGAATATATCTCGCAAAAAAAACGGGCGCAACAGCGCCCGTTTTTTTGTTCGTTTCTCATAGGGGAATTTTTCGGCGCCACCTTTCTACAGTCGTCGTTCCTACGAATCAGCGACACCCTTTCTTACCGTCATTCCCGCTCGTTCCCGCCTTCGCGGGAATGACAGGGAATCCAGTCCTTCGTACCTCCATTATTTCCGTAGGGGCGGCATTTTGCCGCCCGCCCCGTGTAGAGGCGCCGCGCACCGTGCCCTACGTTGATTGAATCACTTGACCTTGATTTCCGTCCACAAACGATTCGCCAATCGCCGCTCTTTGCGCGAGTAGTCCTTCAACATCTGCAAGCGCTTGAAGGTTTCGGCGTCGGGGAACACGGCTTTGTTGTCTTTGATGTTCTGGTCGATGTATTGAAGCGACAAGGCGTTGATGCTGCCGGAGCCGGTGAGGTTGGACAGCTCGGCGGTGCTTTGTTTGTCGATCAAAAAGTCAATCAGTTGGTAAGCGAGGTCGAGGTGCGGCGCGTTTTTATGGATGACCATGTTGTCCACAGCGAGTACCGCGCCCTCTTTCGGCAGCGACGAAGCGATGGTGAACGGCCGTCCCGCCGCTTTGGCGTCCTGATCGGCCTGAAACATATCGTTCGAGTAGCCGTGCGCCACCCAGATGTTGCCGATGGTCAACTCTTTGATGTACGACGACGCATTGAATGCCGCCCAATACGGTTTGGCGCGCAGAATCAGATCGCGCGCTTCTTTGAGATGCGCTTCGTCGCCGTCGTTGACCGAGTAACCGAGGTAAAGCAGCGCCGCCGCGAAAAGCTCGCGCTGGCTGTCCATCACGGTAATCTTGCCCTGAAGTTTTTCGAGAAGTTCGGGTTCAAAAATCAACGCCCAGGAATCGACCGGCAAGCCCAGCTCTTTGATTTTTTCAGCGTTGTAGCCGATCAATGTCACCGAATAACCATAGGGAACGGAGTACTGGTTGTTCGGGTCGTACCACAGGTTCAAAAAATCGGACTTGACCTGATTGAGGTTCTTGAGCCGACTTTTGTCAATCGGTTGCACCATTTTTTGCGCGACCAGCGTTTCCACGACGTTGCCGGTCGGCACCATCACGTCGTAGCCGGTGGCGCCCGCCGCCAGCTTGGCGAGCATTTCTTCGTGGTCGGAAAAGTAATCCTGAACCAGCCGACAGTTGCAAGATTTTTCAAAACGCTCGACGGTGGTGTCGGCGATGTAATTGTTCCAGTTGTAAAAGCGAACGAAGCGCCCGGACGGCGGCAGCGTCTCGTTGGTGGCGCTTTTTTCGGCGCTGTCCGTCGCCGGCGTGCTCGGCGCGTCGCAAGCCGTCAGCAGGGAAACACAAAAAAATCCGGTGAGGAAGTAACGAAGAAAAGTCATTATCTGCACTCGAAATAAATTTTTCCGCCGCGCGCGTTACGTGCTGCTCTCGGCTTCGTCTTCGACCAGCCGCTTGCTTTGCAGAACGTCCGGCGCCACTTTGCTGGCAAGGATAATCAAAAACAGCGTCAACAACATCATCAAGGTGGACAGCGCGTTGACTTCAGGCGTGACCGCGATTTTGATCATCGTGTAAATCGTCAGCGGCAATGTCGGCACCCCGGCGCCGGCGGTAAAGAAGGTGATCACGAAATCGTCAATCGACAGCGTGAACGACATCAGCGCGCCCGCAATCACAGCGGGCTTGATGAGCGGCAACGTGACCAATCGAAACGATTGCCACGGCGTCGCGCCGAGATCGCGCGCCGCTTCAAAAATGGATTCGTCCATTCCCGTCAAACGCGCCCGCACAATGATGGCGACAAAGCCGATACAAAACGTCGTGTGCGCGATGATCACGGTCAACAGAGACAGCGCGTTTTCGCCGAAAGTCGAAATGAAAAAAATCAGCAGGCTGACGCCGAGCAGAATTTCCGGCATCGCCAGCGGCGTCAAAGTCATGAATGGCAAAAGTTTGGGGCGGAAACGGTGCATCGCAATCCCGGCCATCGTGCCTAAAATCGTCGCCAGCGCTGCCGCCGTGAACGCGATGAGTAGCGAATTTTTCGCCGCCGCAATCATCGCGGTGTCGTTGAACAACACGCGATACCAGTCGAACGTGAAACCCACCCATTCGGCGTTCAACTTGGAAGCGTTGAACGAAAAAATAACAACGACGATCAACGGAATATAGAGAAACGCATAGACCAGCGTCGCCGAAGTCCATAGCAAGGGGGATCTACGCACGGCGCATCCCCCGCTTCGCAAACGCCGTGGACAACGCAGCGATGATCAACACCATGATGGTCAGCATCATCGACAACATGGAACCGAACGGCCAGTCGCGCGTACCCAGGAACGACTCCTTAATCATGTTTCCGACCAGCCAGTCGTCTTTGCCGCCGAGAATTTCAGGAATCGCAAACATTCCCAACACCGGAATGAACACCAGCACCGCGCCCGAGAAAATGCCGGGCAGCGACATCGGAAATGTCACTCGCCAGAAACGGTGCCAACCATTAGCGCCGAGGTCTTGCGCGGCATCGAGCAACGTCGGGTCGTGTTTTTCCAGATTGGTGTAAAGCGGCAGAATCATGAACGGCAGGTGAACATAAACCATGCCGACGATCACCGCGAAGCGCGAAAACAAAAGATTGAACGGCCCCAAAATAATCATCCAGGCGTAAACGCGCACGAGGAAATTGCTGGCGAACGGCAACACGCACAGCAACACCATCAAGTCACGCGACTTCTTCGGGCTGCGGGCAATCAGCAACGCCACCGGATACGCCATCACCAGACAGATCAACGTCGTCAGCGCCGCCACGCCGATGCTCTTCAAAAAAATCTGGGCGTAGATGAAGTCAGAAAAAAAGATTTTATAATTTTCGAGCGTCAATCCTTTTTCATCGGCGGGGAGATCGCCGAAGAGCGGCGCCAACCCGCCAAACTCACCCGGGTAACGAAAACTCGCCACCACCATGATGAGCGCGGGCAACAGAAAAAACAGCAGCAGAAAAACAAACGGCGGCGCGCTGACGATGTACTTCAGCAAGCGCTCACCTCGAACGCGGGTGGCTTGGGTCAGGGACATGGTATCTCGTTCCCCGGAAAAATCAGGCAGTCAGGAAGGCGCCGGCTTCGGCCTTCCACGAAACGCGAACCGGATCGCCCAACTCGAAAAACTTGGCGCGACCCGGCGCCGAGTTGGGCAACAACGCTTCAAGGCGTTCGCCGTCTGGCAGATTGACGATGTAGGTGGTCACGTCGCCGATGTAGAGAAAATCGTTGACGGTTCCGACGAATTGGTTAGGATCGGGCGACGCTTCCGACGCGGCGCGAATGCTCACTTGCTCGGGGCGAATCACAAAAGCGCCGACATCGCCAACCTTGACGCCGGCGCGCATCGGCGCGGCAATCTGGCCAAGTTTGCCGAGCGACAGTGTCAGCGTCGCACTGACCGATTGCACCGTAGCTTCGTGCATGTTGACGTTGCCGATGAAGTCGGCGACAAAACGATTCTTCGGCGCGCCGTAAAGTTTGTCCGGCTCGTCGAGTTGCTCAATACGGCCGTGATTCATCACTGCGATCCGATGCGACAACGCCAGCGCTTCCGCTTGCGCGTGCGTGACGAAAATGAAGGTGACGCCGATGTCGCGTTGCAGCGCGATCAACTCGATCTGCATCTGCTCGCGCAGCTTGGCGTCGAGCGCGCCCAGCGGCTCATCGAGCAGCAACAACCGTGGCCGGTTGATCAGCCCACGCGCCAACGCGACGCGCTGCCGCTGCCCGCCGGAAAGCTCGTGCGGATAACGGGTGGCGCGATCGTTGAGCGCCACTTGCGCCAGCGCGTTTTTCACCTTGACGCGAATTTCCTCTTCGCTCTGCTTCGCCATCTTGAGCGGAAACGCGATGTTCTGTTCGACCGTCATGTGCGGGAACAGCGCGTAGCTTTGAAAGACGGTGTGAACCGGCCGCTTTTCCGGCGACGTGTCCTTGAGATCGATGCCGTCGAGGACGATGGCGCCCTCGTCGGGCTGATCGAAACCGGCGATCATCCGCAGCAGCGTGGTTTTCCCGCAGCCGGACGGACCCAGCAACGTGAAAAATTCTCCGGCATTGACGGAAAAATCCACATGGTCAACGGCGACAAAATCGTCGAAGCGACGGGTAACGTTACGAATTTCCAGCAACGCCATCGGCACACTCCCCTAGATAAGACGGGCAAGATTGTACGGCAAATTGTCGGCCGGAAGCGTCCACAGCTTTTCCCCGCGACGAAAATTTTTCGTCGTGACCAGAATGAGACATTAAAAATGTGATCGGCGTATCCTTCGGGGAATTACGAACGAAAACTGGCGGACAAGGTCGGCATTCGGTACCATAGACATTCACGTTCTTGGTGAACCCGCCTTCTTCGACCGGATAAGCAAAACTTGAAAGCACCGATCATGACGCCCCAATCTCCCCGCAAAACCAATCCCGCTTCAAACTCTTTGCTGGAAGAATTGCGGTCGCGTGCCGAAGGCAACAGCCTGCCCTCGGAAAAACAACGATTGAGTGAAGCGCAAATCCGCAGCAGTATCGACCAATTGTTATGGCATATTCACGGCTGGCTGGAGGAAGTTGCCCGTTACCTGCAAACCCTGCGCCCGCCGGTCACCCACGAATTCAATTTCAGCAACCTGATGACCATGCGCTCGCTGACGCTGGATCAGTGCTTCGTCTCGTACCGGCGGCAGCGTTTCGGCGAGCAGGAATTGCTCGACCATGTCGAGTTTTACTACCGGCTGATGTGCCCGAGCACCCCCATCGTTCGGGTGCCGGCCACTTCGGCCAACGAAGTCGAAACCCGTTTGCGAGTCGTCGGGCTGGCATTTGAAGCCAACCCCGAAATAGATCAATGGCGATCCGTGCGCGCGGTTCAATTCAAAATCAATCCCGAAATCAAGGTCACGATCCGTCTGGAGCCTGATTACGTCCAGCACAAAATCGGCGTCCGCCTGTCCAATGTCGATCGCTTCGAAGCGCTGCAAATGGTGTTCTCGCCGTCGCAACTCGACGAAGAAGCGCTCGAAGATTTGGTGCGGCTGATCCTTGGCGAAAGCTCGGCTTTCCTCAAGCGAGCACCGTGGGTGACCAACTGGCGACCAACCCGACCCGCGTTCACGCCGGTGGCGCCGGTGTCGCGCTATATCCTGTGAGCGTCGTCGCCTGATGCATGGGCACACGCCGCGCCGCCGATTCGGACAGAATTTCCTCGCCGACCCGCATTACGTCCGGCGCATCATCGACGCCGTTCATCCGCAGCCGGGCGAAGCGCTGGTCGAAATCGGGCCGGGGCTGGGTGCGCTGACGGCCGGATTGATCGCTCGCGCCGGACACCTCAACGCCATCGAGATCGACCGTGATCTGGCAGCGCGCTTGCGCGAACGCTTCGACGCCACCCAACTGACCCTCTTTGAAAACGACGCGCTGCGCTTCGATTTCGCTCGCCTCAGCGCCGACTTGTCGGCGCCGCTGCGCATCGTCGGCAACCTGCCGTACAACATCAGTTCGCCGCTGCTTTTTCATCTGGCGGCCAACCCGGCCTCGTTGCGCGACCTTCATGTGATGCTGCAAAAAGAAGTCGTGGCGCGAATGGCGGCAGCGCCTTCGACGCCGGACTACGGACGGCTCTCGGTGATGCTGCAAGCCAAGTTCGCGATCTCCCGCTTGTTCATCGTGCCGCCGGGCGCTTTCTCGCCCGCGCCCAAAGTCGATTCGGCCGTAGCGCGATTGACACCGCTGGGCGCGCAAGCGCCGCAAATCACCGACGAAACCTTATTCGCGCAACTGGTGGCCGCCGCTTTCGCGCAACGCCGCAAAACACTGCGCAACGCGCTGGCGGCACACTGCCCGCCGGAAGATTTGCGCGCCGTCGAAATCGACCCGCAAGCACGCGGCGAAAACCTCGCCGTTGCGGATTTTGTCCGGCTAACGAATCACCTTCATCCGTAGAAGCAGTTCACGAACCGCCCTTGCTTAATTTCCCTCCCAGAGAGGGGTAAACGCCAAAGACGGACGGGGTGGTTGCGAGCGGCAGAATGCCGCCCCTACGATAACTCCGCCATCCACTGCCGATCCGGTCGCTTCACCGGCACGGCAATCCGAACGACTTTGTGGCGGGCGCTCTGCCCGTGTTCCAGCGTCACGGCGCGCAGCCCCACGCCGAACGCTTCGGCCAGAAACCGCAGCAGCGCCTGATTGGCTTTGCCGTCCATCGGCGGCGCGGCCAGCCGCACTTTCAGCGCGCCGTCGTGAACGCCCTGTATCTCGGTGCGTTTGGCGCCTGGCTGAACGTGCAGTGTCAGCACCAGATCGGCGCCGTCTTCGCGCCGCCAGGAAATGTCCATCCGTTACTCGTCACATGGATTCCGACTGATCCACGCTCAGTTCGTTGCCCAATTCCACCGCCCGTTGCCAAGCTGCGTACACAGCGTCTTGGATGGCTTTGTCGGCGCCTGCCTGATCGAGAACCCGAATCGCGCTCTCGGTGGTTCCCCCTTTCGAGGTGACCCGCGCGCGCAATTCGGCGAACGGGGTATCGCCGTGTTGTGCCAGTGCCAAGCCGCCGGATAAAACACTTAACGCAGCGGTGCGCGCTTCGACATCTTTCATCCCCAGAGCGATGGCAGCGGCCTGCAAGTTTTCCAGAAAGTAGAACACATAGGCCGGACCGCTGCCGGTTAGCGCCGTCACCATGTCGAGCTTATTTTCCCGATTCAGCCAGATCACGTTACCGACGCTTTCCAGCATTTGATGGACGTGATGCCGCGCCATTTCGTTGGCACCGGGGGCGGCGTAAACACCGGTGCAACCGGCGCCAACTTGCGCGGGGGTGTTCGGCATCGCCCGGATCACTGCCGGATAGTCGCCCAGCCAGCGCGAAAGGTCGTCGGCGCGAACGCCCGCCGCAATCGACAGCACCGCCGAAATGGTCGAAGTGAACGGCGCCAGTTTCCGAGCGACCGCTTGCAACTGTTGCGGTTTGACGGCCAGCACGACCACATCGACGCGCGCAAAAAGGGCGCTACCCATCCTCTCGTAGCACCGTACTTGCGGGAAAGCGGCGGTCAGCTTCGTCCGCTGCGCCTCCGCAGGGTCAATGACTTTGATATCGGCAGCGCTTTTGCCGCTGCTCACCATTCCGCTGATCAACGCCGTCGCCATCGCGCCGCCGCCGATAAAAACGCTTCTCATCGCTTTCTCCTTCGTTTCCTGTCCCCTGATTCCTGTTACGACCTCGGCCCGAACAAGGCGCTGCCGATACGCAGTTGGGTCGAGCCTTCGGCCACGGCAGCATCGAGATCGGCGCTCATGCCCATCGACAGCACTTCGGCGGACAATCCCGCCGCCCTCGCCTGTTCCTGACATCGGCGCAGCAACGCAAACTGTCGATGCTGCTCTGGCACATCGTCGGTTTCCGCCGCAATCCCCATGAAGCCCCGCCAGCGCAGGCGCGGCAAACGGGCGATTTCGGCGGCAAGCGCCACCGCCGCTTCCGGCGCGACGCCGCTTTTCTGCGCCTCAGCGCTGATATTAACCTGTACCAGGATTTCCAGCGACGGCAAGTCGGCAGAACGCGCTGCCGACAGCCGTTCCGCCAGCGCCAGCGAATCGACGGTTTCGATCCGGTCGAACATCCGAGCGGCCAGCGCCGCCTTGTTACGCTGCAACGGTCCAATCAGCACCCACGAAAGATCGGGCAGGTCGGCCAGCGCTTGTTGTTTGTCGCGCGCTTCCTGGACGTAATTTTCGCCGAAGCGGCGCTGCCCCAGGGCATACAATGAGCGCACGGCCTCCGGCGGAAATCGTTTTGAGACCGCCAACAGGGAGATTTCATCGGCATTTCTTCCACAACAGGCAACCGATTCGCGAATTCGTTGCCAAACCGCTTGCCATGCTTTTTGATACTGTTCCATAATTAACCTCTTGGAATCTATGCCGTTTTACAGAATCGTTAAACCCGGGCTTATTTGGGGAGGAAAGGATTATAGATGGATATTACCGAACTTCTGGCCTTTGCCGTAAAAAACAACGCCTCCGACTTGCACCTGTCGTCAACGCTGCCGCCGATGATTCGGGTTCACGGTGATATCCGGCGCGTCAATGTCCCGCCGTTGACGCACGAAGAAGTCTATGCGATGGTCTATGACATTATGAGCGACTCGGTTCGCAAGGAATATGAGGAACGGCTTGAATGCGACTTCTCGTTCGAGATTCCCAATCTGGCGCGTTTCCGGGTCAACGCCTTCACCCAGTTGCACGGCGCCAGCGTCGCCTTCCGCCCGATTCCGGCGAAGGTGCAAACCATCGAACAACTGTTCGCGCCGAAATCACTGCATGAACTTATCAAGCGTCCGCGCGGCCTGATACTGGTCACCGGCCCGACCGGTTGCGGAAAATCCACCACGCTGGCGGCCATGATCAACGAAATCAATGAACAGGAAAATGGTCATATTCTGACCATCGAAGACCCGATCGAGTTCGTTCACGAGTCGAAGAAGTGCCTGATCAATCAACGCGAAGTCAATCACCATACGCACTCGTTTGAAGCCGCGTTGCGCAGCGCCGTGCGCGAAGACCCTGACTACATCCTGGTCGGTGAAATGCGCGACCTCGAAACCATTCGCTTGGCGTTGACGGCGGCAGAAACCGGCCACCTGGTTTTTGCCACGCTGCACACCAGTTCGGCGCCGAAGACGATCGACCGGATCATCGACGTGTTCCCGGCGGCTGAAAAGGAAATGGTGCGAGCAATGTTGTCCGAATCACTGGTCGCCGTCATCGCGCAACAGTTGATGAAAACCAAAGACGGGCTGGGACGTATTGCCGCGTTTGAAGTGTTGATCGGCACGCCCGCCATCCGCAACCTGATTCGCGAAAACAAAATCGCGCAAATGTATTCGTCGATTCAAACCGGCCAGGGGCTGGGCATGCAAACGATGGATCAGGCCTTGCTCGATCTGGTGAAACGCAACAAGATTATCGTACAATCGGCGTTGCATATCGCCAACAACAAGGAACTGTTCAACTCTTAGCCGATACGGGATAATGGTACCCTTCACCAGGTTTTTATGATGGATATGGATAACAAGCGCTCAGTTCAATTCGTTCGCGATCTGCTGGAATTACTGGTTCAGCAAAAAGGTTCGGATCTGTTTATTACTGTCGGCTTTCCGCCGGCAATCAAAGTCAATGGCAAGATTTCGCCGGTTTCAAAATCGCCGCTGGAACCGCAACACACGACGGAACTCGTCCGCTGCATCATGAACGATCGGCAGAAGGACGCTTTCGACCAAACGAAGGAATGCAATTACGCGCTGAGTTTGCAGGGCGTCGGTCGTTTTCGCGTCAGCGCTTTTTTGCAGCAAGGCTGGCCCGGCATGGTATTGCGTTCGATCAACACCAAGATTCCCGCTTATGAAGATTTGGGAATGCCGGCGGTGCTGAAAGACGTGATCCTCGCCAAGCGCGGCATTGTCATTTTCATCGGCGCCACTGGCGCCGGCAAATCGACAACGATGGCATCGCTGCTCGCGCACCGCAACAAATACAGCTACGGCCACATCATCACCATCGAAGACCCGATCGAGTTCATTCACGAGCACGGCAACTGCATCTTCACGCAACGCGAAATCGGCGTTGACACCGATTCGTGGGACATCGCGCTGCAAAATTCGTTGCGGCAAGCGCCCGACGTCATCATGATCGGCGAAATTCGCTCGCGCGAAAACATGGACTTCGCCATCGCCTTCGCTGAAACCGGCCACTTGTGCATGGCAACCCTGCACGCCAACAGCACCAATCAGGCACTCGACCGCGTGATCAACTTCTTCCCGGAAGAACGGCGGACGCAAGTGCTGATGGATTTGTCGCTCAACGTCCGCGCTTTCGTGGCGCAACGTCTCATCATGCGCGCCGACGGCCGGGGTCGCATCCCTGCCACCGAAGTGATGCTCAACACGCCGCTCACTTCCGATCTCATTTTCAAGGGCGACATCCCCGGCATCAAAGACATCATGAAGCGTTCGCGTGAACAAGGAATGCAAACGTTCGATCAATCGCTGTTTGATCTGTACGAACGCGGGCTGATTACTTACGAAGACGCACTGCGCAACGCCGACTCGATCAACGATCTGCGGCTCGACATCAAACTGCGCGGCAAAGAAGCGCGCAGTCGTGACGCCTTCACCGGCACCGAGCATCTCAGCGTGGTGGACACCATTGTTCCCGATCTGGGCGACCCCGCTTTTGCCGCACTCAGTCGTTAACGCCCCATGATTGACGAAGCCTTGACCCGACCGGTCGAGATTACGCTGCACAGCGTCTCGCGGCAACTGGAATTGCGCTACGCCGACGGCCGGGAAGTGCGCTTTCCGCACGAATTTCTGCGCGTGTTCTCACCGTCCGCCGAAGTTCGCGGCCACGGTCCCGGACAGGAAACTTTGCAAGTTGGCAAAAAAGAGGTGAGTCTTCTTCGCATTGAGCCGGTCGGCCATTACGCGCTGCGTCTGGTTTTTTCCGATGGGCACGACTCCGGCTTGTATTCGTGGGCTTACCTCGCCGAACTCGGCGCGAATCAGGAAACCCTGTGGCAGGATTATCTGACGCGCTTGCAAACGGCGGGGGGCAGCCGCGAAGCATCGCCCAGTTCCGCTTGATCGTTTTTGCCCGTGACCAAAAAAACCACCGACTTCGGTTTTAAAACCGTTCCTGCCGACGACAAACAAAAGCGCGTCGCCGAGGTGTTCGATTCCGTCGCGCCCAAATACAATTTGATGAACGACCTGATGTCGCTTGGGCTGCACCGTCGCTGGAAAAACTTTGCCGTCACCCTGCCGCAAATGCCCGCGCTGCTGCCGGATAATGCCGCCATTCTCGATCTGGCCGGCGGTACCGGCGACTTGACCCGTCGGCTTCTGGAAAAATACCCGCGCGCCACCGTCGTGATGTCCGACATCAACGACACCATGTTGCAAGAAGGCCGCAAAGTTTTGCGAGACCACGGTTTCGACGCGCCGATGGTGCAATGCAACGCTGAAGCGCTGCCCTTTGCCGACCAGAGCTTTTACATCGTTGCCATCGGCTTCGGCCTGCGTAACGTCACTGAAAAAGAAAAAGCATTGCGCGAAATGCGCCGCGTACTGAAACCCGACGGCTTGGCGGTGGTGCTGGAATTCTCTCGCGTACAAAAATCACTGGCGCCGCTCTACGATTGCTACAGTTTCAAAGTGTTGCCGAAACTTGGCCAACTCATCGCCGGAGACGAGACGAGTTATCGCTACCTCGCCGAGTCGATCCGCAAACACCCCGATCAGGAAACGTTGAAAACGATGATGCTGAAAGCCGGATTCCAGCGCGTCAAGTATTACAACCTGACCGCAGGCATCGCCGCCGTTCACGTTGGGCAGGTGGAGTAACGTGGGTTAGCGAAGCGTAACCCACGGGATCATCCCTCATTTTGCTCGTGGATTTCGCGGCGCTCTATCCACGCTACGCGAGCTACGGCATCCCCTTCCATTGCCACCCCGCCGCTTCCCATTCGCTGCGTTCTTTGTCGATCAGGTATTCAGTCAACGGGTGAGCGGCGAGCCAGCGGTTGCTGAGGCGGTAATACAGCGTCTTCCCTCGGGCACGCAGCCGGATAGTCGGCAATTCGATGGGTCGCCGCGCGCGGTAGAAGAGCAGCGCGAGCCGCAGCGACAGAATTTGCCAACGCATCACCGACTCTTGCAGGTAAGGCATTGCTTTGCCGAGGCTGCCGCGACAAGTCAGCGCCAACACCGCCAGTCGGTTTTGCTCGGCGGAGGAGAAGCCAGGCATGTCGCGGTGTTGCAGAATATAGGCGCTGTGTTTGTGGTAACCGAAGTGCGAAATCGAAGCGCCGACGCCGTGCAGCAGCGCCGCCCATTGCAACATTTGCACGTCGACAGAGTCGGCTTTCGGGTGAAGTTGCAGGAACAGTTCCTGTGCCAGCGCAGCGATACGACGAACGTGCGGACGGTCGAGTTGGTAATCGTCGAGCAACAATTCGACGGTGGCGTCGCGGCTGTCGTGGTCGTGATGGCGTCCCAGCAGTTCGTAGAGTACGCCCAGACGCAGAGCGCCGCCGACCGGCGCGATGCGCGGGATGCGCAGTTCGGTCATGGCGGCGCGCATGATGACCAGCCCGCCGGCCAGCACCGGCACACGCTCCGGTTTCAACGCCGTCAATTTCAGATTGGCGAGCGTCTTGCTGGCGATCATTTTTTTGCGCAGTGCCGTTAGCCCGTCGGGCGTAATGCCGTCGGACGAGAAGCCGTTGCCTTCGAGGATTTCAGTCAGCGCCAGCGCCGATCCCGACGAGGCGAACGCTTCGCGCCAGTATTTGCGGTCGAAAGCACGGGCAATCGGCTCGATCTCGGCGCGGGCGTAAGTCTCGGCCTTCTTGAAATTGGCAGCGGTCAATTTATTGTCGCCGAAGAAGCGCTCGCTCATGTTGACGCAACCGAGTTTGAGCGATTCCAACCTCTGCGGCCGCCGCCCTTGCCCGACGATGAATTCGGTCGAACCGCCGCCGATGTCCATGATCAGCCGTGGCGTCGTCGAACGCGGCAGGCAGTACGACGTGCCGAGATAAATCAGCCGCGCTTCTTCGTGACCGGAAATGATTTCAATCGGAAAGCCGAGGGTCATCTCCGCTTCGGGCAGAAAGTCGTCAACATTGGTGGCGATTCGGAAAGTGTTGGTGGCAACGGCGCGAACGTTAGCCGGGTCGAAATCGTGCAACCACTCGCCGAAGCGAGCCAGACACATCAGCGCCCGACGGCGCGCGCTGGCGGTGATCCGCCCCTTCTCATCCAGCCCGCCGGCGAAGCGCAACATCTCGCGCAGGGTTTCCAGCACGCGAATTTGCTGCCCGTGCACTTCGCCGATTTCAAGACGAAAGCTGTTGGAACCCAGATCGACGACGGCCAGCGTGGTCGAAGAAGCGATAGCGGATGGGGAAGTGGAAGAAGAACGCATCACAGAGCGATTTTGAATTGCAGACAGGCATTGTAAACGACAAAACACGATAATCTGCGGCAAAATGGAGACGTCAATGGTGATTTATTCCCTCGATTGAATCTGCTATGCTTATTGGTTCGATCAAGGAAGGGATGTTGTCATGCCGGATTATCTGCAAAAAATCCTGACGGCCAAAGTCTATGATGTTGCCGAAGAATCGGCGCTGGACCCGTTGCGGGAATTGTCGGCGCGGGTCGGCGCGTCATTGTGGCTGAAGCGCGAAGATCAGCAGCCGGTGTTTTCGTACAAGCTGCGCGGCGCTTACAACAAGATGGCGCATCTCTCTCGCGCCGAGCGCGACCGCGGCGTGCTGGCGGCTTCCGCCGGCAACCACGCGCAGGGCGTGGCGCTGGCGGCGCAGAAAATGAGCTGCAAGGCGACCATCGTGATGCCGGAGACGACGCCGCAGATCAAGGTGGCGGCGGTGGCTGGACGCGGCGCGCAAGTCGTGCTGGCCGGCGACTCGTTCAGCGACGCTTACGAGCACGCGATGGTGTTGCAGCGACAAACCGGCGCAGTGTTCATTCACCCTTACGACGACCCCGACGTGATCGCCGGAGCGGGCACGGTCGGCATGGAGATTTTGCGCCAGCATCAGGATGAAATCTCGGCGATTTTCGTGCCCATCGGCGGCGGCGGGCTGATTGCCGGAGTCTCCGCTTATGTGAAGCAAGTGCGCCCCGATATCGAAGTGATCGGGGTGCAGCCGGTCGATTCCGACGCAATGGCGCAATCGCTCAACGCCGGCAAGCGGGTGACGCTCGACAATGTCGGGCTGTTTGCCGACGGCGTGGCGGTCAAGCTGGTCGGCGAAGAAACGTTCCGGCTGGCGCAGGAATACGTCGATGAGATCGTGTTGTGCGACACCGACGAGATTTGCGCCGCGATCAAGGATGTGTTCGTCGATACCCGCTCAATTCTGGAACCGGCGGGAGCGCTGGCGGTGGCAGGCGCCAAACGCTGGATCGAAACGCATGGTGTTCCGGCGGCGGCCTGCATCGCCATCGCCAGCGGCGCCAACATGAATTTCGACCGGCTGCGCTTTGTCGCCGAGCGCGCCGAGTTGGGCGAATCGCGCGAAGCGATTTTCGCCGTCAGCATTCCCGAGCGCCCCGGCAGCTTCCGCGCGTTTTGCGAAATCATCGGCCGCCGCGCCATTACCGAATTCAATTACCGCTACGCCGACCCTGAGGTCGCCCACATTTTCGTCGGCATCGAGGTGCGCGATCGGCAGGAAAAAGAGCGCTTGTTGGCCGATTTCGCGGCGGAGCGCATCGAGGCGCGCGATTTGTCCGACGACGAAATGGCAAAGTTACACATCCGCCACCTGGTCGGCGGCCACGCCCCGCAGGTCAAAAATGAGCGGCTGTACCGTTTCGAGTTCCCGGAGCGTCCGGGCGCGCTGCTCAATTTCTTGAGCAAAATGAGCGCTGGCTGGAACATCAGCCTGTTCCACTACCGCAACCACGGCGCTGATTATGGCCGGGTACTGGCGGGGATTCAGGTGCCGCCCGCCGACAACGGGGCGTTTGGCACTTTCCTGAAAAATCTGGGATATGCCTATGTCGAGGAAACCGGCAATCCGGCTTATACAATGTTTCTCGGCAAAGCCGGCTAATCCCGCCATTTGGACTGGTCTGTACAAGTTCCCTTCGACAAGCTCAGGAGGAACGGAGTAAAGTAGTATCTTTCAGGAATGCCGTTTGTCGGATCAGGTGTCAGGAATGCGACGCATCGGGACTTTCTCGACGCGCAAAGGCGTTTTCGCTGGAAAGTTGTTGCCGAATCATGGCAGAATCTTAAACTGT
This sequence comes from Betaproteobacteria bacterium, assembly GCA_009778785.1. Classification (GTDB taxonomy): domain Bacteria; phylum Pseudomonadota; class Gammaproteobacteria; order Burkholderiales; family Casimicrobiaceae; genus UBA931. Next base: position 25,570 of record WRFN01000001.1, on the reverse strand, counting down.
ATAACCGGTTTTTCGGTGGGGGCAGGTAACGTCCTTGGGCGAGTCGGGCGGTCGTTTTTGAAAAGGGGAAGTGGTTGATGGAAACAGATCAACTGGCGGGCATCAAGGTGATGGTGATCGACGATTCCAACACTATCCGACGCAGCGCCGAAATTTTCTTGCTGCAAGCCGGGTGTGTGGTGATTCTGGCTGAGGACGGCTTTGACGCGCTATCTAAAATCGCCGATCAGAAACCGGATCTGATTTTTGTCGATATCATGATGCCGCGGCTGGACGGGTATCAGACGTGCGCGCTCTTGCGGCGCAACGCCAAGTTCATGCACACGCCGGTGGTCATGTTGTCGTCGAAAGACGGGTTGTTCGACCGCGCGCGCGGCCGGATGGTGGGATCGGATTTGTATCTGACCAAACCGTTTACCAAAGATGAATTATTGCGGGCGGTGGCCGCTTATGTGCGGCGAGAGCCTGAGGCGCAAGCCTTAGAAAACAGGTAACGACCAGACAGGTAACAACCAGTTGCCGGGAATGAAGAATATTTTTGAATGCGGGTGGGGTTATGGCAAGAATTTTAGTGGTTGACGATTCGCAGACGGAACGCTACATGCTGGGGGAGTACCTCTCCCAAGGCGGACATATGGTTTTTCAGAGTGACAGCGGCGAAGACTGTCTCGCCAAAATCAAGGAAATCAAACCCGATCTGGTGGTAATGGACGTGGTGATGCCGGGGTTGAACGGCTTTCAGGCCACCCGAATTTTGCACCGGACGCCGGAAACCCAGAACATTCCTGTTCTGTTGTGCACGACCAAGGACAAGGAAACCGATCGCGTCTGGGGATTGCGTCAGGGCGCTTGCGAGTACCTCACCAAGCCGGTTCGCAAGGAAGAATTGCTTGCCATGATCGACGGCTGCTTGAAACGCTGACTGCGACGACGCCATGAGTTCCAGCCCTTCGTCACTGAAACCGCGTTCCGCCAAACGCACCAATCTGCGAACCTTCCAGAACGAGTTGGTCTCGCGGATGATGGCGCCGACGGCGACGGAAGGCGTCGAGTCGCAACTGGGGTTTGTGGCGGGCGACGAGCGTTGGTTGTGCCGCCTCCAGCAAACGGAAGAAGTGCTGACGACGCCGCCGATCACGCCGGTGCCGTTGACGCAGCCGTGGTTTCTGGGATTGACCAATGTTCGCGGCAATTTGTACAGTGTGGTGGATTTTTCGTCGTTTCTGGGCAAGCCGTTGCTGGTTCACAATGCGGATACGCGGTTATTGTTACTCTCCCGCAGTACCGGCGCCATTAACGCGGCGCTGCTGGTGCAACGGGTTTACGGTTTGCGCAGCGTCAAAGGTTTCGCGCCGACCGGGCAAGGAGCGCAAGACAAGGCGTGGAACGTGCAGCACTGGATGGATGCCGAAGGTCATACCTGGCACGAAATGGATTTGAGCAAGCTGGTACAAGATTCCGAGTTTCAACATATCGGCCGTTGATAACCGGATGTTGATAACTGCATAGATTGATCTAACTAAGAGAAGAAAGAGGCGGAGGGCGCATGGCGATTGAGAATCCCCTGGTAAAAAAAGCATCGATCCTGTCCATTCTGGTAACAGGAACGGCGATTCTGGCAGTGGTGCTGGCCATTTTGGCGGTGGTCGCTTTTCTGCAATACCGCTACATCGCCCAGACATCGAAAAACGGCGCGATCATGGTGGAGGCCAGCGATGCGTTGCTCGCGATGAACTATGACTTGGGTCACTTATCGGCAGGCAACGGCAGTGAAACGCTGGCCAGCCTGCGTCAGAACACGCAAAAGGCCGGGCAAGCGCTGTCAACGCTGCCGACGAGCGAAGGCGGCTCCATCCTTTCGATCTTTTTTTCGTCAGCGGCGAACGATCGGCTGGTCAAGCAGTTGCGGGAAGAATGGCAAGTCATCGAACGTGATCAGAACGTGCTGCAATCTCGCAAAGAGATGATCGACCGGTTGAGCGAAGCACATACGGCGCTCACCGGCAATAACGCGCTCTTCACGCAAGCGCGCGCCGTCGGCCTGCAAGCGCTGCGCGACGCCGAAGCTACCAATCTGATGGAAATGGCCACGCAACTCGACGGTTCCGTGCAACGCTTGTCGCACAATGCCGATGCCTTGCTGAACGGCTCGAACTTCGATGAAACCATGCTGGCAAAAGTGAGCGAAGGCGCGCTGCAATACCACAGCCTGACCACGCGGCTGCTGCACGATCCGGGCTTGAAGGCGCAAACGGCGCGCATGAAGTTGAGCGAATTCCTGACGACGGCGGAACCGTTTGAAAAAGCGCTGGAAACCATCTCGTCGAACGCCACCAGCTTTTCCGAATTCCAGAACATCAAGGCGCGGCTGCAAACGCAAACCACCAAGACTGGGCAGGACGCCATCGATCTGGCGCGGTCTTACGCCGGTCAGGGCATTTCCATGCCGATGCTCATCACCATCATCGTGCTGGCGCTGGCGCCGTTCATCATTCTGTTAATCATGGAGCGAGTGGTCGTTCGTGAAATGCGGGCGCAAATTCGCGCCAGCAGTCAGGAAAACGTCCGCAATCAGGAAGCGATTCTGTTGTTGCTCGACGAAACGTCACAGGTGGCCGAAGGCGATTTGACGACGCGGGCAACGGTGAGCGAGGCGATTACCGGCGCTATCGCCGACGCGCTGAACTTCACGCTCGACGAAATGTCGTCCGTGATTCGCGGCATCAATCAGGCCGCCGACCAGGTGACGCAAGAAACCGAGAAAGCGCAGAAGATTTCCGAGCAGCTTTATGTATCGTCGCAACAACAAAGTCAGGAAATCCAGAAGACGGCGGATACTGTGCTGAACGTGACGCAATCCATTGGCGAAGTGGCGCAATCGGCAACGCAATCGGCGCAAGTGGCGCAACAATCGCTGGAAGCGGCCGGTAAAGGCGGCGAAGCGGTGCGCAGCCAGATCGGCAGCATGAGTGAAATTCGCTCCCAGATTCAGGAAACCGCCAAACGGATCAAACGTCTCGGCGATTCCTCTCTGGAAATCGGCGAAATCGTCGGCCTGATCTCGGACATCACCGAGCAAACCAACGTGCTGGCGTTGAACGCGGCGATTCAAGCCGCCGCCGCCGGCGAAGCCGGTCGCGGTTTCGCGGTCGTGGCGGAAGAAGTGCAACGTTTGGCGGAACGCTCCGGCGAAGCGACCAAACAGATTGAAGCGATCGTGAAAACGATTCAGGCTGATACGCAAGACGCGGTTTCGGCGATGGAGCGCTCGACTTCCGGTGTGGTGGAAGGAACGCGATTGTCCGAAGAAGCCGGTCAGGCGCTGGCGGAAATCGAGCGAGTCTCCAACACACTGGCGCAACTGATTCAGGGCATTTCGCAACAAACGCAAGCGCAATCGGCGTCGGTGGAAGAAGTGCGCGCCGGAATCGCCGGTATTCTGGCAACCACCGAAGATACCACTCAGGGTACCGAGCAAACGACGGTGTCAATCAGCCAGTTGGCGCAAGTGGCGGCAGAGTTGCGGGCGGCGGTGTCCGGCTTCAAGATTGATTGATCCAACAACGAGCGGTAGCGAAAAAGCGGTTTATGTAAAGGAGTCCACCGGTGGCCACTGACATCAATACGGATTTTGATATCGGCCCTTTGTCCTGGGTACAGGGCGAGATCGACCAGAGCATTACTCACGCGCTGGAATCGCTGGACGTTTTCGATCCCGCTTCGGACGACCCTTCGCCGTTGCAACGGGCGCGAACGTATTTTCGTCAAGCGGCCGGCGCGATTCACATGGTGGGGCTGGACGCGCTGCAAGCGTACACCGACGAAATCGAACTGCAGTTGGATCGGCTGGGCGGCGGCCTTTCAAAACCGGAAGTGGCCGCGGCGGCAGAACATATCGTTCGCGCCTGCCACAAACTGCAAACCTTTTTGGCTGAGTTGGTGAACGGCGTCTCGCTGGTGCCGTTGTCGTTGTTCGATGAATACGAAGCCATGCAGCAGTCACGCGGCGTGAAGATCAGCCACCCCGCCGATTTGTTCTGCCCCGATCTGTCGCTTCACCGTCACGATGACGACAGCCCGCGAAAAATCATTTCACCGGATCAATTCCCGTCTTTCCTGATCGTCGAACGGCGCTTGTACGAACGCGGTTTGCTGGCTTGGCTGCGCGGCGACATCAAGGGCGCCGAAGCGATGCGCGACGCGGCGGAAAATATCGAAGTTGTGGTGCCGCAACAAACGGTGCGAACCTTCTGGTGGACAACCATCGCGCTGCTCGATTCGGTTCGGGAAGAAGCTATTGCCAACACGTTTTTGTTGAAACATTTGCTGGCGCGGATCGACTTGCAAATCCGGCGCTTGATCGACGGCGGCGGCAGCGTGGCCGAGCGGCTGCAACGAGAAACGCTTTATTTCCTGGCGATCAGCGCGCCGGTCAGCGAGCGCATCCGCGAAGTGCAGGAATATTACCAATTGAAATCGCTGTTGCCGACGGTTGAAACCAGCGGCGACACGGTGGTTACCGACACCTTGTCGGCGTTGCGCGCCACGCGCGAAGCGCAAGGGCTGGCGGCGGAAGTCAAGAATCTCTGGCAGCGCTTGATGGGCGGCCAGCTCGACCAGTATCCGAAGTTCCGTGATGATTTGACGTCGTTGCGCGATAAAGTCGTCGTGTCGGCGTATCCTGAAATGCAGTCGCTGTTTGCGAGTCTGCTCAAGGGCAGCGACATTCTGGATTTGCAAAATGTCCCCGAGTCGGTGGCGATGGAATTCGCCACGGCGCTGCTGTTCGCCGAAGATGTCTTCGCGCAGCAAGGCGCGCCGATTGCGGCGCTCTCGGAAAACATTCAAGTCATCCGGGCGCGGATCGACGCGGCGCTGTCCAACCGCGCTTTGCCGGAGTTGGATATCCCTGCGTTGGCGGCGCTGTCCGAACGCGCGCAAAACCGCCTGTTGCTGGCGCAAGTAGCGCAGGATGTTCAAACCAACTTGCGCCACATGGAGCAAGAACTCGACGCCTTCTTCCGCGACGACAGCAAGCGTGAAGGTTTGGCGGGATTGTCCCGCGATGGCCGCGAAATCAGCGGCGCGTTGCGTATTTTGGGACTGGACAACGCCGACCGTCTGCTGACGGCCTGCATGGGGCAAATTGCCCGCTACATCTCGCCTGAGACGGCGCCTGACCACAGAGATTTTGAACTGCTGGCCGAATCGCTGTCGGCGTTGGGCTTCTACATTGAAGCGCTCGAACAACAACGCCCGCAGCGCGAAGAATTGATCCTGCCGCTGTTGGAACGTCAACACGAACGACAACAACGGTTGGGCGAAAGACCGATGACGCCAGAGCAACCGGTCGCCGCCGTGGAAGCGCCGACCGAGCCGGTCGCGGCAGTCGCCGAACCGCCGAAACGGCGCACAAGAGCCAAGAAAGCCGCCGAGGAACCGGCGCTGGCGTTGTCGGTGGAAGCCACCGTCGAACGAGACATTTTGCAGTTGCAGCAACTCGGCAAACGCTTGCAACAAGACCCGCAAGCCGGCGCGCTGCGGCGCAACATCGAAAAAATCGTTCTGACCCTCGGCGACGACGCCAAGCTGGTCGGCAACGCCACCTTGTCCGACAAAATCAAAGTCATTCAAGACAAAATCGAAGCGAACGCTTTTGCCGATGTTCCGCCCCTGCTGGCCGCGTTGACCGATGCCGCGCCGATCATCGCGGCGCCGTCGGCGGAAACGCAGCGCTTGATGAAAGTGGACGCCAGCGAACTCGACGCCGAATTGCTCGATATCTATTTGCAGGAAGCCATTGAAGTGCTCGATGGCGTTCGCACCAATCGTGAGCAACTGGGCAAACATCCGCAAGACAGTGAAACCTTGCGTTCCATTCGCCGCGCTTTCCATACCTTGAAAGGCTCAGGCCGGATGGTGGGTTTGACCGACTTGGGAGAACTGGCTTACGACGTTGAGAAAATCCACAACAAGTTGCTGGAGAAAGGCTACCCGGCCACGCCCGCCGTTCTGGCAATGATCGATGTTGCCGAACGCGATTTCCGCCAATGGGTGGAAGAGCTCATCAAGACCAAGACCGTCAGCCCCGACTCTACCGAGCTGTTCGCAGCCGTCAACACCGTCGCGCACGAGATGGATGACGAAGCTGCGTTGTTGACGCCGACAAAAAGCAAAATCACGGACAAAACGGCACAAAAAAAAACTCTAATCGAATTCCCGCCGTCGGCAAGCGTCGTCGAAGCAACGACAGCAACGAAATTGGAAGCGACGCCGGAGGTAACGCTGGAAACGGTACCGAAGACGGAGACGCCGGAAGTAAAACCACCCGACGTAAAACCGCCGGAAGTGGAAAACCCAGAGACAGAAACCCCGAAGGCGGAAAGCTCTGAAATCGCTGAACCGGTAACAGAAACGCCGATAGCAGAAACTTCGGTCGTCGAAAACCTTGAAATCGTCGAGCCGGAAACCAACTGGAACAAGTGGGAACTTTCGCCGCCCACCCCCGAGCCGTCGTTTACGTCAACGCTTGAGCAGCCATCACCTCTTGTGTCGTCTGTTGATTCGCCTGAGTCGTCATTCGAGCCGTCGCTTGAATCGTCCGAGTTTTTCCCTGAACTCACCGAGGTAGAAGAGGCCAATAGCGAGCCGACCGATGCTGAAGCCTTCGGGGCGCCGGTCGATGTCGAATCACTCATCGCCGCCGCCACCCACGACATCGGCTATGCGCCCCTTGCTGCAACGGAAGATACCGCCGAAGAAGTGGCCGCCATCGCCGCGCCGCAGGATAACCACACTCCGGATGACCGTAGCGTGGTTTCGCTCGAACTCAACATGGCGTCGTCCCAAGAAGCAACCGTTGTCAAACCACACGAAGTCAAACCCGTTATCGCGGTGGAAGGTTCCGACGGTTCCGTGTCGCTGGAGATCGATTGGACGAGTTTCAAAAATCGCCGCGCCCGCAGCAAACCCGTTGCCAAGCCCTTGCCGCTTTCGGCACAACCCGCTGCACCAGCCGCCGAAACCGTTGCCGCTGATAAGGAAGCAGCCACAGCGGCAAGTACCGAAGAAGTTCGCATCGGCGACATCGTGTTGTCGAAAGTCTTGTTCGATCTGTTCACCGAGGAAAGCGGACAACATTGGATCGTGCTCAATCGCGAGCAGGATTTGATGCAGCTCGACGCTTCGTACAGCCCGTCACCGGCGATGATCCGCGCCGCACACACCTTGGCCGGAACCCATTTGGCCGTCGGCTTCCCCGATGTCGCCAGAGTCGCCAAAGCGCTGGAGTTGTTGCTGATCGCCGTCGCCAACAGTCGGCAAAGCGGCGAATTGGTCACGCTGAAAACCGTTCCGGTCATCGCCCGCGCCGTGGCCGACTTGCGTTTGCTCATCGACCGGATCCTCCAGCGCGAAGCTTTCGCGCCTGCTGAGTTGCGCGAAGCCGAAGCCGTTGAAGCGGAAATCGAAGCGCTGCAAGAACAAATTTCCGCCGCGTTGCCCAAAGTCGATCTCGAAGCCGAAGAAGAATCGGAAGAACCGAGCGAGTTCATCGAACCCCCGGCTGCGCTTGAACAAGTAACGCCACCGGAAGCCTTACCTTCTACAGAATTGATAACGGAAGAACTGCCGCCGGCATCGACACCAACCACGGCGGAACCTGTTACGGAACCGATGGCGGCAGTACCAGCGGTCACGCCGGAACCGACGCCGACACCTGTACCAACACCAACGCTCACACCGACGATTCCGTCGCCGTTGCCCACATTCACGCCGGCGCTATTGAAGCCCGCGCCAGTTGCTCGCGCCGTCGGTGACGACACCGACGCCGAACAGTTGCACGACGAACTCGATACCCAACTCTTGCCGCTCTTCCTCGAAGAAGGCGACGAGTTGTATCCGCAAGCGGGCAAGTTGTTGCGACAGTTGCGGCAATCGCCGGAAGACAGCGATCTGCAACTCAATCTGAAGCGCAACCTGCACACCTTCAAGGGCAGCGCCCGCATGATCGGCGCGATGCGCTTGGGCGAATTGGCGCACCAAATGGAAACGCGGTTGGCTGAAAAAACCGGAACGGACGAAGCCTATTTCGATGCGCTGGAAACCGATCTCGATCGCATCGGCTTTGTCTTTGATCGGTTGCGCGCCGGGGAAGCCAACGTGGCGTTCCCGTGGCTGGCCAGTCAGCAAAAAGCCGAAGAAGAAGCGGTCGAAGGCCAAATGGCCGAAGCCCCCATCGCTGCCGAAGTTTCAGCGGAAGAACCGGCAACAGCGCCCGCCGCGACTCCTGCGGTGGCTGAGAAAACCGAGGAACCCGCGTCGACCGTGTCGGCGGCGACTTGGGCGATGGCGGAACAACTGGCGAAGTTGCCGAAAGCCCCGCCGCCGAAACCGGTTGCGCCGGAACCCGAAGAAGGATTGCTGCGCGTGTCGTCGGCGAAGATCGACCGGCTGGTCAACGAGGCCGGCGAAATCATCATCGCCCGCACTCGCGCCGAAGGCGAATTGCGCGGCTTGAAGAACGATTTGCTGGAATTGACCAACAGCGTGATTCGTTTGCGCAATCACGTTCGCGTCATCGAAATCGAAGCGGAATCGCAAATTCAGGCGCAACTGGAACAAATGCAGCGCGTTCATGGCGAATTCGATCCGCTGGAGTTCGACCGCTACACACGCTTGCAGGAATTGACGCGCTCGATTGCCGAAGGCGTCAACGACGTATCCACCATTCAGCAAGCGTTGCTGGCGCATCTGGACACCACCAACGTCGCGCTGCTCTCGCAGGCGCGCGTCTCGCGCGATGTGCAGCAAGCGTTGTTCTCGGTGCGCACCGTGCCGTTCTCCAGCGTGACGGAGCGGCTATACCGGATTCTGCGGATGCTCTCGAAAGAATTGCAGATCCGCGCCAACCTTGAGATCGAAGGCGCGCATCACGGGCTGGACAGAGCGGTGCTGGAAAGATTGGTCAGCCCGCTGGAGCACTTGTTGCGCAACGCCCTCGCCCACGGCATCGAACCGCCGGAAGTGCGGCGCGCGCTCGGTAAACCGGAAACCGGCGAAATCACCATTGCCGTTCGCCAGGTCGGTAACGAAATCGTGATCGCGTTTTCCGACGACGGCGTCGGTCTCGATCCAAAACGGATTCATCAGATCGCCATCGAAAAAGGTTTCCTGAAAAAAGACGAAGCAGTCAACGACGCCAAATTGTTTGAACTGATTCTGCAACCCGGCTTCACCACCTCGAAAAAAATCACGCAAGTGTCGGGGCGCGGACTCGGCACCGACATCGTTCGCAACGAAGTGGTTTCGCTGGGCGGTCGCGTCGAAGTTACCAGCGTCGAAGGGCACGGAACAACCTTCACGCTGTACCTGCCGTTGACCGTTGCCGTCGCGCAAACCGTTTTGATTCGCGCTACCCAGAATCGCAGTTGGGCGATTCCGGTCATGATGGTCGAACAAGTCGAACACGTCACCGAAGACGCGCTGGCTCGCATGTACGAAGCCGGTGAAGTCGAGCGGCGCGGACGGCGTTATCCGTTCTACTACTTCGACCGACTGGTTGAGCGCGGCGATACCGTGCCGGAAATCCGCCGTTATAACGCCGTGATCTTCCTGCGCACGGGACAAGGACAAGTCGCGATTCACGTCGATGAAATGATCGGCAATCAGGAAGTCGTGATCAAAAACGCCGGTATCCAACTGGCGCGCGTTGCCGGTTTGTCGAGCGCTACTATTCTCGGCGACGGCGAGATCGTTCTGATCGTCAACCCGATCCAGTTGGCGCAGCGCTCGAACATTCCGCCGTTCGTCGCCGAAACCGTCGCGCCGACAAAACCGAAGCTCGAAGAAGTCGCCGCGCCGCTGGTGCTGATTGTCGATGATTCTTTGACCGTTCGCAAAGTCACCTCGCGCTTGATGACGCGGGAAGGCTACGTCGTAGAAACCGCCAAGGACGGCTTTGAAGCGCTGCAAGCGGTCGCCGAGCGACGGCCTGATGTGATCCTTCTCGACATCGAAATGCCGAAGATGGACGGCTTCGAGTTCGCCAAACTGATGAAGGGCGATACCCAAACCAGCGACATCCCGATCATCATGATTACTTCGCGTACCGCCGACAAACATCGGCAACGAGCAGAGGAACTCGGCGTCGATGCGTACCTTGGCAAACCGTATCAAGAAGACGAGTTGCTGGAAGCCATCCACAAAGCGCTAGCGCCGACAACGGTAAACTGAAGCGTGATGTGTTGATGCTTTCATTCAGGGCGCCAAGGCGCCCTGAATTTTCTTCCCTCTCCCACTTGTAAATGCCCTTGCAAAAAAACGAAACAACTCATTCCCCTGCCTCTACAAAATAAACCAACCGCCATCGCGGTACAATAACCCAAAACCAGCGCCTGCTTTCATTTCCCCTCATGGACATCTCCAGCATCGCCGCACTGTTCACCGCCTTCTTCTGGGCGTGCAGCGGCTTGCTGGCCGTCTATCCCGTCCAGCAGCTCGGCTCGTTTACCTTTAACCGCATCAGGATGCAAGCGATCTTCGTCATCCTGTGCACACTGACATTAATCACCGGCGGCTGGCGCACTCTCGGCAGCGAACACATCGCCGCGCTGGCGCTCTCCGGCTTCATCGGCATCCTGCTCGGCGACTCATTGCTTTACACCTCATTGCGACGCATCGGCCCGCGCCGCAACTCCATCTTGTTTTCAACCAACGCGCCGATTACCGCGCTTCTGAGTTTTCTGGTGCTCGACGAGCGCTTGAGCGCCTTGGCCGTGGGTGGCGTCACACTGGTTCTCATCGGCGTGATGCTCGCTATCGCATTCGGCCGCAGCGCCGGACAAAAACACCAATGGGAAAGCATCAAAGGTTCATTGGCAGTCGGCGTCATCATCGCGTTGATCGCCGCCGTGTGTCAATCGGTCAGCTCGTTGATTGCCAAACCAGTGATGGCCGCCGGCGTCGATCCGATTGCCGCCTCGGTGGTGCGAGTCAGCACAGCGGTACTGTTCTTCACGCTGCTCGGCTTTCTTCCGCAGTTGCGCTCGCGCACGCCCATCACCATGCGCCTGTTCACCCAAAGCGCCTTCAGCGGCCTCTGTGGTATGGTGCTCGGCATGACCACCCTGCTCTTCGCGCTGGCGCACGGCAAAACCGGCTTGGTGGCAACATTATCGTCAACCTCGCCGATCATGATCCTGCCGCTGCTCTGGCTGCGCACCCAAGAACGACCGGCGCTCGGCGCCTGGGTTGGCGCAGCCATTGCCATCGCGGGAGTTGCGCTGATTTTCAATCGGTGAGGAGGCGCATTTCCCTCTTGGGATGGGTGGCGCGAAGCGCCGGGGTGGTTGAATCCTCCCCGTAGAGGCGTCATTACGAGCGAAGCAAAGCAATCCAGAAAAATCAGATAACGACGCTTCGCTCAAAGCACCTTTTCAAGTTCGTTATTTTTTGACTTTTTCCTTGAGAATCACTCTCTTGGTTTTGTAATCTCTCAAAACCCTTTCGCTCCCCTCATCTTTCACCACATACAATTTTTCCTGATTGCTGTGATTGTAGATAACGGTGACGTTGCTTTCGCATCTCACGTCGTAAATCACTTTGTGATTGTCGTCGAAAATTTGTGTGTTGACGCATCCAAGAAAGATCAGTGAAGCAAGAGAAGCTGACATTTTTATCCTTTTAGAATGCCGCCATGAACGGGAAACATGAGCCATTCGACAATCGACTCAAATTTGAAGATTCTTAACACGGACATGCCTGAAACACAACCATGCCAAGTATTTTCGAAGTGGCTACCGTTTTTACGGAATAATGATACATGGTCCCTAATTTTCATCTAACCACGATTTCACTCTACCACTTATCATCATCCTTACTCGCCGCGGCGGGATGTTGTTGAGTCGTTGAAAGCTTCTTTGGCTGAGCAACCTTCGGTACAGAAGCATCTGCTTTTGTTGTAGCTTCTGGTTTCGGCGATGGGCTCTCCTTAAATGCGTCTGCGTCTTCAGCAACAGCACTATCCCCTGACGAAGCCTTAACCACAGTGCTCGCCTCCGCCAATTGCTCGCGCAATTGCAATCCACCGGTCGGTAATTGTTCAAGGTTCGAGCGGATATTCTCCAGCCGCCCATACGACAAATTAGGCGTCACACGTTCCACCACCAACTCGCAACAGGGCGTTTCGATGCGCCCGAGGCTTTGACCTGTCTGGGGGTCTTTCATCTCAGCACCCATCGTCACCATCGCGTAGCGTGCGCCTTCTTTCAGAGCCTGACCGCCTTGACTAAGAACCGCGTTCGTCCCGTCAAGCGCAACCACTGTTACCGGAAAAGTTCGCCTCAGAACCGAGGCTACCACTTGATTCACAACATCCGTGCTCATGCCTTCCAAAATCATTGACGAATCGACACCTTGGCTTAGCGTGGTAGGAGCTATCGACGGCGCCTGACCACGCAATGAATCCGACGCGACAACTTGACGAGTTGCCACATTCACCAACTTCTCGGAAATGACCCAGCCACCCGAATAACTTACAAGTTGGCGATCGCTGGTTTTCAACTGCCGAGCATATCGGTTGTAAGCAAAACTACTTGCGCGTGCACTCCATACAAGATCTGCACTTGCAGCCTGTGACAACTTTGCAAGTTCGGCACTGGGAGCTTGGCCTGATGAAATCATGTCTAGCTCTCGCTCGATTTCAGGGCTGAATTCCCGATCAAGTATAGCGAAGCGCCCCGTCTGAACCAGCGCATCGCTAATACGTTGCCGAAGTGTCGCCTCGACTTCTGTAGCTGACACTGAGCGATCTCCCATTGGTAGGCTCACACTATCAAAGTGAATAGGTCCAATGATCACCTTGATCTTCTGCATATCCGTTGACGGATTGAACTTGGCGATTTGCGCCTCAATGGTCACCTTGTAGCGTTTGCCTCCAAACGCCGACGGCTCCTGCAAATCGACCATCCTGAAGTTCTGTATCACACCACCCGAGCGTTGCTTGACGACCTCGGCAAATTCACTAGCGCGCAAGGAGGCTGTATCCCGGTCAAGACTGACATCCAGCCCGTACTTGGCCGAGACAGTTGATGCCTGAACAGTCGCACCATTGACCTGCAGGATGGCCATTTTCATCGCGTCGGCAACTGCTTCACCAGCCGTCGCGCCAAACCCCTGAGCCGTTGTCTTCTCATTAACAACCTTGCCCACATCAGGCACTGGGGGTGCTGCATTGGTTCCCACGGTAGCAGATGGCGTTTCCTGCTTACCACAACCAACTAATACGACAGTAGCAACAACTGCAAGCACATAGAAAAAATGTAAATACCGCATGGGTCGCCTTTCTTCGGTTTGAATTAGAAATTAGAGCGCCGCTAAAGCTTGTGTGGCGTCTGCTGGCACCGGAATATCATGGCTCTGAGCATACGAAACCGCATTCCTCAGGGCCGTAGTCACATTGTTCATGGAGCCGGGAAAATTCGTTACGACATAAACCGCCGGCTGAAGCTTGGACAACATCATAGGAGAAGCACTCGATAGGCTCGCGCTCATGCCATTGACTTTTTTGCCTACGCTCACGTACTTTGTCACGCCAAGACCCAGATTCGCCAAGCCATCCGCGAAGATAGCCTTTGACTCAGCATCTAGGGCCGGCTGCTTGGCCAATTCTTCTGCTACGGCATCTGTCGAAGCCGACACCATCTTGTTCGATGTCTCCAGACTATCCTTGGTGGCTCCTTCGGTCAGTGCCTCTGCCGTCGCTTTCGCGGTAGCAGCTTCGACCTTGAGTCCCAGCGCTTCGGCCATTTTAGCGTTCGCGTTCAACACATCCTTGTTGGCTGCAACATAACCGTTTACAAGATCATCTTGTTGAGTTCCGAGATCAACGGTCGGTGTTGAACCTCCTCCTTTTACTGTGTTCACTGCATTCTGAACAGTTCCTTGGATCGACTTAAATGAAAACTGAGCACAGCCCGTCCCTGTCAGCGCGAGCGTAAGGAATACTGTAACTACAAAGGAAAAAACAATCTTGTACATGTCTGAAAAACCGTCCGTTTCTAGCATTCAAGAGAAAAGAGTTATCGAGAAATCACTGTACGCCCTGCGTCGTAATCTGGCTCGTAAGCTCGCGCGCTGCATTGTTGGCTGCCAGCTTAAGGGCGTTTCCGCGCGCCTCATCTTCGGAGGGACCGACACCAGAGTACTGAATTGGGCCCACGGATGCTTTCGTGTCCGGGATGGTCTGAGTCATATCATAGATTTTGGCATTAACGGTCACAGATACTCGCACGAGGCCCGTCGCAGGATCCTTGTCGACCGAGCCAACATCCAATGTCCCCAGAGCAACATAGGGGATATGGGCAATACGCATACCTGAGGCAATGGATTGCAGTGTTGCGGGCTTAAGATCGTTACCCGATTGATAATCAGCCTCTACGTCAGACACCTTGAACTTACCTCCAGTCAGCGGTTCTATGAACGCTGCGTCCTTGACGCTGAAACCCGCACGCGTAAATGTTGAGCTGAATACTTGGTTAAGATTGGCACTTGGGATCAAACGATAAGTCGTCTCGCTGGCGCGCTTCACCGTGCTTCCCCCGGTCTCAATAGTTTGGGATCGGGCTGCAGCTGCGTCCGTCCTGGCAGCAGTAGCAGCGTTAGTTCTAATCTGGCCACCACGCAACGACTCCCCTTCCACACCACTTTGCGCTGTCGTTTCGCTAACACTTCCTTTAACGGATTCGTCCACTCGCTTGTACACGCGATCATCGAAAGATTTCACCGAAGCGACTTGCCGAGATACGAAGACAAAAGCCAGTGGCGACTTTTCTCCTGCCCCGACTTTGGCTACAGCAGAGTTTGCCTTGACAAGATTGCGCAGACTTGCAACATTTAACGAGATGCGAACAGTTGTGGTGTATTGCTTTTTATCTGGATTGTCCTCTTCCGCGAGAACGGTTGATTCAAGAATATAGCGATCCGGGTTAGCAAGTATTTTGTCGCGTACGGCGTCAAAATTCTCAGATTCCGATTCGCCTGCTTCGGCATAATAGAACTCTACTGCCTTGAGCTGCGCAGCCTGCATAGCGCGAGCTTTGTCGTCAGCACTAGCGGATGGCCCTTCATAGCTTACCGAAGCTTTGCCACGGGATTGTTGGACTTGCGCTCCTGCCGCAAGTGTAAAGGTGGCCAAAGCCACGATAAGGAGTAAGCGAATTATTTGCATAGGTCGAGAAGTTGTTTGGTTTTAAGGATTTGAGCTTCAATATCGGGCGCGGTCGAGGCCGACTTCACCCATGTATTTCCCTTGCCTGCTATGGCATCCGAAAGTTTGTGAAACATTCCGTTAAGAGAATCGTAATACGCCGGAAAATCATCGACGTAGATCTGAGTAGCCGGCACAGCTTTAACTTCGCCATTCTTGATCGACGCATTCATGTAAACAGTCCCTGAAAGAGGCTCTTCGATCTTGATGTTGGCGAATGAACCGTACACATAGCTCGTGCCCGCGGCAGTCTCGCCGAACTTGACTTTTTTGAAGCCAAGAAAGTCAACTGAGACCTCGTAATCGGGCTTGGGTAGTGTCAGCGAAAATACCGTCCCGTCGGAAACACGAAGGGGCATCACACCACCGATAGCATAGCCTTGAATATAAGGAACGATCGGCACACCAACTCGTGTTGAGATGGCTTCTCCGACCATATCCGCAGCCCACGTCTCGGCAACCCCTGGCGCGCTCTTCAGATACGCAGGAAGCGCAGCGATCGTTTCGGATGTCATGCTAATCTTAGCCACTTTGATAAAACGCGGTACTCCGGTTGGTATCGACGCATTAGCAAGCGCTGAGGCATAACGAGCGAAAATACCCGGTTTGCCGCCTGCGCCTTCGTAAACATTCCGTACGCGAGCCAATATTTCTTCGTCGGTCGGATTGTGATCGAAAACATCAATGTAGGCGAAACTCAGTGGGTATGATCGCACGATAGCCATTGACTTGAAATCAAAAAACAGCACTTGCCCACGGATCAGGACGAATAGTTTGTGCAGTTTTCCAAAAGTCTCAACCGAAACAATTTCCGAACTCACGACCAGCGAGGTCACGAGAGCCTGATCACGCCCTTTGAGTTCATCAATCTGTTCGGTTGTAACCTGCAAACCTTCCGAAGGTGATTGAGCCACTGCAGCCTTAATCATGCCGTAAGCGTTTTGCCCCGACTTGGCGAGCGCGTTTTCGTAGCGTCGCGAATAAGGAAATCGCTGATCAAGCGTAGCCGCGTCACCAGCAAAAGCAAGCCCCGCAAGCGTTACATGTGTAGGTTGTGGTTGTGCTACACACGCGAATGGAACAAACGTAGCAAGAACCAATACCACAATCGTAATGATACGGAAAAACTTTAACAAGCCCAGATTTCTAATTGACAAATTTACTCCTTCCTTAAGCTTGGTAAGAATGAGACTTTCGCGCGTCTTCGTCGTCAATCACGCCATAATCTGACGGTTAGAATCCAAAGAAGAAGGAGATCCAGGCTTGGCGGTCAAAACAATGATTCCTTCTATGAACCCCCATAGAGCGCCAAACCCAAGTGTCACGATTGACACTATCAGTTGCGCGACCCCCAAACCGGTATTTCCACGGTAAAACTGGCCTGCCCCAAATCCTCCCAAGAGTATCCCTAACAGACCGGCAGTCGTTTTTGACTTGTTCCCCACCATGAACGCCCCATATGGAGTTTGCACCACTTGCCCAGGAATCAGTAGTAGCGGCGGCTGCATGGGCTGAGCCATGTATGGTTGAGCAACATTTGGCGGCTGCCCATAGGGAGAAGCAAACTGTGGCGGCTGTTGAACCTGGCCGTACCCACCGTGTTGCGGTTGTCCATACGGAGCTGGCTGCGGAGCCTGTTGAGCCTGCCCATATCCACCGGTTTGCGGTTGTCCATACGGAGCTGGCTGCGGAGCCTGTTGAGCCTGCCCATATCCACCGGATTGCGGTTGTCCATACGGAACTGGCTGCGGAGCCTGTTGAGTCTGCCCATATCCACTAGGTTGCGATTGTCCATACGGAGCTGGCTGCGGAGCCTGTTGAGTCTGCTCGTTCCCTGACTGCCCAGATAGAATTGACTGCCCTTGCCTTTGAAGGGCTTGATCGGAATTGGAAGCTGAGGTATCTGACATGTTCTTCTCCATTTATATTAATTTCACCTTGATGGCCGAGCCGGAGATGAGATTGAAGGTTTATCCATATCGTGCATCGCCGAGCCTACCGCTGCCGCACCACCAACAAAAAACAGCACCGTAGATATAACCAGCGCCCCGACGAGCCCAATGACTCCTTGAGCCACATTACTTCTAGTAAGACAGATAATCGCCAAAATTAAAGCAGCCAGATTGAGCGGACACGCAATGAAAAGCCCTGTTCCTGGCAACGGTAGTAGGAAAAATATCCACGCTAGAATCAATACGATCCACATTGCTTTAACTGGTGCTTTTTTAGCTGGGGGCTGGGTGACGCCCGGCGGTTGCCCGTATCCACCAAGTTGTGGTTGCCCATACGGCACAGGCTGTGGCCTATAACCTTGAGGGGGGTAGTTGGAATTAGAATCAAAGGTGTCAGACATGATCGCTATTACTTCCTGATTAGTTAAGAAGGTTAGAAAAAATTCAAAGCGTCCCGCGTAAAACGTTAACTTTTCAGGCTTCATGAACATCGGAACCCCAAGGCAAATCACACTAGTACTGAACAACCGAAAGTACAGTTTCTTGGAGTTCCTATCATTCATGATTCCCACGTGTTTTTCGCGTTGTCATTGCTTGGCATCCCTAGACATTGTCATTCCTGCGCAAGCTGATTAGATCAAAGCGTAGCACAGAATAGTCTGAACTGGAATATTCCTAAACGGACTACAGCATTCTGAGATGGCTTTGTTGTCTATTCATCACCAGCGCTACCGAGCTTTGCAAACCGAGTTGACACAATTACGCAAGCATGCAGGACTGTCGCAAGTGCAGTTGGCGGATCGGCTGGGCGTGGGGCAGCCGTTCATCTCCAAGATCGAGCGGGGCGATGCCTATGTGGATTTGCTGTTTTTCGCGGATTGGTGCCGTGCTTGTGGGGCTTGCGCCGGTACGGTGTTGGAGGAATTGATCGGGGATGCGGAATGTTCGACGTTGAACGTCGGGCGTCACCGATGAGTTTATAAGGGCTGGATTGCTTCTTTTGTGGACGGCAGGATGCCGCCCCTACGACTGGAAAATTCGTAGGGGCGCTTCGTGAAGCGCCCTTAATGGAAACACCGACCCGTTGGGGCTCGCTGCGCTCACCGCCAACCTACGCCCTCTCCTGCCCTTCGGGCTCCCGCTTCTACAAACGGGAGAGGAAAGGATAATATCGCGTCCATCACATGTTAAGCATGAACGCTTGTTCGCTGTTTTGTCGGTCGGCGTATTCCAGCAGGTCTTGGATCGTGACGCCGGATAAGCAGGTTTCAACCGCTCGATCCAGTTTGTTGAACACTAATTCTCTCATTGCCGCTTCTATGGAAGGCGATTGTTCGGAAACGGTTTCATCCGATTTTTCCATCAAGGTGTTTTCAACGGCGGCAAGCACGTCCAGCACGGTGATCGCGCGCGCTTCTTGCGCGAGTTGGTAGCCGCCTCGCGCGCCTTTGGTAGATTGGATGATGCCGCTTTTTTTCAACGAGGTGGCAACTTGTTCAAGGTAAATTTTTGAGATTCCCAGTTTTTCGGAAATACTGAGAACCGAGACGATTTCGCCTTTTTGTGTTTGCCGCGCGATTTCGATCAACGCGGCGAGAGCATAGCGCCCTTTTGCCGATAGTCGCATGTTGTTTTGCCTTTAGCTGAATTCTTTTTCCAGTCGGTTCAACGCCACGGTCAGCGTCGCGCGCGGACAAGCGATGTTCATGCGTTGAAAGCCTTCGCCGTCTTGCCCGAAGGTGGTTCCGCTGTTCAACCAGAGTTGGGCGCCTTCGGTGACGCGACGATCCAGTTCTTTTTGTGTGAGTTCATACGCTGAAAAATCAAGCCACAGCAAATACGTTCCTTCCGGTTTGACGAGTCGGATTTTCGGCAAGCGCGTCGCCAGAAACTCGCGCGTCAAACGAATGTTCTGCGCGAGATAGGTTTTCACTTCCTCCAGCCAGGCGCTGCCTTTGGTGTAGGCGCTTTGGCAAGCAACCAGCCCCAAGGTGTTCAACTGGCCGTAACCGCTTCGACTGATTTCGGCTTTCAGTCTGCTGCGAAGGTCAGCGTTTTTTACAAAGAGGTTGGAGGTTTGCAACCCTGCCAGATTGAAGGTTTTGCTGGGTGCGGTGGCGACGATGGCGTTTTCGTTCAGGGTGCCGAAGCAGGTATGGGTGTGCCCCGGCCAAACGAGATCACCATGAATTTCATCGGAAACGACGATGACGCCGCGCCGCTCACATATTTCGTTCATGCCCGCCAGTTCGTTAGGCGTCCACACTCGCCCCACCGGATTGTGCGGACTGCACAGGATGAAAAGTTTGACGCCGTGGCTCGTTATTTGGCGTTCAAAATCGTCGAGGTCGATGGTGTATTTTCCCTCTTTATAGACAAGAGGGTTAGAAACCAGCGTTCGACCGTTTTCGCGAATGATTTCATAAAACGGATAGTAAACCGGCGTTTGTATCATCACGGCTTCGCCCGGTTCGGTGAAAGCTCTGATGGCTTGAGCGAGAGCGAAAACAACGCCGGGCGTTTTGACGACATCGAGCCGCGAGGCGCGATAGCCGAAACGCGATTCATACCAGCCCAGCAGCGCGTCGTAGTAATCGCCTTTCGGTTCGGTGTAGCCGATAACGCCGTGGGCAACGCGCTTTTGAATGTCCGCCAGAATTTCCGGCGCGGTGGGAAAATCCATATCGGCGACCCACAACGGCAACAAGCCTTCGGGCTTGCCGCGCTCGCGAGCGAAATCATGTTTCAACGAGTTGGTGCCACGATGATCAACGACGGTATCGAAATCGTATTTCATTTCATCGCCCCTTCCAAGTCTTCGATAATATCTTCGGCGGCTTCGATTCCGACCGAGAGCCGAAGCAGTTTCTCGTTGATCCCGCGCGCCAAGCGTTCCTCTTCGGGAACATCGGCGTGCGTTTGCGTGATCGGATAAGTGATCAAGGTTTCCACGCCGCCGAGGCTTTCGGCGAAGAGGATCAACTTCGTGCGATTCAAAAGGGTACTCACGGTTTCCACGTTGTCCACCGAAAAACTGATCATCGAGCCGAAGCCGCGCGCTTGTCGTTGCGACAACGCAAAGGCGGGATGGTCGGGCAAGCCGACATAGTGCACCGCCGTCACTTTCGGTTGTTTCAGCAACCAACGCGCTACTTTTATCGCGTTCTCTTGCGACTTCTCCATCCGGATGGCCAGCGTTTTGATTCCGCGCGTCACGAGAAAAGCATCAAACGGCGACAACACGCCGCCGATGGTTTTCTGGAGAAAGCGAAGCTTCTCGGCAATCTCCGCCGATTTCAGCACAATGAAACCGGCCAGCGTATCGTTGTGGCCAGCGAGGTATTTCGTGCCGCTGTGAATGACGACATCCGCGCCCAGCGCAATCGGATTGCAGAAATACGGCGTCAGAAAAGTATTGTCCATGATCAGAAGAACTTTCTTGCTGCCGATGAGTTTCCTGATCCCGGCAATATCGCTCACCTTCATCATGGGATTGGTCGGACTTTCCGTGAAGACGGCTTTTGTCCGCTCGCCCATCGCCGCGCGTACCGCCGCCAGGTCGGAAGTATCGACATAACGCACGATCAAACCGTTTTTTCGAGAAACATGTTCAAACAGCCGGATGGAACCCCCATACAAATCTTCGGCGGCGACGATTTCATCGCCGGGAGCGAACAGCTCCATCAATGTTGCTATCGCCGCCATCCCGCTCGAAAACGCCAGCGCGTCCGCGCCGCCTTCGAGCGCGGCGAGCAGTTTCTCGACATGCTCCCGCGTCGGATTGGTCGCGCGGGTGTAATCGTACCCGGTGCTTTGCCCAAAAGCCGGGTGAGAAAAGGTGGCCGACTGGTAAATCGGCACGGCCACCGCCCCCGTGGAGTGGGCGGTATTGCGAATGGCATGAACACAGGCTGTTTCCGGTTTCATCTTGAAAAATATCCTTGCTCCAAAAAACTCATGTTGACATTGTATCCATCAAAAGGTAGGATGCCCATCATTGAATATAAAACATATATGTGTTTATTGACATCATAAGAGGAGATCGGAAAATGTCAAGTGTCGCCAACAGCCTGACCGAGCTTATCGGAAAAACGCCCCTGCTCCGCCTGAACGGGTACGCGAAAAAACTCAACCTGAATGCCGCAATCATCGGCAAGCTGGAGTATTTTAATCCGGCCGGCAGCGTCAAGGATCGTATCGCACTGGCCATGATCGACGACGCGGAAAAAAGCGGGAAACTCAAACCCGGCGCCGTCATTATCGAGCCGACCAGCGGCAACACCGGCATCGGGCTGGCCTCCGTCGCGGCGGCACGCGGTTACCGCATCATCCTCACCATGCCGGAAACGATGAGCGTCGAACGTCGCAAACTCCTCGCCGCTTACGGCGCGGAACTGGTGCTGACCGAGGGCGCGAAAGGAATGAAGGGCGCAATCGCCAAGGCGGAGGAACTGGCCGCCGCCACGCCGAATTCCTTTATCCCCGGCCAGTTCGTCAACCCGGCCAACCCCAAAGTTCATCGGGAAACGACCGGCCCCGAAATCTGGCAAGATACCGACGGCAAAATCGATTTCTTCGTCGCCGGCATCGGCACGGGCGGCACAATCACCGGTACGGGAGAGTATTTGAAATCCAGAAACCCCGGCGTAAAAGTCGTGGCGGTCGAACCGACCGATTCGCCCATCTTGTCGGAAGGGCGCGCCGGCCCGCACAAGATTCAAGGCATCGGCGCCGGTTTCGTGCCGGACGTGCTGAACACGAAAATCTACGATGAAGTGATCTCCGTCAAAAGCGAAGATGCTTTTCAGGCCGGCCGCGAGATCGCCCGCACGGAAGGCTTGCTTATCGGCATCTCCGCCGGCGCCGCCGTCTGGGCGGCCGCCCAGATTGCCTTGCGCCCGGAAAACAAGGGGAAAAACATCGTGGTGATCCTCCCGGACACGGGCGAGAGGTATTTGTCCACGGCGCTGTTTGAGTGAGGCTTAGGGCAATGGCGGATGGCGGCCTTCGGCCTCATCCGCCCAGCGCTTGGTTTGATATTTTTGCGTATTCCAGCGCCCGTAATCACTTGATCCGGCAACGGGAGCATGCGTTCCATTGAGATCAAGATTGCCGCTATCTGGCGCCAAGTTCGTTTTGCTCACACCGGCGAGCGTCTATTAAAACAACACCGCACCGTTTCTCATGCAAAAAACGGTACGGTGTTTAATTACCTCTTGACCGTTCCCCGAAGGTTACGGCCCGGAATCATCCCATCCTTGTATCACCGTCGTCGGTATCGGAGCGTGTTCAGCCCTGCCACGCTTAACGGAGATTTACCATCCTGTGATCGTTGTTGCCGGTACCGGATAACGTTCTTGATCGCCTACAAAATTGGGTAAAGCGGGGTCAGCAGTCCCTCCCAAATAGCCGTTGGGGCATCCTATACTAGGCGGGTAGCTATCTGATATTCCTGAGGGGTTAGCATTCAAGACATAATACGCACCGTCATAGAATTTGACCCCTCTGTAGTTGTTAAAACGAAAGTATTTTTCAGTAACCTTATTTTCATAGTCGATTGTTTTATAGCGATCAGCAGCAGAGGAATTGCCTTTAAGAGGGAGGTTATTCCTCGTGGATGCCAAGCCCCCCAAATCCCAGTTATATGCATCTGTTATCAAGCTGGTTTTTTTGTCGTCCACCAGAAAAGCAAGTCTCCCGAAGTTGGGTGTTAACAGCCCTCCTTCAAACCACCAAAGCCCTGTAGTAAAGGTATGCATATTGGGAGCAGCCCACCAATGAACTCTTACCATACCGTCACCGATAGATTGATCAAGATCACCAAAGAATACCCAAGCGTTGATTCCCAGGTTTTTACATGCTCCGGCAAGGGTTCCATAAACAGAGGATAAAGTATTGCATTCTGCTCTTAAAGATGACCATAGAGCCAAGTCCGCATTAATCTGATCCTCGGTATAACAAGTGCCAAAGTAGCTGAGCAAATCGATTCGGTTGAATACCGTGAAAAAGACAGGAGAGGAAATCTGTTTTTCTGAAACGACCACTGCGTCTGCCTCGTCTCCGAATTTTCCGCGGAAAGTCACGAAAAGCTTCGGTTCCCAAGCATTGATCGGCAATTCACGGGGAAGACCGGTGGACGGGTCAGGCGAAAAATTGAACGTGAACTCGGCTTCTTCACCAAACGCGAGGCTGTTCAGATCAAGCGGATCGGAAGTGACAACTTCCATCTCAGTTGTTCTTTTGGCAAGATAATCTGCTTCGGTGGCTCCCGCCGGAAGTTCCCCGTCCAGATTATCGGTGTAATCCTTGTTTCGGTAAAACCAGATCGACGCTACCAAAACCCCCTCGCCCATTGCATCCTGATAGTGGGGAGTTCCCAAACCGTCGGTGAAACCGGAGGTGTTCTTAAGTTTCAACTTGATCTTGTTGAATCCTTTGAAGTCTTGGATCGGATCAGTCTTATTCGGCGGCGCAAAATTACCGTGATCAACAAGACCGTAAATGCCTTCCTCTGGCAAGCTGATTTCCATGTTTCCACGAAAGAAATAGTCGATCAGCCCGGCGGTGTACGCCACAGCGCGAGGAAGAAGCAAGTCGGCCTGAGCATCGTAGTTGTAATGGTTGAGTGAATAAACCGGCTCCTTTCCTTTGTTGAGCAAAAATTTATCGAAAACGCTGTATGAAGACAAGCGAACATTAGGAGCCGTTTCGCCTGTCAAGTTATCCTTCACTGGATAAAGCAACAGTGCTAGCGGCGTGCTGTCGTCAATGGGGACGAGGTCTCCATGTATATCCCGCACATCACCCGTCAAAGCAGAAAGAGTAAGTTTAGTAGGCGAAATCGGGTCATCCAAGCTGTTAGGAGGAAGCGCGTGATGCGTAACCGTATTTAAATTCGTTCCGGCGCTGTAAAAGCCCATATTGCTGTAGTTGGCCAGCCCCGTGGCGGTATAGCTGTCATTGTTAATACCCCCAGTGTAGTAATTCATAAAACCGTTGAAGCGGGGGATCGGATAGGGTAGATTTGCATCATAGTTCGGCGCAGGAAGATCGGGAGACAGCATAATATCTTCTCCTTTGGTCGGCTGCCCCGGTCGCTGTTGCGTCGTAAGTTTAAAGCTAGGCGCGCCAGTTACTTTTGCTTCAATATATTTCTCATAAAAACTGGCTTGCCCGGCAATACAGGCATTATCCGAAACGATGCACCCTGATCCAGCATGCCAATCGTTTCGCGTATGCTGCGGTTGCGCCATATCTTCCAGCAGATGCGCCGCATCGCCCAATGCGCGGAATACCGTTGCCCAATAGGCCATCGCGATGTCTTGGTCGCTGGTCAAGTTTAAAGCGCTAATCCCCGATCCCCAAGGAGGGCTCGGGGGATCTAATGGCTGTAATTGTCCATTGACCAGTGTTCGCAATGTCGTCGCTCGAAACAGCGCTTCGCGCGCATTCTTGATCGAGAAACGGTTTTCTTTGCCCAATAATCCTTTGCCGTCGATTGCCCAATCCGGCGCGGCCACACCGGAGATGGGGCCGCCTTGCATCGGGCGGCCATTCTGATAAGGATCGTAAAAATGATTGTAAACCCGAGTGAAGGCGCCTTGCGGATCATCTTGCGGAGAGTTTTCTTCTTTATCAACACCCTTATCGTACGCTACGTCATCTTCGCGGATCGAACCGACCATCAGCCAGCCTTCGGGGGATTGTATTGTAATCGAATTAGGGTTATCTAAACGTTTATTTGCTGCTTTGAATTTATTCTGTGTGTAATCTACATCACCAGTTCCTCCTCCAAAGCCATAATTGTTAAATCTCACCGTTGCTGAACCATCGCTTGGACTCATGTCAATGTAAAAATTACCAAGATTGCTACTGCCACTAAATCCAAGGCGCGTCAATACGCCAGATTTTATTGACGGAGGGCCGACAGGCACCGTTTCCTGTTTGTCGGGTAATGTTGACTGGCTATAAGCTTCACGAACCAACGCTCCATGCGTCGAAACCTCATAACTATGTGAGTATGAGGAAAGAAATGTTAATAATAACGCCAGAATCGTGACCGTAATGGTTTTCGTCGTAATCATTTTATTGCCTTTCTATTGATTTCCTTTTTACTGTCTCTTTCTTTGTTCTATTTCTCGTCGAGCTTTCTCGTAATATCCAGCCCGAAATTTCTGGTAGCTATCCCCGTAAGATTCAATCAGTTCTTTTTGGCCTTTCATCACGTGTTCAGGATAGCCGCCAATTTCCAGCATCTCCTGATACACCGCCTTCATGGCAGCAAGACCGCCTTCGGAGTTGGTAAAAGAAAAGGGTAACTTAAACAAACACACACCCCCCCACCCCACCCCCC